>CP049016.1:0-654691 GCA_004376055.2 Nitrospirales bacterium LBB_01
ATGGAAATTGAAGAGATTTGGCAGAAGGTACAGGGGGTTTTACAGGAATCTGTGGGAGGAGCTGCGTTTGAACTTTGGTTTAAACCAGTCAAACCTCTTGAGATTAAAGAGCACAGCGCTGTGCTGTCAGTTCCAAACAGATTTTTCAGGGAGTGGATAGAGGACAATTACCCGCAGCTGTTTAATAAGGCATTGGAAACTGTGCTATCAAAACAGATGAATGTTGTCTTTAAGGTAGATCAAGCGCAAACTAGCGATATTGTAAAAAAAGACACTTTAATGCAAACCCGCAGAACCAGATTAGCTAATAGAGGTATTCATCTTAATCCAAAATACACGTTTGATAATTTTGTGGTGGGGCCAAGCAATCAGTTTGCGCACGCAGCTGCGCTCGCTGTTGGAGAATCTTTAGGAAAAACATATAATCCGCTTTTTATATACGGTGATGTAGGGCTTGGTAAAACCCATTTGATAAGTGCCATCGGTAACATGGTGATAGACATAGACCCAAATGCCGCCGTTATGTATGTCTCCTCAGAGCAGTTTACCAACGAGGTCGTAGCGGCAATCAGACACGAAAAGATGGGCGAATTGAAGGACAAGTACAGGGGTCTTGATGCTCTGCTTATTGACGACGTCCAGTTCATAGCAAACAAGACGCAGACTCAGGAGGAGTTTTTTCACACGTTTAACGCTCTCTACGAAAAACAGAAACAGATAATAATATCCGCCGACAGACCGCCTAAGGAGCTGACCTCGATAACCGACCGCCTGAAGTCGCGTTTTACGATGGGACTGATTGCTGACATCCAGCCGCCCTCAATTGAACTTAAGGTTGCTATTTTACAAAAAAAGGCGGAAAACCAGAAGATTTTCCTGCAAGATGATATGGCCTACTACCTTGCCTCACGCATCAGGTCTAATATCAGAGAGCTTGAGGGCTGTCTGATAAAACTTGCGGCAAACTCCAACCTCACCGGAAACCCTATTAACATTAATATGGCAAAAGACGTCTTAAAGGACATCTTTGTTGATGATTTTAAGCCAATCAGCGTTGAGCATATACAAAAAACGGTCTGCGAATACTTTAACATAAAACCAATTGACATAAAGGCTAAAAAGCGCACTAAAGAGGTCACAGCCCCCAGACAAGCAGCCATGTACATTATTAAACAACTGACGGATTTATCACTTGGCGATATAGGAAAATCGTTTGGAGGAAAAGACCATGCTACGGTTATTTATGCCTGTAAGCAGGTTGAAAGTAAAATAGACAGCGACGAGAACTTTGCTAAAGTAATAGAACAATTAATTAACAGAATAAAACCATAGTGGAGGTGGTGAGATATGAATTTTAGAATAGACAGCTTTGAGCTGCAAAAGAGGCTCTCTGACATCCAGAGCATCATAGAGAAAAAGGCAACAACGCCTGTGTTAAGTAATTTTTTGTTAACTGTAGGAGCAGAAGGCAGCTCCATATACGCAACTGACCTGGATATGGCCATAAAAGAGCCGATAACGGTAACAAGCGTACAAAAGCCTGGAAAATTCTGTCTCCCTGCAAAAAAGCTATACGAAATAGCACGTGAGATTACAGGCGAGATAACATTTGAGGAGAGTGAAAACAACTGGGTAACGATTAAGGCCGGTAAGAGCTACTTTCGCATAGCCTGTATTGAGAGTGAGGAGTATCCTCAGTGGCCTGAAATTGATGAGGGCAGGCAAATCATAATAGACGCCCGCAATCTGCTTGGCATGATTGAAAAGACTTTTTACAGCGCCGGAGAGGCTGACCCGCGCTATACGCTTAACGGGGTTCTGTTTCATATCTTTGGAGAGCAAAAGAAGATGATGCTGGTAGGCACCGACAGTCACAGACTTGCCGCTATTGAAACCGATATAGATGTTCCTTTTAACGATGAACTAAAACTCATAGTGCCGCGAAAAACCGTAAGTGAGCTAAAGAAATTCCTTACAGGAATTGAGGGTGATATATCTTTTGACATCTCACAAAACCACATCAGGTTTAATATTTTTGAAAAGGAGTTTCTGACTAAGCTGATAGAGGGTTCATATCCAGCATACGACCAGGTGATACCAAAAAATAACGACAAAACAGCGGTGATAGCCCGTGAGGAGTTTATATCGGTCTTAAAAAGAGTTGCCGTTATAAACCGTGACAAAAGTAAAATCATAAAGATAGATATAAGTGAAAATGAGATGGAGATATTTGCTACCGACCCGGAGCTTGGCGAGGCGCGGGATTCTATGGACGTCAGATTTGACAGCGACACGCTGAGTGTCGGCTATAACTCCCGGTACCTGCTTGAGCTTCTGTTAAACATGGAAACAGAAAATGTCGTGATTAAATTTCTGGACAGTCAAAACCCCACTCTGTTTATGGAGGAGGGTGTAGAGCGCTACCGATGCGTAATTATGCCGGTGAGGATGTAAGGTAATGATGAGAAGACTGACTGATGCGGAATTTATAGAGGAGCTGAGGGCGCGCTTTGAGGACAAGGAAAAAGCGCTTACAGATATCCGCATGATGACAAGAAAACTTGAAGAGGTCAACGCAAGGCTGCAGGAGTCTGAGGCGCTCAGAAGTAATTTTTTGTCAAATATAAAAAATGAACTAAACAACCCCATGACCTCCATAATGGGTCTTTCCGGGCAGCTTTCCGTAAATGCCTCAACCCTTGATTGTAATGACATTAAAGCAATAGCCGAGCTGATTCACGAGGAGTCGTTTGTGCTGGATTTTCAGTTGAAAAATATCTTTATGGCGGCAGAACTTGAATCCGGAGAGACAACGCTCACCCATGTCATGGTTGACGTAGTTTCGCTTATTTCAAGCATCATTGATTCTTTTAGTAAGGTGGCGGCAAAAAAGAATGTTACTATTAATTTTTCACCTGTTTTCGCTCAAGCTACTGAGGTAAATGGCAATGAGTTCTTTTTTGTAACCGACTCTGAAAAACTGCAGTTAATTCTCACAAATTTAATAAGTAATGCAATAGAGTTTAGTAAAGAGGGCGGCACTGTAGAGATAACGCTTTCAAGGTCAGACGGGATGCTTCAAATAGTGGTAAAAGATTACGGCATTGGGATAAGCAACACGAGTTTGAGAGCAATATTTGACAGATTTGTTCAGGTTGACTTTGGAACTATGAAAGCTCACAGAGGGCATGGACTTGGTTTAAGCATAGTGAGGACACTTGTTGATCTGATAAACGGTAAAATTACAGTTGAATCTGAGATAGATAAGTGGACGGAGTTTACGTTGATTTTGCAGGAGTTGGAGGGTCAGGTAGAGATGGATTCTTTCTCCTCAGAGGGTAATGACTTTCTTTTTGACGATGAGCAGCAGTTTTAAATTATAGATGAACGAACATTTTTTGTATCCGGGTACGCTGCTTGCCGATAAGGCTCCGTATGCGATAACTACGGTGCTGGGCTCTTGCATATCAGTGTGCCTGTGGGATCCGCAGCTGCGGCACGGCGGGATGAATCATTACCTGCTGCCGCTTTGGAACGGTGAGGGATTGGCCTCGCCAAAGTACGGAAACATAGCGATAGCTAAACTTATAGAGAAGGTGATGTCTTTTGGCTCAACTAAAAGAAATCTACAGGCAAAGGTATTTGGCGGAGCAGCTATGATGGAAAGTTCCTCGGGACTTTTAAACGTGGGCGAGCGAAACATCTTAATAGCGCAGGATATACTTTTTGAGGAAAAGATAATGATAACCGGCTCAGACGTTGGCGGAAACCAGGGGAGAAAGATAATTTTTAACACAGAAACCGGCGTTGTGTTAGTTAAAAAGGTGAAAAAGAGCACAGGGTAACAGATAAAGAACTCTTGAAAAAGATTAATCCGCAGCTGACGCAGATGAATGAAAAATAATCTGCAAAAATCTGTGCAATCTGCGGAAAAAAAATCCTTAGAGGTGAGAATTAATGGAAAACAGTCGTGAAGATGTGGTCTCAGAGGGCAGCCCGGAGGGTGTGGCAGGGGATGCGTTGTATGAGGCAGAATCAATACAGATACTAAAGGGTCTTGAGGGGGTGCAGGCAAGGCCTGCCATGTACATAGGGTCAACAGGAATTGAAGGGCTTCACCATCTGGTGTATGAGGTAGTGGATAACAGTGTTGATGAGGCACTGGCCGGGCACTGTACAAGCGTTGAAGTTACGCTTCATCATGACGGCAGCTGCACAGTTATTGATGACGGACGAGGGATTCCGGTTGAGATTCATCCGGGAGACCCTAAAAAACGCACCGCAGCAGAGATAGTTCTCACTGAGCTTCATGCCGGGGGTAAGTTTGACTCTAAAGCGTATAAAATCTCAGGCGGTCTTCACGGGGTGGGAGTCTCTGTGGTAAATGCCCTCAGTGAGTGGCTTGAGGTGGAGATAAAAAAGGAAGGCAAAGTTTATCAGCAGCGATTTGAGCGCGGCAAACCCGTCTGCGGGCTTACTGTGGTCGGTGAGACGGATAAAAGAGGCACAAATATAACGTTTAAACCAGACCCAAAAGTTTTTGAAATCACCGAGTTTAACTTTGACACTCTTGCTCAACGACTGAGAGAGCTTGCATTTTTAAACAAAGGGCTTAGGATATCGCTTTTAGAGGAGATTTCCGCCAAAGAGCACACGTTTATCTATGAGGGCGGCATCGTGTCATTTGTTGAGCATTTAAATAAGAATAAAATTTGCGTACAGGATAAGCCTCTCTATATAACCGGGCAGCGTGAGGGCTGTCACGTGGAGATTGCGCTTGAATATAACGATAGTTACACGGAGCTTATATATACCTATGCTAATAACATAAACACGCGTGAGGGTGGCACTCATCTAACCGGTTTTAAGGCAGCCCTTACAAGAACCGCTAACGCTTATGCAAGCTCTGCTGGGCTTATGAAAACAGGCTCACTGTCGGGCGAGGACGTCCGTGAGGGGCTAACAGCAGTAATCAGCGTAAAGGTGCAAAACCCTCAGTTTGAAGGGCAAACTAAGATGAAACTCGGTAACACCGAAATCAAGGGCATAGTGGAGTCAATTGTCAATGACTCACTGGGTAAGTATTTTGAAGAGAACCCATCTATGGCCAAAAAAATAATAGAAAAATCCATTCAAGCGCTGAGGGCACGTGATGCCGCGCGTAAGGCACGGGAATTAACCCGCCGAAAGGGTGCGCTTGAGGACTCAGGGCTTCCCGGTAAACTTGCCGACTGCTCGGAAAAAGACCCGGCACAAAGCGAGATATACATAGTGGAGGGGGATTCGGCAGGAGGCTCAGCAAAGCAGGGGCGTGACAGACGGTTTCAGGCAATACTGCCACTGAGGGGTAAGATTTTAAATGTGGAAAAGGCACGGTTTGATAAAATGCTCTCCTCTGAGGAGATTCGGATTCTTATCACAGTGCTTGGCACGGGGATTGGCTCCGATGAGTTTGATATAGCAAAACTCAGGTACCACAGAGTAATCCTGATGACTGACGCCGATGTTGACGGAGCGCACATTCGGACGCTTTTACTTACGTTCTTTTATCGCCAGATGCCTGAAATCATAGAGCGCGGTTATCTCTACATAGCTCAGCCCCCCTTGTATAAAGTGAAAAAGGGTAAGACCGAGAAATACGTACAAAACGATACTGAGATGCAGGATATGCTTTTTGAGCTTGCAGTCTCTGAACTTGAGGCAACTATCAGGGATTCAAAAGTCCGGGGGAAACCACTGCTTACGCATTTTAAAAGACTGATGTCCTATGAAAAACTAATAGAGTGGCATGTAAGACGGCAAAGTGACGGAGATCTGCTCCGTTACATTCTGAAATTTAAAGACTTAGAAAGCACAATAAAAGACGAAGAGAAATTCAAGGAATTTCTTACCGTACTGAAAGACAAGTACAAAGACACCGAGTGGAGAGAGATAGTGTTTGATAAAGAGCACATGAGCTACTCGGTAAAACTTGAGAGACAAAATAAGGGGCTTACGATTAACTTTAATTTTATAAAATCCCCGGAGTATAAGGAACTGAGGACTTATTACGCAATCGTGGAGGACATGGGGGAGCTGCCCTATGTGATAACTCATCAAGGGGTGGAGCACGAGTTTGGCACGACAACTGAGGTGCTTGAGTTTATAATGAAAATAGCACGAAAAGGGCTTCACATCCAGCGGTATAAAGGACTGGGGGAGATGAACCCGCATCAGTTGTGGGAGACTACGATGGATCCAGAAAAGCGGATTTTTCTTCAGGTAACGATAGAGGACACGGTGCAGTCAGACGCTATTTTTACAATTCTAATGGGAGATGCCGTGGAGCCCAGAAAGGACTTTATAACCAAACATGCACTTGAGGCCAGAAATGTTGATATTTAAAATGCCAGAAGAAAGGACTGGATTCCCGCTCGGAGGCGGGAATGACAAATGTGGAGATGCTTTTTTCTTTGTCATTCCTGCGAAGGCAGGAATCCACGTTTATATAAGCAAAGTTAACGTAAAAATAATAAACCATAGAAAAGGAAAACTATGTCAACGATAGCTATAAGCATAGAAGAGGAGATGAAGGTAAGCTACCTGGATTACGCTATGAGCGTAATAATAGGGAGGGCGCTGCCGGAGGTAAGGGACGGTCTGAAACCTGTGCAGAGGCGTATTCTGTATGCGATGTTTAGAGAGGGGCTGCTCTCTAACAGGAGGTACTCAAAGTGTGCCGGTGTTGTCGGAGAGGTGCTAAAGAAGTATCATCCTCATGGTGACAGCGCAGTCTATGATGCGCTTGTGCGTATGGCTCAGGATTTTAACATGAGGTATCCTTTAATAGACGGTCAGGGTAACTTTGGCTCTATGGATGGCGACCCTGCTGCGGCATACAGATACACTGAGGCGAGGCTTTCTAAGATTGCCGAGGAGCTCCTTAACGACATAGATAAGGAAACGGTTGATTACATCCCCAATTTTGATGAAACCACCGAGGAGCCTGTCGTTTTACCTGCTACCGTGCCTAATCTTATCATAAATGGAGCCTCAGGAATAGCAGTAGGTATGGCTACAAACATTCCTCCACACAATCTTGGTGAGGTGATAGACGCTTTGCTGCATTTGCTTGAAACACCAGAGTCTGAGATAGAGACCCGTGATTTAATGAAATTCGTAAAAGGCCCGGACTTTCCAACCGGAGGCATCATTTTTGGTTTGCAGGGGATTATCAATGCCTATGAGACCGGACGCGGGCAGATAAAGGTGCGCGCAAAGGCTAATTTTGAACAAAGAGGGCGCAGCGGAGAAAGCATTATTGTAACGGAGCTGCCGTATCAGGTAAATAAGGCGCGTCTTATGGAAAAAATAGCAGAGCTAGTAAGAGAGAAAAAGATTGAGGGAATTTCTGACTTGAGAGACGAGTCCGACCGTGACGGCATCCGAATGGTAATTGAGATAAAACGGGATGAGATGGCACAGGTGGTTTTAAATAATCTCTATAAGCATACAGCGATGGAATCCACCTTTGGAGTGATCATGCTGGCGCTTGCCGGTGGGCAGCCAAGGGTGATGGGGCTAAAGACCATTCTAAGTCATTTCCTTAGACACAGGCGTGAGATAGTAATTAGGCGCACTCGGTTTGATTTACGGAAAGCGGAGGAGCGTGCCCATATATTGGAGGGCTTGAAGATTGCCCTTGATAACCTTGACGCTATAATAACACTTATCAGAGCGGCAGAAACTCCTGAAATAGCACGTCGCGGTCTTATAACCGAATTTCCGCTCTCAGAAATTCAGGCTAACGCTATCCTTGAGATGCGCCTGCAGAGACTGACCGGTCTTGAGCGCGAAAAAATCGTAAGTGAATACAATGAGATTATAAAAGAGATTGAGAGTTTAAGGGCAATACTGGCAAGTGAGGCGCTGATAGCTCAGATTATAAAGACGGAGCTTTTGGAGATCAGAGAAAAGTACGCCGATGAGAGACGCACAGAAATTGTTGCGGATATTTCTGAAATCTCAGTAGAAGATCTTATAACCGAAGAGGAGATGGTTATCACAGTTTCCCATAACGGCTATATAAAGAGAAATCCACTGTCTGAGTACAGACGGCAAAGGCGCGGCGGTAAGGGATCAATTGGGATGGAAACACGCGAAGAGGACTACGTTAAGCAATTATTTATCGGCTCAACGCATGACCATATACTGTTTTTTACAAATCTTGGGCGGCTCTATTGGCTTAAGATTTATCAGATACCGGAAGCTGGGCGAGCGACTAAGGGCAAAGCGATAGTGAATCTGCTTCAGTTACAATCGGGTGAAAAGCTGGCAACGGCGCTTCCGGTTAAAGGATTTCAAAGCGGCTACCTGATGATGTTTACAAAAAAGGGTATTGTGAAAAAAACGCAGCTCTCGGAGTTTAGCAATCCTCGCAGTAAGGGCGTCATTGCTATTTCTATTGATGACGATGACGAGCTTATAGCGGTAAAGATGACTGACGGCAGATCTGATGTGATAATAGGAACACAGTTTGGACATGCTATAAGGTTTAACGAAGACGATGTCAGAGATATGGGGCGAGGAGCACGTGGAGTAATCGGCATCCGCTTAAAGAGCAAAGACGAGGTAGTGTCGGCTGATGTAACAGATGATAGGTCAACCCTGCTAACGGTAACTGAGCTGGGTTACGGTAAGAGGACAAAGGCTGTGGAGTACAATGCACAAAGCCGCGGCGGACAGGGTGTAATCTCAATTAAGATAACGGAAAAAGGCGGCAAAGCGGTGGGTCTCATTCAGGTGCGAGATGATGATGAGATAATGCTTATCACAAAAGCAGGCAAGCTAATCCGCACACCGGCAGAAAATATACCGGTAACTGGTAGAAACACGCAAGGGGTCAGGATTATGGACGTGGGCCCAGAGAACATGATTGTAGGAATCGGTAAATCAGCCGAAAAGGATACTAAGCCGGAAGAGTAGAAGTTAATATGAAGCGGATTACTGCAAAAGATTTAGAGCGATGGGCTGATGCCCGTCAATCAGAAGCTGACTTACCGGAACTGATAAAGCTTCTGATTTTTGCGTCTGCAAAAAATATTGCCAGCATACGATTTCCTTCTTGTGAGTATGTTAATCGTGCCGGTTGGGATGGACAGCTCATTTGTTCAGATGGATTACCACAATTTGTTCCAAAAGGAAATTCTGTATGGGAATTATCAACATCGAAAGATGTTTCAGGCAAAGCATGGAGTGATTTTGACAAACGTTCATCAAAAAGTGGGAGACCTTTACCGGCTGATTTTGAATTTGAAACTACTACTTATGTTTCTGTTTCTCTTAGATTTTGGAATGAACCAACAAAAATAGAACGTAATTCTCGTGATGGTTTTATAAAAGAGGCTAAATCACGTAATATCTGGTCGGATGTTAAAGTACTGGATGCAACAAATTTAGAGGATTGGATTAAACAGTATACTTCAGTTGGGCTATGGTTAGCAGATTTAGGAGTTGGCACTTTATCTGCAAAAGTTAAAAGTATTGATGAGGTATGGGAACTTTGGAGTAATATCAGTATCCCCCCAATAACTGAAAGTCTGATTTTAACAGAACGAGAAGAACACAAAACAAAACTAGTTGATTTGCTTATGCAAAAATCAGAAATTATTCGAATCAGAGCAGATTCACCACAAGAAGCACAGGCATTTGTAATTTCTGCAATTAAATCCTTAAATGGAAATGACCAACGATATTATCATTTATATTCAAGGTCAATAGTTGTAAATGATGAGGAGACAGTAAGACGGTTACTAAATAACGAACATACTCTTTTAATCATAATATTGGGAGATGCTGTTAGAGAATCTGCAGGAATGCTTACAGCAAAAGGCCATACCGTTGTCATCCCTTTGGGTAATTCACATAAAGAAACACCAGATATTTTTCTTAAACGTCCCGGTCTAAAAGCATTTGCTAATGAGCTTCACAGATCAAGCAATATTAGTTTGGACGATGCACAACTTAAAGCACGTAGTTGTAGGCGAAGTGTAACAGTATTTCAACGACTATATCCTTCAGGTACTGCACCAAGCCCGCCGTGGGAAAATAATTTAGAACCACTTATCCCTGCCATATTTGCAGGGGCATGGAAAAATGGAAATAACAATGACAGGCAGGTTATTGAAGCGTTATCAAGAGACAAATCATACGAAGAAGTGGTTCAAGATTTACATCAATTTCTTTCAGAGGATGACCCGCCCATTTTACGTATAGATGATGTTTGGACTCTTTCGGCTCCGGTTGATTCTTTTACACATGCAAGTCGTTTAATAACAGAATTTGATTGGCAACGTTTTAGTGATGCTTGTGCTTATGTTTTTAGTGAAATTGACCCATGTATAGACTTACCAGCAAATGAAAAAATGTTAGCTAATATAACAGGAAAAACATTACCCCATTCTAAATGGCTTAGAGATGGACTTGCTCAAACATTATTACTTATTGCAGTACATGGAGATGGTCGTATGTTCCCACACAATTTAAAGAACCAAATGTTTGTTGATGAGTTAATAAGGCAATTACCAGGACTTTATACAAACAGCAGACTTTTGATAAGCCTTAGTCAGCAGTTACCGGTACTGGTTGAGGCAGTGCCTGACCCTTTTGTTGAAGCCCTGGAGTGTCTGCTTCAGGGCAAAGACGAAATAGCAAAAACCATATTTACCGATAGTGATTCTCCATTATGGACATCCTCTCCGCATACAGAAATATTATGGGCTTTGGAGATGCTTGCTTGGGATCCGCAATGGCTGGCACGTGTCTGTATAATACTGACAAAGCTCTCAGAAATTGACCCTGGCGGTACTTATTCAAATCGTCCTATAAACAGTTTATACAAGATTTTTTTACCGTGGCGTCCCGGAACTAATGCGACCCTAAAAGAACGAATGGAGGTGATAGACCTTATTCTTAGAGATTCGCCAGAAAAAGGATGGAATTTAATAACAAGTTTGTTACCAAAAATTCATGAAAGTGCTTCTCCTACATATGAACCTTTATGGCGTGAAGCCGGAAAATCACAACGTGAAGTATTTACAGATGAAATTGAACAATCTACCTATAATGAAATTATCAATCGTGTTTTAGATAATGTTGGAAATAAACCTGAACGATGGAGGGTTATTTTAGATTCATTTCCACGTTTAACTCCAGTTCAACGCATAAAAGCTTATGATATGTTAGAATCTGTTCCAAAGGTGAATTTAAGCGAAGATATAATGTATGATTTTTGGGAATTATTTCGAGAATTTACATATAAACATAAAGCGTTTAGTGATGCTTTTTGGGCGCTTCCCGGAAATGAAATTAACAGGTTGCAAAAAATAGTTGAGTCCTTTGAACCTTTTAATCTAATAAAACGATATAAATGGCTGTTTGACAACTTTAGTCCGCTTTTACCAAGTCAAAATAAACCAGAGGTTGATTCATCTGCAGATTTAAAGTCATTACGCCATGAAGCCCTAAAAAATATAATCAAGGCAGACGGTACTGTTGGGATATTAGAGTTTGGAAATACTGTTTCATTTCCTAGTCTAATATCTGATTCTTTAATTGAATATTTTAGTAACTTAGAGGAATTATTTCAATTTATAGAAAAAACTAAAAGTTATGGAAATAACGGAAAAATAATATCCAGAGTTCTATCCTCTCATGCTTATCTGAAGTACGGGAAAGAGTGGAAAAAATATTTATTTAATCATATAAAAATGAGTAATTGGGATAATGAGTTAGTGGCAAATGTGATTTTAGATTGGCCTGATAATATGGATACATTTTCATCAGTAAACTCTCTTGGCACTGACATAGAGAATTTATATTGGTCAAAACGTTCGGCATTTATAAATGAACCTTCAAAGGAGATTTGTACATTTTTTATAAAGAAACTTATTGAGGTGAAAAGGTCTGTTGATATGGTACATTCTGTCTATAGATTTGCCTCTTCCATAGAGACTGAATTACTTATTGATCTTTTAGATAGCGTTTTAGAGGAATTGAGTATGAAGTCTGAAAGTAAGCAGGTTAATTTGGATAGCTATGATGTCAGAGAAATATTTGATATATTAAGAAAACGCGATAATATTTCACATGATAAACTATTAAAACTTGAATATTTATATTTACCTTTGTTAATAGAGGTTGGCGGTAAAAGTGAACTAACCTTACATAAAAGTCTTGCCTCTGAACCGGAGTTTTTTATAAATATTGTTTGTGACGTGTATAAACCATCATCAGGTATTGAAGAGGAAACCATAGATGAAAATACAAAAGCACGTGCACAACTGGGTTTCCGTTTATTAAACGCATGGAAAACACCTCCGGGGTTGATGGATGATAACTCTTTCGATGCCGATAAATTAAAAAGTTGGATAGAAAAAACCACAGAGCTTGCTAAGGAGAAAAACCGCCTTGAAATTGCAGATTATCACATAGGCAAAGTACTCGCTTATGTTCCTGATGACCCTGATGACAATGTATGGCCGCATAAAGGCGTACGTGATATTTTTAAATTATTAAATGATAAAATTGAAGAGGGAATGTTAGCAGAGCAATTGGTTATACAAGGTGTGTACCAGAAGAGCATTAATGAAGGTGGAGAACAAGAACGAGAGTTATCAAATAAATGGAAGGAAAGGGCTCACGCCGTAGGCAATAGATGGCCAAGCACTAAGGCGTTACTTAATAAGATAGCTAAAATGTGGGAAAACCAAGCTGAACAAGAAGATATACAAGCTGAGCTTAGAAATCTCAATAGATGACTAACTTATGTGGTAAAGATGACAGACGGAAAGACTAACTAATGGACATAAGGATTGCAGTTTTAAAAATTCTTAACCGGATTTTTCCTCTTAAAATGGAGGGGGATGCCGTTGTTGGCTCAGCAGCAAATGAGCGTGATGTCTCGTGTGTGATAAATTTTTATGGTCGGATAGACTTATTAGAGGGCATCCTCTATTGCCTTGTCGAGCAGGACTTGCCAAAGGACAGATACGAAGTCATATTGGTAGAGGACAGGGGCGGTACAAGTGAGGGGTTTGCTGCTTACAATAAATTTAAGGACAAAATGAATGTCTCATACTACAGTCTCAGCGAAAAATACGGCATGATGGGCTACGCCAGGAACTTTGCTATAAACAGGGTCAAAGGGAAATATTGTCTGCTTTTGGATGATGATACCATACTAACAGGCAATGACTTTCTTACAACTCTCATAGATGACTTTATCCGCACTGGAGCTGATGCCATAATACCGCATGGCAGCGCTGCGTTTTGTCTTTGGAAAGAGAAATACTGCTACCACGAACCACACTTTCCAACCAGCCGATGTATGGCATATACCACAGAGGTTCTAAGTAAGCTGCACGGTTTTGTCTCATCTATAATAGGGCAGGAGGATGTTGAATTTGTGGTTCGTTTCCTTGCCTCAGGCAAAAAGTTCTACAAGTCCGACAGACTAAAATATCTGCACCCGCCTTTTCTTGTTAATAATTTGAGTAAACCCATAGCCGTTGGCAAGTCTATAGCAGGACTTAAGAAAAGATACCATCCGCTTATATACTCTATGCTAATAGTAAACGGTGCAAGACATTTACCACTGCTCTTTTCACCTGTCAGTATGAAAAGCCGTATGCAGGGCAAATTCGCTCTCGGCTTTATAATAGGTGTGTTCTATTATTTCTTAAATTTGAAAGCCGATTATAAATGAGAATAAAATGCTTATTGAGTTAACTCCTGTAGATTTTTTTCAGTCAGCAAATGATACAGTTAAAAGGACTGGATTCCCGCTCGTAGGCGGGAATGACAAAGTGAAAAAGGCGGGAATGACAAAGGGGGGCTATTTCTTTTTTTTGTCAATCCTTTTTTTCTTGTCATTCCTGCGAAGGCAGGAATCCATTTTTTTGTTTGCGGAGCTAACTGCATAGGCAATTAGAATAATTCTTAAAAATATTAATCCGCAGATAAACTCAGATATATATCTGTGAAAATCTGCGCAATCTGCGAAAAAAATCCCTATTTTTATCTTATAATTTCTATTTTAGCAGTGCAAGCACATTTTGCGGAGATGAATTCGCCTGCGCAAGTACCGATATGCCTGACTGCTGTAAAATCATAGACTTGGTAAGATTAGCCGTTTCTGCTGCAAAATCGGCATCCATTATCCTTGACCTTGAAGCCTGTGTTGTCTCCAGTACATTCTCTAAATTTCTTATATTGGCCTCAAGTTGATTACCTTTAGCGCCCATATCAGCCATAGCGCTTGTTACAAAAGTTAGAGCAGAGTCAATAATGGCTATAGCGTTTGATGCCTGAGACTTGAAACCTGTCAAACTTGTTGAATCAGCCACCTGAAACGACGCTATCCCGCTATAAGCAAAAGCGCTTTTTGCAGTGTAACTATAATTAGGCGGAAAACCAAAGCCAGCAAGGGTTGTAAATGAACCATCACCTATGCCGTTTACCCCAACTGAGGTAGCAGTGTGAATATCTTTTAGAAACATCATGGGACCATCTTTACCGGTCGGTGAAAATGTGGGGCCGCCTAAGGCGTCTGTGTTCATAGAGCCGATTGTAATTTGTACCTGTGAATCGCTGGCTGCAAAGCTTGTCTGAAGTTTAGTATGAAAGTGGCCGTCAAGCAAGCGCTGACCATTAAACTTGGTCTGCTCCGCTATTCTGCCAATTTCTTCAACAAGAACATTGACCTCCTTCTGCATGTTTGCCACATCAGTTACACCATACTGCCCGCTCATTGCCTGAACTCCAAGCTCTCGTATCCTCTGAAGGTTATTGATAACCTCTGACATTGAACCCTCTGCAGTCTGAACCACTGAGAGACCATCATTGGCATTTCGTTCTGCTACCGTTAAACCTCGTATCTGAGAGCTCATTCTTGTTGCTATGGCAAGGCCTGCGGCATCATCAGCAGAAGAGTTTATCCTGAAACCAGATGATAACCTTTTCATCGCATTTTGCAAAGGTCCCTGTGTTTTATACAGGTTCCGCTGTGCATTAATAGACATTATGTTTGTGTTAATTACGAAAGCCATGTCTCTATCCTCTGTCTATCCGGATTCTTTATTTTAGCAGTGCAAGCACATTTTGAGGGGATGAATTTGCTTGTGCCAGTACCGATATGCCCGATTGCTGTAAAATCATAGCCTTTGTAAGATTTGCCGTTTCTGCTGCAAAATCGGCATCCATTATCCTTGACCTTGAAGCCTGTGTTGTCTCCAGTACATTCTCTAAGTTTCTGATATTGGCCTCAAGTTGATTAGCCTTAGCGCCCATATCAGCCATTGAGCTTGTTACAAAATTCAGCGCAGAGTCAACTATGGCTATAGCGTTTGAGGCCTGAGATATGAAACCTGTCAAACTGGTAGAATCAGCTATCTGGAATGATGCAGCGCCGCTGTATGCTATAGTGCTGCTGGCTGTAAAACTGTAGTTAGGTGGAAAACCAAACCCGGAGCCACTTACAAATGTACCGTCGCCTCTACCGTTTACCCCAACTGTGGTAGCAGTATGTATATCTTTCAGAAACATCATAGGACCACTTTTATCGGTTTTTGTAAATATGGGACCGCCTAAGGCGTCTGTGTTCATAGAGCCCAGTGTAACTTGTACCTGTGAATCACTGGCCGCAAAGCTTGTCTGAAGTTTGGTATGAAAGTGTCCGTCAAGTAAACGAATCCCATTAAACTTGGTCTGTTCCGCTATTCTGCCAATTTCTTCAACTAAAACATTGACCTCTTTCTGCATGTTTGCCACATCAGTTACACTGTACTGCCCGCTCATTGCCTGAACTCCAAGCTCCCGAATTCTCTGAAGGTTATTGATAACCTCTGACATTGAACCCTCTGCAGTCTGAACCATTGAGAGACCATCATTGGCATTTCGTTCCGCTACAGTTAAACCGCGTATCTGAGATGTCATTCTCGTTGCGATTGCAAGACCAGCGGCATCGTCGGCAGAAGAGTTTATCCTTAAACCGGATGATAACCTTTTCATCGCATTTTGTAAGGGTCCCTGTGTTTTATACAAATTCCGCTGTGCATTAATAGACATTATGTTTGTGTTAATTACGAAAGCCATGTCACTACCCCCTATCTATCCTTAGATTTTATATACCGTGTCAGCCTATATGCTAACCATCAACAAGAGTATTGCAACTACTATGCCAATGGTGTATTTAATAGCTTTGTGTGGTATTGCAAGGTAAGATAAAAGGAGGACTAAGAAAAATCTGTCAGAAATTCGGCAAAATTTTCCTGTCCAAAAAGAATATTTTTCTCTGATACAGGGTAGCTTTCCCATATTTCTTGCATACCTACTAACCCAATTCAGTAAAGAGCAAATTATAGTATAATGTAAACTGTATTATGAAGATATGTTCGTTTAACGTAAACTCGATAAAAGCGCGGCTTGAAGTGATTGCAGAGTGGCTAAAGCGGCGTGAAAATGACATTGACGTGCTTTGCCTTCAGGAGTTAAAGGGCGTGGATGAGACATTTCCCCATGAGTTTTTTAACTCACACGGCTTTCATTACTGTGAGACATTTGGTCAGAAAGCATATAACGGAGTTGCAATATGCTCAAAGCTGCCGCTTACCAATGTTAAACGCGGATTTACGACAGACTGTGCGGATGCTCAAAGAAGGATTATACAGGCTGATATTAGCGGCATTACTATAATAAACGTCTATGTACCGCACGGAGATGAGAGGGGCACAGAGAAGTATTACTATAAGTTAAACTGGTATAAGTCTTTACTTGACCATATAGAAGCTGCCACAAGTAAAAACATAGTTATAGTTGGAGATTTAAATGTAACCCGTGAGGATATTGACGTCTATGACCCTAAAGCGTACCACGACACGGTGGCAACAATGCCGGAGGAGAGGGAATCACTGCAAAGGATTATTGATTGTGGACTTACGGATGCTTTTAGGCACTTGTATCCCGATGTCAGACAATACACGTGGTGGGCGTATGGCGCTGCTATATGGAAAGATCAGGGACTTAGGATTGACTATGTGCTCACTACAAAGGAGATGATTAAACGCCTGCGCTCTATAGAAGTTGATGTGTGGCCAAGAAAGAAAAAAACGCTTAAGCCCTCAGACCATGCGCCGCTTATCGTTGAGTTTGATGTTGTAACAATTAGTTTTTAAAAAGTAATATAATACAAGATATTTTGGAGTTTACCATAAGGGGGTACAATGATTTTACAAAAAAAAGAAATACACAACCTGATAGATGACCTGCCGGATGTAGTAGAAGTTGACGAGGTCATATACCGGCTGTATTTACGTCAGAAACTTGAATTTGCAGAAAGCGATATAAATGATGGCAATCTTATTTCACATGGGGATGTTGTTAAGGAAACTGTGAATTGGTTCAAATAAAATGGACGCTGCGTGCGCGTAATGACCTGCAGGATGTATATAGGCTTCATAGCAAAAGATTCTCAACGTTATGCCAGAATACAGATAGAGGATATTCATACATCAGTCTCAAAACTTGCTGATTTTCCGTTAATGGGCAGGACTTTAATTGATAACTGAATTATAAAACTTAAATCAGTGTTTCTATCTCTTTAACTATTTCTTCTGCTTTTTTCTGATTGTTCAATTGACGTATGGAATCAGACTCTTGATCATAAGACTTCTTTTTCCATATCACTTCATAACCATCACTCTTCAAGCTATCAACTATTTTGACTGTTTTACCACTTGTTCGTGTGGCACAAATAATTATGACGCAACCAATTTCTACAAATTGTTTTATTGTTATTTCTAAATTTCCACCAGGATCACCCACTCATTATTTACATGAACCATATTTTTGAAGTTTTTTTTTTGATTTAAGAAATTGATTCCACCTCGCCGTGTGATGTGTTTAAAAGATTAATCTGTCACGGCGTCAGGAATTGCCTTTTCTTACCCATTGTTAAACCGATATAGAAACTCATCCGGCTTTAGAATCTCCACTCCTTGAAAAACTTTTAAATCCAAAAGATGATGATCTCCTGAAACAATGAAATCTGCTCCTCCCCCTAAGGCACACTCCAGATATTTGTTATCTGTGGAATCTTCTGCAATAGCTTCTATTTTCAAATCAGTTTCAATGACTTGAGCTATGACAAATATTTTGTCTAAATATTGTTGCACTTCATGTGAGGTATATTTGTGGCGTTTTTGAATTTTAGGATATAAGATAACTTTCTTGACTTCAGAAATAATCATAACAGAAGTGATTAACATAAGTTTACCGCTTTTCACTAAATCAAGAATTTTTGCAGGACTGCCACGAGAGTTTAAAATGGCGCTAATAAACACATTAGCGTCTATAACTATTTTTAGCATGTTTTTAATGAGTTTTTAGAACTGTTGCGTTAACCTAACCTTGATTTCATCCAGTTCTTCCCTTTTAACAGCAGCTACGGCCTCAGCTATCTCTTGTTCTAAGATTTCAGGGTCAACATCTTTTGTTTTTTCTCTTAAATTATCAACCCATTTAAAAAACTGCTCTGCATCTTGTTCCTTATTCTTCTGTAATTGTTCATATTGTCTCACTGGTATAATAGCAACAATCGGCTTTCCGGCACGCTCTACAATATAGTCGTCTTGTCTTACAGACACCTCGTCCATAAGCTGCCCAAACTGTCGGCGGGCATCCATTGCCGATATTTTTTTAAGCACAGTCACTGCTCCTTTACGTGGTATTTCCTTAATTATTATAAACCATGTATTCGTTTGTGGTCAAATCGTTACGGGTATTATTTAACTGACTTCTCAATCCCTCGCAGCTTTTTAAGTCTAAATTAGCATTAGTTGATGTGTGTGACAAGATTGCACATACTTTTTAGAGTTTGATGTTAACTGCCGCATTAGGTTATACTTAACTTATCAAATAACCGCAAAAGGGGGTAAATATGCAAACTGTAGTAGCCAAAGGTATAACACACGGAGTGTATGTAATCACAGCAAATGCAAACGGTAAAATTAACGGCATGACCGCAAGCTGGGTCTCTCAGGTGTCATTTAGTCCTCTGATGTTAATGGTTTCAATTGCTCCGGGCAGGTATTCAAATGAGTTAATAAAAAAGTCGGGTTATTTTGCAATAAATGTCTTATCCTCTAAGCAAGACGAAGAGGCTCGGCTTTTTGGTTTCAATAGCGGCAGAGATGTCGATAAGTTTAAAAATATCGCTCATTTTAAAGCGCCAAACGGCTCGCCAATAATTGAAAGCGCTATGGCTTATTGTGAATGTACGCTTGATCATGTGTTTTCAGCAGGTGACCATGAGCTTTTTGTTGGAAACGTCGTTGCTGCAAAACTTCTAAAAGATGTTGACCCATTGCTGTTTGTATGGGATAAGTTCTTTTAGGTTAAGAATTATATGCTGATTAAAAAACCTGATGACATCAAGAGTTCGGAAATCACAGATGAGTCTATATACCTAAAACGGAGGAGTTTCCTTGCAACTGCGTTTAAGGCCCTAACCTTTGTCCTTATGCCTTCTGTGGCCTTTTCAGAGGAGCTGCCTCAGGGAAAGAAATTATCATTTACGCCGGATAAGCGCTACACAGTGGATGACGCTCAGACGCCTTATGAGAGCGCTGTAAGCTACAACAATTTTTACGAGTTTTCACTTAATAAAGAAGATGTTAAAGGCTTAAGCCACGGCTTTAAGGTGCGCCCATGGACCGTGACCGTTGACGGTCTCGTAAAAAAACCAACCGTTTACGATATAGACCAGCTTATTAAAACTCTTCCGCAGACTGAACGCATCTACCGTCACAGATGTGTTGAGGGCTGGTCTATGGTAATTCCGTGGATAGGTTTTCAGCTTTCTGACCTTATTAAGCAAGTGGAGCCTGATTCCCGTGCAAAGTACGTTAAGTTTACCTCTGTTCATAACCCAGAGGTTATGATTGGCCAGAGGAGGGGAACACTGAACTGGCCCTACGTCGAAGGGTTGCGGCTTGATGAGGCGTTAAATCCTCTAACGCTGATGGCAGTTGGAATGTACGGTCATGAAATGCCCAACCAAAACGGTGCACCGCTTAGACTTATCGTTCCCTGGAAATACGGCTTTAAGGGTATTAAGTCTATTGTAAGGATTACTTTTACCGATACAATGCCTGTAACCTCCTGGAATTTGGCGGCTCCCAGCGAATACGGCTTCTTTGCCAATGTTAATCCCAATGTTGATCATCCGCGCTGGAGTCAGGGGAGTGAAAGAAGAATAGGTAAAATTATCAGACAAAAAACCATGATTTTTAATGGTTACCAAAAAGAGGTCGCAGGTCTTTATACCGGTATGGATTTGACCAAAAACTTCTGAGCATGGCAGAAAACTCCGGCACAAGAGGCGGCGTTTTAAGGGCGCTTGCATATTATGCTCTGTGCCTTAGTCCATTGTTTTACTTGATATTCCTTGCAATAAACAACTCACTTGGTGCTAATCCCATTGAAAAACTTATCCGCCTTACTGGAACCTTCACCTACTACTTTATCATAATGACGCTTTCCGTAACTCCAGTCTACGACATCCTTAAAATAAGTTATGTGCAGAGATATAGAAAAACGCTTGGGCTTTTTAGTTTTTTTTATGGGTCACTTCACTTTTTAATTTATGCCGGAGTGGATCATCTATTTAATTTCACTGAGATATTTGAAGACATGATAAAACACAAGAGGATATTTGCTGGGGTTGCGGCATATTTAATCATGATTCCACTTGCTGTGACCTCAACTCGTTGGGCTAAGAAAAAAATGGGCGGAAAGAGATGGAAAACATTGCACAGATTTTTCTATCTGAGCGCTATTGCCTCAGCAACACACTATCTGTTGCTTGTTAAAAGAGACCTGAGAGAACCTGCTATATATTTCACAGTTGTGCTATTTTTGTTATCATATCGCATGAGGTACTTAAAAGCATGAAATACGACAGGTACTTTTTTGACTATCTAACTACACAATTTGGCAGATTTTTTCTGATTTATTCAGACGCAGCGATTACGGGTACGACATTTACGGCTCCGGAAAATGCAGAATACAAAAAATGCGGGCTGCCTCTGTTTTCAGAGCTTAATGAGTATTTTTGCGGGAAAAGGAGAGAATTTACACAGGGGTTGATAAACTTTTCCGATATGACCCCTTTTAGACGTTCTGTCTATAATGAACTGTTGAGAGTGCCATTTGGTGAGGTGATAACGTATGGTGGTTTAGCACGGCGAGTTGGAAAACCTAGCAGTGCAAGGGCAGTGGGGCAAGCCATGAGGGTCAATCCCTTTCCTATCCTAATCCCATGTCATAGGGTTATCGGCAGCAGCGGCTCTTTGGGCGGCTACTCGGAGGGAATTGATATTAAGATTAAACTTCTTGAGTTTGAAAAAAAAGGGTAGATAGAACCGCCTACCCAAATTACAATAAAGAATTCTCTTTTTTGCAAAAAAATTTTCTAAAAAACAAAAAAATTGGACACTTTCATATATAATGTAGTAAATTATACGTGGTTGAATTTAGATGGCTGAAGGTGGCCGATAAAAATGGGAACGCAAGAGGTGAAGTAGATGTCAACATCTGGCAGACCGGCAGGGCAGTGCAGTGTGCTGCTTGTTGGAGCGCTCGGGTTTGTAGGCACGGAACTGGCGAATGAATGTCTGGCTCAAGGTAAGACACTTCGGATTTTAGTTCGTCCGGATAGTGCAAAAGACGCCAATAAGCTCAAGAAGATATCTTCACTGAGAGCAAAAGGCGCTCATGTTATAGAGGGCAGCCTTGAAGACGTGGAATCCCTTAAAAGGGCTGTTGACGGAGTAAAAACTGTCTTAAGCTCTGTCGGCATTGACAGTTTGGAAAGCCAGGGGGATCTCATACAGGTCTCTTTAGATGCGGGTGTTGAGAGATTTATCCCGTCTGACTTCGGTCTGAACCCTTACTTTGTAGGCGTAGGCATTAGTAATGTTCTTGACATGAAGTTACGCGTTCATGAGGCAGTGTGGGACAGCCGCATAGGTTATACGTTTATTTATGCCGGTTGTTTAATGGAGTGGTATGCAGTAAATCTGGGGATGCTTTCCTATCCTGAACCTGCTCCGCCTTTACCGCAAGCTACCGATGTTTACGGTTCAGGGGATAAACTTGCCGCCTTGGCTCTGACCCGTGACGTTGCAAAGGTCACCATCAGGGCACTTGATGACCCTGCAATGCTCTATAAACACATACATATAATTGGCGATGCTATTTCTCAAAACGAGATGATCCGGATATTTGAGTCACAATTTGCCTGCCAGGTTGAGAGAGTTCCGGTTAGTTTTGATGAACTACAGCAGACTATTTTTGATGCTAAAGAGGATAAGGATTTTTTCAGATTAATAACAGCCCAACTAGCCGATACTATATGGATGCGCGGCAGTAGTGTTGTTGTCCCGGACAATTGTGTAAACTCATCCGTTGCGTACCCTGATATAAAAATGACCTCATTTACTGATTTTATCAAAACAGTTAAATACAGCCGTTAAAGTGTGCCCCTGGTGTATTAGAATAGGCAATCAAACGGCATTTTCTGCAGAGTCTCCGGAACTACCCTTTAACTATGCAATAGAGCACTCCTTTGACTCATTTGAATGGTTTCCAGATAAGAAAGACTACGGTCAGGGCTGGCTTGAAGGCGATATAAATAATGTAAAACGATGTGAAATCCGTGCTAAAGCCCTGATGTACGACATATCGCTTTCCGTCCATGCTCCGGTTACGTTTAATCCGCTAAGAGGAGGCAGTGCTGAGGACTTCACTGTTACTCTTGACTTTGCCCTTGATATTGGTGCCTCCCTTATCAACATACACTTATTTACTGAGGAGGGGATTCCTGCATTTACCAAAGCCATAGTCCCGCTTATTGAGTTAACATCAAAGCACGGACTGAAACTTTCTATTGAAAACACAACCACTACATCGCCTGAGGACTTTAATGAGCTGTTTAGTGTTTTAAAAACACATAGCGCCGAGCATGTCGGAATGTGTCTGGACATAGGGCACGCTAATGTGTTTTACGGCACAAGAAACAATTTCCTCAGATATATGGATTTGCTCTTAGAGACAGTACCTATCATCCATCTGCACATTCACGAAAACTACGGGGATGTTGACAGCCATTTAACTATCTTTACCGGGCCGTCCGCTGAAAACCCGCTTGGGATGAAGTGTTTTATAAAGCGCCTGAAAATGCGGAATTTTACCGGTATGATGGTTTTAGAGCAATGGCCGTCACAGCCCTCTTTACTTAACACAGGCAGAGACAAACTTTTGGAGCTGATACAACATGAAGAAAACAAACCTTAGCAAAGAGACACTCCAACAGATTTTCAATCACGCAGTAAGTGAATACCCGGATGAGTGCTGCGGAATTGTAACTAAAAATGAGCAGACCGAGAAAGTCCATCAGTGTAAAAACATACAGAACGAACTACACAAAAGCGATCCTGTAAGACATTGCCGCACGGCGGCAACAGCTTATGCTATAGACAGGGACGAGGCAACTCGGATATTCTCAGAGGCTTATAAGTCAGGGGGGACGGTTGCAGCATTTTACCACTCACACCCTGATCATGAGGCATATTTTTCTGAGGAGGACATAGCAGCTCAGACTGTGTTTGGCGAGCCGGAATTCCCGCAAGCGTTACAGATTGTTGTCTCTGTCAGACTTGGAATTATAAACAACCACAAATGTTTTTGTTGGGACGGCAAGAATTTTGAAGAGTTAATCTGAACTCTTCAAAAGCCGTGCCACAGTCACGCTAATTTGTTTATAGATGCTTCAAACTGTATCGAGCAGCAGTCAGAAGTATAACAAGGCGGCAAGGAGAAAGCGACGGAGGCGTACTTTTAGTACGTTGAGGAGCTTTTGACGTATGCCAACGAAGTTAGACGATTAAATGCCGCTTGATATTAGTCCACAGGGGTTACTTCTGTAGCCTTTAGTCCTTTATTGTCCTCAATAATCTCAAAAGAGACACGCTGCCCCTCTTCTAACGTTTTAAATCCGTTGCCTTGAATTGATGTGTAGTGTACAAACACATCCGGCCCCTCAGCCCTTGAAATAAAACCATACCCCTTAGTCTTGTTAAACCACTTCACTGTTCCTTCTAACGCCATACTTAAAAACTCCTTACTAACATATTTACTGCCATTAAAAACGGACTCTACATTTTATAGCTTTTTGCAGAGCTGATTGTCAAGAGAAACGATTTGTTTTTTTTACCGGTGATATAGTTACATTAATCATGAGCTAAATCATAGACCCTCTGACAGCATTATATTAAACTGGCTGTACAATTGAAACTAAATTACATAACTAACTTAACGGAGGTAACAACAATGTCTGATGAATGTCCATCGTGCTCGTCGGTGGGGCCGCGTGAGCCGGAAAGTGCAAGCGATTACAGGTTAACCCACTGGCCTATACAGATAGGCCTAATGGGAACAACGATACCGTTTTTAAATGATGCCGAACTGCTCGTTGCCGCTGATTGCACGGCTTTTGCCGCCTTAAATTTCCATGATAGATTTCTAAGAAACAATAAAGTCCTAATCGGCTGCCCTAAACTTGACAACGGGCAGGCCTATCTGGATAAGTTTGCCGAAATATTTGCCAACATGGCGATTAAGAAACTGACATGCCTGAGAATGGAGGTGCCGTGTTGCGGAGGGCTTACCGCTATATTAAATGAGGCTATGAATCGCTCTGGTAAAGAGATTCCTTTTTATGAGACAATTATCGGAGTTAAAGGCGACACGTTAAACGAGAGAAAACTCAGGGGATAGATACCCTGCGTCATCTGCGGAATATCTCTGATACGAGTTGCGTTCAAAGATATAAATAAAAAACTGGATTCCTGCCTTCGCAGGAATGACAATAAAATAAGGAATGGCCTCCACTAAAGGGGAATCCCCTGTAAAATAGCTCTCCCTTATCATTCTCGTCTTTCCTTTTTTGTCATTCCCGCCTCTCCCCTTTGTCATTCCCGCCTCCGAGCGGGAATCCAGTCCTTTTCCCACCATTATATTACCTTTTTGGAAGCTACTTGGTATTAAAAATTCCCACTACTCCTGTTTCTTCTATTAAAATGTTAAAATAAGTCAAAAATGCAAATGATGATAAATTAAGGAGAAACTGAATGTTTAAAAATCTTAAAATAGGAACCCGCATTACTCTTGGGTATTTACTTATACTGTCTATTTTCCTTCTTCTGTCTTTTTATGCGATAAGCAAACTGGATTATACAACCGAGCAAACAAAAAACCTCTACGAACATCCTTTTACGGTAAAAAGTAATCTGCTTTCTATACAAGCAAATACTTTCAGAATAAGATTTTTATTAAGAAAGGCTTATACTCAGACAAATAATGATGACTTAATGGATACTAAAATACTGGTGTCCTCTATTGAACCTCAAATAATAAATGAACTTACAGCAGTGGAAAATCTCTTTTTAGGCGATAAGAAATTAATAAAACAAATTCATACTAATTATGACAAATACATGTCCCTTCACGATGATTACTTTAATCTGCTGCTACAGGGTAAAAAAACTGAAGCGCTAACGATGCTTGATACTAAACTTTATGCAAATGCCGCAGAAAATGAAAAACTAATAAAAGAAGCTATGGATTTTGCATCTAACAAAGCAGAGTCATTTTATGAAAACACTCAAAAGTCAAACAAAGAATCTAAAAATATTCTCTATATTATTTTGGGTGTTACAATCTTTTTAAGCTGCATTTTTGCATTTGTATTTATACGAAGCATCACAGCTCCGGTTGTTGATTTGATAGAAGCAACTAAAGAAGTCGGCTCCGGTAATCTGAGTTTAAATATGGCAGTATCTTCACGCGATGAAATCGGACAATTATCCAGAGAATTTCAGAATATGATTGAAAACCTACGCGCTATATCGTCAGAGAGAGATATAGACGACTGGAAAAAAACCGGATCCGCTACAATAGGCGAAATAACGCGCGGTGAGCAAGACATCGTCACTCTATCTCAAAACCTGATAAAATTTATTTCAGAGTATATGGGAGCTTTGATAGGGGCAATCTATATGACCCAGAAAAATCAAAAAGTACTAAAACTAACCGGCACGTACGCTCACAACACACGAAAGAACTTGTCAAACAAGTTTGCCTTTGGCGATGGTCTTGTGGGGCAGGCAGCGCTTGAAAAGCAAACCATAGTGCTTACCAATGTGCCCAATGATTATATAAAAGTTACATCGGGGCTTGGAGAAAGAGCACCTTCAAATATAATGGTTACGCCGCTTATTTATAACGGAGAAGTCAAAGGCATAATAGAAATCGGCTCATTTATCGCCTTTACCGAGCATCAAACTAAGTTTATGAATTCCGTCTCAGAAAATATTGCTATAGCCTTCAATACCGCTCAATCACGTGAGAGTATGAAAGAGCTTTTGGAAATTACTCAAAATCAGGCCGAAGAGCTTCAAGTGCAGCAGGAGGAACTGATAGCCAACAATGAAGCTCTGGCAAATCAGACAAAAATTCTGAAAGAATCTGAAGTTAAACTTCAGGAACAGCAAGAGGAACTAAGACAAGCCAACGAGGAACTTGAAGAGCACGCTCGCCTTATGGAAAAACGGCGCGATGAGATTCGGAAAAAGAACATTGAGCTTGAGAAAAATCAGGAAGTTAACCTGCAAAAAACCAAAGAGCTTGAAATAACAAGTAAGTACAAGTCCGAATTTTTGGCTAACATGTCCCATGAGCTAAGAACTCCGCTTAACAGCATACTCCTGCTTTCAAAATTCCTCTCACAAAATAAAGACACTAACCTTACCGAAAAACAAATGGAATGCGCCAACACTATTCACTCCTCAGGGAAAGACCTGCTCAGTCTGATTAACGACATTCTGGATTTGTCAAAAGTTGAGGCCGGCAAAGTTGAGCTGCACGTTGAGGCTATTGAGACAGACAGAGTGAAAGCATTCATAGAGAGCAATTTCTATCCCTTTACACAAGAGAAACACCTGTCACTGAACGTGACTATTTCGGAAAATGCGCCAAAATATATTCACACCGATATTCAAAAAATGGAGCAGATAATCAGAAATCTGCTGTCTAACGCCGTCAAGTTTACAGAAAAAGGCTCAATTACGGTAACAATAGATAAGGCCTCAGTTGATAGTGTGTTATCAATTTCAGTTGCCGACACAGGCATTGGAATCCCTCAGGATAAACTTTCCGTGATATTTGAGGCATTTAAACAAGCCGATGGCACAACAAGCAGAAAGTATGGAGGCACGGGGCTTGGGCTTACCATTTCAAAAGAGCTTGTTAAACTCCTTAGAGGCGAGATAATAGTAAAGAGCGTATTTGGCTCAGGGAGCACCTTTACCATACTGCTTCCTGATTTAAAAAGCCTTGCTCCGGCTCAAGGACACCCTGAGGAGAAACCATATGAAACAATGGCTGACACACCGCCTGTAAAAAGAGAACCTGCGTTAAAAGGAAAGACGTTAGAGGACGACAGAGAGAGCTTATCTGATGGGGGCAAATCGGTTTTGATAATAGAAGATGACACGGCATTTGCAAAAATCCTGCTTGATGTAAGCCGCGAAAGAGGCTATAAGGGTATAATAGCGCAGGATGGAGAACACGGCATAGAATGCGCACACAAGTACAAACCTGATGCGATAATTCTGGATATGGGACTGCCCGATATGGACGGCTGGACGGTAATTGAGCGCCTTAAAGACTCATCAGAGACTCGCAGCATTCCGATACACATAATCTCTGCGTCGGAAAAAAACATAGACGTCATTAAATCAGGCAGTGTTGGTTATCTGACAAAACCTGTTACAATGGAAAAAATTGAAGAGGCTTTCAACAAACTGGAAAGTATATTTTCAGGCGAAAAGAAACAGATTCTGGCAATACACCTTGAACCTCAACAGGAGTCTGCGCTTAATGAGCTGATTAAAAACACAAATGTAGGCGTCAATTATGTATCGGCAAAGAAGGCTCAACAGATAGTGGAAACAAATACTTACAACTTTATTGTAATGAACCTTACCGACAATGAACCCGTAAGTTTTAGTTTCCTTGATAAAATTAAAAACACGGAAACCTTAAATACCATCCCGATAATAGTCTATAACAGCTCACGGCTAAGTGTTGCTGATGAGATAAAACTCAACATGTATGCTCACAGGTTAGTGTTAAAAGTAGTAAAATCACCCGAAAGGCTGCTTGATGAAATCGTATTATTTTTACATCTTGAGGAATCACAATTGTCTGAGGAAAAAAGAAAAATACTTCTTAAAGTACGCGACAAAGAAAGCATATTTAGAGACAGAAACATTCTGATAACCGACGATGACTCAAGAAACGTGTTTGCTCTTACAAGCATTCTTGAAGAGGAGGGAATGAACGTACTTGTTGCAAAAAATGGCATAGAGTGTCTTGATGTGCTACAGCAAAACGATAAAATTGAGGTCATATTGATGGACATAATGATGCCTGAGATGGATGGTTACACGGCAATAAAAGAGGCACGAAAAATCAGACGCTATAAAGACATCCCAATCATAGCGCTTACGGCAAAGGCGATGAAAGAGGACCGCATGAAGTGTATTGAAGCCGGAGCAAACGATTATTTGTCAAAACCTATTGATAAGGATAGGCTTCTGTCGCTGCTGCGGATTTGGTTATATCAATGAGAGAGATTAGCCTTAAAAAATGTAAATTACCGGAGGAAAAAAAGACTGGATTCCCGCTCGGAGGCGGGAATGACAAATGTAGAGGCGGGGATGACAAAGAAGAGCGATTTTACAGGGGAATCCCCTTTGGGGAGGTCATTCCTCCCTTCTTTGTCATTCCTGCGAAAGCAGGAATCCAGTTACTTATCAGCAACACTGAACACAAAAGCTATTTTATTTATTTATATTTCTGAATGTAATTCGGTATTAAACAGGAGAAACCTTAACACATGGACTACTACGACAGCGAAGACAACGAAAACCTGGAAATTATGCTCCTGCTTGAAGCAATACACGCAAAGTACGGGTATGATTTCAGAAATTATGCTAAAGCCTCGATAAAACGGCGAATAAAGCACAGGATGTCCATAGCCGAGATTGATAAAATAACTGAAGTTATAGAGAGAGTTATTTATGACAGGTCATTTTTTCTTGACCTTTTGGGGGATTTTTCAATCAGCACTACCGAGATGTTCCGTGACCCCACTTTTTTTCAGGCTTTTAGAAAAACCATAATACCTGAGCTTCAAAAATTACAGCATATAAAAATATGGGTTGCAGGGTGCTCTACCGGCGAGGAGGTTTACTCGCTTGCCATAACCCTGAAAGAGGAAAATCTATACGATAAAGCCACAATTTATGCAACCGATTACAGCGAAAAATCGCTAAGACTTGCTAAAGAAGGCGTGTTTGATTTGAAATTGCTGAAAAAATATGCTGCAAACTATTTACAGTCCGGCGGCGTTCACTCTTTCAGCGATTATTTCACTGCAAAAGAAAACTTAGCGGCCATTGATAAGTCATTACGGCAAAACATAGTGTTTTCAATTCATAACCTGACTACAGATGGAGTGTTTGGCGAGATGAACATGATTTTTTGCAGAAACGTGTTGATATATTTTAACAGAGACCTTCAAAACAGGGTCTTTGGGCTCTTTACCGAATCATTGGAACACGGCGGATATCTCTGTCTGGGGTCAAAAGAAACCATCCGGCTTTCAAACTTTTCCGATAATTATACACAGGTTCTAACAGACGAAAAGATATACAAAAGAAACGACAGCCCGGTCACTTTCTCCGGCAAAACTTCTACATGAGCTATGAAGCTGTTGTAATAGGAGCTTCTGCCGGTGGGCTTGATGCGCTTAAAACAATATTTAGCGCACTCCCTGCCGATTTTCCCCTCCCTGTCATTGTAGTCCTACACCTGCACCGTGATACTAAAGAGGAGTTGATTAATTTTCTTAATGTAGGCACACGATTAAAAGTCAAATATGCCGAAGATAAGGAAAAAATCAAAAATTGCACAATATACATAGCTCCGCCGGATTATCACCTTTTAATAGAAGACGACAAAACGCTGTCGCTTTCAGTGGATGCGCTGGTTAATTATTCCCGTCCCTCCATTGACGTGCTTTTTGAATGTGCTGCTGATGTATTTCGTGAGCATTGTTTTGGTATAATACTAACAGGGGCAAATAGTGACGGGAGTGGGGGGTTAAAGAGGATAAAAGAAAAAGGGGGTATGGCTATAGTGCAAAACCCGCATAGCGCAGAATATTCGGCTATGCCAACTGCGGCAATAGCAGTAACTGATGTGGATTATATTTTAGATATTGAAGAGATTGCAGGGAAAATAATGGAGCTGGTAAGGATGAGCGTTTATGCAAAACATATTAATAGTTGACGACAAAGTAGAAAACTTACTGGTACTGGAAACTCTCCTTGAGCGGTCCGATTTAAATTTAGTGAAAGCGTCAAATGGCAAAGAAGCTCTCTGGAAACTCCTTAGTGATGACTTTGCCCTTGTAATACTTGATGTGCATATGCCCGAGATGGACGGCTTTGAAGTAGCAAATCTCATTAGAAAAAACAAGAGAACAAGGACGCTGCCAATAATTTTTGTAAGTGCTTCACACGGAGAGGAGGCGTCTGTTTTCAGAGGTTATGAAACCGGCGCCGTGGATTACTTAGTAAAACCTGTGGATGATGTAGTTTTAAAAAGCAAAGTAAACATTTTTCTTGAACTTGACAAGCAAAGGCAGACAATAATTGACAATTCACTGCAGCTGCGTAAGGCAAACGAGGAGCTGCGGCTTCAAAGTGAGATATTGGATAATATGTCTGAAGGGGTCATACTTATTAAAGCCGCCGATGGCGCCATTGTATTTACTAACCCAAAGTTTGAACAAATGTTTGGTTATGACACAGGAGAGCTAATTGGCAAAAATATCTCTGTTGTTAATGCTCCAACTGAGAAAACTCCCGCGGAAACAGCAAATGAAATTATAGAAGCACTAAATAAAAACAACCACTGGCAAGGCGAAGTCTGTAATATTAAAAAATCCGGCAAGCATTTTTGGAACTCTGCACATGTTTCAACCTTTGACCACCCAAAATACGGTAAAGTGTGGGTATCTATACACAATGATATAACGCAAACTAAAAAAGCTCAATATGAGCTTAAGACAGAAAGAGACAAACTCAAAAGAATAATGGAGACAATGCAAGACGGCGTCCTTATAACAAACAAAGAATATGAGATAGAGTATATCAATGACGCTATAACAAAAGAGTTTGGGGATGTAAACGGGCGTAAATGCTATGAGTATTTCCATAATGAAACAACACCCTGCCTGTGGTGCATAAATGAAGAGGTATTTTCAGGTAAAAGCATTGTAAGGGAGACGTTTTCAACCACAAACAATAAAACATATTCGGTTTTTGAGACACTCATAAGAAATATTGACGGCTCTGTGTCTAAGTTTGAAGTCACTCATGATATTACAGATATTAAACACGCTCAGGCGATGATGAAAAGGGAGCTTGAGTTTCAAAGCGCAGTTGCCGAGGTGTCTGAGGCTTTGCTGTCAACTCATACAAGCATTTACGACATTGGAGAAATAATCCACAAACAGGTTCTAAAACTGACAGGTTCTTTATATGCCTATGTGGCAGATATTGATCACAAAACCGAAGAGGTCGTAACACTTGCTTACAGCAACATGGCAAGCTCAAAGGTATGCACGGTAGAAGCGAGATACTATAGAACGGCATTTCCCAAAGGCAAGGATGGTTACAACGCTTTGTGGGGGCACTCATTAAATACAAAAGAGGGGTTTTATACGAATAATCCTCAAACACATCCGGCTTTTAAAGGCTGTTTCCCTCCCGGGCATGTTCCGTTAGACAGGTTTCTCTCTGTCCCTGCGATGATAGGAGATAAGCTTATAGGACAGATTGCTCTTGCCAACTCAGAAAGAGATTACACCGATGAGGATTTAAATATTATAAAACGCTTCTCAACAATTTTTGCACTGGCTATTGAACGTAAAAGAATGGAGGAGCAACTTAATGAGTTAAATACTCATCTTGAGGCGATGGTAGAGGAGGAGACGGAAAAAAGACTAAGTCAAGAGCAGATGATGATTCAACAGTCTAAGATGGCAGCGATGGGGGAGATGATAGGGCTAATTGTCCACCAGTGGAAACAGCCGCTAAATGCTGTAGGACTTACCATACAGGACTTAAGAGATACTTACTCCTACGATGAGCTTAATGAAAAATATGTAAATGACACCGTTGAAACTATGATGTCGCAGCTCATTTTCATGTCAAAGACGATAGATGATTTCAGAAATTTCATTACACCCTCAAAGAAAAAAATCCGGTTTGATGTCAATACTGCTATAGAGGAATTGCTGTCAATGTTTGTAAATATTTTTGTCAAAAACAATATAGATGTTTCAGTGAAAGCCGATAACGATGCGTTACTGACAACACTTGGCTATCCAAATGAGTTTAAGCAGGTGGTACTAAGTATCTTAAATAACGCAAGGGATGCAATTGTATTACGAAAGGAACACGGCAGCGAAATAAAAGGCTTTGTTAAGATTAATATAACCAACGATGAGGACAAATCTAAAATCGTAATTTCAATAAAAGACAACGGCGGAGGAATTGCTGATGATATTATGGAAAAAATCTTTAAGCCATATTTTACAACTAAGGAAATTGAGGGCACAGGGATTGGGCTTTATATGTCTAAGACAATAATAGAGACAAATATGGGCGGCAGTTTGATAGTTGCCAATAAAAACGGCGGAGCAGAGTTTGTGATAAGTTTAGATGTTTACAGTGGTGAAGAAGGTGGATAGTTTTTTGTCAGCTAACGATATATTGACAAGGACTGGATTCCCGCTCGTAGGCGGGAATGACAAAGGAGGGGATTTTTCTTTTCTGTTGTTACCTGTCCCTTTAAGGACTGGATTCCCGCTCGTAGGCGGGAATGACAAAGGAGAGGATTTTTCATTCCTTATTTCTTTTTTGTCATTCCTGCGAAGGCAGGAATCCAGTTTTTTATTAGCAGAGTCAACTGCAAAGTCAATCCAATTTAGGTATATAGGTGGTAGTGATTATGCCTAATGATAAAATAATAAAAGAGCTTACAGAAAGCTTAGCCAAAGCAAACGAAGAATTACAGCAAGAGCGATTAGACAGACAACGTGCCGAGGCCGAGACAGAGGCGCTCTTAAAAGGTACTCGTGCAGTTTTAGAATATAAAAACTTTGCGGAATCGGCACGAAAGATATTTGATGTATGCAAAGATATTGTGGGAGCAACGGCTGGATATGTGGCGCTTTTAACTCCTGACGGCAATGAAAACGAAGTTCTATTTTTAGAAGCGGGCGGGATGCCGTGTACGGTTGACCCGTCCTTACCCATGCCTATACGAGGACTGCGAGAGGTGGCCTATAGAACACGCAAAGCTGTGTATGATAACAACTTTGCAAGCAGCGCATGGATGGATTTCATGCCCGAGGGACATGTTTATCTAGGTAATGTAATGTTTTCTCCACTGATATTAGACAACAAGGCAGTCGGTTTGATAGGTTTGGCTAATAAACCAGGAGCTTTTATAGACAGAGACGCTAATTTAGCATTGGCTTTTGGCGAGTATGCCGCAATTGCGCTCCTTAACAGCAGATCAAGGGAATCGCTTGAAATTAACCAAAATAAGCTTCAATCGGTAGTGGATACCGCAAATGATGCAATTATAACGATAAACAGTAATCAGAAAATAATCTACTGGAACAAAGCGGCTGAAAACATATTTGGTTACTCTACAAATGAGGCACTAAATAGTGATATTACAATAATAATCCCAGAAACTCTTAGGCAAAGACACAGACAAGGAGTGGAGAGGGTAAATCAAACAGGGAAATCATCCCTTACAGGGAAAACGATAGAGATGTTGGGATTAAGGAAAAACGGAGAGGAGTTTCCGGTAGAGCTTTCTATTGCAGCGTGGAAAGTAAAGGATGAGGGTTTTTACACTGGCATCATAAGAGATATAACACATCGTAAGGAATATGAGGAAAAACTGCGTTCGGCAAATGAAGAGATGGAATCTCTGGTTCAGAAGCGTACTAATGAGCTTTCAAAAGCACTTGTTGCCCTTAAGGAAAGTGAAGAGAGATACAGGGGTATTTTTAACGATACACAAACCGCTATTTTGATACTCAATCCTGATACTTTAGAGGTAGTTGAAGTAAATGACAAGGCATGTTCTTTCTATGGCTATACAAAGGAGGAGTTTTCAAAAAAGAAACTTGTAGAAATAAACACTCTGTCTGAACAACAGTTAATAAGTATAGCGTTAGAAGTGAAAAGTAAAAAACAAGCCAATTTAGTGACCTGTCATCGCACATGTTCCGGGGAAATTAGAGACGTAGAGGTGCACACTGGGCCGATTAAGATAAAAGGGGAGACCTTTATATGTTCAATGATTTATGACATAACAGAGCGTAAACGGATGGAGGATGAGATAAAAGAAATAAACCTGAACTTACAAAAGAAAATTGAGAAGGAGGTAGCCAAAAACCGGATTAAGGACCAGATGATGTTTGAGCAGTCGCGCCATGTATCAATGGGCGAGCTGCTAATGAATATCTCTCACCACTGGAGACAGCCGCTTTGTGCAATCGGAGTTTCAATCCAGGACTTAAGAGACGCATACCAGCATGGTGAGTTAAGTGAGCCATATATAACTAAGAATGTTGGAAATGCGATGAAAGAACTCCTCGCATTATCGGAGACAATAGACAATTTCAGAAGTTTTTATGTTAAGGAAAACAAACCGAAGCAATTTAACGTAGCCGGTGAGATAAACAAAGCCGAAGGGCTTATTGCCGGATACTTGCAAGATAAGGGTATTGTTGTTGAAAAAGAATTAGAGGAAAATTTGAAAATTTGGGGTTATCAGAATGAGTTTGCCCATGTGATTTTAAATATTCTTACAAATGCGAGGGATATTTTTGAAGAGAGGAATATCACTGGCGGAAAGATCAAAGTCAAGTTAAGCAAGGATGTCACTACTGACAAAATAGTTATAACCATTTCAGACAACGGCGGTGAAATCCCTAAAAACATAATAAAAAAGATTTTCGATCCATACTTTACCACTAAAGACAAGGTACAGGGGGCAGGTATGGGATTATATATGGCTAAAGTAATCATAGAGAAAAATATGAAAGGCACAATTTCAGTTAGAAACGACAATGGATGGTGTGAGTTCAGAATAGAGCTGTGACAGAAAGGATTCAGAGAATAAGTTTTCGTTAATTTACTTTACGTTGTGTGCCGTAGTATCAAATGTATAATAAAGAAAACCACTGCGCTTACCGATAAGTGAGTTATAGTTGCCTGATGATGGTTTTTATGCTAAAATTGAGTTGAGAGGTGTAAAATGGACAAAGACGCCATTGAAAAAGTCATAGAGAAAGTAAGAGAGGGGTTGAAACCAGAGGGCGGCGACATTGAGTTAATAAGCGAGAAGGATGGGGTTTTATACGTCCGGTTAACCGGCTCCTGTGAGAGCTGCCCAATGTCAGGGCTAACTATGACAAACTGGGTAGAGAAAACACTTTTAGAGGGGATCCCCGGATTAAAAGGCGTAAAGGCAGTCTGAGAATGCAGCGTTTAAAGGTTGTTACGCTTGTTGCTGCATGTTTCCTGTTGTTGGTGCAGTTTGTCTCTACAGCTTCATGGGCTGATTCCAAAAACGAAATTAAGGATATACGGGTTTTTTCTTCAAAACAATATACACGTGTAGTTATAGATCTTCTCAAAACGCCTGTCTATAGAGAAGGCGCCATCCCTGAGGCGTATAAAATTTACTTTGACCTCAAGGACGCTGTCCTAAGAGCAACCTCTGTTAAATCTAAGGATGTATCTAATGCGGTTCTTAAAAAGATACGTATAGGGCAGTTTGACCAAGATACGGTTAGAATTGTCTTTGACCTTGATAACAATACCAGGCAAAGGGTGTTTACCTTAACCGACCCTAACAGGATAATTATTGATATATTTGCTGACAAAGAAAAAGTGGACCCACCACCTGTTGAGGCAAAATCAAACACTGAAGAACCGGCGCCAAAAAAGGATAAAGATCATAATGTAGCTGTAGCAAAAACTGAGGTGAAAACTGAGGAAAAAACAAAAACCGAACCAGAAGTGGATGTGGCAAAGGTTGAGGAAAAGGTTAAAGCTGAGCTAAAGTCTAAACTTGAGGAAAAATCCAAAAAGTCTGATAAAGTTAAGGCAACTGTGCAAAAGCACCCTGATAAGTCAAAGACAGCAAGCAAGAATAAGGGGAAAAAGGGCAAGGACAGCGATATCGTAGTGCGGGAGATCGAGAAAAAAGTGGAGACTGAGCTTTTTGCCCGTAAAAAGATAGTGATAGACCCCGGACACGGCGGGCACGACACCGGAGCCATAGGGGTAACCGGTCTTTTGGAAAAGGATGTTGTGTTAGATGTAGCCAAAATGGTATCGGCTATATTGAGAGATAAATATATGTATGACGTCTATCTGACGCGCGATGACGACACATTCATCTCTCTTGACGAAAGAGCCGCCATAGCAAACGGTAAAAATGCCGATTTGTTTGTCTCCATTCACGGCAATGCTAATAATTCCCCGTCTGTGCGCGGATTAGAGACGTACTTTCTTAATTTTTCCAACAGCGAGGAGGCTATGAAAGTAGCCGCCCGTGAAAACGATATTTCGGTAAAACGCATGAAAGAGGTGCAATCGGAACTGGGGCTTATACTTGCCTCTTTGGCGCGTGAGACCAAACGTGATGAATCCCTCCGGCTTGCCCACTATGTACAAAGCTCTATGTACTCATATTTGAGGAAAAAACACAAGGACATCGTAGATCATGGCGTAAGACAGGCGCTTTTTTACGTTTTAGTTGGCGCAAACATGCCCTCGGCTCTTGTTGAGATTTCATACCTTACAAACGCTGACGAGGAAAAACGTCTGAAAACAGACCAGTACAAAGAGGAAATAGCCTCCTCTGTTGCCGCAGGAATTAATAAGTATTTGACCTCGCTGCCGGGCACACCTGAGTTTGCTAAGGCTGCTGGAGCAAAAAAGAGACTCAACTAATGACAAAGACCTATCTTAAGCTCTCATTTTATCTACTTTTTACTGCTTTAATTTTTACGCTGTCTAATTTAAAATTTCTTGTTCCTATGACTATAGCTGCCGGATTGCTCTGTTTGTTATCCTCCGAGGGAAAACGCCTTCGTGCCGGAGCGCTTCCTATAGGACTGTTTCTTGCTGCCACGTTTCTTAGTAACGCACTGTTTTCAGACGGACGCTTAGTAGGCTCTTTTTTAGGAATATACGTATCTGAGGAGGGACTTCAACTTGCAACGCTGCGGACGTCAAGAGTGTTTCTTATGATAGTAGGCGCTAAGCTGCTTATGATTTACGTGACACCGGCAGAGCTTAGGGAGGCGCTTGCTAAAGTTCTCTCGCCGCTGCGAAAACTAAAAATTCCGGTTGATGACTTTATGGAAATCCTGACTCTTACCATGCTTGCAGTCCCACTTTTGAAAACCCACTTAATAGAATCATTTAAAGTAAAAAACGCTCAAAATACAAACGGCAGCCTGATTGGAAAAGCCAGAACGGCAGCCTCATTACTTGTTCCCACATTGATAATGATTATAACCTCACCGGAGATAATTTTCAAAGAAACGAAAGCCCTTTAGGGATTTCCCACTAACTAAATGACAAGCGAGGACACGCATAAGACTATGGACAGTTTTGTGATTAAAAATGCACTTGTTTATGACGGCACGGGAGCTGCTCCCAAAAGGGCGGCAGTAGGGGTTAAAAACGGCAAAGTGTCGTTTGTCTCGGAGAGTTATGTAAATAACGGAATACCAGTAATTGATGCAGACAATATGGCTCTGACCCCAGGATTTATTGACGTCCACAGTCATTCGGATTTCAGCATTTTCCACTACTCTGATGCAAAGTCCAAACTTCTGCAAGGAGTAACAACGGAGGTAAACGGTAATTGCGGTTTTTCAGCCTCCCCTATATTTAATGACGCTAAAACACAGATGGAAAAAGAGTTTACCTCTAACGGTATAGAAAAACGGTGGGAGAGTAAGACTCAGTACGACAGAGCGCTGTCTGAGTTTCCTATTGGTTTAAACATTGCCACTCTTACCGGACACGGTAACATAAGAGGCTCTGTGATGGGCTATGAAAACCGCAAACCAACAGAGGATGATCTTAACCAGATGGCAAGGGTGCTAAAAGAGCAGGTCAATGCCGGATGCTGCGGAATGTCCACCGGGCTTATTTACCTTCCAGGAGCTTTTTCTGATAACGCTGAGATAATTGAGATAATAAAACGCTCAGGATTAACGGATATAATTTATGCCTCCCACATGAGAAGCGAGGGTGACAAACTTCTTGAGTCAATAGGGGAAACACTTGAAGTAGGGCGTCGTACAGGAGTAAAAGTTCACATCTCGCATCTTAAAACCTCCGGCAGACGCAATTGGCATAAAATCGGGGCTGTCATCAAGGCTATCAAGCAGGCCATTAGTGAAGGCATACGTGTGACCTGTGACCGCTACCCATACAGCGCCTCTCAGACCTCACTGGATGCTGTGCTCCCACCATGGGTTTACGAGGGCGGCGATGAGGCCGAATTACAAAGGCTTAAAGAAGGGCAGCATATTCGCCGCTTAAAAGAAGAATTGGCACACGTGGTCGGTGATTTAACCTACTGGGACTCTGTTATGGTATCAACCGTAAAGAGTGATAAGAACAAGTACATGGAGGGTAAGACGATTGGGGAGCTGTGCCGGATAAAACAGGTGGAGCCGCTTGATTTTACCATATCGCTTCTTATAGAGGAGCAGTTGAAGGTGGATGCTATATATTTTTCATTAAGTGAGGATAATTTGCAGGAAATCCTTAAGCTCCCTAACTGTATGGTCGGCTCCGACAGTTCGTTAAAATCGTTGGATGCCATAGGGGGCGGCAAACCTCATCCGAGGGGGTTTGGGAGCTTTCCCAGATACATAAGAAAGTACGTTTTAGATGAGTCTCTGATGACGCTTGAAGCAGGGATAAGAAAGATGACAGCTGCTCCTGCTGAGACGTTTAATCTAAATGGACGAGGAATTATAAAAGAGGGTGCGTATGCTGATTTGGTCGTCTTTTCAATTGCTGATATAGCGGATGGTGCAACTTATGAAGCGCCTCATACGCCGCCCAGAGGAATACGTCACGTGTTTGTGAACGGACAGATGGCAGTAAAAGATGGCGTCTTTACAGGAACAAAGGCTGGTATGATATTATAGTGTGGTGCAAGTAAACAAGTTTTATATAGTTTCCCTTGTAATCCTGATTTTAGTATTTGGGTTTCTGAGTTATCAGGTAATGGAGCCGTTTCTGACAGCTATTGCCTGGGCGCTTGTGTTAGGGATAGTGTTTTATCCGCTTTTTTTGCTAATTGGCAGGGTTGTGAAGTGGAGGATTGGGGCATCTCTGATAACACTTTTCATAATAGTTTTTATGATAGCCGGGCCGTTTTTTTATATGTTTATGTTAATGGGAAAAGAGGTCAAGCATCTTATTCAGTATTTAAATGACACCAACTACGAAAGCATAACCCACATTTTCACGCTAAGACCTGTAACATGGTTTCTTGAGCATATACATATTAAAGCTCCAAACGGTGATTTAGACATAAAAGCTCTGATAAATGAAAACGTGGTAAAAATCGGGCAAAACATCATGCCGCATCTTACGTATGGAGTCAAAAATGTTTTTATTGGAATTTTAAATTTCACAATAATGGTGTTTACATTGTTTTTCTTTTTCATAGACGGCCCTCGCTTTATAAACAATATAATGACGCTCTTACCTTTTTCCAAAAACCACAGGGCACGGCTCTCTAAGGAGATAAAGGACATGGTCATCTCGGCCATATACGGGGGTGTGGTAGTATCGTTTTCACAGGGACTTGTGGCAGGTGTGGTGTTTTATTTTCTGGATGTTAAAGCGCCGGTGCTTTTAGGTACGTTTACAGTGTTGATGTCATTTATACCGGGCGGCGCAGTAGCAGTGTGGGGAGTGGTGGACATTATACTATTCCTAAACGGCTCATACACGCACGGGATTATACTTTTGCTTGCAGGAACATTTGGTATCAGTATGATTGACAACATTGTGCGGCCAATAATTGTAAGCGGAAGAACAAACGTGCCGGTGTTGATTATATTTTTTGCAGTAATTGGAGGCATCAAGGAGTTTGGAATGGTTGGGATAATTATGGGCCCTCTGGTGCTTGTGTTGTTTGTCTCCCTTGTTGAAATTTTTAGAACGATTGAAGAGGAAAATGCTGCTTGATAAGAGAGCATGATTTTTCACATAGGTGTTTTGACATATTTTTGTACTTATCAGTACAATGAAATCATGCTAAATAATTTTACGGTTAAAAACTATAAAAATATCACTCTTGAAGAGCCGCTGAGGCTCGATGCATTAAATATATTTATTGGACCAAATGGCTGCGGCAAGTCAAACCTGTTTGAAGCCATTCAATTTTTACAAGACAGCATAGAGCATGGTCTTCAAAAAACTATAAGAACTTACCGCAAGGGGCTGGATTCTATTTTAAATAAAAATACAATTCCACCTTGTGAAATTAACTTCAAATGGTGTTTTTCCCTCCTGCAACGTACGATGTATTTTGGTGGTGGCATTAAGCCTATAGAGTATTTACTGGATTTAGAGGTTTTCGATTTCAATAAATATAGCGTTAAACATGAAACTTTAAAGGATAGTGACGAACCAACAGTGGAATACACATGGAAATATATTGATTTTAGTTACTCTAAAGGTACCGTAATAGAGGGCAATAAAAATGCTGGAACATGGACTAATGAACATCCAACCGAGGAGGTTTCTGAAGGGGAAATAGCATTGCAAGTATTATCTTCACCAAAGCAGTATCCGGCTATTGACCACGTAAAGAGAAATGTGACTTTGTGGAGATTTTACAACGCAAATCATATCAGCATTAAACAAATAAAAAATAAGCCATCTGAAATTGACCCGTCAGATACGTACTTAGATGAAACAGGAGAAAATCTTGCTATAGTGCTGTACAATCTTATCTCCAATGACGATTCAGGGTTCAAAGATGCACTTGACAGGCTGCTCTTGGCGTTATATGAAGACTTTGAGGATTTAAAATTTCCAATAATAGATTCCAAACATTTAGAGATGCGATGGAAAAAAAGAGATATAAGAAAACCGCTTCCTTTAGATGGATTATCTGATGGCACGATAAGAATGCTTTGTTGGGTAGCAGTCTTGAGCCATCCAAATCCCTCCCCACTTATATGTATAGACGAGCCTGAGATTGGCCTTCACCCAGAGTGGATTATTATTTTGGCTGACTTAATCAAAGAGGCTGCTGAGAGTGGAAAAACACAAGTTTTAATTGCCACACACTCTCCAGACCTCCTTGACTGTTTTTCCGATAGTGCAGAAAATATAATTGTGACGGAAACAGATGAACAAAAAAATGCTGTTTTCAAAAGGCTTGACATGGATGAGTTGAAGCCCTGGCTTGAAAGATACCGTCTTGGCGAGATGTACCGTAACGGAGACTCCGTAGTCGGGGGATGGTCATATTGAATAATAAACATATACTTTTTTGTGTGGAGGGGAGAACTGAGGGGGCACGGACTATTTATGGAAAGGGTATAAAAAATATCTTAAGAGTTGAAGTAGAGTATATGAGAAAAAAGAAAATATTCCACGATGTCAAAGTTTTTAATGGTAAACACGAAATGATGAGAGAAATAGATTTTCATGTCAGTCAGCACCTTTATCCGGCTAAATACAAACCAGATACTAAATTAGAAGATTGTTATGTATTCATTCTTAGAGACCTTGATTGTGAAAACATAAAAGAAATAGAAGATGAAATAAATAATAAGTTATCAGGATATAAAAACTATTATAGTATTCATTTTGCCAAACAAGAAATTGAGGCTTGGATAGTAGCCGATATTAATTGCTTTAAGAGTGTTTATCGGACTAATGCTATATGTCTTGTCAAAGCTATTGAGAACATACCATATATAGTTGAACCAGAAAAGGTGGACTGTGATCCCAAGATATCAGAACGTATAGAACAAATAGCACGGAAGTGCAGCAATAGATACAGAAAGACAATAGAAGGGCCTCAATTGCTTAAGTTTGCAGACCCAGACGTGGTTAGCAAGAAGTGCCCATCTTTTTTGAGTTTTAGAAATGACTTGAGAAAGCAAATAGGTTTTTTAGACCCGATATAAGTTGACTTTTAAAACAACTATTTTGTAAGCTACATCCTTAAGCGGTAAGGGAAGTGGAGAAATCTCACGCTGCCCCGCAGCCGTGGTGGGAACGAAAGCCCCGATATGCCACTGGGATGAAACCTGGGAAGGCGGGTGAGTAGGTCGCCCTAAGCCGGAAAACCTGGCCGCTTGAATCAGAGGCATTTTGCCTCTTATTGTGCTACGAGGGTGGTCGCTGGTCAGATGAGTTTTTTGTTGTCATATTATTTTGTGCACTGTCAAATACCATCCCTTCGTAGCAAAATACAATTCGGGCACTATCTTGAAAGAACGAAAACTCAAAAAAAGAACCCTTAAGGAAAATCCAGCCATAGTAATTGCCGCATTTGGTACCACATCCCGCGGAAAGGCAGCTTATGACTTGTTTGATAAAAAAGTCAGGGAGCGGTATCCCACTTATGAAATCCAATGGGCATATACGTCTGAAATTATACGCGAAAAAACCGGAACTCCGGGAATCCTTCAGGCTCTTGCACAATTGGAGAATAGCGGCTATAGAAAAGCCATAATCCAGCCGCTTCAGATTTTTCCCGGCACCGAGTACCATGAGTTAATTGAAACCAGCCGCTCCTTTCCCGGAATGCGCATTGTTGCCGGAGAAACTCTTCTTCACAGGTGGCAGTATGTGCACGAGGTGTTTGCACTGGTAGCAGCGAGTTTTCTCAAAATTGATGAGGGGTTTAATATCATTGTTGCTCACGGAACACCGCTTTGCACTGACCCAGCTAATATCCTCTACCTTTCTCTTGAGTCCTATATTAACCAGCGCTTTTCTAATACGTTTTTTGCTACAGTTGACGGCTTTCCCGACAAAGCTCATTCACTAAGTAAATTATTTGCTCACACCAATGCCGAAAAACGCAAAAACGTCCGCCTAATCCCCTTTATGTTTATCTCAGGACTGCACTTTGAACACGATCTGATGGGCGATAACGACAGCTTTAAATCAGCGCTGCAAAGCAAGGGCTATCAAGTGGAATGTCTTAGCGTTACACACGAAAATCAGGTTTACTCCAAAGGGCTTGGGTTTTATGATGGAATTCCTGAGTTATTTCTAAACAGAATTGAACGCGCAATGTCTCTTATGGAGGTTTATTGATATGGTAATCAAAAAAATATTAACACTCATACTATTAGCAGCGTTCCCTGCGACTGCCTATGCTATGCATATTTCAGAGGGCATTTTGCCGCTTAAGTGGGCAGCTCTATGGTCTTTTACGGCACTGCCGTTTGTTTTATATGGGCTTTACAGGTTTAAGAAAATATCAGCTGTAGATATTTCATTTAAACCGCTGGTGGGTCTTATGGCAGCTGTGGTGTTTATCATATCCTGTATGCCGGTGCCTGTGCCCACAGTTGGAACCTGCTCACATCCTTGTGGAACGGGACTTGCTGCCATTTTGCTTGGCCCATCTATTAGCGTAGTTGTTAGTGCCGTAGCGCTTCTTATACAGGCGCTGTTTCTCTCTCACGGAGGGCTTACCACATGGGGTGCTAACATCATGTCTATGGGAGTTATGGGCTCTTTTGCCGGATTTTTCACTTTTAAGGCATTACGCACAATGAAGGTAAAACTTGCCGTTGCGGGGTTTTTAGCCGGAGTCATTGCAGATTGGGCAACATATTTTACAACATCCGTTGAGCTTGCCTCTGGTATAAGAGGAGAGTCTCCATTTTTGCCCCTTTTTTGGAAAATATTGCTTGCCTTTGTTCCAACTCAACTGCCGCTTGGGATTTTAGAGGGCGCTATTACCGCCGGCATGGTAGTCCTTCTTTCCAAAAAGAGACCCGATCTTCTTGTTAAAATGCGTGTGCTAAAACCGGAGGATGTAACTATATGAATTTTCTTTTTCTGTCATTCCTTTTTTCCTTGTCATTCCTGCGAAGGCAGGAATCCAGTTTTTTACTAGCGGAGTTACCTGCAAAGGTATTTATTATAATTTGTACTCTTACGTTTATTTTATCTTTTCAACTGTCAGTTTCCTTTGCAAAAAGCGATAAATGGACAGGCGTTGACGAATCTGTGGTGGAAAAATATGCTGAGGAACACGGACGGAAAGCCTGGACTCCGTTTATAAACACCGACCAGGGCGACCTTCTGCTTTTTGTTTTCCTGATTGCAGGTGCTGCTGGAGGGTTTGTTGCAGGGTATTCATGGAAAAAACTTATGGATTTAAAACAGCCTGATACTAAAAAGGATGATACAAAGGCAGATGCACTCCCTCATTGAGTATTCAAGTAAAGACCATTGGGTTTGCAGAGTTGATGCCAGGGTTAAAATCATAGTTACTTTTGCTCTTTTAATTATGAGTTTAACTCATAATGGGCTTATGTTTCCTTTGATTTTGTTTTCGTTATGCGTAGTAGTTAGTCTTAGGATGAAAATACCTTTTAGAACCTTTATCCTAAGATTTTCAGAACCGGTTTTCATTGCATCGGTAATAGTGTTAATAAAGCTCTACAGCGTGCATGTCAGCGGATATAGGGATGGACTGATGGATGGGCTTGCCGTTGGAGGGAGAATAATAGGAGCAGTGTCAGTTATCGTAAGTCTTGGATTTACCACGCAATTTACCGACCTTATGTCTGCTCTTTCCTGGTTTAGGGTGCCTAAGAGCTTCATAGAAATCACCATGTTTGCTCTCAGATATATTTTTGTGTTGATGGAGGATGCGATGGTAATTTACAGCGCTCAAAAAAACCGTCTTGGATACTCATCCACTAAAAGGGGACTTAAATCATTTGGCACACTGGCAGGTTCTCTTACCATGAAAGCATTTGAACACAGCCAAAACCTTACAACAGCTATGGTGCAAAGGGGATACGACGGGCACATTCCTGTTGCAAACATCCTGCCGCTAAAAAATTCCGACATCATTGTTTCCTTTCTGTTTCTATTAGTTATGGGTATTGCATGGAGGTTTTAACATCAGCTCGGCTTTCCATGAAAGTGGATTCATTTAAATATCCTGACGGCACAGTTGCACTTTCTTCAATTGATTTAAATATAAAACAGGGCGAATTTGCAGGCATTCTGGGCGCTAACGGCTCAGGAAAAACCACACTGCTTAAGATTATGGATGGATTAATTAAAGATTATGCGGGAGCGTCCTTTTTAGACGGCAGTGATTTAAGGAGACTCTCCCCACGTGAAATTTATAGCAAAATAGGAATGGTTTTTCAAAACCCTGACGATCAACTTTTTGCCTCAACAGTATTTGAGGATGTTTCTTTTGGTCCCATAAACATGGGGTTTTCTAATGACAAAACCATTCACCTTGTACAGAAAGCTCTTGAAGCTGTGGAGATGTCCGAATTTGCAAAAAAATCAATCCATAATCTCAGCTACGGGCAAAAAAAAAGAGTCTGCATAGCAGGGCTTTTAGCAATGGGACATGAGATACTGCTTCTTGATGAGCCGACCTCGGGATTAGACCCAATGGGCGAATACAAGATGATGTCTCTCCTTAATAAATTAAACAAGGAAAATTCTGTAACCATTGTAATGGCAACCCATAGCGTTGAGCTAATCCCGTTATTTCTTCATAATCTCTACATCCTAAGTAAAGGCAGTGTTATAAGGGGCGGTAAACCGGAGGAGGTATTTACGGCCCCTGAGGATATGGCAGATGTTAAGCTCCGTCTTCCTCAAATAGCCGAGCTTATCTATAAACTAAAAAACGAGGACGCACTCCCCTTTGGCAAACTCCCGCTTACAATAGGAGAGGCCAGAAGGGAAATACTTAATTTGTATACTAATAAGTAAAACCATGTTACTTCAGAAAAAGAGTTTAACCACGAAAGTCACGAAAAATTAAAAAAAAATTAAAAAAAATATTTTCTAATAGAAATTCACTTGACACAAAATGAATATATTTGTAAAATCCTATTGGGTAATGCTTTAGCGATTATGCTAGGGCTTGATACGCTGTATTGACAACGGGGGTTTTATTTGTGTATTATACCGCCGGATGTGTAGAGTAACGTGAGATGGATGGTACGATTAGTTCAGAAAACCATGGAATGTGTTTAAGGAAAACGGAGGAGATATGAGATTAGTATTGTTAGGAGCGCCGGGCGCTGGTAAAGGAACTCAGGCTAAGATGTTGATAGACAAATTTGGGATTCCTCAGATATCAACGGGGGATATTTTAAGAAAACATGTTGCTGACGGCACAGCCCTAGGTAAAGAAGCGAAAGGCTTTATGGACAGAGGCGAATTGGTTGCCGATAGTGTAGTAATCGGCATGGTAAAGGACAGACTTTCACAGAGCGATTGCAAGGCAGGGTTTATACTGGATGGTTTTCCACGTAACACCGCTCAGGCCGCTACCCTTGACGGAGTTTTAGAGTCATTGGGAATGCCGCTTACAAGGGCGTTAAGCGTTGACGTTGACTTTGACATTCTTATGAAAAGATTAACCGGACGTCGCACCTGTAAGGGCTGCAATCAGATGTATAATGTGTTTTTTAGCGCATCCAAAGCAGAAGGAAAATGCGACAAGTGCGGTGGAGACCTCTACCAAAGAGATGACGATAAAGAAGACACCATCAAAAAGAGACTCGATGTGTATAAAGCACAGACAGAGCCGCTGATAGATTACTACGGCAAGAAGGGCATACTGAAGAGAGTGGACGGAGTAGGGGACATCAACGCAATATTTAGTAAAATAACTACGATGTTATCATAATAAAACCATAGGAGGTAGTAAAGAGATGGCACTAGTAAGGCCACATGGTAAGGAAAAGAAACTGAAGCCGTTGCTTTTAGAGGGCGCGGCACTCAGTGAGGAACTCAAGAAAGCGCAGGGCCTGACAAAGGTCAAGATGGCTTCAAGAGAGGTAGGAGACCTCATAATGTTGGGAATAGGCGGCTTCACACCGCTTGACGGCTTCATGGGTCATGATGACTGGAAAGGCGTATGCGACAACTACTTAATGAAAGACGGCGTGTTTTGGCCGATTCCTGTCACGCTTTCCACTTCTAAAGACGTAGCCGACAGCATAAAAAATGGACAAGAGGTTGCCCTCGTTGACGATGAGACCGGCGAAATTATGGGCACTATGGTTGTTAAAGAGAAGTATTCAATTGATAAAGACCATGAGTGTAAGAAAGTTTATAGAACCAATGATCAGGCTCACCCAGGTGTAGCGATGGTTATGCAGCAGGGTGATATAAATCTAGCTGGTCCTGTAAAAGTCCTAAGCCAGAGCACATTTCCAACCGAGTACGCAGGCATATACTTGACACCGGCTGAGACCAGAAAAATATTTGAAGACAAGGGCTGGAGCCGGGTGGCTGCATTTCAGACCAGAAACCCAATGCACCGCTCCCACGAATTTCTTGCAAAAATAGCTATTGAAATTTGTGACGGACTTTTAATTCACCAGCTGCTTGGTAAATTAAAACCAGGCGATATACCCGCAAACGTTAGAAAAGACTGTATCAACCTGCTGATGGAGCACTATCTTGTGAAAAACACCTGTGTACAGGCCGGCTATCCTCTGGATATGAGATATGCGGGCCCCAGAGAAGCGCTTCTTCACGCTCTCTTCAGACAGAACTACGGCTGTAGCGATCTTATCGTAGGACGTGACCACGCAGGCGTTGGTGACTACTACGGACCATTTGATGCTCAGACCATTTTTAAAGAAATTCCTACAGACGCTCTTGAGACCAAGCCAATGAACATAGACTGGACATTCTACTGCACAAAGTGTGACGGAATGGCCTCTATGAAGACCTGCCCGCACGGCAAAGAAGACAGATTGATGCTTAGCGGTACAGCCTTAAGGAAGATGCTTTCCGAAAATCTTGAGGTGCCAGACCACTTCAGCCGCCCCGAGGTTCTTGATGTTCTTAGGAAATACTACGCTGGTTTGACCGAAAAGGTAGAGATAAAAATGCACAAGCACTCAACAGGCTAAGAGAAAACAATGAGGGGGGAGACCCCCTCGTTAGTTTGTATATAGAACAGGGCTGTTAAGTTTGTAGGTAAGGCAGGCGGCCCTCATAAGGAACAATTAGCGATGGCTTTTTAAGCCAAAAAGTAAAAAGGAGGTAACATATGCCGAGTTTTGTTATGACTGAGAAGTGTGACGGCTGCAAAGGGCAGGAGAGAACAGCTTGTATGTACATCTGTCCGAATGACCTTATGAAGCTGGACCGCGACAGGATGAAAGCTTTCAACCAGGAGCCGGAGCAGTGCTGGGAGTGCTACAGCTGCGTTAAGATTTGCCCGCAGCAGGCCATCGAGGTCAGAGGCTACCAGGACTTCAATCCCCTTGGCGGAAACGTCATTCCGATGAGAGGTTCTGATTCCATTATGTGGACTATCAAGTTCAGAAGCGGCGCACTCAAACGCTTCAAATTCCCAATCCGCACAACAGCAGAGGGTTCAATTGATCCGTACAAGGGCAAGCCAGAGCCTAACTATGACAACCTGAAAAAGCCCGGGTTTTTTAACCTGCTGGAAGTGAAAAAACCGTAACTGAGTTGACAAACAGGAAGATTGATAAAATTAAAGAAAATAGTCCAATAACAGGAGGAAACTAATGGAATTAGAAACATGTAATTTTTCTTACTGCCAGAAGCCTGAGATGATTGAGATCGAAACCGACATTCTTTTGATCGGCGGCGGTATGGCTTGCTGCGGTGCAGCTTTTGAAGGCGCTCGCTGGGCAACCCCAAAGGGTCTTAAAATAACCATGGTTGACAAGGCTGCCACAGAGAGAAGCGGAGCAGTTGCCATGGGTCTGTCGGCTATCAACACCTACATGGGTGAAAACGACCCCAAAGATTATGTTAAGATGGTTAGGGGTGACCTTATGGGAATCATAAGGGAGGACCTCGTCTATGACGTAGGCCGTCACGTTGATGATTCAGTACACCTTTTTGAAGAGTGGGGCCTTCCTGTATGGAAAAGAGCCGACGACGGCCACACACTTGACGGTTCACACCCCGCAAAGAAACTCTCCGAGGGCGGTAAGCCGGTTAGAAGCGGTAAGTGGCAGATAATGATTAATGGTGAGTCATACAAAGTAATAGTGGCAGAAGCCGCCAAGAAGGCACTTGAAGTTAACAGAGCAGGCACGGGCCAGGCTCAGAACCATTATGAGAGAATTTTTATCGTAAAGCTCCTTCTGGATGCTAACGACCCAACCCGCGTAGCAGCAGCGGTTGGCTTTAGTACCAGAGAGAACAAAGCATATATATTCAAAGCAAAGTGCATGCTTTTGGCAGCCGGCGGTGCAGTTAACGTATTCAGACCCCGTTCAGTGGCAGAAGGTCAGGGTAGAGCATGGTATCCAGTGTGGAACGCAGGCACCACCTACGCATTAGCAGCTCAGGTAGGAGCAGAGCTCGTTCTTATGGAAAACAGATTCGTACCAGCAAGATTTAAAGACGGTTACGGCCCTGTCGGCGCATGGTTCCTTTTCTTTAAAGCAAAGGCAACTAACGCTCTTGGCGAGGACTACTGTGTAACCAACTTTGAGGCAACCAACAAGCTTTATGGCAAATACTGTTCAGATCCGCACAAGCTCGGCACTGCAATCAGAAATCACATGATGATGGTTGACATGAAGGCCGGTAAAGGTCCTATTTGGATGAACACCCACCATGCTATGGCAGAGCTTGGAAAGACCATGGATGCCAAGCAGATCAAACATCTTGAGGCTGAGGCATGGGAAGACTTTCTTGATATGTGTATCGGGCAGGCCGGAAAATGGGCAGCTTGCGACGTAGAGCCTGATAAGGCTCCATCAGAGATTATGCCTACTGAGCCGTATCTCCTTGGTTCACATGCAGGATGCGCTGGGCTTTGGGTAAGTGGTCCAAGTGATCTCGGCGCTCCTAAGGAGTGGTGTTGGGGTTATGACAGAATGACCACCGTTAAGGGTCTCTTTACGGCAGGCGACGGCGTTGGTGCATCCGGTCACAAATTCTCATCAGGCTCACATGCCGAGGGTAGAACAGCAGCTAAGGCAATGGTAGCCTACTGTCTTGACAACGCAAGCTACAAGCCTGCAGTGTCAAAGAGCACAGAGGAGCTTGCAGGCGAGCTCTATCTGCCTTTTGAGATATACGAGAAATACAAAAACTACAGCACAGATACTAACGTTAACCCCCACTACATCAGACCGAAAATGCTTCAGGCCAGACTCCAGAAAATAATGGACGAGTATGTAGCCGGTGTTTCCACATGGTATATGACCAGCAAGACCATGCTTAACGAGGGTTTAAGGCAGTTAGTCGTTCTAAAGGAAGACTCCTTAAGAATGGCAGCCTCTGACCTTCACGAGCTTATGAGATGCTGGGAGAACTACCACAGAATTTGGACTGGAGAGTCACATGCCAGACACATTCTCTTTAGAGAAGATACCCGTTACCCTGGGTACTACTACAGAGGAGACTTCAACCTCGTGGATGATCAGAATTGGAAGTGCTTCACAATTTCCAAGTACAACCTTCAGACCAACCAGTGGGAGATGTCAAAGAGAGATTACGTACAGTTATTCCCAGACTGATAGATGACGGATTGTGGTATCAGGGACACCCGCAATAGTGCGGGTGTCCTTTACCGCATTTATGCCTGTTGAATAAAATGAGTGGAGGAGTTTTCATCATGCCAGAGGAAAAGACATCACAAATGGTGGTAATAGGCGGCGGTATGAGCGGTATGACTACAGCTATAGAGGCTGCTGAGGCAGGTATAACCTCGGTGATTATAGAAAAAAGTCCATATCTCGGCGGTCGTGTTGCCCAGTTGAACAAATACTTCCCAAAACTCTGCCCGCCGTATTGCGGGTTAGAAATTAATTTCAGACGTATCAAGCAGAACTCAAAAATTAGTTACTACACTATGTCGGAGGTAGAGAGCGTTAGCGGCTCCGAAGGGAATTTTACCGTCAAAGTTAAGATTAATCCCCGGTTAGTTAATTCAAAGTGCACGGCGTGCAACAAGTGTGTTGAGGTGTGCCCGATTGAACGCAGTAATTCCTTTAATTTTGGACTGGACAAAACAAAGGCCGTTTATCTTCCCCATGATATGGCTTTTCCTATGAGGTATGTGATAGATGAGTCGCTTTGCACCAAAGCCTCCTGTGCAAAGTGCGTCGCTGTTTGTAAGTACGACGCTATAGATTTCAACATGAAACCTGAGACAGTAGAGATAAAGACGCAATCAGTTGTGTATGCCACGGGGTGGAATCCTTACGATGCAAAAAAGATGGACAATCTCGGATTTGGTAAAGTTAAAAATCTGGTGACCAACATGATGATGGAGCGGATGGCATCACCTAATGGCCCGACAAAAGGGAAAATCCTAAGACCCGGCGACAAGAAGGAGCCAAAAACGGTAGCGTTTGTTCAGTGCGCTGGCTCAAGAGATGAGAATCATCTTGCCCACTGCTCGGCTATATGCTGCATGGCGTCCCTTAAGCAGGCGACTTATGTGAGAGAGCAGTATCCGGATTCCAACGTGTTTATTTATTACATAGATTTAAGGACGCCCGGAAAGTATGAGGATTTTTTAAAGAAGATTCAGGCGGATGAAAACGTGCATATGATAAAGGGTAAGGTTGCTAAGATAGAAGAGGACCCGGAAAGCGGCGACCCCGTTCTCACTGTTGAAGATATTGAGGGTGGCGCTAAGATAACCAAAAAGGTTGACATGGTAGTCCTGGCAACCGGAATGGAACCGGCCATAAAGACAGTCGGTAATCACGGATTGAAGTTAGATGACAACGGTTTTATAGATGCCGATACACAAACAGCGGGCATATATTCATCCGGTGTAGCTAAGAGACCAAATGATGTGAGTAATTCCGTTCAGGACTCTACGGCATCGGCCCTAAGGGGCATACAGTCCACGGTGAGGAGGTAACACAGAGATGGCTGACAGCAAATTGGGCGTATATATATGTACCGGATGCGGTATCGGGGAAGCAATAAGTGTTGAGGAGCTTCAAAAGTCGGCAAGAAGTGCCGCAGCCTGCAAGACTCACTCCTTTTTATGCAGTGATGAGGGAGTGCAGATTATTAAAGACGACATAAACAATGACGGGATAAATAAAATTATAATAGCCGCCTGCTCACCCAGAGTAAACACGGATGCGTTTGACTTTGATCCGCTTCTGTACTTTACGGAAAGAGTGAACCTGAGAGAGCACGTGGTGTGGACACAGCCGGCAGGGGCTCCCGGAACCCAGCTTTTGGCTGTGGATAATCTCTGCATGGGAATGGCAAAGGCCTCCAGGGCGGAACCACCGGTTCCTAAAACCACAGAGGTTCACAGGTCTTTACTGGTTATAGGCGGTGGCGTTACGGGTTTGACTGCTGCAATAGAGGCTGCAAAGGCCGGATATGAGGCAGTTATTATTGAGGAAAGCGCCGAGCTTGGCGGCTTTGCCAAAAAGTCTTTTAAAGGATTTCCTGTGAAAGCGCCCTTTGATAAATTGCCGGAGTCCACTATCGGAGTCAAAATTAAGGCGGCAGAGACCGACCCCAAAATAAAAATACATCTGGGCACAAAGGTGACCTCTATTGAGGGCGAGCCTGGTATGTTTGATGTAACAGTGGATAAGAGCGGTCAGGAGAGTAAGTTTAGCGTTGGCGCAATTGTTCTTGCTACCGGCTGGAAACCCTATGATGCCACACAGCTTGTTTCGTATGGTTATGGCCGCTATAAAAACGTTGTAACTAACGTTGAGATGGAAACTATCGCCTCTAAGGGCAAAGTAGGGCGCCCCTCAGACGGTAAAACGGCAAACAGTGTTCTGTTTGTACAGTGTGCCGGTCAAAGGGATGAAAACAATATTCCATACTGCTCATCTGTGTGCTGCAATGTGTCGCTTAAGCAGGCAAAGTATGTGCGGGAGTCTAATCCTGACTCAAGCGCCTATATAATCTACAAAGATATGCGCACGATGGGTCAGTATGAGGGTTTTTATAAGGCTGCACAGGATGATGCGGGAATATTCCTTGCTAAGGGCGAGGTTAAGGGACTTGAAGAGGCGGCAGATGGCAGCATTATGGTTGATGTGTATAATCAACTGCTTAACCGTGATATGAAAATAAAGGTGGATCTTGTTGTGCTTGCTACCGGTATGGTGTCTAATATGCTTCCAGCGGGTAGGGCGGTAAACAGTGTTACGCCGGAGTACATAGGTGATTTGGTAACGAAACAAACTCAAGATGGCACCATTACCGAGCTTATGCCTGTGCCGATTGTTCTGAATTTAAAGTACAGACAGGGTCCTGAACTGCCCCATCTGAAGTACGGTTTCCCTGATTCACATTTTATATGTTTCCCGTATGAAACGCAGCGAACCGGAATATACGCAGCAGGGGCTGTAAGGCATCCTATGGATGCGCAGCAGTCTAGCACGGATGCCGCAGGTGCGGCGCTTAAGGCCATTCAGTGTATAGAACTTACCGCTCAGGGCAAGGCAGTGCATCCACGTGCCGGGGATATGACGTTCCCTGAGTTTCGGCTTGAAAACTGTACGCAGTGCCGCAGATGTACGGTTGAGTGCCCGTTTGGTGTGTTGGATGAGGACGAAAAGGGAACTCCGAAGGAGCATCCTTATCGCTGCCGCAGATGTGGTACTTGTATGGGAGCGTGTCCGCAGAGGATTATTTCCTTTAAAAACTACAGCGTTGACATCGTATCCTCTATGATAAAAGCGGTTGAGGTGCCAACTGAGGGAGATGAGCCGTTTATAATAGCCTTCATCTGCGAAAACGATGCGTATCCGGCATTGGATATGGCAGGGTTAAACAGAGTGTCGCTTAATCCTAATTTCAGGTTTATACCTCTTAGATGTCTTGGCGGAACTAACCTTGTGTGGATAGCGGATGCGCTTTCAAAGGGCATTGACGGTGTTATGCTTATTGGCTGTAAGTATGGGGATAACTACCAGTGTCACTTCATAAAGGGCTCCAAGGTGGCAAGTGAGAGGATGAGTAAAGTGCAGGAAACACTGGGCAGGTTGATGCTTGAGGCTGAGAGAGTGCAGCAGGTTCAGCTTTCAATTGATGAATGGGACTTGTTACCGAAGTTGATGAATGAGTTTTCAGAGCTGTTGAAAGGCTTCGGCCCCAATCCATATAAAGGTTTTTAATAAAAAAAGTGGTGTGGAGGTAGAATATGGGTGATGGTACGGTAGTAACGCCTGATCTGGATTTTGTTAAGAGTTTAAGAAGCTCGGGTGCAGATTCGGTAAAGAAGTGTTACCAGTGTGCTACGTGTTCTGCGGTGTGCAGCTTAACGCCGCCGGATGATCCATTTCCCCGCAGGGAAATGTCAATGGCACAGTGGGGCCTTAAGGCGGATTTGGCAAGTGACCCCAATATCTGGTTATGCCACAACTGTAACGAGTGCACTAAGTACTGCCCGCGTGGTGCAAGACCCGGTGATGTCCTATCAGTTCTAAGAAAACAGGCTATCACAGAAAACGCATTCCCCGGGTTTTTAGCAAAGATAATTTCAGAGCCTAAACTCCTTGTGTTCACGTTTCTGATACCGATAGTGCTTTTCGTTCTGGTTCTTAAGATGACAGGACACTTAAACATTCCGGATGGCCCTGTAGTGTATGATAAGTTTTTCCCAATCCACTACGTTGACCCGATATTTTTGACGTCAGCGTCCTTTGTGTTTATCTCTTTTGTGATAAGCATAAGCCGGTTTTGGAAAAATCTGAACTCAAATCCGTACAAACTCATGGCTAACGGCAACCTGCTAAAGAGCATTGTGGAGACGCTGAAAGAGTTTCTGCTTCACAAGAAATTTGACAAATGCAGCGTCAATAAGGACAGAACGTGGGCGCACAGGTTTGTGTTCTTTGGTTTTGTAGGGCTTTTTATAACTACCAACTGGGCGGTGTTTCACATTTACGTGCTTGGGTGGCATTCACCCTACAGGCTGGATGATCCTGCCATATTGGCGCTTTTTGGCGGTTCTAAGGATTTGGTATTCCTTAGTTATATGGCGTTTAAGGGATTTGGCAATTTGAGCGCACTGGCCTTGTTTATTGGCGCTGTGATGATTTTTGCCAATAAAGCCAAAGACAAAGGATTTGTCACAAAGACCTCGTGTTTTGACGGCAGTTTCAACATAGTTGTGATGCTGCTCTTTATAACGGGGATTCTTTCCGAGTTTCTCAGATGGGGTAATGTGGCAACGATAGCGTATCCGATGTACTTTGCACATTTAGTGCTTGTGTTTTACACGATAGCGTTTTTGCCGTTTACGAAGCTTGCACACATGGTCTATAGGACAACTGCTATTGTGTATGCAAAGATGGCAAATAAGGATTAGGTAAAGACAACTAATCTGTAGAGGATTTAAGTATATGTGGAAAGGACTGGATTCCCGCTCGGAGGCGGGAATGACAAAGTAGAGAGCATCCTTTCTTTGTCATTCCTGCGAAAGCAGGAATCCATTTTTTTAATAGTGAAGCTAACTACTCGGTAAAGTAGTGGAGTTTTTCTGTTATTTTACGATAAAAAGGATTTGGTAGAAAAACATGGATGATGTATTTAACAAACTTCGGAGTTATCCCGGGGAAAAGATAGAGCTTACCTACAAGGATAAGTTTAGTTTTAGGTGCTACAGTGGAATTGAGTGTTTTAATCAGTGCTGCAGAGGCGGATTGGAGATATTTCTAACGCCTTATGATGTGCTAAGGATGAAAAACGCAATAGGGATAACATCTACGGAATTTCTGGCTACTTACGCAATTCATGTCATGCTTGAAAAGAGCAATATCCCGTTTCTAAAATTGCGAATGGATGAAAATAAGAATTGCTATTTTAACCGGCAAACGGGCTGTGCAATATACTCTGACAGACCGCTTGTTTGCAGGTATTATCCGATAGGCTACGCTGTAATGAAGTCAAACCGTCCTCTTGAGGGAGATGATTTTTATTTTAAAATACAAGAGAGTTTCTGTAAGGGACATAAGGAGACGGCGCTATGGGACATAGAGACGTGGCGCACGGACCAGGAGATAAATATATATGAGGATGCCAACAAGGACTGGGTTGATCTGGTTTTAAACAAAAAGCTCTACGGAGCTACCGTTAAGCTCAATGATAAAACCACGGCTATGTATATGCTTGGGAGTTTTGATGTCGATGCTTTTAGGGAGTTTTTGCTAAATAGCACGTTTTTAAAGCGTTTTGATGTTGAAGAGGATGAGTTGGAATTAATTACAACCGATGAGTTGCAGCTTCTCAAATTTGCCAATAAGTGGCTTAAATTTGCCCTGTTTAATGAGCCGACTATGTATCTGAAGGAGGCAAAATAAATTAACCACTCGTTGTTGTTAGAGTGTAAGCTGGCTTTATCCAGAAATCCGGATATTTTTTACTCAGAAACTCCTCAGCCTCATTTCTTTTATGTTCGCTGTCGAAAGCGCCAAAGACCGTGGAGCCGCTGCCGCTTAGGAGCGATACACGGGCGCCGGCGTTTTTTAATTGTCCTTTAATATCATCAATCCACAGGAAATCGCCGCTTATTGCATCTTCAATATCATTTCTCATTAATTTACCCATAGTTTCAAAATCAGATTTGCTTATGGCTTTAATGAATTGATTGACAAGTGCGGTAATATTTAAAAGTCTGTTTTCATCAATTAGTTTACTATCCAGCCTCTCATCAACCCTTCTGTATGCCCACGGAGTGGAAATAGAGACCGGTGGTTTCACAAGCAGCAACGGAACGGCTGCATTTGTAATCAGAGGACTCACAATCTCTCCTCTGCCTGTAACCATTGCAATCTCACCTTTGATAAAAAATGGCACATCTGAGCCCGCCTTAGCTGACAGATGTAGAAGCTCATCGCTCTTGAGACCAAGATTAAAAAGCCTGTTTAAACCAATAAAGGCTGAAGCACAATCTGAGCTTCCTCCGCCTAGCCCTGCCTCTGACGGTATTTCTTTTTTAAGTTCTATCGTGATTTCACCTGAGATTTTCTTGTCTGATTTGTAGGATGTTTGTAGATGTTCGGCTAAAATGTTCAAAGCTTTTGTTACGAGATTATCTTTAGCGGGAATATTTAAACAGCTTTTTAGCACAAGAGGCGAAAACACTGTGGCGTTAGCAGTTGCTTGAAACTCCAGAGTGTCATAAACACTGATGGCTTGAAACAATGAGGCAATATTGTGGTAGCCGTCATTGCGCACTCCAGTAACATACAAAAACCAGTTGATTTTTGCCGGCGCTAAGAGTTTGAATTTCTTTTCATTAAGGTTACTTTTCATTCAGCTATAGATTACCACACTACGATTGCTCGTTGTCCAGAAAAAAGTCATTCTTTTCTTTCCTGTATTACTAAACCTTTATATATAATGATGTGTCTAAACTGTGAGACAAAAGTTTTGAGTTTGAAAAAAGAACACTAATAGAGTATAATGCTGTGATGATTAAATTAAGAAAATACTTTGGCTAAAAATATAAATCAGAAAGTGACATATTCACGCTTAAGGGTGAAATGCTATATAACCTATGCGTTAGTGTTGCTTTTTTTAGTCTTATTAACCGTCTATGTGTTTGGCGCTGATTCGGCTAAAGAGGATAAACCCTCCGGCGCTAAAACTTCAAAATTTCCAGTACAGATTCCGCCTGTTGAGGTGGCAGAGGTCAAAACCGGTGATATTGGAACGTACCTTAACGGTCTTGGCACTGTTATTCCTCTTAACACCGTAGCCATCAAAAGCCGTGTTGACGGCCAGCTTATGAAAATACTGTTTGAAGAGGGGCAGTCAGTTAAGAAAGGTGACGTGTTAGCTCTCATTGACCCCAGACCATTTGAAATCCAGCTGACTCAGGCCGAGGGGCAGTTGGCTAAGGATATGGCACTGCTTAAAAATGCCCAGCTTGATGTGGAAAGATACCGGGTACTCTTTAAACAGGATTCCGTCTCAAAGCAGCAGCTTGATACCCAAGAAGCACTGGTTAAACAGTATGAAGCCATTATCAAAGCCGATAAAGGACAGGTTGATAATGCAAAACTTCAGCTTGAGTACTCTAAGGTAACCTCGCCAATAAACGGTAGAGTCGGATTGAGACAGGTTGATGCGGGAAACATTATTCACGCAAACGACGTAAACCCAATCGTTGTCGTCACTCAGTTAAAGCCTATTACTGTTGTGTTTCCTATTGCCGAGGACAACATTCCCCGTGCCCTTGAAAAGCTGCGAAAAGGCGCTCCCATAGTTGTTGAAGCTTACGACAGGCAGCAAAGCCGCAAACTTGCTACAGGAGTGCTTCTGACTATTGACAACCAAATAGACATCAACACCGGCACAGTGCGCTTTAAAGCAAAATTCCCAAATGAAAACAGCGAACTATTCCCCAATCAGTTTGTTAATGTAAAACTGCTTCTTGATCTTAAGCACAATGCCGTCCTTGTGCCCTCAGCTGCCATTCAGCGGACTCAAAAGGGTATGTTTGTTTATGTCGTAAAGACAATCGATAACACGACCTCTGTGCGATTTGTTAAAGCCGGTGAAACTCAGAATGACGTCACATCTATTGAAGAGGGACTGACCTCCGGTGAGTTGGTTGTTGTAAGCGGTGCTGACAGACTCACTGATGGCAGCAAGGTACAGATTAAATCCGCACAAGACAATACGACACGAAAGCATAAGTAATGAATATTTCACGTCTTTTCATCATGAGACCTGTGGCTACCACGCTCATTATGATAGCCGTGTTATTGGCCGGTGCTGTTGCGTATAGGCAATTACCGGTTTCGGCGCTTCCGCAGGTTGATTATCCCACAATTCAGGTTCGCACGTTTTACCCGGGCGCTAGCCCAGAGGTTGTAACCTCTTCAATTACCTCTCCGCTTGAGCGGCAATTTGGACAGATGCCGGGCCTTACTCAAATGACCTCGTCAAGCTCCGGCGGCAGCTCCGTTATAACCCTTCAATTTAGTCTGGATTTAAACCTTGACGTAGCCGAACAGCAGGTTCAGGCGGCAATTAATGCGGGCTTTAATTTTCTGCCCAAAGACCTCCCTAATCCGCCTGTGTATAGCAAAGTAAATCCGGCTGACGCCCCCGTTGTGACCCTTGCGCTTACCTCGGACACTCTGTCACTGCCTCAGGTTGAGGATTTGGCTGAAACACGGTTTGTGCAGAAAATCTCACAACTTTCCGGCGTTGGTCTTGTCAGTATAAGTGGAGGACAAAAGCCCGCCGTCCGCATTCACTCTAATCCTACTGCGCTTGCAGCTTATGGCCTCACACTTGAGGATGTCAGAGCAGCCGTCGCCACCGCTAACGTAAATCAGGCAAAGGGGAGTTTTGACGGCCCTCGGCAAGCCTACGTTATAGGAGCAAATGATCAGCTCTTTTCCGCTAAGGATTATAAATCACTTGTTGTTGCTTATAAAAATAGCGCACCCGTTTATCTCTCTGATGTTGCAGACATTGTTGACGACGCCGAAAATATTAATCAGGCAGCCTGGATGAACACATCGCCGGCTGTAATTGTAAACATTCAAAGGCAGCCCGGAGCGAACGTCATAGAGGTTGTTGACCGCATAAAGAAGCTGATGCCGCAGCTAACTAGCTCACTGCCATCGTCCATTAAGGTATCTATACTAACCGATCGCACAATTACAATTCGCCAGTCCATTAAAGACGTTCAGTTTGAGCTTGTGCTTGCAATAATTTTGGTTGTGATGGTGATATTTGTTTTTCTGCGTAATTTGCCAGCTACTATCATTCCAGGAGTTGCTGTGCCGCTATCACTGGCTGGTGCGTTTGGCATCATGTATCTGATGGGTTTTAGCTTAAATAACCTTTCTCTGATGGCTCTGACTATTTCTACCGGATTTGTCGTAGATGACGCAATCGTGATGATTGAAAACATCTCGCGGTATGTTGAGGAGGGTGAATCGCCCCTTGAAGCCGCCCTTAAAGGCTCCGAGCAAATCGGGTTTACTATTATTTCGCTTACAGTGTCGCTGGTAGCTGTGCTTATTCCGCTTCTTTTTATGGGTGATGTTGTAGGCCGCCTGTTTAGAGAATTTGCCGTAACACTTGGTGTTACGATTGTTCTATCCGCTTTAGTCTCACTAACTCTCACTCCCATGATGTGTGCAAGAATTCTTAAGCATACCTCTCCATCTGAACATGGGAAACTATATCTTGCCACTCAAAACATTTTTGACAGAATTATAGAAAGCTATGGCAGAACGCTTAAAGTGGTGCTAAAACACCAAAACCTTACAATTATTGTAGCTGTCTCAACGCTCCTTCTGACAGTGTTACTGTATATTGTAACTCCAAAGGGGTTTTTTCCGATTCAGGACACCGGCGTAATTCAGGGAATTTCACAAGCTCCGCAGTCCATATCGTTTACTGAAATGACAAAGCGGCAACAGGCGCTCTCTGAGATAATCACACATGACCCTGCGGTAGAAAGCTTGTCTTCATTTATTGGAGTTGACGGCACTAACACCACACTAAACAGCGGACGGATTCTTATTAATCTAAAACCGCTTGCACAAAGAAAAATAAGCGCTATTGACATCATCCGCCGTCTTAAGCCTAAATTGGAAAGCGCCCAGGGAATAACCCTCTTTATGCAGCCGGTACAAGACCTAACGGTGGATTCCAAAATAAGCGCCACCCAGTTTCAATACACATTAGAAGACCCTAACATTGATGAGTTAAATTTGCTTGTCCCGTCTTTTGTTATAAACCTACAGAAACGCACAGAGTTAAAAGACGTCAGCAGTGACCAGCAAAATGACGGGCTGCGTCTGTTTCTTGATATAAACCGCGACAGCGCTTCACGCTATGGGATTACACCGCAGTTAATTGATGACACTCTGTATGACGCTTTTGGACAGCGGCAGATATCTACGATTTTTACCGAGCTTAACCAATACCGCGTTGTGCTCTCAGTAAAGGATAACTACAGGGAAAACGTGCTTGGGCTAAACGATATATACATTCGCAGTTTAAGCGGAGGGCAGGTGCCGCTTAGCGCAATAGCCAAAATATCGGAAACTACAGGGCCTCTTGTCATTAACCGTCAGGGGCAGTTTCCATCGGCAACGGTATCGTTTAACCTGGGCCCCCGTAAGGCTCTGGGTGGTGCGGTTAAAGCCATTGAGGAAACCGCCCGCAGTATGAACTTTCCGGCAAGCATTCGGGGTGCCTTCTACGGCACGGCTCAGGCTTTTAAAGCATCGCTTTCCAATGAGCCGCTGCTTATTTTGGCTGCTCTTATAACAGTTTATATTGTGCTTGGCGTACTGTATGAAAGCTATATACATCCGGTTACAATTCTATCCACACTGCCCTCGGCAGGTGTGGGAGCAGTGCTGTCGCTTTTGATGTTCAGGATGGACTTGGACGTGATAGCCGTTATTGGGATAATCCTGCTTATCGGCATTGTCAAGAAAAACGGCATTATGATGGTGGATTTTGCTCTGGAGGGACAGAGGCATAGCGGTAAGAGCGCCGAGGATGCAATCTATGAGGCATGTCTATTAAGATTCCGTCCGATAATGATGACAACAATGGCAGCGCTTCTGGGCGCTCTCCCTTTGGCTTTAGGCGGAAGCACAGGCTCAGAGCTAAGACGCCCCCTTGGTATAACAATTATAGGAGGACTTATACTCAGCCAAATTTTGACTCTCTATACGACGCCGGTTATCTATCTTGCTTTTGACAGATTATCCAACAGGATGAGAGGGAAGAGGAACTCTTGATAAAGGAATGTTCTTTATTTTGTCATTCCTGCGAAAGCAGGAATCCAGGTCCCTTAACAGAAATATTAAGAAGACTGGATTCCCGCTCGGGGGCGGGAATAACAAAGAATAAAGACTTTTTAAAACAATAGATGCTTATATACTTAACTCAGATACATGGTTTTATGTCAGCTAAGGATACCTTAAAAAGGACTGGATTCCCGCTCGGGGGCGGGAATGACAAAGGAGAGGATTTTCTTTTTCTTGTCATTCCTTTTCTTTTTCTTGTCATTCCTGCGGAGGCAGGAATCCAGTTTTTTCTTTGCGGAGCTAAGGGCATAAGCATTAAACAATAAATACTGCGGAGTTTATCATAAACTAACAACACACTATGAAATTTGTTGAAACATTCATAAGCAGGCCGGTAGCAACCACTCTAATAACGGTTGCCATTGTTTTAGCCGGGGTGATTGCCTTTAAGTGTCTCCCTGTTTCTCCTCTTCCACAGGTTGACTTTCCTACAATATCGGTTAGTGCTGCGCTTCCCGGAGCTGATCCTGAGACAATGGCGACATCAGTGGCAGCTCCTTTGGAAAAACAGTTTACCCGCATAGCAGGCGTCACTGAGATGACGTCAACCAGTTACAGGGGCTCAACTTCGGTTACACTTCAATTTGAGCTTGATAGAGATATCAACGGCGCAGCGCGTGACGTTCAAGCGGCTATTAACGCTGCGAGGAGTTACCTTCCTGCTAACCTTCCCACCAATCCCTCATATCGGAAAGTTAATCCGGCAGACGCTCCGATTCTTATCCTGGCGCTCATCTCTGACACTGTCAGTAAGTCACGGATGTATGATATTGCATCCAGTGTGCTGCAGCAGAAAGTCTCTCAGATGAAAGGGGTCGGTCAAGTTTTTATTGGAGGCGGATCACTCCCTGCTGTACGTGTTGAGTTAAACCCCAATGCGTTAAGCAGATATGGAGTCGGGCTTGAAACCGTTCGCAGCGTGATTGCCTCTAATAATGTTAACCGCCCAAAGGGACAAATATCTCAGGGAGACAAGACATGGGAAATTATAACCAACGACCAACTCCACGGCGCAAAAGAGTACCTTCCTTTGATTATTTCCTCCGATAACGGCACGGTATTGCGCCTAACCGATGTCGCAACTGTGGAGGACTCGGTTGAGGACTTGCGAGTTGCCGGTATGGTTAATGGAAAGCAGGCTGTTATGCTGGTTATTTTTAGACAGCCGGGAGCTAATATCATTGAAACAGTGCAAAATATTCGGGACGTTATGCCTCAATTGAAAGCAATTTTACCTGCCGCCGTAGATTTATCTGTAGTGCTTGACAGGACGCCTCCAATCAGAGGCTCCCTTAAAGAAGTTGAGCGATCGCTGATAATCTCCTTCATATTAGTAATACTTGTCGTGTTCTGGTTTATTCGGGATTTCAGGGCAACACTTGCGCCCGGTGTTGCCGTGTTTGTTTCCATTACAGGTACGTTTGCCGTGATGTATCTATTGGGTTATTCGTTAAACAACCTCTCACTTATGGCTCTTACGGTTGCCACAGGGTTTGTCGTGGACGATGCCATTGTTGTGCTTGAAAACATATCACGGTACAGAGAAAAAGGGATGTCTCCGTATGAGGCGGCGGTAATTGGTTCACGTGAAATTGCTTTTACGGTGGTCTCTATGAGTCTATCTCTGGTAGCTGTGTTTATCCCGATTTTGCTTATGCAGGGGATGATAGGCAGGCTCTTTAAGGAGTTTGCCATTACGCTTTCAGTATCAATACTAATCTCTTTAGCGGTTTCTCTTACAACAACGCCTATGATGTGCGCTACTGTGATTAAGCATAAAAAAGAACGGAAGCAGCATGGGTTTTTGTATGCCATCAGCGAGGGCTTTTTTAACAAGATATTGCATCTATACGAAAAGACCTTAATCGTAGCGCTGAGGCACTCTTTTCTAATGCTCTGTTTAACAGTAATTACGGCAATAACCAGCGTGTATCTGTTTGTAACAGTACCCAAGGGGTTTTTTCCGGAACAAGACAGCGGGCGAATCGCTGGAAGCATCCAAGCTTCACAGGACACATCGTTTCAAGCTATGAGGGGAAAGCTAACACAAATTATCAACATTATAAAAGATGATCCTGATATTGAGTACGTACTTGGATTTACTGGCGGTGGCGGTGGCGGCGGTTCAACAACAAACACCGGACGTTTATTCCTTTCTCTTACTCCGTTTGAAAAACGAAAGTCATCTGCTCAGGAAATAATGAAAAGGCTTCGTAAGAAACTCAACAACGTTGCCGGAGCGCCTACATTTCTTCAGCCTGTACAAGACATCCGTATAGGAGGCCGCATTGGAGGTGCACTGTATCAATATACACTTCAGGGGGAAAACATAGCTGAGCTTAATATGTGGACGCAGAAGCTGACCGGGAAATTGAGAACCACGCCGCAGATTGTTGATGTTAACAGTGATTTACAGGTTGGCGGGCGGCAGGTTACACTCGCTATAGACCGCGATACGGCTTCGCGTTTTGGCATAACTCCACAGGCGATAGATGCTGCCCTGTATGACTCATACGGTCAGCGGCAGGTCTCTGTCACATACACGGCATTAAATCAATACCATGTAGTAATGGAGGCTGCGCCACAGTATTGGCAGTATTCCGACTCGCTGAAAGACGTCAATGTTTTTACTGTCGATAAAAAGCGTATTCCTATTAGCGCCTTTAGCCGATATGGGGAAACACCAACCCCTTTAGCGGTAAATCATCAGGGGCAGTTTCCGGCTACAACTATTTCGTTTAATCTTGCTCCGGGCACAGCGCTTGGCGATGGGGTAAAGGCGATTGAGACTGTAGCTGTAGAGATGGGAATGCCAAAAAGCGTGCGTGGAACATTTGCCGGCACAGCGCAGGCGTTTAAGGCCTCCCTTGCCAATGAGCCGTGGCTTATCCTTGCCGCACTGATTGCTGTCTATATTGTGCTTGGGGTGCTCTATGAAAGCTATGTTCATCCGATAACAATACTTTCCACGCTGCCCTCGGCCGGAGTTGGAGCTGTGGCGGCGCTTTTTATATTTAAAATGGAGCTAAGCATAATAGCAATCATAGGGATAATACTGCTAATTGGAATAGTAAAGAAAAACGGTATAATGATGGTTGACTTTGCACTTGACACCGAGCGCAGACATGGGAAAAGCCCCAAGGATGCAATCTATGAGGCATGTCTTTTAAGATTCCGACCAATTATGATGACAACAATGTCGGCGCTTTTGGGCACACTGCCCCTTGCCCTTGGCACTGGTGTAGGCTCAGAACTTCGCCGCCCGCTGGGGACCACAATTGTAGGCGGACTAATTCTAAGCCAGATGCTAACTCTTTATACAACTCCGGTAATTTACCTATACCTTGACAGATTGAGGCTTTGGGTACAAAGGTTCAGGAAAGGGATTTAAGTAAGGGAAAGGGCTTTGCCCTCTCCCTTAGACCTTCTCCCACAAGTCCCCTAAAGGGGATTCCCCTCTCTGATTAATTCCCTTGACCTCAGGTTTGTTAGCAACGATTTGGTGGTGTAGTATTGTGTTTTGTTGGTGTGTTTGATGTAGAAGATTTTTTAATTGGCGAAACGCCAATTAAAAAGTTTCAATTGCGAGTTTCACCCGCAAAAACAGATGAGCTGATGAAAAGATTTATAAAATAACTCCATTTTGAAATTTGTTGTATAATAGAGCATGAAGAGGAAGTCACTATACAACACAAACCCTTACTTGAAAGATACTGACAAGTGTTGGGAATATTTTGTTACGTCGGTAAATTCCTCATGTGCCATTGAGGGTATATCCGTGACAGAAGAGGAATCATGGGCTATAGTCAATTCAATCAAAAAGCGGCAAGAGAAACCAAGTAAGTGCATAACTAAGTCTTTTTCATCGTCTGATTGATAACATCAACAAATATCTCAGTCATTGGTGCATAATTTTTACTCATCCCTGCGTGTATAGCCTTGATATAATTTCCCCACTTTTTGCTCTCCAATTGTACGTAGTTTAAAGGCGGCAGGTCAGCTTGCATAGCCATTAAATCTGCCAGAAGCCGTGCTACTCTTCCGTTGCCCTCCCTGAAAGGATGAATAAGCAACAGTTCTACGTGCACTGTTGCGATAGCGCGTGCTATTTCTTCAATGGTTGCAAATATACAAGGTGTATTAATTGCAAGTTGTCCTTTTTCAAAATCACCAATCAACCTGGGTATATGTGCAGATGTAGAAAACTGAAAGTCTCCCTTGCTCAAATTAACCTGTCTGTACTTACCCGCCCATTCATATATATTGCCAAGCCATAATTTGTGAATCCTGCAAATATCCTTACCAGTTGTGTCGTATTTGGGGGAGAGGGTCATTTATACAAGTCTCCATGGTCTTTGCAATGCTCTTTTATTGTCCCATATAATCCGATAAAAAACGGTTAACGCCTTCTATCATTCCCTTCACATCTTCAACTGTAAACTCCTCAAACCGTCCATGAGCCGCATGATTTCGTATATCAGCGTATTCTCTTAGTTGTTTTGCTTTGAGTTCGTTATACAATTCTGCTTTTTTAAGGTCAGTAATAAGAGGATCTAATGTCTTAAAGTCCCCATTACTCTTGAAAACAGAAATTGATGGATAATTCTTTATACATATTTCTCTAAGTGCCTTTTCAAGCACAGCGCCAGCTAAAACAGCAGCAGGGACATGGTTATATTTCCTACCTGCACCCTCCTCAATAAGTCTTTCTGCGTGTGTCATGTAATCAGCAGCTATCTCAGCTTCTATTTGTGATGACAGGTCTGACAAGTAACCTTGTTCTAAATTATACTTCAGTGACTTAATGATAGCAACACACCTTTCAACACTTGAAACTTCATTAGATAGTCTTCTAAAATTATCGGCATATTCTTTATGAACATGTCCTTCTGGAAATAACTGTGTCAGAAAAATATGACAATCTGTACGCCATTCTATAAATTCTGATTTATTAAGTCCTACTATAGGTATTTGCTTGCCATAATTAAGATGATCATTCTTATACTCAATTATTTGTACATTAGACAACAACTTATTGCCTTCTTCTATTAACTCATCAAATCTTTTGTTGAACTTCTCATTTAATTGCTTAGGCAGAATCACATTTTCCCCCCCTACTTTTCCGTATCCTTTGGTACAGATGCGGCACGATTAATAAAAAACTACTTTTGCTTTCCCCCCTTCTTCCCCTTATCACTGTCCGTTCTTTTATTATTGGAATTTTCCAAATATTTGATGTTCTCTACAACCTTATCAAAATCACTGCCCGGCTCCTTCGCCTCAACTTGCCGTCTCTCTGCTTCAAATTTACCAAACTCTTGCTTTGCGTGCTCTGCAGCCAATTCATGCGATACCTTGCCTGCGTGGGTCAGAATGTTTTGTTCATTAAATTCAAGAAACGCATCAAGTTTTTTGACCCAATCGGCCATGTGCATTGGTTTGCGATTCTTAGCCTGAAGCTCGGCATAATCAAGATACATGTTAACTATCCTGTTTAGCTCAAGCAACTCATCCACAGTAAGATAGTTTTTTGCTACCGTAATGTCGGTTTTACGAATTGGCCCGTTGGGAGAATTTTTCCAAGTCATGAGCCCCATGTTTGGTTTCTTTGCATCTGCCCTGTGTTTTATCACCGTCTGCTGCAGTCTGTCCGTGAATAGCCCAATGGAGCTTATTCTGTACGGTGGCATAAAAAGCCTTAGTAATCTTTATATTTGGTTCATAATCAATGCTGGTAGCATAGATGTCCGTTATTTTCTGATAGAAACGCCGCTCGGAGGTACGTATTGCTCTGATTCGCTCAAGTAACTCATCAAATCATTCCCGAGAGTACGACCTTCCTCTAGCCGTCTGTCATCAAGGACAAATCCCTTAACAATATATTCCTTCAGGGTCTGTGTTGCCCACTGCCGGAATCTTGTGCCTTGTTGTGAGCGAACCCTATAGCCTACTGCAAGAATCATGTCAAGGTTGTAATGGTTAACATCACGCTGAATCTTGCGTTTACCCTCAGTTTGAACTATTAAGTATTTCTTAATAGTTGCCTCAGGTGAGAGTTCACCTTCCTCAAAAACACTGGAAATATGCATGTTTACGTTTGGTACACTGGTTTGATAGAGTTCGGCAATTTCACGCTGGGTTAACCATACTGTGTTTCCGTCAAGGCGAACCTGTAGACGCAGTGCGCCATCTTTGTATATTAAAATGTTCCCACCTGGATTGTCTTGAGGTGGAGGATTTATATCTTTTCCAATTGTGTGTATCATAGAATGCTCCCCGTTAAAACAGATAAAATATTATAACACTTTTAGTAGAGGAAGATGTGTGCCAACGAAGTTAGACAAGGAAATGCGGTTTAGATATCTCTGTGGACGATTTCTACGTTAAGGGAGTGTTTGGAGATGAAAGCTGCAACTTTTTGGGTTATGGCAGGCGCTCTGTGGCGGCCTCCGGTGCAGCCTATTCCTATTGTTAGAAACGATTTGCCCTCTTTTATATAATTTGGTATCAGAAAATCCAGTAAATCCTCTATCTTTTTAAGGTATTCCACAGTGACATGGTTTTCTATGACGTAATCGCTTACCGATTTATCCAATCCAGTAAGCGGTCTTAGGTTTTCTACAAAATGGGGATTTGCCAAAAACCGTACATCAAACAACATGTCCAAATGGTGCGGAGTGCCGGATTTAAAACCAAACGAAATCAGCGTGACCTTTAACGACGAGGTTGAAACCCCTCCGAACAACGACGTTATATGGGTTCTCAACTGATGCGGCGTATATGCCGACGTGTCAACGATCATTTCTGCCTCGTTTCTAAGCGGTTTAAGCAGAGCCCCTTCGCTCTCCATTGCCTTAACCATGTTGCCGTCGTGGAGTTTTTGCAGAGGATGCGGCCGTCTCGTTTCCTTAAACCGCCGTATCAACACATCGGTCTCCGCCTCTAAAAACAGTATCTGAAGCGTATAAGCCTTTCTTAAGTGCACAAGGGTTGACTCCAAATCGGATAGAAAACTCTTTTCCCTGACATCCATACCTATGGCTATGCTGCCCACCTCGGCGCTCTTTGTCGTTAACTTTACAAAATCATCAATCAAAGATGGCGGCAGGTTATCTACGCAAAAGTAACCGCTGTCCTCAAGGGCACGCAACGTCACTGTCTTACCAGCGCCGGACATGCCCGTAACTATCAGGACAAAGGTCTTAGAGCTCATCGCGTTGGCTCTATCAGTCCAAAATCACCGTCTTTTCTTCTGTAAATCACGTTTACATCTCCTGTTAGTTCATTTGAAAAAATGTAGAAGTCTTTGTCCAGAAGCTCCAGATTCATCGCTGCCTCATCGGGCGGCATCGGTTTCATATCAAATCTCTTGCGTTTGATTATACGTATCTGGTGTGTGTCCTGAGTGGCTATTTCTGTGTGCTCTGCATGTCCTGCGGTACCCTTAGCGGCTCCTTTTCTCTTTGAGGTCAGCTTGTCCTTGTACTTTTTTATCTGACGCTCCAGTTTTTCCACCACCTCGTCTATTGACGAGTACATCTCGGCTGTTATTGACTCAGCCTGAATCAGCACCCCGTTAGACTTTATCAGTACCTCTGCCTTGTGTCTGTACTTTTCTACCGTTAAGACTACCATCGCGTCACACTCATGAACGAGCATCTTGGCAAACTTCTTGATTTTGCCCTCCGCATAGTCCTTTATTGACTCTGTTATGTCGAAATTACGTCCGGTAATAGATACGTTCATATAGTGCCTCCAGTGTTTGTTGTTTTATTTATGTTGTGTTTAATTGGCTGTTTTTTTCCTCTTAGTGTGCGGAGCAATGCTAAGCTCCTCTCTGTATTTGGCAAGTGTGCGTCTTGCTATTTTTATTCCTTTACCGCTTAGAATGTCCATTAATTTCTGATCCGTTAGCGGATTGGTCTTGTCCTCTTCGCAGATGATTTTCTTTATCAGCTCCTTAACTGTCGTTGAGGATATATCGCCGTCATCTGAGCCCAGAGAGTTGCTGAAGAAAAACCTGAATGGATACACTCCGTGACCACATGCAAGGTACTTGTTAGAGGTGACGCGGCTTATGTTGCTCTCATGAACGCTTACGTCCTCAGCTATTGTTTTAAGGTTTAGCGGCTTTAGATATTGTATGCCGTTATCAAAAAACTCCCTCTGCCGCCTCAGAATGCTCTCTGTCACACGGTATATTGTGCGGTTACGCTCATCAAGACTCTTTATCAGCCACGTGGCAGAGCGATACTTTTCTAAAAGAAACTGTTTTTCTGTTTTATCCAGAATTGTTTTACTTTTTAAAAGCTCCCGGTACTTACTGCTTATCCGCACACGTGGAGTATGCTCATCGTTTAGAAGTATCTTATAGAGGTCATCCACCTTTTCCACATATACATCAGGTGTGATAAAAGAAACACTGACGTTGGAAAAATTTCTGGCAGGCTTTGGCTCCAGTCCTTCAATTATCTTAACCGCCACCATTACCTCCTCAAGAGTCACACGGTAACTTCTGGCTATAGCCTGATACTTTTTTCTCTCTAAATCCTCCAGATTGTTTCCAATAATTTTCTCTACCAAAGTATCCTCAAGCCCCAGAATCTTTATCTGTATTATCAGACACTCTTTTATGTCACGCGCTCCAACGCCGGGAGGGTCAAAACTCTGTACCAGCTTCAACGCTTTTTCCACCACTAAGAGTTCCTCGCCGAGCACCTTTGCAAGCTCTTCAACGGTTGCACGCAGATAGCCGTTTTCATCAATATTACCGATAATCATCTCAGCAGCCTCTTTCAGCTTGCCGTGTGCTGCAGACATATCCAATTGCAGCTTAAGATGGTCTGTTAAGTCCTGCGACTCGGAAAGGAACGTTTCAAAGCCCGGTTTTTCATCCTCTCCGGCAGTGAAATACCCAAGATCGCGTCCGTCTGCCCCGCGCTCTTCAAAGTACTCATCGACGGAAAAAGACGTCAGCCCCTCCATGGTTACCTCTGAATACGCCCCGTCATTATCGCCATCTGAACGAGCCTCTGGTTCATTGCCAAGCCCGCCCTCTGGCTCCCCCTGATACAAATCCTCCATATGTTCTTCAAGAAACGGATTTTCTATAATTTCCAGATTTATAGCCTGCGTAAGCTCAAGCTGCGGCAGCTGCAGAAGCTTTATCGCCATCTGCAACTGCGGCGTTAGTACCAGCTTTTGCGAAAGCCTTGCTTCTAATCGTGCTTCAAGTGCCATTACAGAGTGAAATCCTCGCCAAGGTATGCTTGTTTAACATTTTTGTTACTGATAAGTTTTTCTGGTGTGCCCTCATCCAGCACCTCGCCGTGATTTATTATGTATGCGCGATCGGTTATAGAAAGCGTATCTCTAACGTTGTGGTCTGTGATGAGAATTCCAAGCCCGCGGTTTTTTAAGTAAATCAGCATTTTTTTAAGCTCTATTATTGCTATCGGGTCTATCCCTGTAAACGGCTCATCAAAGAGAATGAACACTGGGTCCATAGCGATAGCGCGCGCTATTTCTGTGCGTCTTCTTTCCCCTCCGGAAAGGGTGTAGGCAATATTCCCGGCAATATGCGATATGGAAAACTCCTCCAAAACCTGCTGCACTTTATCGGCAATCTGTTGTCTTTTCATTTCCTTAATTTCAAGCACTGCCTGAATGTTTTGAGCTACCGTCAGTTTTCTAAATATTGAGGTCTCTTGCGGCAGGTATGATATTCCGCGTCTTGCGCGAACGTACATGGGCAGTGAGCCGATGTCTTGTCCGTTTAAAGCGATATGCCCTGCATCGTGTTTAACCATTCCCGTCAGCATGTAAAATGTTGTTGTTTTACCGGCTCCGTTAGGGCCCAGAAGTCCCACGATTTCGCCAGTTTTCAGAGTTAAACTTAAATTCCACACTACAGTTTTTTTAGAGTAACTCTTTTTTAGCCCGGTTGCTTCAATGGTGTTCATTTGTCCTCAAGTTGTGCACGGCTGTTTTCCACAACAGATCGGTCATCGTTTAAGTAGTAAGTCATCTTAGTGCCGACTATTTTATTTTTACCCTCACTAGCCTCCGGGTTACCGGTAAAGACTACGTGTTCGTCTTTGCCTGCGAAGTAAACGGTTTTAGCGGCCGTGATTACCTTCTCTGCGCGAATAAGTTTAGTGTTACCGGTTGCATCTATTTGTTTTACCTTAGACTGGTCATCGGTGTAATAGACGACCATTTTGTCGGCGTAAAAGGTGGTCTCTCCTTTTACTGCTTTAACGGAGCCTGTGAAAGTAGCAGTCTTATTTTTGTTGTCTGTGCTTAATTGATCGCTTGTAATTATCAGGGGTATGTTTTTATCTCCTTTAAATAGCTTCGCAGGGGTTGACTCGTTACCGGAGGGCGGTTGAGCGTATAGAGGTACCGTGCTTATTGCTATGATAATTAAAATTGCTATTGATACAGATCCCGTTTTATTTTTCATTAGTTATAAACCACCTTTACATTGCCGTTTAAGGTTACGTTGTCACCATTTGATGAGTTAAAAGAATCAGCGGTCACGGTGTAATTTTTCCCTGTGATTGTTACACCGCTTTTAGAGCTAACCGTCTGAGTTTTGAAATCAACGTATATATCTTTTGACGTTATCTGAGCATCCTTGTTGTAAGCCAGCATATCGCTGTCAACAGTTATGGTATTGTTGGAGAAGTCATAGAGACCGCTTTTGGCTTTAACAGTAATACTCTTTTCAGGAAAATCCGCCTCTATTCCGTCTATCTTAGCTGCTTTACGATTATCCTCTAAAATCAGCCTGTTCACTTTTGCTCTCCAAACAATCTTTGTGTCTGTGCTTCTGTAGATATTTACCTTTTCCATCACAGAGTCACCTGGTTGAATTTTAACATTTTTTGTTAAGTCATTCTCTGGCATTGCAAGCATTATATAAATCACCGTTGCTGCAATAACAACAATTATAGGGATAGTGTTTCTCACACTCTGATTGTATCACGAAAGCAGAGTTCTTTTCAATGCAAAACTCATACCTAAGTGAAATTATTAATGCTTGAAAACTACCCTCCTAAGTGATATAATTAAGTTATGATCGACAAGATGAAGCACATAGAGGCGCTCTATCGTACTGCTTTTGAAAAATACGGGGCTATTGCCCTGTGGAGCAGCCGTCCGGTGCCAAATCCAACTCCTGCCGATGCGCTGGCTATCACACGCAGCTTGAGGGTAGAGGGCGGCATGGACGCACGGCGGCTGGCAGAGCAGATAGAGGAGGCTTGCCGCGCCGCTCACTAAAATTCAGACGGGGATTTTGAGTATTCTAGCAGCTTACCGTGACCCGGAAAGTTACGTTGCAGGCAGTGCGCCATTAAACAAAGATGCGCCTCGCTACTCCTCCGATATTGACATATTCCATGACAGGGAGGAACGAGTGGCACAGGCAGCGGCAGTAGATAGCGCAGTCTTCAAAGGACAATGAAGCAACAAAAATAGAGTGGGTGGTTGACAGCGACTTCCGGTTTTTCCCCACTATACGGGATGACGCCTTTGGCTACATCCTACATCCTATTGATCTTGCCATGAACAAGGTTATGGCTGCAGCCGGACGAAAAGAACCGCGTGACGTGGTGGATTTGATAACAATTAACGACAGGATTTTGCCGATAGGAGCCGTTATTCTGGCCGCAGTTGAGAAATCTACAGGGTTTACGCCCGAGGGGCTAATACACGAAATTCTCCGCGTTGCCAGTTATACGGAGTCTGACTTTAGACGTCTTGCAAGCGTGCCTCCTGTTGATGCCAAAGAGATAATGGCGCGGCTGCGGCAAGTTTTGGACGAAGCCTATGCCTTTGTTGTCAGAATACCAACCGACAAAATAGGACTGTTATTTATAAAAGATGGGACAGTGGTTCAGCCTGATCCCGACCACTTTGAGGACTATCAAACTCATGCTGGACAAAGGCGTGGTCAGTGGCCTTCAAGCCCTGAAATTGCAGCAGCTATGTTAGAAAAATATACATCGCACAAGCCACATTAACTTCTTTCGCTAAATTTTTTTTAATTTCTATGCATTAAGGCATTGAATTTTCCAACGGAAAAATGTTTTTATCTCTGTACTAACCATAATGAAATGGAGGCTTAATTAGTTGCAGGAAAAACCGCTTGTGGGGATTGTGATGGGAAGCGACAGCGACTCACCAATTGTAGAGAAAGCCGTCTCAGTGCTCAAGGGTTTAGGAGTGCCGTTTGAGGTGACAATATCATCGGCTCATCGTATGCCTGAGGAAACTGCCACATATGCCAAATCTGCCCGTCAAAGAGGCATTGAGGTAATCATAGCGGCAGCCGGTATGGCGGCGCATTTGGCTGGCGCAATAGCCGCTAATACAACGCTACCGGTTATCGGGATTCCCATTAAATCTGGGGAATTAAACGGTCTTGACGCTCTTTACTCCACAGTGCAGATGCCAACAGGCATTCCTGTTGCAACCGTTGCCATAAACGGCGCCGCCAACGCCGCATATCTTGCCGCTTCAATTTTGTCTATTAAATATCCCGAGATTACGGGTAAACTTAAAGACTACAGAGAAAGCACAAGAAAGTCGCTTGTTGAAAAATCAAAAATCGCTTGGGGGCCGCTGACCCCTAATTGAAATTAATATCAGTTTTATGGTATAAATACAGCTTGACGTCTTAAAAATTTATTTTTTGGAGCAGAAACGCCTATGGAAGAAGTGCTGGACAGAATAATTGACGATTTCGTAAAGAATGAGGGCAACCTTGTTTCAGTTTTGCAAAATATTCAGGATGAGCTTAACTACATCTCAGAGGAGTCCGTGTATTATGTATCGGAGAAACTGAATATACCGGCAGGGAAATTCTTTGGGGTAGCGACCTTTTACTCGCAGTTTTACTTAAAACCGCGCGGCAAAAACATCATGACTCTATGCAGCGGCACGGCTTGTCATGTTAAGGGTTCAGAAAAGCTTATTGACAGAACACGGCAGGAGCTTCAACTTGCCGCAGATGAGGAAACCACTAAGGACGGCAATTTCACACTTGAAAAGGTAGCCTGTGTTGGCGCCTGCAGCATTGCCCCTGTGGCAATCATCAACAAAAAAGTTCATGGTAAGGTCAACGTTAACCAGCTTCTTAAGAAGATTAAAGAGCTGAATTCTTAAAAACACTTAAAGAGTTAAGGTAAGAATAATGAAAAAAAGAATCAGCATTAATGTTTGCATGGGCACTGGAGGCATTGCTGCCGGAGGCCAGGAGGTGCTGGACAGATTTGCCGAGGAATTGGAAAAAGAGGGCATAGATTCGTCATCTCATGAAATCTTTTACATGCACAAGGTGGGCTGCCGAGGATTTTGCGCAAGAGACGTCCTTGTTGACGTCGTTATTGACGGCAATAAGACAACCTACGAGCACATCACACCCGACCACGTCCCGCAGATTGTCTCAGAACATATAGTGGGCGGTGTTGCGGTTGCCGATCTATCAGTTAAAGAAGACTACCATGCCTTTAAGGATAAACAGGTTAAGGTGGTGCTTTCCGATTGCGGCGAGTTAGACCCTGAAGACATTGACGCTTACATAAAGAGCGCCGGGTATCAGTCCATAAAGCGAGTGCTTGACGGCATGTCCCCCGAAGACGTCATTGGAATTATCAAAGGCTCTGGGTTAAGAGGCCGCGGAGGTGCCGGGTTTCCTACAGGTCTTAAGTGGGAGTTTGGGCGTAAAGAGCAATCCTCTATCAAATATTTAATCTGTAACGCTGATGAGGGTGACCCAGGTGCTTTTATGGATAGATCCGTTGTTGAGGGAAATCCGCATCTTCTCATTGAAGGCATGGCTATTGGAGCATACGCAATAGGCGCCGACAAAGGGTATGTCTATATCAGGGCTGAGTATCCGCTTGCGGTTGAGAGGCTCCGGCTTGCGCTTAATCAGTCCCGTGAGCGCGGGTATCTGGGAAAGAACATTCTTGGCTCAAACTTTAATTTTGATATAAAGATAAAACTTGGCGCAGGAGCTTTTGTGTGCGGTGAAGAGACTGCCCTTATCGCCTCAATTGAGGGCAAGCGCGGAATGCCGAAGGCTAAACCGCCATTCCCGGCTCAGAAAGGACTTTTTGGAAAACCCACCATTATCAATAACGTTGAAACTCTCGCCAATGTGCCCTATATAATCAGAAACGGCGCTGAGTGGTTTGCCTCTATGGGGACGGAAAAGAGCAAGGGCACTAAGGTGTTTGCTCTGACCGGGAAAGTGAAAAACACAGGTCTCATTGAAGTCCCAATGGGAATAACCTTGAGAGAGATAATTTACGACATAGGTGGTGGAATAGAAAAGGGCAAGAAGTTTAAAGCAGTGCAGACAGGGGGGCCATCGGGAGGCTGTCTTACCGAAGACCTCCTTGATATAAGCGTTGACTACGAGTCACTTGGGCAGGCAGGCTCTATAATGGGCTCAGGCGGTATGGTTGTGCTGGATGAGGACAACTGCATGGTCAACATTGCCAAGTACTTTTTAGAGTTTACTCAAAATGAGTCCTGTGGAAAGTGCACGCCATGCAGAGTGGGCACAAAGCGGTTGCTTGAGATTCTTGATAGAATTACTGAGGGCAGAGGGAAAACCACCGATATGGAACTGCTTGAGGACCTTTCACGAGACATCATAGCGGCCAGTCTTTGCGGACTTGGTCAGACTGCGCCTAATCCCATCTTAAGCACTCTTAAGCGTTTCAGGGGCGAGTATGAGGCCCACATATTTGAAAAACGTTGTCCGGCAGGAGTCTGTAAAGCTCTGCTTACTTACACTATAGATGAGGCAAAATGCACCGGCTGTACAGCCTGTTCAAGAGTATGCCCGGTTATAGCCATAACCGGAGAGAAAAAGAAACCCCACAGAATTGACCAGGCCCTGTGTGTTAAGTGTAATTCATGCTTTGAGGCTTGTAAGTTCAAGTCAATCAAAAAGGTTTGATTTCAGAGGTAACATGGATATAAATTTAACTATCAATGACAAAAATGTAACTGCACAAGAGGGTAAGACTATTCTTCAGGCGGCCCGCGAAAGCGGGATTTTTATTCCAACCCTGTGTGATAACCAGCACCTTGAGCCTTACGGTGGCTGCCGGCTCTGTCTGGTTGAACTTGACGGCGTTAGAAGGCCGTTTTCCTCTTGCACCACACCGGTCACAGAGGGAATGAAGGTTAGAACCGATACACCCTACATTGAGAAACTTAGACGAACCGTTGTAGAGCTTCTTCTTTCCGACCACCCTAACGACTGCATGGTGTGTGAGCGTGCCGGAGACTGTAAACTCCAGGAGCTTGCTTACTTATACGGTCTGCGCTCTAACCGCTTTTACGGACAGAGACGGCAGTATCAAGTAAAAGACGGCAATCCGTTTCTTGAGCGTGATATGGAAAAGTGTATCCTCTGCGGATTATGCGTACGGGTCTGTGATGAGGTACAGGGGGTTGGCGCAATAGACATATCATACAGAGGGTTTAAATCGAAAGTATGCCCTCCCTTTGAAAAGGATTTAAATTGCGAGTTCTGCGGTCAGTGTGTTTCACTGTGTCCAACTGGAGCGTTAAGCGGTAAGATTTGGGCTAAGAAGGGACGCCAACATCTTAAAGAGGTTGATACCACATGCTCTTATTGCGGCACAGGGTGTAACATCACACTTGCGGTTAAAGATAATGAGGTCGCAAGGGTTTACTCCAAACCGGACACCCACAATCAGGGATGGCTTTGTGTTAAGGGGCGTTTCGGGTTTGAATTCATCAAAAGCAAAGACAGGCTGAAAACTCCTCTTATCAAAAAAGACGGCAAGTTGCAAGAGGCCAGTTGGGAGGAGGCTCTTAGCCTTATAGCGGATAAATTTAAAGAGATAAAGAAACAGCACGGAGCTGATGCTCTTGCAGGGCTTTCCTCGGCACGATGTACGAACGAGGATAATTACATGTTTCAAAAGTTTATGAGGGCGGCAGTTGGGACGAATAACGTTGACCACTGCGCCAGGTTTTGACACAGCCCTACTGTGGCCGGTCTGGCCACCGTGTTTGGTTCAGGAGCTATGTCTAATTCCGTGTGCGAGATAGAAGGCAACGAGGTGATTTTTGTGATAGGCTCTAACACTAAGGAAAACCACCCTGTGATCGCACTACGGATGATTAAGGCTGTTAAAAATGGAGCTAAACTCATCATCGCTGACCCGCGTAAGGTGCCCCTTGTAAAGAAGTCGCACCTGTGGCTTCAGCAGCTTCCAGGCACCGATGTTGCCCTGATTAACAGCATCATGCACGTTATCCACAAAGAGGGATTGATAAATAAGTCCTTTATAGCCGAGCGTACGGAGGATTTTGAAAAAATAATCCCTATAATTGAAAAATTTACGCCGGAGGTCGGTGAAAAAATCACCCGCGTGCCAAAGGACAAAATCATAGAGGCAGCGCGTATGTACGGCAGCGCCAAAAACGCCGGTATATACTACACAATGGGAATTACCCAGCACTCACACGGCACAGACAATGTGTTTTCGCTAGCAAATCTTGTCCTGATGACAGGTAATATCGGCAAACCCAATGCCGGTTTAAATCCGCTAAGAGGACAAAATAATGTTCAGGGGGCATCGGATATGGCATGTGCCCCTAACGTCTATCCTGGGTATCAGAAGGTGGATGATGAGACTGTTCAGAAAAAGTTTGAGGCGGCATGGGGCGTTCCGCTTTCTAACAAAGTAGGGCTTAATGCTGTTGACATGATGTATGCCGCTGAGGCAGGCAAAATTAAGGGTATGTACATAATGGGTGAAAATCCGGTAATGAGCGACCCTGATAAGGAACACACTGAAAAGGTACTGAAAGATATAGATTTCCTCGTTGTGCAGGACATTTTTATGACTGAAACCGGACGGCTTGCCGATGTAGTGCTTCCGGCTACATGTTTTGCAGAAAAAGACGGCACATTTACTAACACCGACCGCACTGTGCAAAGAGTGAGAAAAGCTCTTGAGCCGCCAGGTGACGCTAAAGAGGACTTGTCGGTAATTGTTGAGCTTTCAAGACGTCTTGGCTATACAATGGCTAATAAGACAGCTGAGACGGTGTTTGATGAAATTGGCAGCTTGTGGATAAATATGAAAGGGATGAACTATCGCAGACTTGAACAGAAAGGGCTTCAGTGGCCATGCCCTGATGAGAATCATCCCGGAACGCCGTACCTTTTTAAGGACACATTTCCACGCGGCAAGGGCAGATTTACTCCTGTTGAGTATCGTCCATCGGAGGAGCTACCCGATGATGAGTATCCATTTGTGCTGACCACAGGAAGAGAGCTTTTCCACTACCACACCGGCACCATGTCACGGCGAGTGCGTGCGCTTTCCACGGTGTCACCGAAGGCGTATGTTGAAATCCATCCGGCGGATGCCGAGCGTTTAAGTATCAGCGATGGTGAGATGCTGAAAGTCTCCTCACGGCGCGGCTCTATAGTGCTTAAAGCGAGGGTGATTAAGAGCCCCGATGTGGGAGTAGTGTTTATCCCGTTTCATTTCAAAGAAGCAGCAGCCAATGTGCTGACTAATCCCGTGTATGATCCGATATGCAAAGTACCGGAGTTTAAGGTTTGTGCCGTTAAAATAGAAAAACTGTAAAGGAGGATTGTAACAGTGCCACTTGATCCAACAAAACACGCTGACTGGGAAATAGCCGAGGCAGCAGAAAAAAACATGAAAACCGTATATCAGTTGGCGGATGAGCTTGGGCTTGAAAAGAGCGAGCTTCTGCCACACGGCCACTACGTAGCAAAACTGGACTTTAAGAGCATCCTTAAACGGCTTTCCAGTAAGCCTGATGGCAAATACGTTGACGTTACCGCTATAACTCCGACCCCTCTTGGCGAGGGCAAGTCAACAACCACAATGGGTTTGACACAAGGACTCGGCAAACGTAAAAAGAGCGTAATAGCGGCTATCAGACAACCCTCCGGCGGCCCCACGATGAACATTAAGGGATCAGCCGCAGGCGGAGGGCTTTCTCAGTGTGTACCGCTTACCCCATTTTCACTTGGGCTAACAGGCGACATCAACGCCATAGTGAATGCTCATAACCTCTCAATGGTGGCTCTTACCTCAAGAATGCAGCACGAGCTTAACTACACCGATGAGCAGCTTAGTAAGAGAAACCTCCGGCGGCTTGGCGTTGACCCAAACAACGTGCAGCAGGGCTGGATAATAGACTTCTGCGCACAGTCCCTGCGGAAAATGATAATCGGAATGGGCGGAAAGATGAACGGTTACATGATGGAGAGCCGTTTTGATATAGCGGTGTCATCAGAGATTATGGCTATTCTTGCCGTTGCTAATGACCTTAAAGACTTCAGAGAGAGAATGGGTAAAATCGTTGTAGCATACGACAAGCAGGGTAAACCGATTTCAACCTCCGATTTAGAAGTGGCAGGAGCTATGACGGCATGGATGGTTCAGGCACTTAATCCTAACCTTATGCAGACTATTGAGGGACAGCCGGTTTTGGTTCATGCCGGGCCATTTGCAAACATTGCAATCGGGCAGTCTTCAATTATAGCTGACAGAGTGGGACTAAAACTTGCCGATTACAATATTACCGAATCAGGGTTTGGAGCTGACATTGGATTTGAAAAGTTCTGGAACCTCAAGTGCAGATACTCAGGACTAAAACCTCATGCTGCGGTAATCGTAGCTACGATCCGGGCGCTAAAGTGTCACGGTGGAGCGCCGATTCCGGTTCCCGGTAAGCCCATTCCAGATGAGTATAAGGGAGAAAATGTTGAATGGGTTGATAAGGGCTGTATAAACCTTATTCATCACATAAAGACGGTAAAGGCGGCAGGGATTAACCCTGTAGTGTGCATTAATGCTTTCTTTACCGATACCGATGCAGAAATCGCAATGGTAAGAAGAAACGCTGAGGCTGCAGGCGCTCGTGTGGCTCTATCCAGACACTGGGAAAAGGGCGGCGAGGGTGCGCTTGAGCTGGCCGATGCCGTAGTGGATGCCTGTAACGAGGAAAACCAATTCAGGTTCCTCTATCCAATTGAGATGCCGCTTACACAAAGAATAGAGAAAATTGCTAAGGAGATATATAACGCTGACGGCGCTGACTTCTCACCAGAGGCTCTTAAAAAGGCTAAGGCAATTGAGGCTGACCCTGAGTTAAGTAAGCTCGGCACTTGTATGGTAAAAACTCACCTGAGCGTATCCGATAATCCCAACAAAAAGGGACTACCCAAAGACTGGAGACTATTTGTGCGGGATATACTGACCTACAAGGGCGCGGGATTTGTAGTGCCGGTAGCAGGAGATATAAAACTGATGCCCGGAACATCTTCTGACCCAGCTTATAGACGTGTTGACGTTGACGTAGAAACTGGCAGAGTTAAAGGTTTATTTTAAGAGAAAGAAGTAAGTAAGGGAAAGGGCTTTGCCCTTTCCCTTAAACCCTATCCCACAAGTCCCCTAAAGGGGATTCCCCTCTCCATCAATTCCCTTGACCCCATGTTCTTTATCAGCAAGCTGTCTTTGTTGGTTGAGGTATATTATGTCAGAACAGGGCTTTTTCTGAGAGCTTTTACATTTAACTGAAGGGTTTTAGAGCCGTTAAACTCATTTAAGGTTGGAGTGACAACGGCATCCACTCTACCGGTGTTTGATACCATGTGGAGATGGTCGCCTAAGTCAAACCCAATAGCGTCAAATTGCACACCCTTGTCGCCAAGTTTTAGTTTCAAATGATTTTTCCCTACTATTTTAGGTGAATACGCTGTCAGCCCTCTGATTCCCAAAAAAGGCTCCTGATTTCCGTATCCAAACGGGGCAAGCATAGAGAGTTCGTTTAAGAGTTTAAAGTTAATATCCTGAATTGTGCAATCGGCGTCTATCATTATCATAGGCTGTGAGGTTGAATCTACCGATGTCCGGTCTATGGCTTCATTTAGAGCGATTATAAATTGCGGTATCATATCCAGTTTAAGTTTAAGACCAGCGGCCTGTTTGTGCCCGCCAAACTGGACTAAGTACTGAGAGCACTGTGAGAGTGCCTTATGTATATCAATTCCGGGTATTCCACGGGCAGAGCCCTTTGCTGTCGTATCTTTAACATTCAGCACAAACGCTGGAACTCCAAATTTATCAACAAGCTTAGAGGCTACTATCCCAAGCACACCCTCATGCCACCCCTCATCATAAATAACGATTGCACGGTCATACCCCTCAATCTCTATCTGATTAATGGCAGATTCAAAGACGCCCTCTTCTATCCGCTGCCGCCTGAAGTTAAGAGCGTCAAGATTTCCGGCTATCCGTTTTGCGTCAGTTTCCGAATCGGTTAAAAAAAGTTCCACAACCTCGGAGGCATCAGCCATCCGCCCTGCGGCATTTATTCTGGGAATTGCCGTATAGGAAAGCAGGTCAACGTCAATCGTCTTGTTGGCAGATGCCGCCACTTCAAATAGTGCCTTTAGTCCGGGTCTTTTACCCTCCGAGAGCACCTTTATACCATCTTTGACTATAAGCCTATTCTCTCCGATAAGCGGCGCTACATCAGCCACTGTCCCAATCGCTGCCAAATCAAGAAGGTCTACCACATTACTAATGTCAGAGCGGTTAAGAGCCAATGAAAGCATAAGAGCCACACCTGCTCCTGTAAGCTGTGAGTGCGGATTGTCAGAGGGCATAATCGCCGGATCTATCACAGAATATGCATTCGGCAACACTGGCTGAACGGAATGTTCGTCAAAGGCTGGCTTATGATGGTCTGTGATTATAACGTCTATGTTGTATACCAGGGATTTATTAACCGCCTCAAATGAGGATACTCCGCAGTCAACCGTAACAATCAAAGAACAGCCGCTCTCATGTGCTAGATCAACTGCTGCTGCGTGAAAACCATATCCGTGAACAAATCTGCTTGGAATAAAATATCTGGTTGTAAGCCCAAGTCTTTGCAGGGTTTTAATCATAATGGCCGTTGCCGATGTGCCGTCAGCATCGTAATCACCGTGCACAAATATGGTCTCAGAGCGTTGTACGGCAAGGTTTATTCGCTCTACCGCCCTGTCCATACCGGAGAGCATATATGGGTCAGCTAATAAGCTGACCGTGGAATCAAAAAAACTCCGTGCTTTTTCAGGAGTTTTGATGTCTCGGTTTATTAAAATTTGTGACAGAATTTGTGAAACATTGAGCGATTTTGCAAGATAGTCCACGTACTCGCTGTTTGTGCGCGCAAGTAGCCATTTCTTATCCAATCGTGCCATCGTTGCTTCTATTTTTTCACAAGCTGCTTATCTCCAGCCCAAAGAAGCACAACCGGACTTGCCACAAACACCGAGGAATACGTGCCCACGATAACTCCCAAAGCCATTGCCAGTGCAAAGTCATGCAGCACCTCGCCGCCAAAAAAGTACAGAGCTAATGATGCAAAAAACACGGTCAGGGACGTTACGAGAGTTCTTGAGAGCACCTCGTTTATGCTTTTATTGATGACATTTGTAACCGGCTCTTTAATCATAGCGCGGAGGTTTTCCCTAATTCTATCAAACACCACAACTGTGTCAGTCAGAGAATAACCGGCTATTGTCAATAGTGCTGTCAAAAGAATCAGATTAATTTCATACCCCATAACATAAAACACGCCAAGCACTGCCAATACGTCATGAAAAGTGGCAAATGTGGCTCCAATGCTAAAGCTAAATTGAAACCGCCACCCGACATAAATCAGAATTCCTATAACAGATGCAATAACCGCCCACATAGCGTCGGTGCGCAGACGGCTGCCAACTTTTGGACCGATTTCAGAGACCGAATCCACAGTCAAATTGTTATCTTTAAGTCCTTTGGTCAGTGTTTCTATGACTTTATCCGACACTCCGGCAGATGTTGAGGCGGATTTTGTGTCAATAGCTCCAGAGCCTATTTTTTTAATTACCACCAGCACCTTTTTTACTGCGGGGAACTCCTGTAAATCAGCTCCCGTAAGACCGCCCTCATCAAGAGCCTTTCTTACGTCAGATAATTTCACAGTTTTATCAAATTTCACCTGTACAGCCGTTCCTCCGGCAAAATCTATTCCAAGGTTAGCCGTTCCACGTACGACAGCTATAATTGCAAGTATGCCCAATACGGAAAAAATCCCGGATACGGCAAAAGCAATATAGCGTTTTCCCATGAAATCTATGTTGGTTTTTTTTATAATTTCAATCATATACTTAAACTTTTAACCTCCCTTTCGGCGTTCATAAAATCAAACACGGCCTTTGTGCCTATCAGTGATGTAAAGAGATTGATTGCTATACCAATGCTGAGAGTTACGGCAAATCCCTTTATAGGGCCTGTGCCAAACTGGTATAAAACCGCAGCCGTTATCAAAGTTGTAACGTGAGAGTCAACAATGGTTAAAAACGCTTTATCGTAACCGGAGTCAACTGAGGCACGCGGCGTTTTACCTGCCTTTAACTCATCCCGCATTCGTTCAAACATCAAGACGTTTGTGTCCACAGCCATTCCGATAGCCAAAACAATACCGGCAATGCCTGGCATAGTCAGTGTGGCATTAAGAGCTGCCATAGCGCCCATGAGAAACACCATGTTTAGGACCAGTGCCAAATCAGCGATAAGTCCTGAGATTTTATAATAAAACGCCATAAACCCAGCCACCACAATAAAGGCTGCAATAGCGGTAAGTTTACCCGCCGCTATAGAGTCTGTACCCAGCGATGGTCCTACGGTTATATTCTGAAGCATGTTAACGGGAGCAGGGAGTGCTCCAGCCCTAAGCACTATTGCCAAATCCTTAGCCTCATCCATAGAATAGGAACCTGAAATCTGAGCGTTTCCGCCTGATATTTTTTCCTGTATCACAGGAGCCGAATACACGTTACCATCCAGTATGATAGCAAGCCGCTTTTTAACATACTTGCCCGTGATTTCTTCAAATATCTTAGCCCCTTCAGAGTTGAAAGTTAAGGACACATACGGAGTGTTGTATCTGGTATCAATTTGAACCCTTGCTTCTGATATGTAATTGCCGGACATTGGAGAGTCTTTTTTCAGGAGCAGCGGTTTTTTAGTAACCTCTCCGGTTTCCTTGTTAGTGATTCGCTCAAACAGTATCTCATCCCCTTCAGGAATTTTAGCCTTCACCTTAGCCATCAGCTCATCCTCTTCAAACGGCTTAATGACAGCAGGCAGTTCAGAGGCTGCAGGGGATTCGTCATCAACGACCTTAAACTCAAGTTGTGCGGTTTTGCCGATTAATTCAATGGCTCTTTTAGGTTCTTTGACTCCCGGCAGCTGCACCACGATTTCGTTTTCACCCTGTCTTTGGATGACAGGCTCAGCCACACCAAACTGGTCTATCCGGTTTCTGATAGTTTCAAGAGCCTGTTCGCAGGCATTATCTATAATGTATTTCGTTTCCTTTTCCGACAACGAGTATATCACAGACGAACCGGAATCCCGAGCTGAGAGGGTGGGATAGGCATTTTCTATGGCTTTTCTGATTTCAGCAGAGGCTGGAGTCACGGTTATGTTTTTGCCGTCAAATTTTACATCGGCTTTAAGGTTTTTATTGTCTGAGAGTTTTTGAATTCCCTGAGAGATTCTGCCGGTAGTTTGTGAGACAGCCTTTTGTCCTTCAACTTCAAAGACGAGATAAAGGCCGCCTTGCAGGTCAAGTCCTAAAATTATGCCCTTATCTGGGGCCAGCTTCTTAATTATCGGTGGCAGATCTTTATAGAAAGGCATGTTGGGCAGGAGCGCAGTGAGAGTAAGTAAGAGAGCCAGCCCTATCAGTGAAAATCGCCACTTTACAGATTTTTTCAATTTTGCCTCCTCAATGTATCCTTATTAATCTCCATCATGAGAGCCGCGCAGTGTTGTTATAAACGGTTTGCCGAATTTCACTTTTACATTTTCAGAGATTTTAAGCGTAACCGTGTTCTCGTCAACAGACTCCACAACGCCATAAATCCCGCCGGTTGTAATAACTTTATCGCCTTTTTTAATGGCAGAAAGCATCTCTCTGTGTGCCTTTGCCTTGTTTTGTTGAGGACGTATCATTAAAAAGTAAAATATTATAAAAATCACCATAAGCGGCAGGAAACTCATAAATATATCCGGAGCTCCAGCCTGCCCACCTTGAGGCGGTTGCCCCATTGCCCACGCTATTGATAACATATCATCCACCTCCAAAATTTTTAGCCTCTATTCTAACTCCTATCAGTCAGATAAAGCAACAACACAAAAATAAAAACTACAGAGAGCAAATTATTTGTTGACAAAATAATCATATTAAGTTAAAGTATAAATCGCAATGGATAGTATATCTATAATGAAACTTAATAGGAGGGTAGGCAATTGCATGCTTTAGGTAAACATCTATTAATTGAATTAAGGGAATGCAATCCCAGCAAGATAATTGACCTCAGAGAAGTAACCGATGCGTTGGTCGGCGCAGCAAGAGCAGCGAAAGCAACGATAGTTGACGTTTCTTTTCATGAATTTAACCCTTTTGGTATTAGTGGAATGGTTATAATTGCGGAATCACATCTTTCTATACACACATGGCCCGAGTATAATTATGCTGCGGTGGATATATTTACCTGCGGCGATATAATTAACCCTGACCTTGCGGCAAAGTATCTGATAGACAAGTTTGAGTCTAAAAGCCCCTCCGTTATGGAAATGAAGCGCGGAATTATTTCTGAAAAAGACATCAAACTGCCGCATAAGGTATTTTCGGACGATTTCCAGTATGTTTCATAACCCGATGAGACGCATTATGAGTTTACGGTTTACGATAATGTGAGCCTACCGGAGCGGGTTGCTTAGAGTCCTATTGTGCTTCGTTTTTTTCATTACCGTTTAGCAGCTAAACTAATAAGGTAGAGCCCCTATTTAGAAAGGTTACCGGTAATTGTTAATAACGCAATAGGAACTAAAATCCACCCTGCAATAATATGAATGTGCATGTACATTAAAACCACTTTGTGACCATCTTTTGGTTTGTACTTCTTTTCTATTTTAAGGTCAACCAAAGGTATAAAGAGGTCAAGACTGTACCAGAAGCGGTTATAAAGAGTCATCATATACTGATCCAGTGTGTTGTCTTCAGGAGTATTGAGATGTTCTTTTGACTCAGCTGATTTCATGACTTTTGGTTTAAAGAAAAAACATCCAAGCAAAAATAAGATAAAGATAGGAACAAACGTATACTCAGGATGTCGGCCGTGACCGGTAAGCCAGCGATTAAACTTATTATAAATCCAATTATATGAAACAGCCATCAGTTTTGTTTCTTTATTTTTCATCTCCATATAAATCTTATTTGCATCATCGGTTTTCCCCTGGCTTTTAAAATATGTTTCCATAGTTGTGTAAACATCACTATTAAATTCTGTTCTTTCAAGGAAGTCTTTCCTTTTTGTTTCGTTATCAATCCCATAAATATGTTTATAGATCATTCCGGTCAGGTTTACTTTAATTAATGTTTTATTGTCTTTGTTGGTGGCATTGTCTTCAAATTTTATATTGTCAAAACTAATAGATTCAAAAGACGAATCCTTCATATTGAAATTGCCTGCAAAAGTAGTATTTCTAATTAATGTGCCCCCGCCTACTTTCATGCCATGAAATAAATAAGAGTATTTTCTGTTAGTTTTATCGTAATAAGTCACTAACTTTTTATTACTCTCAAAGCTTGAACCATTTGCTTCAAAATTCCCTGAAATATTCATTCGACCAAAATTTGCTGGACTATGAAATTTAGTATTTGCAAATTTTACATGACCATCTACTTTCATGCTATTAAATAAAGCCTCGTCATTTTCACTTAAAAACTGTGCGCTATCTGCTTCAAAGTTGCCATCAATCTCAGCAGCAACAAAATCTACATAACCATTAAATTTAACATTTCGAAAAAATATTGCATCTTTAGATTTTATAGCATTAAAATTGGCCTTTTGTTCAAATGTGCTACTTTCAAAAGATATTTTTTTCTCAAAAGAGCTGCTTGAGAAATCAACATTACCATAAAAGAGAGAGTAATCTAACCATAACTCATAAGGAATCGTAACATTACTGATGGAGGTCTCCGATAACAATTGCACTATCAATTCTTAACCCGTTGCTGTGTAGTTTTTCATTCTTTGCACTTTCTTTAATTAGTTTCTCAAGTTCAGATGCTGTTACTATATCTCCTTTACAATAAATTATTTCGCCTTTTTCTAATATTTGTTTAATTTTTTCTTTTGTTATTCTGCTAAAGCAACTTGTTTCATTGTTTTTAGCTCCATAGTTAGCTACTGCAACATTATTAGCAAGCTTAATTGCTCCGTAAGAATCAAATACATTAGACAGCAAAAACAAAATCGAAAAAATTGCGATAACGCTTAAAAATCCTTTTCTTGTAAATCTTTCTTTCAGTGTGTACAGCATGTTCGCCCCTCCATTTCAAAAATTTACGAATACTCAGTAAATTAATGCCGCAACTGTAACACATTTTTCATATAGATTTCAACACAAAATGCTCTTCTAAAACGTTTAGCAATACAACTTTTGTAGGTAATTTCTTGGGGTGGTTTGTGTAGTATTGAGGACTTTGTTTGATGTTAGTGTAGGGGCGAATAATTATTCGCCCCTACTAATTTATTTATAACATTACTCCACATATAACTCCATACATACTCCATTTTCAGAATAAGCAGAAGTGCCTGCCGGTACTACTTCTTTAAGCCATAGTGCCGCTTTTGCCGGATGTGTTTTAAACTGCAGCGTGTTGTTGGTTGCCCATGTGCCGCCCCATGCGTTTGTCGGAACTGAGAAATACTTATACCCTGCGTTTGCATTGTTAGGCGTAAATGTGGAGTTAATGCTCCCTGTGCCGACACTCCCTGCGTAAGTGCCAGAGCATGTAAACGCTGTTGCAGATGTAAACGTAAATGTCCACGTGTCCTCAATCGTTCCCTGATTGTCAAGGGTCAGCTTGGTTAAATCAAACGTGCCGGAGCCGGATATTGATTTGTTATCAGCAGACGTCTTTATATCGCCCAGAGACAGTGCCACAGCGCAATATGTGTTTGAGGTTGCGTAATTATTAGCAGCCTGCTCAACCGTCTTAATCGTTAAGACGTTACTGCTCCAGCTCCATGACTGCTCGGTATAGTCGGCGGTTACGTTTGTTGAATTATCCGGCGCTGTTGAAAAGGTAATTGAAAACACTCCTGCGTTTGAAATCGTGCCTGAGCTTATAGACGTTCCTGTTATTGTTCCAGAACTGCTTGTTGTCGCTTGATAATTAACGCTGCCAATTGTGTATTTGACAACCACAGTGGATTGTTTAACCGGAGTGTGTGTAACCGTGCCGGTAAAAGTAGTTTGAGAGCCGGTGCCTGCTCCTAAAACCTCGCCTGTGTAGCTGTTGTTTTGAGAGGTCACGTACTCAAGGTTACCGTTAGAGTTATAGCTAAAAACCTTATTGCCGCCCAGATATGTTCCATAGGGATACATGTCCTCATCTTCTACACTTGAGGGAGTTTGTTTTATCCACTTTGAGCCGTTGTAATAGACGGAGTCAAAGGCTTTAACGTCAGTGTCCATTGTCTGAGAGGTTAGAAAGTGGCTGTTTATAACGATTACCTGACCGTTGTCAATATAGAAATCGTTGTTTTCAAACAAGATTGACACCTGCTGAGCGCCCGCCGTTATGGCTGAGTTAAGGGCGCCGCCGCCTGCCCAGTTATAAGTTGAGTTCAAGTCATTCTGTGTATCTGTCATAGTACCCGCTCCGATATAGAACCTATCGCCTGCCGGAGATGGAAAGATTAAGTAAGAGAGCACTGAGGCTGCCGTCTCAAGACTGGTGTTTTTATTCCATAAAAACAATTTACGGTGTCTTGTTACACCATTTATACGCTCCGGTCTTGTTACTCGTGGAAACAGGTTGTGTTTTTGACGATTGGTGATTGAATTGTACCCTGCCCTGCCGCCATTTGCCGATGTGTCGGTTACAGTTGCCGACTTTACATATGATATGTCGCTGCGTGTTACTGACATTTGTTTACTCCTCCATTTGTTTTTGTAAGGGCGAATAATTATTCGCCCCTACTGAATTCACTTTTTCATAGGATTCTACTTGCCGCAATCACTGCACCCTTTTTTTAAGGGCGAATGATTATTCGCCCCTACTGCCAATACTTGCTGCCTATCCTCAAATTCCGATACCGGTACTCCCACAAATCCACGTGGCATCCCTATAAACGTCTTCTTTTCAACGCTGAAAATACTTGAGAGAGATACCGGATACCTTTCGTCAAAATGAATTTGAAGCGCAATCACGGGTTTAGTCTCTAAATCAGCATTAAATAAGAAACTGATTGTTGCCAGCCGTCTTGAGTCGTAGTATTCAAACACGCCGATAGAATTTATATCTGAGGTTTCAGGCGCAATAGACGGCTTCAAGTGTGAGGGGAAAAGGCCATCTCCCAGATTTACGATTTCTGAAAACTGGAAAGGGTTATTCTTAAAACAAAAACTGATACTCTCAAGGGCATCGCTTACGATGTTATCAATCTCACGCCGCACAATTGTAATCTGAGCGCCCTTTAGCGTGTCAAAATAGCTGATGATTTTGTTGTCGTCATTATTCATAATGTTGTGCAAATCCCCCCTTAGTGTCATCAGACCTCCATAAGCTTTATAACACCGTAGAAATAGTCATCGTCTATGAACTCTGCCGTATCAGTCACCGGAGTAAACTCTAACACAGGGGAATCCTCATGACGAAACCGCACGGTATATATATCGCCGTTAAATTCAAACTCGTAAATCTCTTCATAAACGCTTGCCATATCAAGAAGCGTTTTTAAATCCTTGTACGTAATCCATCCATAGTCGCTGCCTCCGGTCAGGTCTATGGTGCGTCCTGTAATCTCCGTTCCATAAATAACAACATCGCCGCTGAGAGTTCTTTCCACAGTCTCAGATATCCCAGTCCACTCAAAACAGTTTGGCCACGTCAGATCATTTGGCAGTGTTATGTCACCCAATTTTATCACTGTTACTTAACCCATCCTTCCTTTTTTTTCAGTGTTCATACATAACATTATTTACAACTTTGAACTGCTTTTGTGTAAAAACTGATAAATCTGCAAAATTAAATAATTTCATAAGTTAAAGTTTGTGAGGCAATTTACCGACGAAGGAGTAAGGGTTGACGAAAGATATAGACGACAGGGGGTGACAGAGATATGGATATAAGCGGGGCTAACAGTTTGGGATCACTTGATTCTCAGCAGGGCATGCTGGTAGCCAAAAAGGCGCTTGATGCGATGAAAGCACAGGGGCAGATGGCTTTGAAATTGGTGGAAACTGCAGCTACAACCGGTCAGGCACAGGTACAAAGCCCACAGAACCCTGAGGGCACAGGTAAAATCGTTGATGTGCGTGTTTGAGTGAGCACTTAAAATTTCATTATACTTATTTAACCTCCTTTTCCAAATGTAAGTTTGGTTAACTTCACAGCTTTGTTGACACCCGCTGCATATTTTTGTTACATTAAGTTAGTCGTATAAATCTTTGTTGAGGGGGATACTGTTTGGTAACTATATGCCTTGCCAACCACAAGGGTGGTACTGGTAAGACGTCATTGTCTATTAATCTGGGGACGTATTTTGCCAGAAAAAAGCTCAAGGTTTTGCTTATTGATATGGACCCGCAGGGACACGTGGCTCCGGGCATAGGTGTGGAGGTCGGATACAATGACCGCTCAATGGCTGATATACTTTCAAATCAGGAGGATATTACTACCGTAATTCAAAAAACCCCTGTGAAAAATCTTGACATTGCCCCTGCTAACATAAGGCTAAGTCTTGTCAATGAGACTCTTTATAATTCCTTCAAACGTGAGCGCCGTCTTATGAAATCGATGGATTCCATATATAAAAATAAAACCTATAATCTGGTGATTATAGACTGTCCACCGTCATTGGGCCCGCTTGTAGAAAATACGCTTATGGTGGCGGATTATTGCCTTATTCCGTGTGAACCCTCAAGCCGCTCAATTGACGGGCTGGCAGATTTCATACTGAAAATGAAGGAGGTTAGAGAGGGCGCACTGGATGATAACTGGAACATAGTGCTATCGAGGGTTAAAAAGGCAGCAAGACTAACAAACGAGGTCATAGAGGAAAAACTCTCTGATTATAAGGACAGGATATTGAAAACGAAAATATATGAACGGGAATCAATCAATCAGGCGCAGATGGCAGGCATTCCGGTGTTTGACTTTCCTCGCGGACAATTGGCTTCAGAAAATTTCACTAAATTTGGGAAGGAAGTATCGCTACAGTGCCGAATAAAATAAAAAAACTGATGATTGAGGGCGGCTCTCGCCTTAAAAAACAAACCAAAAAAACCGAAACACTTAAAGCCATGAAAACCGGCGGAAAGGGCTCTGGCTTGCAATTAAACAGTACCGTTCGTAATCTTAATGATTCCCGTAAAATCACTGCTTATAAGGACATACCAGACAGTGAGACCTCTTTTGCGGCCGATGTAGTAGAAAAATCAATTGAAACTGTTGAAACAGATAATTTCTCAGAGGGCAAAGATGATTTCATAGCAAGGAACATATCTCCTCAGATGAAAGAGAGTTTGAAATTTGTCATGAGATCAAATATTAGTTTGGAGTGTCTTGAGGTTATAGAACAGGTTTCCATTGAAAACAAAAATCTGGTTCCTTTTTTAAAGAAATTGGACAAGTATGGCTTGACCAAAATTTGTGAGATAACGGATGATGATGACTATGTGATAACCACAAAGCTGCGGATAATAGCGCTGTTAAACAAAATAAGCAAAAACGAGATAATTCATAAACTTCTCAGAAGAACCGGAGCGCTCATACAAGCTCTGAGACGGCTGAAAGAACTTCTTTTTGTTAACTTATAAAGTATCCGGGCGAAAGTGCCGGTGCAGCTAATGGAACACTGTTTTACAATAGAGGCTGCCGATGCCGGGGAGAGGCTTGACGTTTTTCTGACAAAAAAAACAGGGCTTACCCGCTCAAAAATCAGCAAACTTACAGGCATTGACGCTGTCCGTGTAAATGACGCTGCCGTTAAGTGTGGTTACCGGTTAAGGGCCGGTGAGACGATAACGGTTTCAAATGTAAACTCTGACGAAAGTGGGCTATTAGTTCCTGAGGACAAACACGTTGATATAGTGTATCAGGACAGTCATCTTGTTGTAGTGAATAAACCGCCCTTTATGCCGATGTATCCGGGGGCGGGTCATAGCGGAGGGACGCTTATGAACGCTCTTGCTATGAAAGTACAGAGTTCTGCAACAGTGGGCGCTCCACTTAGACCGGGAGTTGTCCACAGAATTGACAAAGACACCTCAGGGCTTGTGGTAGTAGCTCTGGATGATGACACCTATTATGCGTTAGTGGAGCAATTCAAAAAAAAAGAGGTCAAGCGTTCATATAAGGCGTTGATTTATGGCAAATTTAAAGAAGATGCCGGTGTTGTGACACTTCCTGTAGGCCGTTCTGCATCTGACAGAAAAAAGATGTCAACACGCTCAAGGCATCCCCGTGCTGCAATAACAAACTGGCGGGTTTTGCGGCAATACGTAGGAGCTACGCTAATTGAGGCCATACTCTCTACCGGACGAACACATCAGATACGTGTACATTTTTCGGCACTTGGACATCCGCTCTTAGGGGATACCTGCTACGGCAATAAAGACAACATAGAAATACGAGGAGCTAAAATAAAGATACCCAGACAGATGCTTCACGCCGCTCAACTTGGATTTATCCATCCTGTAACAAAAAAACTCCTTGAGTTTGAAAGCGATATTCCCGCCGATATGGCAGCTATACTTGATTTGTTTGAAAAGTGATAAAGGAGATTGGGGAAGGGAAAGGGCGCTGCCATTTCCCTTAGACACAACACTTTTTATGTAAAAAGACAACTTGACTGATGCCATCTAATTATGTTGCACTAACTTAATTTAGAACGGATTTTATAAAATTAAAAAAGAGAGTGTATGGACGTCATTGAAATATTGAAAAGCCACGAAAAAGTGATAAAGAGCCGATTTCACATCAGCTGTATAGGAGTGTTTGGTTCCTTTGCACGTGGAGAAGCAAAAGCAGAAAGCGATGTCGATGTACTTGTTGAATTTGAAGAGGGATATGTTACTTTTAACAACTACGCCGATCTAAAATTTTATCTTGAAGACTTGTTCAGTAGAGAGGTAGATTTGGTAACCATCAATGCCATTCGTCCACAAATGAAGGATTTCATTCTAAGTGAAGTCACCTATGCGTAGAGGCTATAGGCTTTACCTTGAAGATATCCTAACTGCTATTGTGAAGATTCAGCGGTTCATAGACACAACTTCATTTGAGGAGTTCATAGTTGATGATAAAACTTATGATGCAGTAATTCGTAACTTTGAAATTATTGGCGAGGCCTCAAAGAATATCCCACAAGAGGTGCAGGATAATTATCCTGCTGTTGATTGGAAAAAAGTCTATCTTTTCAGAAATGTGCTTGCCCACGAGTATTTTGGTATTGACAATCAACTGCTGTGGGACATAATTCAGAATCGTCTGCCTGAACTGAGTATGGAGATTCAAAGTATTCTTGAAAAGGGCAACACAACTACTTAAGATTGTCAATTTTGTTGTGGCTCAGCGATTTACAAAAAAACACTTGACAACACGGTTGCTTTAGCGGAGAGAGTCTAAGGGGAAAACAGAGTCCTTCCTTATCATCCTATTTTTTTCGCTAAAAGGTGCAGGATAATTATTCGTTCCTGCGTAACTTTACATTTTTACCGTTATAATGCTAACTTTTAAGGAAACGAATTTTTAGTTAGCAGGGGGGCAGTATGAAAAAAGTGGTGCTTGCGTATTCGGGCGGGCTGGATACGTCGGTTGCTATAAAGTGGCTTAAGGAAAGTGTTGATGCCGATGTGATAGCCTTTTGTGCCGATTTGGGGCAGGGTGAGGAACTTGACCATGTAAGAGAAAAAGCGCTTAAAACAGGAGCGTCAAAAGTCTATGTGGAAGACGTAAGAGAGGAGTTTGTCAATGATTACGTTTTTCCTATGCTCAGAGCTAATGCCGTCTATGAGCAGTATTATCTGCTTGGAACATCAATAGCAAGACCGTTAATTGCTAAAAAACTCATAGAGATTGCGATAAAGGAAAACGCTGCTTACGTTGCTCATGGGGCTACCGGTAAGGGCAACGATCAGGTGCGGTTTGAGCTTGGCTCTTATGCCCTGAAGCCTGACATTAAGATAATAGCTCCGTGGCGGATGTGGCCCTTTAAATCAAGGCAGTCACTGATAGAATATGCCGCAGCACACGGAATAGATGTTCCTGTAACTAAAGAAAAACCTTACAGCACTGACAGAAACGCTCTTCATATTAGTTATGAGGGCGGCATACTTGAAGACCCGTGGGCTGAGCCTCCCTCCGATATGTTTACACTTATGGTGTCTCCTGAAAAAGCCCCCGGTGTGCCCACATATATTGAGATTGCCTATGAAGGAGGAAACCCTGTAGCTGTTGATAGCAAAAAAATGACTCCGTTTGAACTACTTTCAGCATTAAATAAAACAGCCGGCGCTAACGGCGTTGGCAGGGTGGACATAGTAGAAAATCGCTATGTCGGCATTAAATCACGCGGGGTATATGAAACTCCGGGAGGCACTGTCCTTCACATAGCCCACAGAGCGGTTGAGTCCATAACTATGGACAGAGAGGTGCTCCACTTGAGGGATTCCCTAATTCCAAAGTACGCCGAGATGGTCTATAACGGATACTGGTTTTCACCGGAGCGGCTTGTCCTCCAAAAATTTATGGATGAGTGCCAGGATGTGGTAACAGGGACGGTGTGTCTTAAGCTCTATAAGGGTAATTGCATAATTGTGGGCAGAAAGTCGCCGCATTCACTCTATGACTCTAAGCTTGCCACGTTTGAAGAAGAGGATGTGTATAATCAGGCAGATGCCGAGGGCTTTATAAAACTAAATGCGCTTAGATTAAAAACGGGACGCTTAAAACTCTAAGGCCATAGGGATTTTCTGATGCAAGGGGACATAAGGCACTGGCTGGCGCTTTCTGCGATAAAAAATGTGGGACCCGGTACAGTTCGGAAGTTGCTGGCTCATTTTAAAACTCCTGAAAACATATTTAAGGCAAGTCTCAACGAGCTTAAGGGTGTTGAGGGTGTTAAATCATTTAGAGCCGAGAGCGTTAAGAATTTCAACGGCTGGGATGTTGTTGAGGTTGCGTTAAAAAAAATAGAGCAAAATGGAATCAAAGTGTTTTCCTACATGGATGATGACTACCCTGAGATGTTGAAAGTGTTTCCGGATAGTCCTACTCTGCTATTTGTCAAAGGGGATATTGTAAGTGAGGACCGCTACGCTATAGCGATTGTGGGAACACGAACGCTCAGTCATTACGGACAGAGGGTTACGGAGAAATTTACAGGCGAGCTTGTCAATATGGGCTTTACGATAGTAAGCGGGATGGCAAGAGGGATAGACACGATAGCGCATCGTGAGGCGTTAAAGTGTAATGGGCGCACCATAGCGGTTCTGGGTTGCGGCATAGACATAGCGTATCCTCCGGAAAACTTGTGGCTGATGCAGCGGATAGCGGAAAGCGGCGCAGTGGTGTCTGAGTTTTTACCCGGCACTCGGCCCCAAAGAGAGAATTTCCCGATACGAAACAGAATCATAAGCGCCTTTTCTCTTGGAGTTCTTGTGGTAGAGGCAGGAGCAAGGAGCGGCGCTCTTATTACCGCCAAATTTGCCCTTGATCAGGGTAAAGAGGTGTTTGCTGTCCCTGGAAACGTGCTCTCATCCTCGGCTCAGGGCGCCCACAGCCTCATTCAAAGCGGAGCTAAGCTTGTCAACAACGCCAACGATATTTTAGAGGAACTCGGCGATTTAATCAAAGCCTACATCAAAGAGAGAAAGCCGCCAGTTAAACGTAAGGTGGAAAAAACAGAAACGACAGACGTTAAAAAGCTCAAAGCGCCTAAGACTCAAATTACGACTGCCGATGAAAAACCTGTCTTAGAGGAAAGTGACGATTCTAAAAAGGTATTTTCCGTGCTTGGATTTGAAGGCATTCATGTTGATGAGATAATCCGGAGGACGTCACTTCCGGCTCATAAGGTACTGAACGTTTTACTTGAGCTTGAATTAAGGGGGCTTGTTAAACAGTCTGAGGGCATGAAATTTTATATTGTGTAACAAAGGGTGTTTATTTAAATAGGGTGTTTTGTCTAATATAGGTGGAAACGTAAGCAGTCCACATGGAGGTTGAAAAGATGTACAGGAAATTTATGACGTTACTTAAGCTGATAGCAAACGAGATAGTGTTAAATGATTTAAATTTTGAGGAGAGTAACGTCAACATGATGGTTAAAGACTACAATGTAGCCGATTTATACGAGGACTTGATGGAACTGGAAAGTCTTGGAATAATGACTGACGAGGATATTGACACGCTTAAGTCCTTTTTGACTTACGTAATAGCAAAAGACACCCACATAGACAGGGATGAGATTTATTCAATGGTCTTTGGCCGCGGTAAAAGGATCGTATGGCATTAAAACTTTTAATAGTGGAATCTCCTGCAAAGGCAAAAACAATAGAGAAAATACTGGGTAAGGACTTTACGGTAAAGGCATCGGTTGGTCACATTCTGGATTTACCAAAAAAGGTGCTGGGTGTGGACAGAGAAAACGGCTATGAACCTGAGTACATCACAATCCCCGGTAAAGAGAAAATCACATCGGAACTAAAAGAGGCAGCCAAAAAAGCCGAAGAGGTCTATTTAGCTCCTGACCCTGACAGAGAGGGTGAGATTATAGCCTGGCACATATCGACAATAATAGCGCAAAACAAAGGCAAGCAGCCTAAAATGTTCAGGGTGACCTTTAATGAGATAACAGAACGTGCGGTAAAAGAAGCAATGACCCGTCCGGCAAATATTGATATGAACAAGGTCAATGCTCAACAGGCCAGACGAGTGCTGGATAGGCTTGTCGGCTATGGGTTAAGCCCAATGCTGTGGAAAAAGATAAGTTTTGGACTAAGCGCCGGCAGGGTGCAATCGGTAGCGGTGCGGCTGATTGTTGACAGGGAAAGAGAGATTGAAGCGTTCAAAAAAGAGGAGTACTGGTCATTAACCGCCTCATTTCTTGCCGATGTTGAGCCCTCATTTCCGGCAAGACTGCACAAATATGAAGGTATAACTGTTATAGAGAAATCCCCGAAGGGTAACAAATTTTTTATTACCAAAGAAGAACAGGCAGCGAAAATAAGAGAAGGTCTTTTAACCGAGACTTACACGCTTAAAAGTGTGGACAAAAAGGAAAAAAAGAGAATGCCTGCTCCACCCTTTATAACCAGCACACTTCAACAAGAGGCAATCAAACGGCTTCGCTTTACGGCAAAAAGGGCTATGAGTATAGCGCAAAAGCTTTACGAGGGTGTGAGTTTGGGGAAGGAGGGCTCGGTTGGGTTAATAACCTACATGCGAACGGATTCTGTCCGCACAGCACCCGAGGCGGTGGCGTGGGCTAGGGAGTATATAGAAAAGACCTTTGGTAAAAAGTTTGTACCAGATAAGCCCCATACATTTAAAACCAAGAGCTCAGCTCAGGACGCCCATGAGGCTATACGACCGACATACGTTACGTATCCTCCTGAGACGATAAAAAAGCACCTTAAACCAGAGGAATTCGCTCTGTATGAGCTTATCTGGAAGCGTTTTATGGCAAGTCAGATGGCACAGGCAGAGCTTCTTCAGACCTCGTTTGATATATTGGACAGCACTGAGAAAGCGCTGTTTAGAGCATCAGGCACGATAATTAAATTTAAGGGATTTCTGGCGCTCTACTCCGAATCGCTTGAAAGTGATGAAAATGGTGAAAGCTCCGTATTACCGGCACTAAGTGGAGGAGAGAAACTAAAACTCCTTGAACTTAAACCTGAACAGCATTTCACACAGCCCCCACCCAGATACACCGAGGCCTCCCTTGTTAAAACTCTTGAGGAAAAAGGTGTTGGCAGACCCAGCACTTATGCCGCTATTTTATCCACCATAGGGGAACGACAGTATGTTAACAAGGAGGAGGGAAAGTTTAAACCCACTGAGCTTGGAAAAATTGTAAATGATTTACTGGTTAAGCGATTTCCGGAGCTGATTGACATAACCTTTACGGCAAAAATGGAGGACGACCTTGATAAGGTAGAAGAGGGGAGTATTCGTTGGAATTCTCTCATAGAGGACTTCTACCCGCCGTTTAAAAAGGAGCTGGATGAGGCCTCAGGAGCTAAGGACAGGGTTAAGCCAGAGGATATTCCCACAGAGGAGGTTTGTGACAAGTGTGGGATGGCAATGGTAAAAAAATGGAGTAAAAACGGCTGGTTTCTTTCCTGCAGCGGTTATCCAAAGTGTAAAAACGCAAAGCCCCTTGACGACGAACAAAACGGCTCAGGCAGCGCTCCGGTAGAACAGACCGATGAGATATGCGATAAGTGCTCCTCCCCTATGATTATAAAGACCGGCAGATTCGGCAGATTTATGGCCTGCTCCGGCTACCCCGGCTGCAAAAACATAAAGCCAATCCCTACCGGACTAAAGTGCCCTGAGGATGGAGGGGATATTATAGAGAGAAAGGCCACAAAAGGGAAATTCCCGGGACGGCTATTTTATAGTTGCAGCAACTACCCTGAGTGCAAATTTATCTCTAACTACAAACCGGTCAATGAAAGCTGCCCGCACTGTAACGCAAAAGCTATGTACGAAAAGAAAAACAAAGCCGGCGATACGATTATCTTCTGTCAAAACAAAGACTGTAAAAACAAAGCAGCAGATGCTGACTGATACCAACTATGAGACCGTTACAAAATCCACAAAAATAGAGAAACAGTGTTTTCCTGTTAATGTTTGATTCAAACCCGCAGATAAAAAACCTTTTCTATTATAACGCTTTTTATGTTAGAGTAACAGGAAAAATAAGGAGGACACTCTATAATGATAATGGATACTCTTAAAGAGTTTGCGATGGCAGCGCTTGGCGCTCAGGAAATGGTAAAGCAGTTTGTCGAGGATTTGGTAAAAAAGGGAGAATTGAGTGAGTCTCAGGGCATGAAAATGGTCAAAGAGTGGTCAGAAAGAATTGGTAAGACCGGCAGCGAACTCTCCTCAAATATGACAGAGACCATCAGCTCGATTTTAGAGAAAATGAACCTTGCTACAAAGGATGATGTTGAAAAGTTAAGTAAGAAAGTGAATTCACTCTCGGCGCGTCTCAGCGTCCTTGAGGGCACACACGATGAGCAGAAGAAGCCATAAAGGAATATAACTCAACAAATGTTTTCTGAAATCCTGAAACTAACTAAAACCTACAAAAACATAAACAGAATAACTCAGATTCTGAACATTCTGGCAAAACACGGATTTGGACAATTTATCGAGCAGCTTAACTTAAACCGGCTGATACCGTTTAGAAAGCGTTTGAAAATCCTTGCCCAAAGCGAGATAATAGAAACAACAATAGCAGAACGGCTGAGGCGGGCTTTTTCCGACCTTGGGCCATCCTTTATAAAACTTGCTCAAATACTGTCCTCACGCCCAGACCTGATAACAGAGAAATATGCCGCTGAGTTTGCAAAACTTCAGGATGAGGTGCCGCCGTTTGCGTATGCATCGGTGAGAGAGACAATAGAGAAAGACCTCCATATGCCGATTGAGGAAATCTTTGCTGAAATAGAAGAAACCCCCGTTGCGGCAGCCTCAGTTTCACAGGTACACAGGGCAGTCCTTAATGACGGCACAAAGGTGGTAGTTAAGGTACAGAGGCCGCATATCCGGCAAACTATAGAAACTGATATAAACATAATGAGATTTCTGGCCTCCCTGATGCTTAAGTACATGCCCGGAACAGATATATTTAACCCCCTGGGAATAGTTGAAGAGTTTGCAAAAACCATAAAAAGAGAACTGAATTTTATGGAGGAGGCTAAAAACGTACAACGCTTTGCAAGGAATTTTAAAGACATTGAGAACGTAAAAATCCCGATACTGTATCCTGCCTATACCTCAGAGAGAGTAATTGTGCTTGAGCGGATAGAGGGCATAAGGATAAACGATGTAAAGTCAATGGAAAAATTTGGATTTGATAAAAGTGCGATAGCAGAAAATCTTGTTAATGCCTACTTTAAGATGATTCTTGAGGACGGTTTTTTTCATGCCGACCCGCACCCTGGAAATCTTTTTATTACAGAAGACGCTGTGATTGGCATTGTTGACTTTGGTATGGTCGGATGGCTCACTCCAGATGTTATGGAAAGCATCGCTGGAATTCTTATAGCTATTGTCAACAAGGATTTTGAAAGTCTGGTAGATGAGTTTATAACCATAGGGATGGTCACAGAGGAGGTGGACATAGACAGGTTTAGGAGAGAGTTTCTAAACGATATGATGGAAATCCTTATACCTCTTTATGACACAGCGCTTGCAGAGATTAACTTTGCCGAATATCTTGACACTATAACCAAAGTTTCCCTTAAACATAAACTTAAGATTCCCTCATCACTTCTTTTGATAGATAAGTGTATGCTCATGGTCGATAGCATTGTAAGAGAAATAGACAAAGACTTTAACTTTATAACTGCCTCAGCCCCATACACTGCAATGCTTATCAGGAAAAAGTACGGACCTAAGAAGATGTATGCTAAGGTCGGGAAAAACCTCTCAGATTTGGCCGATTCCATTGTTGATACTCCAAAGAAACTGCGAGTTCTGCTCAGAAAAATGATAAATAATGAATTTAGTGTAAAATTTAATATTATAGGCATAGAGCGTCTTATACGAGATTTTGACCGTTCAACCAACCGCCTTTCTTTTAGCATTGTGACAGCCTCAATCATAATGAGCTCTGCAATATTAACCATGTCAGGGATAGGGGCTAAGATTTTTGATATGCCTGCAATTGGGACCCTTGGCTTTGTAATATCCTTTTTTCTGGGGATATGGCTTATTATTTCAATAATACGATCGGGAAGGCTCTGACGTGTTTTTTTTGTAGTGTCTGTACATTTCCCGATTATTTTTTGTACAATACGGTGTGTTTGTGTAAACGTAAACCGTTTGAACGCAGAATTAATGCAGGGGGATTTAAGCATATGTCACTGATTACATGGAATGACAATTTGAGTGTGGGAGTAAAGGAGCTGGATGACCAGCACAAGAAACTGATAGCTTTAATAAATGAGCTGTTTGACGCCGTAACGGCAAGAAAAGGCAAGGATGCGCTCGGACCGGTGTTAAGCGAACTGGTAGAGTACACAAAGTACCACTTTGGCAATGAGGAGAGATTATTTGCGACGCATGGTTACGTAAATGCAGCTGCTCACAAGCAGGAGCATGATGATTTAACGCAGAAGGTTATTAGCTTTGATGCTCAGTTTAAAGCCGGACGCGCTATGGTGGATCTGTTGCTAATGAATTTTCTGAAAGACTGGCTTACCAAACACATCGTAGGCACAGATAAGAAGTACTCGGCCTTTTTAAACGAGAAGGGTATAAAATAGAGTTCTCCCAATAAACTAACTGAAATTAACCGCAAAACCGTAGCTTTTCTTACTGACTGCTCTTTTTGAAAGCTAATTGATATAACTTTTTGACAATGCTAAGTCCATCGCTGGTGTGCAGCTTTTTAGCGTTTTTTAACAAGTCAGGATTTCCTGATGGAAGCAGCTCCTGTATTTTTTTTATATTAGCGGCTAATATGAATTCGTCATAGTCATAATTTGAAGCAAAGTAAACTACGTTTCTTGATGTTTTACATTCAACATACCACATGTTTTTAAACACTGCTTTCATATTGTTTACGGCGTTATTGAGATTTTCCGTATCTGAAGTTATTAGATTAACGACACAAACTCCCTCTGGTTTCAGAGTTTTAGCAAGATTTTGGAAAAATATTTTTGAAGAGAGGTTCTTTGGCTGAGCGCTCCCCTTATAAGCATCCAACAGGGCTATATCGTGCGAAACAGGGCAGCTTTCAATAAAAGAGTACCCATCGTCAACATAGAGTTTCATAAGCGGATTTTCTCTGAAACCAAAATAATTTTTAGCAATAAACACAATGTCTTTGTCTATTTCCACCACATGTATGAGACACTGTTTTACAAGTATTGATAACGCCGTCGGAACTGAGCCGCCTCCAAGCCCTATTGAGACAACTGACTTAGGCGTTGGGATAAAGACAAGCGCAAGGAGCATGTATTTTGCGTACTCAAGACCTGGAACAGTAGGGTTTTTTAAATCAAAAACGCTCTGCCTTACTCTTTCTGGTGACCAAAGGGTTAATTTATCGCCATCAATAGTTACGACAAGGTCGTTGTGCTGAGTTTGCTTATAATATAATACTGACTCGTTACCGTAGTGTTTGGTCATTGCTTTTAATTTTGTGTCCCTCTTATCAATGAGTTAAAACGTATGAATAAAACAAAGACACTCTTGTTGTACAAGAGTGTCTTTGCAGTTTGTTGCTTTGTTCGATTAGAGTTTAACTACGTTAATTGCCCTAAGGCCCTTCGGGTCTTTCTCGATGTCAAAACTAACAGCTTCACCTTCGGCAAGAGATTTAAAACCGTTACCCTTAATAGAAGAGTGGTGAACAAATACATCTTTACCATCTTCGTTGGTGATAAATCCAAAACCTTTGGATACATTAAACCACTTGACTTTACCTTTAGCCATTTCCATCATACCTCCTTATTCATAAACTAAAGTATCAGAAAAAACAACTCGATAGAAAAGCCAAAAAGCAAAAGTCTTTGTGGCCTTGTGCAAATTACTAATACTTCTGAAACTTCATAAGTATTATGATATATCATTTAGCAAAATGTCAATCAAAATCTTTTGTAAATAAATATATTTTTTTTAATGCTTATTGAGTTAACTCCTGTAAATTTTTTTCAGTCAGCAAATGATACAGTAAAAAGGACTGGATTCCCGCTCGTAGGCGGGAATGACAAAGGGGGGCAATTTTACAGGGGAATCCCCTTTAGGGGAGGTCATTCCTTTTTTTCTTGTCATTCCTGCGAAGGCAGGAATCCATTTTTTTGTTTGCGGAGCTAACTGCATAGGCAATTTTTTTTAATTCCTGTAAAGGTAACTCCGTTTGAGGGTTTTTATGTCCATCATGACGGCTATTAAACCAATATGATACAAGTAAGAATGCTGACGAGGTGTTTTAAAGGCTAATAATTTACAGCTGCTTACGCAAAAAATAGACAGAGTCGCTAATCAATGAAACAAGTCAAAATTACCCTTTATAAAACTCACAACGGCTTCATAATCTTTAAACTGTCTCTCCAACTCTTTAAACTCTCTAAAGTGCACACTGCGTTTGTTTTTTCCTCTTCTTACGCCGACACCGATATGCAGCATCTCGTGGTAAATAATATATTCTACAATATATCTCGGTATAAGCGGTTTATCCAATACTGGATTTATGGTAATAATACCGAGTTCGGAGTTGTAAGCGCCAAGCCTGCGCCTCTTTGCAAATCCCATAGATGAGCGTCTTGCCCACGTTATAACACAACTGATGCTGCCCCCAAAGTATGTGCTGTTAACGGCGTCAAACATTTCCCTGAGGTCGTGAAATTTTCCCTGTGTAATGACAGTTCTTTTGCGGTTGATAGGCGGGGTCTTAATTGAGTCAGCATTGTCTTTGATATATTTTTTTATAACGGAGTTTTTTGTCTTTTTGTTTGAGGCAATATTGGCTATTTCTTTCATAACGCCAAAAGGCGCCGTAAGAAACATCTTGTGTGCCCTCACTACAAGCGTTTTATCCTTAGTGGTTATTGTAAGAAGGCTTGAGGAATTGTCGGTTATGGTGAGGTTGGTAGATATGCCCACAGCCTTTTCAATACACCTTTTTAATCTGTCAAAACCATCAGCATTACCTGCACCTGAGTCATACATCAGTGATATTGTAAAACAAACAAGTGACGTCTGTAAATTTATGCATCTAAACGACTAATTGCCGCTAATTTCCTCAATATAGCATGGTACGTCAGAGACATATAAATCAAATGAACCGTTTGTAACGCTGTAGTATGAAACAGTGAAGTTACCGCTCTCATCTGCTGGGGTGCTCTGTGTTACTAATGCGCCTGTGACACTTGTGCTTGACAGTGGAAATGTTATAGTCTTGCCTGTGTTTGCCCATACCACATACACAGGTTTACCGGCTACCTCAAATTTATAGGCATACGTGGAGTTGTCCTGAAAGGCAGGAGCGGTTGTAACTGATGTGAAAGAATCAATTTTTTTTATCAATTTCTTAAGCGTATAGTATGCTTTTTTTTTTCTGTCTCCCTGGGGATCAATAAGTCCGGCATCAGACATTTTGTAATAGACATAAAAGATTTTTTCAGCTCCGTCAGCAAAAGCCTTTACATAACCTTTCACAATGTTCTTTGCCTGAGAGTGCTCATCCGGCGAGTTGTTAGCTCCTGTGTCCGGGTGGTTTGTGCTAAAAACCATGTATTCGGTGTTCCATAGTCTGTTAACATTTTTATGGCTAAAGATATCGTGCCAGAGGCTTGTCGCAAGGTCTCCGACATCATCGTGCTGCGGCAGATAGTGCCAATTGCCTACGTCAAAAGGTGAAGCCCCCGTCAAATCCAGCACATCCTGCCAGTATGAGGTGTTACCGCCGGTTGCTCCGCCATTTAATATCTGTGCCTGAGGATAAACTTTCTTAATCGCTGTTGTTGTGACCTTAACAAGCTCCATGTAGTCAGTCTCTGTTCCCTTATAAAATATCATTGGCGAGTCGGGGGTAAGGCTGGATATAGTGGACCCCATTGTCAAGACCACTTTTTAGTGGACTTAAGGTATAGCCCTCTAAGAGGGTATTTAGTCTGTTAGTATAAGGGTAAGGGATAGGGTAATGCATCCTTACGCCGCCATCGCAAAATCAGAGCTTTTATAAACCTCGGCAGGTGTTTTGCCTCTAAGCGTAGAATGCGGACGCTCATTGTTATAAAAATCAAAATAGCTCCTTAGCGCTTTAATCAACTCATCAACAGTTTCATAATCTTTTATATAAACCTCCTCATACTTGACACTGCGCCACAGCCGCTCAATCATGATATTATCCATAGCCCGTCCTCTGCCATCCATACTTATCCGAATCCCATTGCTCTGAAGCACATTGATAAACGCTGCCCCTGTATACTGGCTGCCTTGATCTGTGTTGAATATCTCAGGACTGCCATAGAGCCTAAGGGCTCGCTCAAGGCTACTTACGCAAAAACCATCATCCATTGTCACTGACACCTCCCATGACAGCACATAGCGGCTATACCAGTCCATTACTGCTGTCAGATACACAAAGCCATGTCTCATTCGAATATACGTTATATCACTGCACCAGACTTGGTTGATGATAGTAATATCTAATAATCGCAGTAGATAAGGGTAAACTTTATGTTGCTTATTCCGTACTGTCGTTCTTTTTCTGGGTGCTATAGATACAAGACCCATCAACATCATCAAACGCTTTACTCGCTTGCGATTTACTTTATATCCTGCTCGGAAAAGAATGTAAACCATTGTGCGGCTTCCATACCATGGATGCATTGTGTACTGCTCATCTATTGCCCTCATCACCTTCAAATTCTCCTCGCTCTCCGGTACTGCCTGACGATAATAACTGGAGCGTGGAAGGCTTAGCAGGTTACACTGCTGACGAATACTCAATTCCTTATTTGCTGGCTCTATCATCGCTCGTTTCTCACTTACCGTTGCGCAAGTAACAGGCTCTTTTTTTTTAGCCAGTCCACTTCTACTTGCAACTTCCCTATTTGACTATATAACCGCTCTCGCTCTGATTCATATGCCGCCTGAGAATTTTCTTGCACTCCATTAAATAACGTTGACGCCCCTTCTACTAAATGCTTTTTCCATTCATTCACCTGGTTCACATGAATATCAAATTCCTGCGCTATCTCATTGGCTGTCCTCTGACCTTTGAGCGCTTCTATTGCTACTTTTGCTTTGTACTCTTTGCCAAACTTCCGTCTGTTTTTCATTTTATCCTCCCATTCATTACAACCAGCTCTATCTTAACTGATTGTCTCATATTTGGGATCCACTATAGGATTCAGGTTCGTTTAATATTTCCCAATACATGATGGGATATAGAAGCCCTGGCATATCGTTGAGGCCGTCTCCGTTATACCTCTCAACCAAAGCCTTTACAAAGGCACTGTAAGCTTCAATATCATGTGGATTGTACCTGCTTGTGGGTAAATCAGCAAGCCATCCTGTTGAGGCCTCCCAGTTCTGCATCCCCTCCCAGTACTCCTGATCCCAGTCAACAAACGGCCAAATTGTTGCCACAATAGAAATTCCGCGCTTCTGTGCTTCACTTACATACGCATCCGGTATCGTAAAGTCATACACTCCTTTTTTGCGCTCAATTATGTTGCGGTTAAAAGGGCCGGGATGTGGCCTGTCCCACTTAAATCCAAGATCATCATGCGGTGTAAAATACGAATACGATGTAAACGCAGTGCTCCACGGTATTGACACTGACGAGCTGCCAACCAATCCAAAGACATTCCCGAGATAGCCAAACCGGTACGTGTTATCATCTGCACATAACAGCATACCCGGCGATAGAAATACCAAAAAAAGCACCATAAGACATGTAATCCTTGACATAAAAACCACCTGCTAAACAGCTATTGCTGATTTGTAATCAAAGACGGTAGAAAAAATGTATCATTATTTGTACAGGTTTGTCAATATGTCAAATTGCCTTGACACACTACTTAGTATCAGATTGACATTTTAGCGCTTATAAATTTATATTACCCCAATGAAAATCCTCCACTTAAGCACATACGACACGCACGGAGGCGCCTCCAGAGCAGCATACAGAATTCACGCAGGTTTAAAGAGCCGCGGGGTTGAATCTTGTATGCTTGTGCAAAGAAAATTCAGCAATGATCAAACAGTTGAACCAATAGAGGTTTATAAAACAAAAGCAAATCTGAAGCGCAGGTTGTTTTCAAAAATTGAAGAGCTCCCCTTAAAAATTTATAAAAGAACCGTAAACTACTACCTGCCGCTTCTTCAGGATAATATTGCTGATAACCCCCTCATAGCTGCCGCCGATATAATCCACCTGCACTGGATTTTGTACGGGTTTGTACGACCGGATTTTTTATTAAAACTGAGAAAACCTGTTGTCTGGACAGTACAGGATATGTGGCCGTTTACCGGCGGATGTTTTTACTCTTTTGACTGCAACGGGTATGAAAGAAGCTGCGGAAACTGTCCGGAACTTAACAGTAAATTTAAAATTGACTACTCATACTGGCTGCTAAAACTAAAGGAAAAGCTATGGAAAAATATTAACTTTACAGTGGTAGCGCCATCAAACTGGCTGGCATCGTGTGCATCAAAAAGTGCACTTTTCAGCGCTAAACCTATACGTATGATTCCAAGCTCTTTAGATACGGCTCTGTTCACACCTACAGAGAAAAAAGCGGCAAGAGATATTCTCAAACTGCCTCAAGATAAAAAAATTGTTCTCCTTGGAGCCGTAGTAACTACCGATAAACGTAAAGGATATCAGTACCTGACAGATGCGCTAAAGAAGCATGTGTGCACTTTTGACGTCATGATTTTTGGAATGCAGGATAAGGATAATCCTTTAAATATTAACTCTAAAGTCTATAACATGGGTTTTATAAACAATGATGCACAGCTTTCGCTGATATATTCTGCGGCAGATGTTTTTGTTGTGCCTTCAATTCAGGAGGCATTTGGACTTGTTGCCATTGAAGCTATGGCCTGTGCTACACCGGTTGTCGCCTTTAATGCCACAGGTCTGCCGGATGTGATTAAACACAAACAAACCGGCTATTTAGCTCAACCCTATGACGCTGATGATTTATACAACGGAATCTTATGGGTGCTTGAAGACGAAACCAGATTAAATGATCTGTCAATTAACGCAGTTGAGCGGGTTAAGTCCAATTTCACATACGCTGTCCAGTCGGAAAGATACGTTAAACTATATGAGGAGATACTGTCTTAAGCTATGTTTGGATACTTTCCCCCTCAACTGTTATAATACTGCTTTATAAGGAGGCTTTAAAAAATTGAAAATAGCAATAACCGGACTTGTTAACTCCGGGAAAACCACTATATTTAATGCACTAACAGGCTTAAGTCTTGAGACGTCCATATACCCCTCAACACCCTCTGAGCCGCACCCAGGTCTTGTAAAAGTACCTGACGCAAGGATTGATACCCTTTCAAGTATCTATAAACCAAAGAAAACCACTTATTCAACCGTAGAGTACATAGACTTTATTGGAATATCAAAGGGAGGGCTTCTCCAAAACAGGAAATCCTTTGACGCTATAAAAGACGCCGACGCTCTTGTTGAAACTATCCGGGTATTTAAGGATGAGTCGGTAGTACATCAGGAAAACTCAATAGACCCCGTCCGTGATGCTCTTAATGTCGAGATGGAGCTGATTTTTGCAGACTTTGACCTGGTTGAAAAACGTATTGCCAAGATGGAGGACGGCTCTAAACGGGGCAAAAAACCCGATGAAGTGGAAATGAAGCTGCTTCAAAAGTGCAGGGACTATCTTGAGCGTGAGGTGCCGCTTAGAGCCGCTGAGTTTTCAGAGGTGGAACTGAAAGGGCTTCGCCATCTTCAGTTTGTATCAATCAAACCAAAAATAATTGTTCTCAATATGGGTGAGGGCGATGCGCCGCCTGAGGACATTGTGTCACAGATTAGCCAAAAACTAAAACTCCAGCCGCAGTTTATAATGCCAGTGTATGGCAAAATAGAGATGGAAATAGGACAGCTCTCTCCAGAAGAGGCAAGGGAGTTTCTTGATGAGTTAAAAATAGAGGAGCCTGCTCTTAATAAATTAATACGCGCTAGTTATGCTCTGCTTGGGGCTATTTCTTTTTTAACCGTAGGACAGGATGAGGTGCGTGCGTGGACCATAAGGGGCGGCTCCACAGCGCTTGAGGCTGCAGGCAAAATCCACTCCGACATTGAAAGAGGGTTTATTCGTGCTGAGATCGTCTCCTATACAGATTTTATGGCAGCAGGCACAATGCCTGACGCCAAGAAGGCTGGCACTGTCCGACTTGAAGGAAAAACTTATGTCGTAAACGATGGAGATATTGTAAATTTTCGTTTTAATGTGTAAAATTAAATCATTTGCATAAACGGGTTACAGCTTTTGCCAAATCAAATGGTTTTAAGCTATAATTCCACCGGTATGATGTGTAGTAAATTAACGAGTGGGTAAACGGCAAACTGTCAGGCACCCTGTAGAGGAGCATATATGAAAGCATTGATATTGACAAACGAATATCCACCGAATGTTTACGGCGGAGCCGGTGTGCATGTGGAGTACCTAAGCCGTGAGATGTCTAGGCTTATTGATGTAGATGTAAGGTGTTTTGGTAATCAGGACTCAGGCCCTGGAAATTTAAAAGTGAACGGCTTTAGCTTTGACCCAAAACTGTTTGAAAATACAGATAAACAGTTGAAGTCAGTTTTTACTGCCCTCTACAACTGTGTGATGATGAACTCAACCCCAATTGATGCAGACGTTATTCACTGCCACACATGGTACACACATTTTGGCGGCATTACCGCAAGAAAATCCTATAATATTCCTCTTTTTATAACAACTCACTCACTTGAACCACTGAGGCCGTGGAAACGTGAACAGTTGGGACACGGCTACGATATGTCGGTATGGATTGAAAAAACCGCACTTAACATGGCTGATTCCATAGTGGCAGTCTCAGAGGGAATGAAACAGGATATAATAAGGCTTTTTGATATAGACGAAAAAAAGATAACCGTAATTTATAACGGCATTGATACGGATGAGTATAAACCAACGCAGTCAGAGGAGATACTGACAGAGTACGGCATTGACCCCAACAAACCGTATGTGCTTTTTGTAGGCAGAATCACAAGACAAAAGGGCATAATACATCTGGTAAATGCTATCTCTCATATAAATGACGAGGTTCAGATTGTGCTTTGTGCCGGCCAGCCGGACACTCCTGAGATTAAGGCTGAGATGGAGGCTGGTGTAAAGAAAATTCAACAAAAACGGAAAAATATTATCTGGATACAAAAAATGGTACCCAAACCGCATATAATTCCCATTTATTCCCATGCCTCGGTTTTCTGCTGTCCGTCCATTTATGAACCCTTTGGAATAATAAATCTTGAAGCTATGGCCTGCTCGATACCGGTTGTGGCCTCTGCTGTAGGCGGCATTGTGGAGATAGTACAGGACGGGATAACCGGCACACTGGTCAACCTTGAGCAGCTTAAAGAGTGCCCCTTTGAACCTGTTGAGCCAAATGTGTTTTCAAAAGACCTTGCAAATGCCATAAACAAAATTCTTGACGATAAAGCGCTCAGGCTAAATATGGGACTATCTGGTAGGACACGAGCTGAGCAGCACTTCAGTTGGAAAACTATTGCAAGAGAAGTAGTTGATTTATATAGTAAATATATATAACAGACGGATGTTGGCAAAATAAACTAATAGCCGCTCGGAGGATTCAGGATGAATGCTGTTTTGATAAAACCCTTTGTAATAGAGGCGATAACGCCGTCAGTGGATGGTGGTAAGTTTCCGATAAAACGGGAGGTTGGAGAAACTCTAGTTGTAACTGCCACAGTCTATAGAGACGGTCACGACGTAACTCGGGTCTTTCTTAAGTATAAGGAAAAACACGGTGATAAAACGTGGCAGAGTGTAGAGATGGAATCACTCAATGCTGGGCTTGATTTATGGCGGGGAGCGTTTTTACTTGAAAAAAACACAAGATATCTTTATACGATAGAGGCATACACGGACACTTACCAGTCATGGCTCAAAGATACTACCAAGAAATTTGCAGCCGGAGCCGATATTAAAAGTGAGCTGACAGAGGGTGAGATTTTTATAAAATCTCTAATAGATGAAAGTGTTCCCGAAGATGAGAAATCATACGTCAGTGGGATTCTTGTCCTTATAGGCAAGAAAAAAAATCAGAAAGACAAACTTACGATAATGTCTGATACAGTGTTGACAGATTTTATTACAACGTATGAGAAAAAGCCTGATTTGACGGTTTATGAACCCTGCCTTGAGGTCGTTGTTGACAGAGAGCGAGCGCGTTATGCCGCATGGTATGAGATATTTCCGCGTTCTCAGGGAAATAAACCCGGAAAAAGCGCCACGTTTAAGGACTGTATAAAGCGTCTTCCTGAGATAAAGGAGATGGGCTTTGACGTCTTATACCTTACTCCGATTCATCCCATCGGAGTTACAAAACGAAAAGGACCAAATAACAGTTTAAACCCCTCAGAGCTGGACCCTGGCTGTCCGTATGCGATAGGGAGTGCTCTTGGCGGTCATAAGGCTGTAGAGCCCGGCCTTGGCATGTTAAAGGATTTTGATGAGCTGGATAAAGCCTGCAAAAAAATGGGAATGGAGATAGCTCTTGATTTTGCGATTAACTGCTCACCAGATCATCCCTACGTAAAGGAGCATCCTGAGTGGTTTTTTAAGCGCCCTGACGGAACGATTAAGTATGCTGAAAATCCCCCTAAAAAGTACGAGGATATCTATCCACTTAATTTCTATGCCCCCGGGGATACACAAGATAAACTCTGGAACGAGATGAAAAGCATCCTTGAATTTTGGATCAAGCACGGCGTCAGAATATTCAGAGTGGACAACCCACACACTAAACCGATACCGTTTTGGCATTGGCTGATTACAGAGCTTCAGAGCGACTACCCGGATGTGATATTCCTCTCTGAGGCGTTTACACGACCGCCTATGATGAGAATGCTTGCCAAAGTGGGTTTCACTCAGTCTTATACGTATTTTACGTGGAGAAATTTTAAAGGTGAAATTATAGATTATTTTACGGAGCTTACCCACTCGGAAAGTGCCGAGTATATGAGGGGAAACCTGTTTGCAAACACCCCGGATATTTTACCTCGGATTTTACAAATAGGCGGAAGATCAGCTTTTAAGATGCGTTTTGTTTTAGCAGCCACACTGTCTTCTGTCTATGGCATATACAGCGGGTATGAGTTATGTGAAAACACAGCCATTACAGGTAAAGAGGAGTATTTTAACTCCGAAAAGTATGACTATAAAGTATGGGACTGGGACAGAGAAGGCAATATTAAGGATTTTATCACAAAAATAAACAGAATCCGGCATGAAAACAAGGCACTGCACAAGTACAAAAACCTGCGTTTCTATCAATCGGATAACGATAATATCTTATTTTACGGAAAGACCTCTGGCGATAATAAAAATGTAATTCTATGTGCGGTTAACCTTGACCCCTTTAATACCCATAGCTGCAAACTGACAATTCCTACCGAACTGTTTGGGATAGCACACGATGAGACGTATGAGCTTCAGAACCTCATAAACGGAGAGCGTACTCCGCTTAGAGGACAGGAGTATTTTGTTACCTTAAACCCCGACTGGGAACCATGCTTTATATACAAGGTGAATCGCTGGGTTCATACGGAGGACAAGTTTGACTATTTTAATATGTAACACGCTCAAGACAAGATGGAGTGCTGCGTAGTGGACGCATTTAAGTTCATCGGAGATATGGTAAGCAACAAGGGGTTGATTTTTGAGCTAACCATGAGGGATTTTAAGTCAAAGTATCTTGGGTCTTATTTAGGACTTATTTGGGCTTTTATCAATCCGATGGTGTATGTTGTGATTTTATGGTTTGTTTTTTACCTTGGCTTTAAGAGTTCAACAGTAGGAAAGGTTTCTTTTTTCCATTGGCTTATAGCGGGTATTGTGCCGTGGTTTTTTATTTCTGACAGTTTATCCAGTGCTGCGCACTCTATAGTTGACTATAGTTTTTTAGTGAAAAAAGTTGTATTTAGGATTAGCCTGCTTCCACTTGTAAGAATTCTGTCTGCCCTGTACGTGCATCTGTTTTTTCTTGTTTTAGTCCTTTTGATTTATTTTTTCTCAGGGTACAGTCTTGATTGGCATGTGTGCCAGCTGCCGTATTATCTTTTTGCCGCTGTTGTGTTTGTTACTGGGGTGTCGTGGATAACGTCTTCAGTTACCATCTTTTTCAGGGATATGGGACAGATAGTCAACATGCTCTTACAGTTTCTCTTTTGGTTAACGCCAATATTTTGGCAAATTAACATTATACCGGCGAAGTTCGTGTTGTTTTTAAAGCTCAATCCTGTCTTTTATATAGTCAATGGATACAGAAACAGCTTAATAAACAGAGTGTGGTTTTGGGAGGAGGGATTACTTTCTATTTATTTCTGGATTGTAGTTGCTTTTGTGTTTTTTACGGGAGCATTTCTTTTTAGAAGGCTGAGGCCTCATTTTGCAGATGTGATATAAAACTGTGAGCACACTTACGTTTAAAGGGAATACGATTTTGACGGAAAACACACATATTTTGGGGGATACTGCCTCTACGCTATTGGATAACTACTCAGGGGAAACAGCCATAAGGGCAGAGGGTATTTCTAAAGTCTATAAACTCTATAAGAGAAAAATAGACAGGCTAAAGGAATCAATACATCCGTTAAGAAAGCAGTATCATGTTAATTTCTATGCACTTAGAGATGTTTCATTTGAGTTAAAAAAAGGTCAAACAATTGGAATAATTGGTAAGAATGGAGCTGGCAAATCAACGCTGTTACAGATTTTGACAGGAGTGTTGACACCATCTGCAGGGGTGGTATATAGAACCGGCAGGATATCTGCACTGCTTGAGCTCGGTGCCGGATTTAATCCGGAGCTGACTGGTATAGAAAACGTTTACTTTAACAGCACTCTGATGGGTTATTCTAAAAAGGAAATAGATGAGAAAATAGATGACATTGTAGGTTTTGCTGAAATAGGGGACTTTGCTGAACAGGCTGTTAAAACGTACTCAAGCGGAATGTTTGTGAGGCTTGCTTTTGCCGTAGCTATAAACATTGACCCTGACATCCTTATCGTTGATGAGGCGTTAAGTGTTGGAGACATACGATTTCAGCAAAAATGTTTCAGACGCTTCAGGGAATTCAAAGAACAGGGGAAAAGTATAATATTTGTCTCTCATGACATGGGAGCAGTTAAAAATTTTTGCGACATTGCAGTGTGGCTTAAGGACGGTTCCATACACTCCTTTGGCGACCCTGAGGTTGTAAGTAAGCATTATTTTTCTTTTATGTGTTACGATTCGCTAACTACAGTAGATGACACTAAGGCAACCCAGAGCATTGACAATGTCACCGATGATGTTTCCTTGTGGGAGGATGTAAGCGGGTATTCCTCATTTGGCGAGGGAGGGGCTGAGATAGAGCGGGTGACACTTATCGACAGAAAAACAGGACAACGCATTGATGCTTTAAATGGAGGAGAGGACGTCCGTTTTATAGTTGATGGTAGGGCAACAAAACTGATAGCACATCCAGGAATTGGAATAATCCTTAAGGATATCTACGGTAATTTCATATTTACCATTAACAACTACATGTATAACATTTCGATAAAGCCTCTAAACCCAGCCGATAAAATCAGGGTAGAATTTGACTTTGTGTTTCCAAAGCTAAAAAATGGGCACTATACCTTTACGGCCTCTATTTCCGACGGCACCCTTGAAACCCACATCCAAAACCATTGGGTGCATGATGCTTACCTCGTACGGCTCGTTAATAACGACATCCGATACAAGATGGGCTGCTACGTCATCCTTGACGATGTTGATATGAAAATTGACCTCAGATAGACAACTCCAGCTTTAAGAAAACCTGCTTTTTACAGACTGAAGATGACCCAATGGAAGTTATTTAAACTGCTATTTTTTTGCATTCATTACAACTTTGCTAATTTCTAAACCTTATGGTTTCAAGGGAGGGACTTTGTCCCTCCCTTGATGGATTACTAATATTTCTTACTCAGAAGGTGTCCAATTTGCCCAGTGTTTAAGGAAATTCCATCTCCTCTTAACATCGTACTCGGCTTCTTTCATAAGTTTTGCAGCTACTTCAGGCTTGGATACCTTAAGCTGCTGGTATCTGTTCTGAGCATAGCAGTAATCGGCAAGTGAGCCTGTTGGCTCTTTGCTGTCTAACTGCATAGGGGTTTTGCCCTCAGTCTCAAGTGTGGGGTTATACCTGTAAAGTGGCCAGTAACCCGTGCTCACGGCCTCTTTCATTATGTCAACAGTCTTAGTGGTGTTTATACCCTGTGCGATACAAGTTGAGTAGGCTATTATAAGCGATGGGCCTTTATACGCCTCAGCCTCTATGAATGCCTTGATAGTCTGAGCAGGGTTTGCTCCAAATGCAACCTGTGCCACATAAACATGACCGTATGTTGACATTATTAGCCCTATGTTCTTTTTGCCTGTGGTTTTTCCGCCAGCGGCAAACTGTGCTACTGCTCCACGCGGGGTTGCTTTTGACATCTGACCACCGGTGTTTGAATAAACCTCGGTGTCCATGATGAGTATATTTATGTTTTCACCGGATGCAAGCACCTGGTCAACTCCGCCGTAACCTATGTCATAACCCCACCCGTCTCCTCCTAAGCACCACACTGATTTCTCTACAAGGAAGTCGGCAAGTGATATAAGACTCTTTGCCTCGTCAGAGTTATCGCCGGCAAGCGCCTTTTTAAGCTCTGCAATTCTTGCTCTCTGTGCCTCTATACCCTCCAGATTACTCTGATCGGCATTCTTGATAGCATCTATAAGGGATTTTTGACCGGAAAGCTTTGAGCCTAATTGATCAATAAGTTCTGCTGCCTGTGAGCCAAATTTATCAACAGCCTGTCTCATGCCAAGACCAAACTCTGCGTTGTCTTCAAACAAGGAGTTTGCCCAGCTTGGACCGCGCCCGTCGGCTCTCTTAGCGTATGGCGTTGTGGGAAGGTTACCGCCATAGATAGATGAGCAGCCTGTAGCATTTGCTATCATAAGTCTGTCGCCAAAGAGCTGAGTAAGGAGCTTAATATACGGGGTCTCACCACAGCCTGAACATGCGCCTGAGTACTCAAACAGCGGTCTTACAAGCTGACTGCCCTTAAGTGTGCTGATTTTGTACTTAGACGGGTCTGTTTCGGGAAGATTAAGGAAAAACTTGTAGTTATCGGCCTCAGAGTAACGAATTGGCTCTTGTAGCGCCATATTAATTGCCTTAACGTCGGTGCGTTTCCCGTCCTTATCCTTCTTGCGTCCCGGGCATACCTCCACACAAGAGCCACAGCCAACACAATCCTCTGGTGCCACCTGAACCGTAAACTTAAGACCGGTCAATTCCTTGCCAGTAGCGTCAACCGATTTGTAGTCCTTAGGAGCGCTGCTCAGATTAGAGGACTCATAAGCTTTAATTCTGATAGAAGCATGTGGGCAAACAAATGAGCATGTGCCACACTGTATACAAGCATCCGCCTCCCACACAGGTATATGCAGAGCAATGTTTCTCTTTTCATACTGAGTGGTAGCAGTGGGCCAGGTGCCGTCTATCGGCATAGCTGACACAGGAAGAGCATCACCGCTTCCTTCTATTATCTTAGCCGTTACATCTTTAACAAACGCTGGAGCATCGTCAGAGACCGCCTTACGCATAGTTATCTTACTTGTGACCTTAGCAGGCACCGGCACTTCAACTATATTTGCGATAGACTTGTCCACTGCCGTATAGTTCATTTCGACAACTTTGTCGCCTTTTTTCTGATAAGTCTTCTTGATTTCCCTCTTGATGGCTGTGATAGCCTCATCTTTTGTTACAACGCCTGAGATTACGAAAAATGCAGTCTGCATTATCATGTTGATTCTGTTACCCAGACCCAGCTCCTCGGCAAGCGCTATGGCGTCAATTATATAAAACTTCATGTTCTTTGTGATTAATGCCTTTTGCACCTCTTTAGGCAGTGTATCCCATACGGTGTCTTTTCCGTGCGAGGTGGTCAAAAGAAATATGGCGCCATCTTCGGCATTCCCCAGCATGTTGTATTTTTCAAGGAATGACGTGTTGTGACAAGCGATAAAGTTAGATTTGGATATAAGGTATGGGGATGTGATATTGCCCTTACCGAAGCGCACATGTGAGGTGGTGATTGAGCCGGATTTCTTAGAGTCATACACGAAATAGCCCTGAGCATGGTTGGCGGTTTCGCTTCCGATAATTTTAATTGTGTTTTTGTTGGCTCCAACAGTGCCGTCAGCACCAAGACCATAAAACATCGCACGCACAGTGCCGGCCCCTTCTATGTCAAATGATGGATCGTACTTAAGGCTTGTCTTTGTGACGTCATCGTTAATACCTATAGTGAAGTGATTTTTGGGTTTGGCTGCTGAGAGGTTGTCAAAAACACCCTTAGCCATAGCTGGTGTGAAGTCTTTAGAGCCAAGCCCGTAACGGCCGCCCACGATTGTCGGGTACTTTTTAAGTTTGCCGATACCCTGCTCAATCGCCTCGCCGATGGCTGTTCTAACGTCAAGGTACATTGGCTCACCGGTAGCGCCGGGCTCTTTGGTTCTGTCAAGCACGGCGATGGATTTCACTGTGGCAGGGATAGCAGCTGCAAATGCCGCCACGTCAAACGGTCTGTAGAGTCTTACGTGTATAAGACCAACTTTCCCGCCATTTTTGTTTAAGTAGTCAACGGTGTTTTGTACAACCTCGCCGCCTGAGGCCATAACAACGACTATTTGCTCGGCATCCTTGTCGCCGTAGTATTCGTAAAGTTTGTATTTGCGGCCAACCAGCTTGGCAAACTTATCCATTGCTTTTTGCACTATGCCAGGCACTGCGTTATAGAATTTATTGACTGTTTCACGGCCCTGGAAATAAACATCAGGGTTCTGAGCGGTACCGCGCATTGAGGGTCTGTCAGGCGTTAGACCTCTCATACGGTGCTCTACGATTTTGCTGTTATCAATCATTGCTCTCATGTCATCAAAGGTAAGCTCCTCAATTTTGGCAACCTCGTGCGAGGTTCTGAAGCCGTCAAAGAAATGCAGAAATGGAATACGTGAGTCTAAAGTAGCAGACTGAGCGATAAGCGCAAAGTCCATAGCCTCCTGCACGTTTTTTGAAGCAAGCAGAGCAAATCCAGTGTTTCTTGTAGCCATAACGTCTGAGTGGTCGCCAAATATGGAAAGCCCCTGACATGCAAGTGAACGAGCAGTAATGTGAAACACTGTTGGGGTTAACTCACCGGCTATTTTATACATGTTTGGGACTATGAGCAGAAGTCCCTGTGAGGCAGAACATGTGGTCGCAATAGCTCCAGCGGAAAGTGAACCGTGCACGGCGCCTGCCACTCCGGCCTCTGACTGCATCATGCCGACTTTGGGAACTGAGCCCCAAATGTTAACCTGTCCGGCTGCTGTCTTAGAATCGCAGATTTCCGCTATCGGTGATGACGGCGTAATCGGGTAAATTGTTATTATCTCGTTTGTGGCATGAACAGTATGTGCGCAAGCCGTACAACCATCCATTGTTACCATCTTTCTACTCATACACTTCCCTCCATCAATTTAGTTTTTTATTTGTTTTGACCATCAAATCCGTCAAAATTACCAAAGCCTTTTCGTGCTTTTATCCCCTGCTTCTATCGGCATTTACATTTTGCCCATTCTAACTTATTTCAAAATACAGTCAACGAAAGTATAAAGTATCATTGTAAATAAATTCAAGTAATTTTATTATAAATTTAAAAGGATTTTTAAAAATTTGCAAGGTAATAGGTGTGTTTTACTTGTTTATCGGTTAATGTTATACTCACGTCAGTGCAATAAAAATTTTAAACACAGCAAAAAACGAGAAAATGATGAAACCAATTGAAATGTTAAGTGATGCGGTCAGTTATCGTCCTCATGAAGATACTGCTGACTTACAATCTTCTGAGCAAATAACTTTTTATGAAAATAAAAGTAAAAAGCCCTTTACTGTATATCATGATGACACAGAGCACTCAATAAAACTTCTCAAAGGCGACAGTATAGAAAAAAGGAGCAACTAACACAATGGCAATTACAAAAAAAGAAGTAATTACTGAGGTGTATGAACTCTGCACGAAAAACAATGACATGATTTTTGATAATGATACTGTTAAAAGGATTTTAAAACGACATAATTCTAAAACGAACCCTTACGATATGACTAAATTGGATGATTTGTCAACATTTCCAGAAATATTAATAAACAACGATTTTTTTATTGCACATATTGGTAAAGGTAAGCATCAATTTGTGAAAGGAATCAAGAATGTTTTTCATGATTTCGAAAAAATAAAAAAAGAAGAATGTATTGTTTGGCCATATAGACCAAGTATTTTAAATGATTTTTCCGTTTCAGAAAGCAGTATTTTATCACTTTGTTTTAATCAAAGAATAATCCATGATTTTTTATATTTAGATATTGCTGCAAATCCTAAAATTTATAACAGTGAACGGAAAAGAGGTATAACATTCGAGTATAGTATAAACGGAAATACTTTCAATTTTGAAGGATTACAAATTGAAATAGATTTAACTACCGAACTTTCGGGAAAAGTAACAGTTTTTGAAGGGAAAAATACAAAAAATCCCAATAACTGGTTAGACAATTTTAATATTTACCAATTATACAATCCATTTCGATACTATTATGATTTAAAAAAATCAGAACACTTAAGCATTAAAGAGATAGATGTTTGCTATCTTGTAAGACAAAAAAAAGAAGATGGCTCTAATATCAGATTATATAAATATACTTTTGCAGATTATAAGGATATAACATCAATTCAATTACTGAAAAAAAGAGAATACCGTTTAATGCGGAGGGATTTCGATGAATGAAGAACCTATAAATAAAATATATAATGGAGATATTATGACTCTGTTGAAACAACTTCCTGATAAGTGTGTTGATATGGTCTATAGTGATCCTGATTATAATATTGGAATAAAGTATAACGCTAATAGTTATACAACTTCATTTGAATCCTATATTTCATGGTATACAGAATTAGCAAAAGAATCTATGCGTGTATTAAAAGATGAAGGGAATATTTTTTTTATCAATTATCCGCGTCAAAATGCTTATTTATGGGTACATTACTTAGATAAAGCTTGTTATGAAGTCTCTGAATATGTTTGGGTGTATAATTCCAACGTAGGACATTCTCCTAGAAAATTCACTCGCGCACATAGAAGTATTTTACATTGTAGAAAAAATAAAGAAAGTAAATGGTACAAATCACAAGTAGCAGAGCCTTACAAAAATCCGACAGATAAAAGAATAATAAATAATATTGCTAATGGTTCGTCAGGTAGAATGCCATATTCTTGGTTGTATTTTGATCTGGTTAAAAATGTATCGAAAGATAAAACTATGCATTCCTGTCAAATTCCAACAGGATTAGTAGAAAAGCTGATTAAAGCATCAACAATAGAGAATGATATTGTCTTAATTCATTTTGCTGGTTCTGGGAATGAAATATTTACTTGTAAAAAACTAAATCGAAATTTTATTAGCGCAGAAATAGATGTAATATATTACCAAATGATAAACGAACGATTGAAAATTAATGGTGATATTCCCGATAAATATAAATTAAAAAAAGAAATACAAATACAGAAAATATTTTAGCAGGCTTGGGCGGAGGGAAAACATAGCAGGGCTTGGCATTAAAGTGGAGTATGTTTATGTGTTAAGTGATTGGTTTAAAAAGCCTCAATACAAGGATGTACTGGACTATATTCATAGCGTTAATTGCCACTACAGATTCAATGAGCTTCCTTTGCCGTGGCTTGGATTGCCTGTGAAAGAAGGCTGACAAAACTGCCTGACCAGCCATCATTTTTCATACTTCTTTACAATTATATCATTTAGCTTTCTTTTTGGCACATAATGAACGGAGTTTTCATCGCGCCAGTATTGTATGCTTGCGCCATCATCTAACTCTGTGACTACAATCTGCTCTTTTGGTTTTCCAATGGCTATTACCATTTGAATTTCCAGCGTGTCAGGGATTTCAAGCATTTCCCGCAGCTCTTCTTTTTTTATAGAGATAAGAATGCAGCCACCAAATCCTTTTTCTCTTAGCGCTAAAAGTATAGTCTGAGCCGCTATGCCGTGGTCGCAGATTATATTTCTGCTGATATTGGTATCCCCAAGCATCACAATGTAGGCGGCAGGGCGCTCCCCAATAGCAGGCCCCGGCCAGTCTTTTAAGTACCCGGCCCACGTAAGAGTGTTGAAAATTAGTTCGTTTGTCTTGGCTTCATTAGACATTATGTATTTAAGCGGCTGAAGGTTTGCGGCCGATGCCGTATATCTTGATATATCAACTGCCCACGAAAGTGTCTCCATCGCTACCGGAACATCCTGATAAAATCTCCTAACTGAGCGGTTTCCCTTAACCAATTCCTCTATCACTTTCTACTCCTCCCATCTATAATCACAACTTAGCATCCTTTAAAGCGTTCTTACACGCACAGCCATGAAGCTCCCCAATGTCTGATACCACCTGAAACAGCAGAGTGTTAAGTTTTTGAGAGACCTTTCTGACAGCATCAATCACCTCAGTGGTGGTGAGTTTTTCTTTGCTTATTCCAGCCGCATAATTTGTAACTGTGGCAACTGTGGCATAGCAAAGTTCAAGTTCTCTTGCTAAAATAGCCTCAGGCATCTGAGTCATCCCAACCATGTCTGAGCCAAGCTGACCGTAGAGCTTAATCTCAGCTCTGGTTTCAAACCGGGGGCCCTCGGTGCATACATAAGTGCCTCTTGGCAAAACCGATATATCGCACTCAGCGGCGCTTTTTAAAATAAACGCTCTTAGCGCCGGACAGTAAGGTTCAGTAAAATCCACGTGATACACTGCGTCCTCATCAAAAAACGTAGTGGGACGATTCTTTGTCATATCTATAATTTGATCAGGCAGCACTATATCACCGGGAGTCAGTATTGAGCTTATAGAGCCAACAGAGCCGGTTGCAATTATGGTTTTAACCCCCAGTTTTTTCATTCCCCAAATATTTGCCCGGTAGTTAATCATATGCGGCGGAATGTTGTGAGATGAGTGGTGCCTGGGTAAAAATACGACATCCTGTCCGCCAATTTTTACTATCTTAAAATTATCCGAGGGCTTGCCAAAAGGAGTTTCAAGCGGAATATCTTTAACCTTTTGAAGCCCCTTCATCTCATATATGCCGCTTCCTCCTATAATCCCTATGTTTGCCATTTTATAAGCCTCCCATTAGTATGAATAAACTCTGTTTTATAGTATAATGTATCAGTACCATATATAGCAGTGTATAATAGTCTAAAAGACAGAAAAAAAGCCAAAGGAGGCTTGTATTAATGCTTAAAGAGGAGCTTTGCCATGATATGATACGGGCGGCATTAAGCCGTGGAGGGGATTACTGTGATGTGTTTTTTGAGTCAAAAACCCCTCTTTCTATCTCCCTTGAAGATGGTAACATAGAGAGATTTTTTACGGGTAATGATACCGGCGTAGGCATTCGGGTGATAAGCCGCAACAAAAGCTGCTACGCTTACACAAATGAGCTTACATCCGGCGCTCTTTTAGATGCGGCAAGCGGGTTAGCTCTGGCTGTAATCGGGAGAAAGCCAAAGGATATTACGCTTAACCTTGTGCGCTCAAAACCTGCCATAGATTTTGCAATACTAAAACCTCCCGTCTCAATCAAAGCTGAGGAAAAGACGGATTTAGTAATGCGGGCAGACAGAGCGGCAAGAGCATTGGCAGATAAAATCAGACAGGTGTCGGTTAGCTATCATGACTACATTCAGCGTGTGATGATAGTTAACTCGGAGGGACTTTTGTGTGAGGATGAGCGTGTGCAGAGTCTTTTTACTGTGACTGTTGTGGCATCTGATGAGGGCATAACACAGAGCGCTTATGAGTCTGCTGGAGGATTTACCGGCTTTGAACTTTTTGATTCCATTAATGTTGAGGAGCTTTCAATTAAGGCTGCAAAACGAGCGCTTATGATGCTAAGAGCAGATCGGATTCAAGGCGGACGAATGCCTGTGGTAATTTCCTCAGAGGCTGGAGGAACAATGATTCATGAGGCGATAGGACACGGACTTGAAGCGGACTTAACCGGTCAGGGGCTTTCCGTCTATGCCGGTAAACTCGGAGAGCGTGTTGCCTCAGATGCTGTCACAGTAATTGATGACGGGACAATGCCGGGCAAACGCGGCTCCTACCGGTTTGATGACGAGGGAACACACTCAGGCAGAAATGTGTTGGTAGAAAACGGCATTTTGGTAAAATATATGAATGACCGCCTATGGGCTATGAAAGACGGAGCCGCTCCAACCGGAAACGGGCGTCGAGAATCATATAAGTATAGACCGATACCGAGAATGACAAACACTTACCTTGCCGCAGGCTCTGATAAAGCTGAGGACGCCTTCAAGGGAATCAAAGAGGGACTTTTCGTAAAGAAAATGGGAGGCGGTCAGGTCAATACGGTTACCGGTGATTTTGTGTTTGACGTTCAGGAGGGATTTTTAATTAAAGACAGCTGCAACACGGGGCAGCTTGTACGGGGAGCAACACTCTGTGGAAACGGCCCTGAGGTGCTAAGGTCAATAGATTTCATATCATCTGATTTAGGGTTTGCCATTGGCACATGCGGCAAAGACGGTCAGGGAGTGCCTGTTACGGATGCTCTGCCGACAATACGAATACCAGAGATTGTAGTAGGAGGCGCTTCACGGTGATTGATATGGTGAAGTATTTTACTAAAGCGCTTTTTGCCGCATTTGTGATGTTTTTTTTTCACAGTACTCTCTTACATGCTGAGTTAGACACGATAGCGCCGGGCTCTTTGCTTACAGTAGAGTCCTGTGTTGAGACAGCCGTAAAACATCACCCTGAACTTCTTAGTTACTACTATGCTATAAAAGCAAAAGAGGCACAGGTTGGACAGGTGAGGGCAGGATTTTTACCGCGCCTTGATTTTACGTATTCATACACGAGAATTCAGTTGGTAAACGATTTCCCTGCCACATCCCAAAAGGTTTATAATAACTCCGATTTCTATACAGCCCTTGGGCTTACTCAAACCATCTACGATTTTGGAAAAATCAGCACTAATCTTGAAATTTCTAACCTTAAACTTGACGCTTCACATTTTGATTACATCACTAAACTTGACTCAATAACCTTTGAGGTTAAGAAAGCATACTTTGGCGTACTTAAAGCGTTAAAATCCCGCGATGTTGATACTGTAACAGTTAAGCAGTTTACGGAGCATCTTGAGCAAGCTAAGAACTTCTACAAAGCCGGCACAAAGTCCAGATATGATGTGACTAAAGCAGAAGTTGATTTAAGTAACGCAAAGCTCACACTCCTAAAGGGTGAAAACGCTCTCAAACAGGCTTGGGTATCTTTTAATAACGCTATGGGTATTTACTCAACATCGGAGTATAAACTTACCGAGACACTTTCTTTTGTGCCGTTTGATATAACTTTTAAAGATGCTATGGAGCGCGCCATGAAAAACCGACCTGATTTAAAATCTCTGACAGCGCTAAAGGATGCCGCAAAGAAATCTATCCAATACGCCAGGACTGACTATTATCCCACAGTCTCAGGCACAGCCGCCTACATGTTTGACGGCAGCAGGTATCCGGCAGATAACGGCTGGAGCGCTGGAGTTACACTTAGCTGGAATATTTTTAAGGGGCTTGAGACAAAACACAAGGTGGCTGAGGCTGCAGCAGATTTTGAATCGTCTGATTCTAAAATTAATGCTCTCAAACTTGAAATTCAAAGCGCAATCCAAAAAGCATACCTTGATCTTACGCTTGCCAAAGAAAGCATCGCTAACGCACAAATACAGTTGCAGCAGGCAGAGGAAAATCTGGAGATTGTTAAACTCAGGTACGAATCCGGTCTCAGCGGGCCTGTTGAGCTGACCGATGCGTTGATTACCCGTCAAAACGCAAACCTGACCTACATAAATGCCCTGTACGATTACAAAATTGCCGTAGCGGCTATAGAAAAGACGATGGGAAGATAACAGATTTACCCGCACATATAGTAACTTTACAACAGTTTATTGAATATATCCAACTGACATGATAAACTCTATACTAAAAAAATAATTGCCTATGCAGTTAGCTCCGCAAACAAAAAAATGGATTCCTGCCTTCGCAGGAATGACAAGAAAAAAAGGAATGACAAGAAAAAGAAATGACCCCCCTTTGTCATTCCCGCCTACGAGCGGGAATCCAGTCCTTTTAACTGTATCATTTGCTGAATGAAAAAATTTACAGGAGTTAACTCAATAAGCATTAAAAAATATTTAGCATGGGTATAGCATCTGAATTTATCTTTGTTCATCTGTGGTTAAAATTCTTTTATTGCATATGCAGTTAGCTCCGCAAACAAAGAACTGGATTCCTGCTTTCGCAGGAATGACAAAAAAAAGAATTGCTCCCCTTTGTCATTCCCGCCTACGAGCGGGAATCCAGTCCTTTAAAATATATCATCTGCTGACAGAAAACCCTCAGTCGGAGTTAACTCAATAACCATTATTCTTTTTCTAAATCTTTGGTTTATGATTTAACTCATATATGAAAACATGGCTGATTTGCTATGATTAGATAAAGCAGATTAAACAGGAGGTGTTGCAAATGATAGAAGTATTGGATCTAAAAAAATTGATAAAGTTTAGTTCGGAGAAGTTTACAAGACAGATGCTTTCAGATAAGCCTGAGATGAGGGTGGCACTGATGTGTTTGGAGCCGGGGCAGGAGATAACTCCGCATAAGGCGCCGCTTAGGCTTATGATGTTTTGTGTGGAGGGCAGCGGGGTTTTCATTGTCGGGGATGAGGAAATAGAGGCGGATGCTAAAACCGCAATTCTTTGCGACCCTCAGGTGCCGCACGGTTTTAAGGCTTCAAAAGGGGAAAGACTTGTCGTCATGGCTGTTGTCACACCGGCTGACACTGAGTAGCGGCAGTTGCTTAGCTAAAACAGCACATGTAAAACGTAGTTTCAGGAAAAGAAATAACAGAGACCCTGCTAAGGTGAACATCTTGATGAGCTTACCTTAGCAGGGTCGTTGACATTCAAGCAGGTTTTAGGTAAAATTGCCCAATGTCTTTTAAAGAAATGAGAATGCAAAACTACTCGAATTTTCTCATAAAATCCTCATATATTTACATAATAATACCGTATTTCATATTTTTTTTTGGTTGGCTAAAGCCTCTCTATGCTCTCATAATGACGGTGGTCATAGTGTACGCTTTATTGGTAATATTTCGTGAATTAACACTTTCTGGCACTGAAGACGTTACAGCAAGCACAGAGGATGTACAGTCACCGTTACAGAATAAAAAAATCGTGCTAATCCTTGTTATTCTCATTCTTTGGGCGGCGTGCACAGGTATGGGAGGTTTTGGTTATCAAAATGGTGACTACCATCAGAGAAATGCGTTGCTTAAGAATCTTATAGATCAGCCATACCCAGTGATTTACGCTCCCGAGTACGTCTCTAACAACAGTATACAAAATATACGGAAGGACTTTCATGGGAGTTTAGCGCTGGTATATTACTTCGCCTTTTATCTGCTGCCAGCGCTATTTGGTAAGTTCCTCGGCTGGAGGGCAGCAAACACTATATCATTTGGGTATGGACTTATTGGTGTGTTGATTGCTGCCGCTTGGATATTTAAGTTAGCCGGCAGATTGTCTGTGAGGTTAACGCTACTGTTAGTGTTTTTTTCCGGGATGGATTTTGTAGGATATATTATTTTAAAATTGAAAATCCCTGCGTGGACTGAACACATTGAGTGGTGGGCTGTGTTTTGGCAGTACTCATCAAACACAACGCTTTTGTTCTGGGTGCCGCATCAGGGCATCTCAGCCTGGATTCTAACCTCGTTACTAATGAATGAAGCGCTTATCAGAAGGTCAAACCGTCATGTTGCTTTTATAACGGCAATAGGAGCCTTTTGGTCAGTGTGGGTATGTGTCGGTCTGTTACCGTTTATGATTTCCTCCATACTCATAAACAGAAAGAAACTCGGAGAAGTTTTTACTTTTCAAAACGTCATAGCTGCGTCGTTGATTGTGCTTCTTTTTGCTTTGTTTTATATGTCGCAGATTGGTGGAATACAAAAGATGTGGCTGTGGCAGTACATTAACATCTATGAAGCGCGGCAAAGTTTCTTGTTGTTTTATCTGCTTGAGTTTGTACTGCTTTCTGCCGTGTGCTTTGACAAAACAAGAAACTTGTGGTGGTGGACGGCTGTGGTCAGCCTCATGCTCCTGCCTCTTTATAGGATTGGTGTAATTAACGATTTTGTTATGAGGGTGTCAATCCCTTCACTATTTGTTATAATGTTTTATGCAGGGAACAGCCTGATTAACCCGTCCTGTAACAAGTTAAAAAAGGTCGCTATTTTTGTAATAATAGCACTTGGAGCACTGACTCCCACGACAGAGATTTACAGGTCTTTGACTCGCTACAAGATAACACCGCTAAGACTTGAGAGAGTGCAAGAGTTAGCATCCGTTCCAAACAGCTACAATTATTTCGGATATACTGACAGTGTGTTTTTTGAGTACATAGCAAAAAGGAACAAATATAATAAATAGAAATAAATGCTTATTGAGTTAACTCCTGTAGATTTTTTTCAGTCAGCAAATGATACAGTTAAAAGGACTGGATTCCCGCTCGTAGGCGGGAATGACAAAGTGAAAAAGGCGGGAATGACAAAGGGGGGCCATTTCTTTTTTTTTGTCATTCCTTTTTTTCTTGTCATTCCTGCGAAGGCAGGAATCCATTTTTTTGTTTGCGGAGCTAACTGCATAGGCAATTAGAAATATTATATAAACGCTTACCGTATAATTTTATCTTTTAGAAGGAGAATTGGCGCTTAGTGCAAGCATTCTGTCAAGCGCTTTTTTAGCTCTTGTTCTTATTTCCTCCGGAACTTTTACGATGTTTCTCATATCTCTCAGTGTCTCATATAGAAGCGTTAGAGTAGTTTTTTTCATATTCGGGCAGACCATGTCCTTACGCAGCGGGTAAAAAGTCTTATCCGGGTTTTCTTTTCTCAGTCTGTAAAGAAGCCCTATCTCTGTGCCCACTATGAACTCTGAGGCCGATGACGCTTTGGCATATTTCAACATCCCTGAGGTGCTTGTTACGTGGTCAGATATTTCAAGAACCTCTATCCTGCACTCAGGATGTGCCATAACAAGAGCATTGGGGTGCAGCTGTCTTGCAGCTGAAACATCCGCTACTGTCACTCTGTCATGGACATGACAATAGCCATCCCATGCGATTACCTCTTTTTTAGTGTTTTTCTGCGCCCACATGGAAAGATTTTTGTCAGGAATACATATCACTCGCTCACCCGGCAATGACTCTATCACCGCAACCACATTTGCCGATGTGCAGCAGATATCAGATTCGGCCTTAACATCTGCCGTTGTGTTTACATAGGCAACTACAGGTACGCCCGGGTATTTGGCTTTTATGTCCCTAAGTGAAAACTTTGACGGATACACGTACCCAGGTGGCTCCGAATAACCCGGAAAGGACTGATACACCCCTCGTCCAGAGTCAACCGCTATCATCTCTGCCATAGGACACATTGCGTCCATTGCCGGCATCAGCACGGTCTTATCTGGAGAAAGCACAGAGGCGCTTTCTGCCATAAAATTCACCCCGCAAAACACTATTACCTCAGCGTCCGTCTCAGCGGCTTTTCTTGAAAGCTCAAGGGAATCCCCTGTAAGGTCTGCAATTGCCTGTATCTCATCCCTTTGATAATTATGCGCTATGATGAGAGCTTTGCGCTTGTTCTTTAGCTCCATTATTTGCTCTACTATCTGTTGGTCTTTCAAAATAACTTCCCCACTTACTGTAAAGTCCCAGGCTGGATGTTTGTATATAGAATAGAACCATCTGAGGTCACCACCTTAAATATCCGTCTGGAAGCGGCAAAACTTATCGCTGTTTTTCCAGCAGTGTCTGAGGTGATTGTGTGCGGAGAATATGTCATTACCCCGTTATATGTATTTAGCACCTTCTGTACATAGTCCTGGGTTTCAGCATATGGGGGAATGTTATCACCATATCGGGACACAGCATTGGGCCCGGCATTATAACCGGCAAGTGCAAGCGAAACATTTCCGTTAAATCTGTTAAGCAGGTATTTTAGATACCGTATGCCGCCGTCTATGTTTTCAACAGGATCGTAGGGGTTTACCACTGAGAGGAAATTAGCGGTACCCGGCATTAACTGCATGAGCCCCATTGCGCCCTTTGACGATAAGGCCACGTTGTTCCAGTTAGATTCTGTTTTAATCACCGCTTTTACCAACGTGGGGTCAAGAGAGTACTCTGCGGATTTCTTATGGACAATGTCCTCGTAGTCTTTATATGCAGACAAGTCGGGATTGACTCCGGCAGGTACAGGGGACTCTGTTGTCTTCTGAGAAGAAACAACAGCAGCTGAGCGTCGTGTCCGCTTCTTAGAAATGTTCTCTTTCACAATATGAGTTTTGTACCCGGCTCTTTTTATATTAGAGTAATACACCAGCCCTCCGCCTTTGTCATACATATATATGTCTGCCAAAAGATGGGTTGGATACATAATCATAACAGCAAAGAGAAAATACCCTATGCCGGCCTTTCTTGTCATTGAAAACCCCACATTCATCATACGAGTAAAAAAAATAGCCACAATATCAGGATAGCCTGACACCCTGGCCATTTTCTCACCTTATACACATCAGAAGCCCACACAGTAACTAATCGGCAGACTTCACGAAAAAGTTTATAACCCTCTGTGTTATGCCTTCTTAATAAAAAATGAAATAACGTTACCGTTTTCTTTTGTCTCCAGCAACTCATGCCCAAGTCTGCTTAAAAGAGCCGGGATGTCAGATTTTGAACCGGCATCCGTTGATATTACCTCAAGCACTTTACCTGAGTCAATTCCATCCAGAGCCTTTTTAGTCTTTAACACCGGCATTGGGCAGTTTAACCCCTTCGTATCCAATACCTGATCTGCTTTAATGTCAGCCATATTATCCTCCTAAACATCGTATCTGGTTATATCGGCCACTCAACCTCCGACCGTAGGTTTATTAAACAAAAAATGGACAGATAATGTCAAGACTCCGTTAAATTATATTTTGCAGTCTGTCCATGTTAAACTATCCTGATTAACCAGCATCATATCTGATTTGTCACCGGGAAAGTGCAAAAAATAGCCGTTATGGTAAGCAGTGTTAACACATACGGTTGACAGTGCTTTTTTTCTCTCCTCTTCAAGTGTGCTTTCTAACATCAGAAAAGGGTAGAGCAAGCATTTATAGATAGGCCAGCTCATGTTGTACCTGATATCTATCCAGTGTACTTTTGACGCCTTTTGCAGCTCATAAGAGAGCGGTCTCATCTCATAATTCCACTCTGAGCCTCCCTTTTCCTCGTACTCATAGTAAGTTTTTTCAAGGATGTCTCTGTGTTTAGGAGAAAGAACGAGCACACCTGTTTGTACAACCTTATCAAAGGTATCCGGCAAACCGTACTTTTTATAATACATTGAAACGTTTTGGCTAAAAGTATCGCCTTTAGGCGTTATATCTATAAGTCTTTGCAAAGCTACTGGAAACCACCCCGATGTCGGAGACGACCAAACATCTATAGCGCCAACCATGTTCTCCGGTACCTCCTCCACAATTGAGGGAGCATTGTCGGCATTAATTAAAATATCGCTGTCAATCCACACTATCCGGTCGTATTTTTTTGAGAAATCCTGGCTTAAAATCAGACACTTCTGCCATGCCGGACTGCGGTTAGCTGCCCTCTCTGAATCATCTATTGGGCTGTCTATGCAGATTATATCAAATCCGTGCTTTTGTGCATACCTCTCCCACCCGGATTTACATAAGCCATGCCACAAACTGCCGTATATATCGCCTATTGCCATTGTCACTATGGCTTTGTTATTTCCCATTGTCAGCCGCTATCTGCTGGATAATGCCATGGAGACGCAGATAGATTATATTTTGCAGTCTGTCCATGTTGAACTTTCCTGATTAACCAGAAGCATATCCGATTTATCGCCGGCAAAGTGTAAGAAATACCCATTATGGTAAGCCGCATTGACACATGCCGCCGACAGTGCTTTTTTTCTCTCTTTTTCAAGTGTGCTTTCCAACAACAGAAAAGGGTAAAACAAGCATTTATAAATAGACCAGTTCATGTTGTACCTGACGTCTAACCATTGTACTTTTGAGGCCTTTTGCAACTCAAAAGAGAGTGGTCTCATCTCATAATTCCACTCAGCTCCGCCCTTTTGTTCGTACTCGTAGTAGGTTTTTTCAAGTGTGTCTCTGTGTTGTGGTGAAAAAACGATCACACCCCCCTGTACAACCTTATCAAAAGTGTCCGGCAAGCCGAATTTTTTGTAGTACATGGAAACGTTTGGACTAAAGGTATCGCTTCCAGTCGTAATATCCATATATCTTTGTAACGCAACTGGAAACCATCCTGGAGTTGGAGACGAAAAAACATCTATGGCGCCCACCATACCCTCCGGCACCTCATCTACAATTGAGGGCGCATTGTTGGCATTTATTAAAATATCGGCATCTACCCATACTATACGGTCGTATTTTTTTGAAAAATCCTGGCTTAAAATCAAGCACTTCTGCCAATTCATATGACGCGCCATGGCACGCTCTGAGACATCTATCAGGCTGTCTATGCAGATAATATCATAGCCATGTTTATGAGCATATTTTTCCCAGCCAGGTTTACAAAAAGTCCTCCACAGTTCCTGAAACGTCTCCCCTATAGTCATTGTCACTATGGCTTTGTTATTACCCAATGTAAGTCTCCTTCAAGCGTCTTTCTCTGCAGATACATGCTCTATGCTAAGCGTGTTGTATTATACTTTCACTATGACGCCTTTTACAAGAGTACAGCAGATTGACCTTAGAGATTAGAGTTTTTCCATTTAAGCAGCTAACTTTATGGTATAATAGGGCTACGACATGGAGGGTGGCAATATTAAATATCCGCTAAGAAATAAGTCTGGGAAAACCGTTATGTTTGAAATGCACCCTCTGTTTTCATCTGTAATAAGCGGAGAGCTTATCTCTTTACGCAAGCAATCCAAACCGTTCAATTTAAAAAAAGAACAGACCCTGTATATGCAGGGTTTGGAGTCAAAATCGCTGTTTTTTTTAGAGAGTGGATATGTAAAACTTTCAAAGATAAATCATGACGGAAGAGTGTTTATTCTTGACGTGGTAGAGCCCGGGGAGTTTTTTGGAGAACTAACGCTTGCAGCGGAAAAAGAAAGAAGTACAGGAGCTGACGCTATGGAGGATTGCTCAGGAATTGAGATACGAAAAGAGATTTTTGAGGCTTTTTTAAAATCCAGACCTGATCTTGCAATTAAACTTATTCAGATGATAGGCGACAAAAGGCTCAGCATGGAAAGTATGCTGCAAAATATGATTTTTATGGACATAGAGACTCGCATTGCCTCTTTGCTGCTAAAGTATGCCGATGGCGATATGTTAAAAATCGCACTGACTCACCAGGAGATAGCCGATATGACCGGAGCTACAAGAGTTTCTGTCTCCCGAACCATTATAAAATTCAGAAACACTGGACTAATAGAGACAACAGGCGAGCGTATAAAGCTGAAAAATCTTAAGAAACTAAGCGAATATCTGGAAAGGTATTAACAGCTCAATTATCCCCTAAAGAACTACGGGCTGATTGCTATAACCGTTCACTAAGTATTTCTATCAGGTCATTTTTGGACAGCGTGACCGGATTTTCTTTAATACCTGTTTCTGAGGCTATCTTTTCTAAATCGGTTAATTTTACGCCATAAGCAGATAGTTTTGGAATTTTAAGCAATTCAGTCCATTCGTCAATTTTGCCGGTGAGAGCATTTAGCTCATGTGATGTGGAGTTTGTAAGAGCGGCTGTGGCTTGTGAATATTTGTGGAGAGCGGCATTGGCAGAGGGTATATCTTTAGCAATCTCTTTTAGGCGGGCAATATTTTTTCTTGTGCATGCGCCCACAAGAGTTCCACATACAACACCGTGAGGTATGTCAAAATAACTCCCAATAGACGATGCAAAGCCATGCACTACGCCAAGACCGGCATTCGCTAGTGTCACTCCTGAGATAAAAGCGGCATAGGCCATAGACGCCCGCACCTCTGGGTCACCTGCATGGGTTGTAGCAGATAGTACAATATTTTTACGGCAGAGATGGATAGCATCAAAAGATAGCGCATCTGTAACCGGAGATGCTTTTGTAGAGAGAAATGATTCCAAAAGCTGCGTAAAGGCATCCATAGCGCAAGCTGCGGTAACGTTTGACGGACATGACAAATGAAGGAGTGGATCAATAACCGCAATATCGGGCACAAAGTTGTCGTGTCTCAGTGAGCGTTTAAAGCCGTCTTTACCGACACGGCTAAGTACGGCGTTTTTGGTGGCCTCAGAGCCGGTACCTGCAGTCGTTGAAACAGCAATAAAGGGCAGCTTTTTACCGCTATGGTTTAATCCCTTACCCACGCCCTCAAGGTAGTCAAACACGGAGCCATCAATTGGTATCATCGCAGATACCGCCTTACCGGCATCAACAACACTGCCCCCGCCAATAGCCACAACAGCTGCAATGTTATAATTTCGGTATTTATCCGATATTTTGTCAATTAGCTCAGGGGTGGGTTCAGTCGTTATGGTTTCATGGTGAAAGGTAATGGCGTGTTTTTTAAAATCGTCAGAGAGCGCTTCAAGTTTACCTGAATCAGACAGCGATTTGCCGCCTGTTAACAAAATTATAGTGTTAGCGGTATTAGCTACAATCTTACCAAGTGATTGAAACTTATCTGCGCCAAAGTGGACAAACGGAGTTTTAGCAAAAGTAAACGGGTTAATCACCACATAGACCTTTCTGTGGGATAGACTACAGAGTGAGCGACCCCTTGTCTGGGCCGAGTCATCCACGGTTCTACAGTTTCACGCCACAGGAGGTAGTGGCTGGTATCCTTATGGGCTTTTGATGCCGCCTCAGATTCATACGCCTCATAGAGAAGAAATCTGCCCGGCTCATCCTTACACTGCAGAACATCAAAGCGCATATTGCCTGGTTCTTTTACGGATGCCTCATGGTTTTTTCTGGTTGCCTCTATAAAATCTTTAATATGCTCTACTTTAACATATACTGTCACTGCTGTTACAATCATAATACTCATCCACCCTTTCATTAAATGTGCCTGTAGTTAAGCATAGTGTAAACAAATCAAACAGGCAAAGTCAAATTTGCGTTGTACTACAACGAAAGAAGTTTCACAATAACAGGAAGAGTAAACAGTGAGCAGGCAGTGGTGGAGACAATCATGAAAGCGGCCAGAGTGACGTCAAGGTTAAATCTTGCGGCGATAAGAAGGGACAAGACCATTGACGGCATAGCGCCCTCAACTGTGCATGCATTTAGAGCAACGCCGTCAAGTCCAAGCTTTTTTGCCGCAAAATATGCTAATAGCGGAGAGACGATTAGTTTGATTCCCCCAGAAATTGCGGCACAGTACACGTGGCTAATCTTTGGTACGGTTATGGCAAGCCCAATACTGAAAATCATAAGCGGCACAACAAGAGAACCCAAGAGCGACAGCGCTTTAAACACAGGCTCAGGGAGCGGAATCCCGGCGCTTTGGATAATCCCGCCAAGAATGACTCCATGTATTGGAGGGAGCATGAGCACTGTTTTCACAGAGGAATACAGCATTTGTTTTTTAGAGATTTTTTCAGTCAGCCCACCATATCTTGCCGCTACCTGAGCGCCGATAAGCCATAGAATCGGGGTGGCAGTCATTAGATCAAAATAGAGAACGTATTTTTGAGCGCTCTGCCCGTAAAGCTCGGTAATCACAGGAAGTCCAAGATAGGTGGTGTTACCAAAAGAGGCGCAAATTATAAGCGCTCCAACTTCAGGCATGGAGATGTTTTTAAATCGAACGATTACTTTAAATACAAAATGAGTGAGCGCCATAAGTGTGCATATAGTGAGTGCCGCAGTCATTGGCACTAGTACCGCTTCAATATCAATCCGTGTTTCAGAGAATATTTTTATGCACAAAGCCGGTAGGAAGATATTTAAAACAGTAGCATTTATAGCATTTCGTACCGTGTCGGCATCAAGCCCTCCGGGCTTAAGTCGCCGAAAGGCAACGCCTGTCAGCACTATCAGGGTAAATGATAAAAGTGTAGCATACATAAAGGTTTATACTTTGAACCTTACACTATATAAGTATCTCATATAACCATCTGCTCAATAATTTTCATTGTCTCAACACTGACAGTGCAAACCCGCTGAAGGAGTTCTATCACCTGCTCTTTGTAATCCGAAAAGCGATAGGTATTAAACTTCTCGGCAATTGTGGCATCGTTTGGCTTTGACTCCTTGTATTGGTCAAGCACCCATTCCAATGCGCTCCTGTTGCCAAGTTTGTAATCCCATGCGGATTTTGGAATGCCTCTAAGGGTTGTCTGCTCATCAATAATAATTGAGCCGCCGTCTTTGTCCGCCTTTAATTTCACCTTAGGCAATTCAACACTCTCATCAAATCGCTTTAATGGATATTGCTCTGCGGTCTCATAATTGATATGGAGTTCCATAAGCGCCTTACCCCATTGTGCCCATTTAAAGAAATCCTCATAAAAAGGTATGCGGGGAAAATCACGCTTCAAATTCAGTTCGTATTTCTTACGATATGACGGGTTATGAAGAACTGCATAGACATAATTAAAAATATTTTCCTTGGTGATTTCATGATTGCTGTATTGCCCAACAAATTGTTTCAATCCCCAATCTGTAATATTATAAAATCGGTTGCCGCTTTTGCCATAATGGTAGAGTGGTAAACACTGGGTTTTTTCTAAAAAATCAAAGCCACACAATTTATCTACTGCTAAGCATTGAAAAGGTTTTGATGATGAAAGACCAGAAAATGCGATTACCGTATTATTAAAACTTGTTCCAAATATTGAATCCTGTTGATATTGCATTTCGTTCAATTTTTTGCTGTAATATAATTTCTTCTTACGAAAAGGTCTATACATGCTTTCTATAATAAGTCTTTCGCTGAATTTATACTTTTTTTGTTTAACTAAATCGTTCTTTACTGCACGGGTCCATTTAATTGAATAGTTTAATAGGTTGTTAATTTCATCTTTAGATTTGCCTTTTAAATTTTTTAAGTCATCATTATAAGTGTTGATTAGATAATTGATTTTATCTTTAAGATACTTCACATCATCATCGTAAACCCATGCGTCTCTCGCAGTAACAACACCATTTGAAAACAACTTAAAAACAGCATTTCCATTTCGTCCGAGTTTCACATCCTTATTAATCAATGGCAATAATTCATTAAAATCTGTATCCGCAATATTAATCCAATTATGTTTATTATCTGGTTGAATATGTTTAAAGGGAATACCTTGTATGTTAGTAGTGTGAAACCAATCCAATTTCTCTTCTTTTCTCTGTTCGTCGTGTAGGGTGAAATATTGGATTTGACAACTATTGTCCTTTTGCTCCTTTCTCACAAGAAACATTACAGCGACTCCGGTTTGAATACCAAAAACATTATGCGTGGTTCCGGCAATTTTGGGGTTCACTCTGACATCGCTTCTTGTATCAATTATATAACAATAAGCAAATTCATCTTCTATGCACTTACGAAATCCATCAAAGGAACGTGAATTAATGAAGGAATTATTTGTTACAAAAGCTATAATGCCATTCTTATCTATCCTGTCTGAAGCCCACCTAAAGAACCTTGAATACATATCGTAAAGTTTTGTCTTCTGAGCAGTGCTTGCCTTGATATAAGTGTCTTTTATCCTTTTATCTACATCTTTATACTCTCTATTCTTATTATTATCATTTTCATTCATCTGATTAGCGTTATATGGGGGATTGCCGATAACGACCGATATTTTCTTCTTATTTTGGGATATAATTCTTTCTGCGTTTTCACTGCTGAAACCAAACAGCTTGGTTTGTTGATTTGAATAGTGTAAACCTCCGATATTATCTAACGTATCTACGAAACAAACATTCTTAAACTCCTCATAGTAACCCATTTTTTGTTTAAAAGTGTACTCGATATTAAGGTTTGCAATATAATAAGGAAGTATGGAAACTTCATTAGCATGGATTTCATTCTTGTATTTGTAATCAAGCAAATGCTTTGGAAGAAACTCAATCAAATCGCAAACAAAAGAACCTGTGCCTGTTGCCGGATCAAGGATTTCAACATTCTCATCCGCAAGCGTCTTATTGAAATGCTTATGAAGCAGAAAATCCGTGCTTTCAATCATGAAGGTTACAATCTCATTAGGCGTGTAAACTATACCTAACTTATCGGCTCCTTTGGGGTTATATGCTTTATAAAAGTTCTCGTAGATTATCTTAAGAAACTTCTGTTTTTCGTGGTGGCTTACAATGCTTGTGGCATGAGCTTTTATTATCTCATAATAATTCTTTATGCTGTCAAGAGTCTGTCGTTTAGTCTTTCCAATAAAAAAAGTCTCTTCCAACTTATTTAACTCTTTTGCAATATTATTCTCGTGATGAAATTGAGAATCACTAAAAATACTGATAAAAATTTCTTCTGTTAAGATATGCTGTATAAGCATCTCATGTATGTCGTCAAGAGTAATATTAGGATTGATAACTACTTTGCACATCTCAAAAAAAGCATTAATAGATTCCTTGAAAGATTTATTGGTATCGTTCTGTTCATTTATCATCTCATGCAGAGTTTGTGCTATTGTCGGAATATCTTGTTTAAAATGATCGATAGCCTCGTTAAAAGACCTTACATCAGGATGTTCAAAGGAGACAAATGCGATGAGGATTTTATCCAGTTCCGCGCTGTCTCTCATGTTTACACGTAGAACTTCCGCGTTTTGCTGAAAGAGTACTGCAGTAGAACCGTCTTCAAAAATAATATTACTTGCAGGATACCCCTTCTTAAACTTTTTATTTATCTCCTCATCAAGATCATCAGAGTCGTCTTTGCTTTCCCAGTAACCACAATCTAAGCGAAGTACATTTTTAAGAATGCCGTCAGGTACCACGCTTTTACCATTTGTTCCCATAACAGGGATTTCAGTAACAAGTTCAAGTTTTTTCTTATTAGCATATTCATTTAGGAGATTATAAAAAGCGTTTCTTACAGATGTTTCATTTCTTGAACCACCATATTGTATTATCCGGTCAAGTTTTGAGTAATATTGATTAATTAGAGGTATGGACATCTTTTGTCTTTATATCTCCCGTTCCATTTTACAGATAGACATAGTAACAGAATCCTTGCTTTTTGACAAGGATTCAATTTCATTTTACTTTGGCAACTATATAATTACGAAAAAGTTTATTAAATCTTTTTATCACAATAATTTCTCAACAGATTGTTTGTGATTTTGTTATAATATAAACTGCTGTAATGTAAGCTTTTTATTCGTAATAACGGCATGTTGCGATTATGTGGAGGATAAAATGAGCGTCTTAACTGAACAATTCATTGTAAATGATAAAGGAAAGCGAACAGGTGTAATTCTTTCAATAAAAGAGTACAAGAAAATACTTGAGGAATTGGAGGAATTAGAATCTATCAGGGCCTACGATATGGCAAAAGCGTCAGAAGATGAGGCTGTAACTTTAGATCAGGCTATCAGAGAAATTGAAGCAAACCAGAAGTGAGCTATAATGTTCTTAATTGCCTATGCAGTTAGCTCCGCAAACAAAAAAATGGATTCCTGCCTTCGCAGGAATGACAAGAAAAAAAGGAATGACCTCCCCTAAAGGGGATTCCCCTGTAAAATTGCCCCCCTTTGTCATTCCCGCCCCTTCCCTTTGTCATTCCCGCCCCTTCCCTTTGTCATTCCCGCCTACGAGCGGGAATCCAGTCCTTTTAACTGTGTCATTTGCTGACTGAAAAAAATTTACAGGAGTTAACTCAATAAGCATTTAAGTTTTTTATATACGTCTGCCACCTGAGATTTTGTCTCTTCATGATTACCGGAATTGTTTATAACGAAATCTGACATCGCAGCTTTTTTCTCCTGCGGCAATTGGGCAGATAGTCTGCTCTTTATATCCGCCGTTCTAAATCCCTTTAGCTTTAGCCGTTCCTCAACTACATCTCTGTCGCTTATTACCGTTATTATCTTATCAACATCATTGGTAAAGTTGCCCTCAAAAAGAAGCGGGATTTCGGCTACGACCACCCTGTCTGTGTTTGCAGAGGCAGCGCGTTTTATCTCCGCCATCACTAATGGATGAAGTAACGCCTCAAGCGCTCTGCGTAACTCAGGATTATTAAACACAATCGCCGCAGTCTTTGGTTTGTCAATGTTACCGGTACTGTCAAACACATCGCCCAAAAGCTCCCCAATCCTGCGCTTTATGTCGGTTTCTGACAAAAGTCTGTGAACTATCTCATCGGAGCTTACAGTCAGTGCTCCGTGTGCTTTAAACATGCTTAGAACAGTTGATTTGCCAGAGCCGAGGTTGCCCGTTAACCCTGCTAACACACCGAAGCCTGTACCTTATACCAAGTCGCAGTCAGAAGTATAACAAGGCGGCAAGGAGAAAGCGACGCAGGCGTACTTTTAGTACGTTGAGGAGCATTTTGACGATGCCAACGAAGTTTGACGATTGAATGCAACTTGGTATTACATACACTTAGTGTAGCCGCAGTCGTGGCACACCGCACAGCCGCTTTCGTGTTCAACCACCCCGCCGCACTCAGGACATGCCCCCATAGACATGTTGACCCCGGATTTTGGCTTATCGTCAGAGTTTTTGCTGTGGCTGCAGTAATTTTCCACAGCCTTTGCTATTGCATCGGCACAGGAGGAGATTTTGCCTCCGTTTGCCCATATAGGTTGATGACAGGATATTCCCTTTAGTTGAGTTATAAGCTCATCAGGAGCTATGTTACATCTGAGCGCAAGTGACACAAGCCGTCCTATCGCCTCCGACTGGCTTGACGCACATCCGCCTGCTTTTCCGATGTGGTTAAACACCTCAAACGGCAAGCCGTTTTCGTCTTCATTTATCGTAACATAGAGGTTTCCGCAGCCGGTTAGTATTGACTCAGTTGAGCCTTTAATCAGCTTAGGGCGCTTACGCGGCGTCAGCTTATGATGAGGGGTGTCAATAACAGCGGCACTGAGCGCTGATGTCGGTTCATGATGTGATGAGGTGGAAAGCACCTGCCCCTCACGTGAGCCGTCTCTGTAAACCGTCACACCCTTACAGCCCAATTTAAACGCCTGCATGTACGCTTTTTTAACATCATCGGTTGTCGCCGATGATGAGAAATTAACTGTTTTTGACACCGCATTATCCACATACTTCTGAAAAGCTCCCTGCATTTTTATGTGATACTCAGGCGATATATCATGCGCTGTGACAAACACTTTCCTTACGTCTGCCGGTATATCGGAGACATCCAATATTGACGGCCTTAGCGAAATATCCTCCATAAGGTCTAATGAATAAAAACCGCGCTCTTTTGATACTTTTTCAAACCACGAATTAACCTCGTAGAGCCTTGTACCGTCCATCACCGTTTTTACATAAGACACGGCAAATATCGGCTCTATGCCCGATGAGCACCCGGCTATTATGGAAAGCGTACCAGTTGGCGCTATCGTTGTAATTGTAGCGTTTCTTTGTTTCCTCTTTCCGTCGTGAATGCTCCCTTCAAAGTTAGGGAACACTCCTCTTCCTTCAGCAAGAGCTTCTGAGGCGTTTCGTCCCTCATCTCTTATATGTTTCATAACGGACTCCGCCGCCGTTAACGCCTCCTCGGAGTTATACGGAATACCCAATTGCGTCAGCATATCAGCCCAGCCCATTACTCCAAGCCCGATTTTTCTATTTCCCTTTGTCATCTCCTCTATTTTTTTAAGAGGATACTTGTTTAAATCTATAACGTTATCAAGAAAATGGACAGCCTTGTGGGTTATGTCTTTGATACGGTTGTAGTCAATTTCCATCGTGCCGGAGGGTAACTTTTTAAGCATTCTGGAGAGATTTAAAGAGCCAAGGTTACAGGACTCAAAGGGAAGAAGAGGCTGCTCTCCACAAGGATTGGTGGATTCAATCAACCCCAAGTGCGGGGTCGGGTTTGTCTCATTTATCCTGTCAAGGAACACGATACCTGGCTCGCCGTTTTGCCATGCGTGCTTTACAATGAGATCAAACACATATCCTGCGCTTACAGTTTTAACCGCTTTGCCGCTTCTTGGGTTAAGAAGTTCATATTCACCGTCTTCTGAGACTGAATTCATAAATTTTTCAGTTAGTCCCACCGATATATTGAAATTATTAAGCCTGTGGCTGTTTTCTTTACACGTTATAAAGTCAATGATGTCAGGGTGATCAACCCTCAAAATAGCCATATTAGCGCCTCTGCGGGTGCCGCCCTGTTTAACCGCTTCTGTTGCCGTATCAAACACCGTCATAAATGAAATAGGCCCTGAAGACACTCCTTTGGTTGAACCTACAACGTCTCCCGATGGTCTGAGACGAGAGAAACTAAACCCAGTGCCGCCCCCGGACTTATGAATTAAAGCTGCGTTTTTGACCGCCTCAAATATGCTCTCCATTGAGTCTTCAACCGGAATGACAAAACATGCGCTCAACTGCCCAAGCCGGCGGCCGGCGTTCATTAATGTAGGAGAGTTTGGAAGAAAAGCCATATCTGCCATCATCTCATAAAATTCCCTTTCCAACTGCTCCATGTCGGAAAAGCTCTTCCCATAGTTTAAATCGTTTGAAGCTATTGCATGAGCCACCCGAGTAAACATATCATGTGGAGTTTCAACCGGCTCACCGTTTTCACCCTTTTTTAAGTACCGTTTTTGAAGCACCTTTAGTGCGTTTTGCGTTAGAGTCATTTCCTCTGTTGTTTCCAAAACCATAATCCCCCAAATGTATTACTTTTATATATATCAAGCAGGTATGGGCATAATTATAAAAAAAACACCAAGACAATTTCAAGTACTAAAAAAAATTATGCAAAGTTATTTAAATATTTTTTGTTCTTGTTTCTGCCAAGAGCCGTGACAATCTCGTAGGGGATGGTGCCTGAGAGTGCGGCAAGGTCGCATGGTGTGATTTTACAGTTACCATCGGAGCCGATTAGTGTGACCTCGTCAGTTTCATTAATATCGGAAATATCGGTTAAATCCACCATCGTTAAATCCATACAAACCCGTCCAACTATTGGAGCATATCGTCCATTTACAATAACCCTGCCAATGTTTGACAGTGAGCGCGGATAACCGTCAGCATATCCTACAGAAAGAACCCCGATAAGACTATTGCGTTGGGTGGTAAACGTGCGGCCATAACTTATGGATTTCCCCTTAGATACTTTTCTAATATCAATAAGCCGGCTTTTGACTGTCATCACAGGTTTCAAAAAGTCGTCACAATTTATATCGGACTTACAGGCCATAGGGTTAGCTCCATAAAGCATAAGCCCAGGACGCACAGCATCAAGATGAGATGCCGGATAGGAAAGCACAGCGGCACTGTTAGCAAAATGCCACAGAGCGCTTTTGTAATACGGGGAAACTATTTTGCGTATTTCAAGAAACCTGTCCAGTTGATGTTCTGCAAATGCCCTGCTGTGAAGATCTGCCTCTGAAAAATGACTCATAAATCCGGTAACCTCTATGCCCTTATAATCGGTAAGATTTATCAGTTTGTCAACACACTCATCATAAGCAAAGCCAAGCCTGCCCATACCGGTATCAATATTAACGTGAATTTTGATTCTTGTATTGTTACTTAAAGCATAATCACTAAGAGCTTGGCAGTCGGTTTCGTTTCTGGCAATGGGGATAAGCGAATATCTGACAATTTCCTCAGGTTTAGGACTGTCAAAAAGAATAAGTATCGGTTTTTTAACACCTGCCTGTCTTAACTCAACGGCTTCAGACAAAAAGGCCGCTCCAAAGGAATGAACTCCCGCAGCTTCAAGCGCTAATGCCACAGCAACTGCACCGTGACCGTAAGCATCGGCCTTAACTACGGCAATCACAGGGCGTCCTTGACATCGCTCAACTAAGACTCCGTAATTATGCACCAGGGCAGTTAAATCTATCTCTACTACAGGGCCTCTCACCTACGCTGGCTTCTCAGATTTCTCCTTCGATGCCTCTTCTTTTTTTGGTGTTACGTCAATCTCATCGTGATCTGACATGCTCTTTTTCAGGTTTTTAATGAACGACCCCATTCCTTTGCCAAGCTCAGGCAGTTTTGAAGCTCCAAACAGCACCACTACTATTACTAAAATCAACATCAACTCCGGTGTTCCCAATCCAAACATTCTAACCTCCTTTTTTTACTTATTCCCTATGATACTCTATTTCAGTGGGAATCTTCAATTTCTTTCAAATTTTCTAATGTATTTATATTTATAAAACTACGGCTGTTAATCGCCGTAAATTCCGCCTCATCAATATATTTCGTATTTATCTCCTTGAGTAAAAATTTCATGGATTTCCGACCGTCCTTAAGCGCTCTTTCCATAACTGGCAAAACAGATTTATTGTATATGGCAAAAAGCGGCTCAGGCACTCCCTTATGCACGGGGACAATAGCGTCATAGTCAGGATTGTCATTGGCAAAACATACCAATAGTTCAACCGCCTCTTTCTCGACAAACGGCATATCGCAGGCTGCGACAAACATTTTGTCGCAGCTTGAGTTTAAAAGACATGAAAAAATGCCGGTCATGGGGCCCCTTATGTCATACACGTCTCCAATCAGAGCAACGGGCTTGTGTTCAAAAAGCGGTGCAATTGAAAAATATATCTCTGGAGCGTTTGTGCTTAACAATACCTCTGTGAAACAGTTGTTAAACAACCTAAGTGTTTTTCCCATGATGGTGGTGCCGCCGATTTTTATTAGTCCCTTTGGGTAGGGAAATCGGGTGTTTTCACCGCCACTTAGAAGCGCTCCAGTCATATTGAAACTCACTGGGTTATAAACCTCCACTGTTAATAATCATCTAAGCAGCCCAAGGTTATATGCGGCCTCCTCGTAATTGGGTTTTAATTTGAGCGCCTCTTCATATTGTTGTCTTGCCTCAGCAACTCTGCCAACTCGTGCAAAGGCTGTCCCCAGATTATTATGAGCCTCGGCAAAGTCGGGTCTTAGTCTAACTGCAATAGTGTATTGTGTTATTGCATCGCTGAGGTTTCCCGTCTCATCGTAGCAATTTCCAAGGTTATTATGAGCTTCGGCAAAATCAGGCTTTAGTGCAATCGCCCTCTGATAGTGCCTTATGGCATCAGGAAAACGTCTCAGTTTAAAGTATAAATTCCCCAGATTATTATAGGTTGCCTCATACGAGGGGTCTATGCTTAGCGCTCTTTGGTAGTGCTGCATAGCTATGTCAAGTTTCCGATTAGATTCATACATCAAGCCGATATTGTTAAGAGCCTCAGGAAAATCAGGCTTTAAGGTAACAGCCTTTGAGTAATATGAAAAGGCAAGCTGTTTGTCGCCTCTTTTTTCGTAAATACCGGCAAGATTGTTAAATGCCTCGGCAAAATCAGGCTTTAACCTTATGGCCTCAACATATTCTTTTTCTGCCAATACAGGGTTTTTTAGTTTTTCGTGAGCTTTTCCTAAATTGTACCATGCCTCGTAGTATTGGGGTTTTAGTCTTACGGCTTCAAGGTACTCTTTTAGGGCGGCTTCAATCTGTCCATTTGCAAACAAGGCGTTTCCATAATTATTGTGAGGACGGGCTTTACCAGGGCTTTTTAATGCCGTATCTTGCCATAGAGTTACACTATTGCCCCATACTGAATTTCTTTGATACGTTAACACCGCAAGCGTTATTGTTAGCAGCGCTGCCGGTATGATGAAATATCTTTGATTCAGTCTTGTTGTTACGTATAAAACCCCTATAAGCACCGATAGAAAAAATCCTACAGAGGGTAAATACAGTCTGTGCTCAAAGATTACATCAGCTATAGGTATGACTGAGGATTCAACCGAAAGAGCCAGAAAAAACCATAAAATACCAAACCCTGCCAATTTTGCTATCGGATGAGATTTTGAGATTTTATACAAATAGACGGCAAATAAGAAAATCCCCAAAAGCAGCAAAAACGAAAACATGACTCTAACGTCAAAGAAATTCTTAAAAACAGGAAAGTCATAATCAAGGTTTTGCCCAATCGGTAAAAACAAGAGTTTTAGATACTGGACAATTACAGGAAATTGTGTGCGGAGATAGTCCCAGCGTGAGATTTCATCATAACTTACAACCGATAAGCTCTCAGCTAATGCTCCGCCTGTTTTAGCTGAGCCTCCAAATATGGTTAACGGAATTATTACAAGCGTTAAATAAAATGAGGAAAGATTTTCCAGTTTCTTTTTGAAATTGTCCGTAAAGAACGAAAACTCTATGAGTGTAAGCATAAATGGCAGGGTAAATGCGGTTTCTTTTGTTTTCATAGCAAGCACTGTGGAAATGATTGAAAGCGCATAATAAAAGACCCGTTTCTTAGATGTACAGAGTCTCGCCATAAGGTAGAAAACCACTGCTGCAAGATAGAAAAGTGCACAGAGGGATGTAAGCCTCTGGACAATATAGGTAACGGCCTGCGTTTGAATCGGATGCAGGGCAAAGACCATTGCTGTCAGAAACGGTAAATATTCAGACCTGTTCAAATCTTTATAGTACGGCGTTTTAAGTAATAACTTTACCAAAATAAGTACAAGGATTGAATTAAACAGATGCACTGTAATGTTAAACAGGTGATAGCTAAAGACATTAGCGCCCAAAATCCAATAGTTAACGGCTAAGGTGAAATATCCGACAAATCGTGATTTAAACCCATACTCCATAGTCCCAGCCCCTACAGCAAACGGGTTAATGAAATTCCTGTAGTCTTTAATCAGGGCATTGTTTATAATGTTTCCGGCGTCATCCAACTGAAAAGGCACATTGAGTGTGTTTGAGTAGGCTGCTAAGGTTATAATCAATATGGTTGCTGCTTGAAGCAAGCTATTTCTAAGCAGTTTATCTGAGATGTTTTTCATACCGCCTATATTTTATACCAAATTCACGTTCAAAAAGTTAAATTAATTCAATAGCGTACGTATCTCATAGTTTATCAAAACAAAGCGTTTACTATATAATACACGGCAGTTGAAACAACGCTGCCCGCAGTGGATGACAGAAACATAGCAAGCCCACGTCCCATCCCATTTCTTACAAAAACTACGTTAAGCCATATAAACGATATAGCGCCGGTTATGAAAGACAATATCACTGCCGTTGTAGACATAACCCCCCTAAATCATTATATACGTGTTAAATTTTAAATATCAATCCTTCAAAATCAGCTCTGACGCTGACACCTCATGTTTTTTTAAAAGCCGTGAAAACTCCGATGTTGAAATTCTTTTCTTTATAAAAAACCTTTTGGCAAGCATTGAAGGGATTTTAAATATTGCTGCTACATACGCCCTCAAAAAAACTCCAGCTATCGCTGAGACACTCACTCCCTCGGCAAACCTTGCAGTGCTTCCTCTATTGGTTATAATGGAATATGCCTGATATAAATATCGTTTAAACGTGTAAAGAGGCATTCTTAGTAAAAATTTCATTGGGAAATTTTTAACCGCTACCCCAATTCTGTTTCTTTCAACAAGGAAAGCCTTAAAAAGAGAATACTTGCCTCCGGTTTCGGAATACTTGTGATACACAACGGCATCAGGGCTATAAACAGCGCTCCAGCCGGCACGAATGCCCCGTAGTCCTAAATCCACATCTTCGCAGTAGGCAAAGAAATCCTCATCAAACAGGCCTATGTCGTCAAGCATTTTCCGTCTTATGAGACAAGCACAGCCGCTTGGGTAAAGAGTTTCGGTTCCGTCGTCATACTGCCCGGAGTCGGTCTCTCCTCTGCCACGCTGCCGTCCAATACCATCAGGATAAATTAACATTCCAGTTGAGTCAATCGTGGTTTTATTAAGTAAAATTTTAGATGCCGCCATGCCTATGTCCTCATCGGTTTTCATTGCTTCAAAAAGTGCAGCAAGCCATTGAGGTGTAACCTCCGTGTCGTTATTTAAAAGGGCAAGAAAGTGGCTCTCTGAGGCTTTAATTGCCTCATTACAGGCATGTGCAAACCCAGTGTTTTTATCAAATGCAATCAATCTTACTTCTGGGAAATTTGCCTTAATAAAATCAACTGAGCCATCCATTGAGCCGTTATCGACAACTATAGTCTCAAAATTTTTGAAAGTCTGATTTCTAAGGGAGTTAAGACAATCACCGAGATGAATAAGCCCATTATAGTTAGGAACTATTACAGTGATGTCTTTCAACATCGTCTTTTTGGCACTGATAAGATGTCAATGTTTATGGCTTGAAGGAGCATCTGAAATGATACGATAATTGGAAGCGCTGCAAGCATAATTGTGCCGGGAGACCTGATTAGCCCGGTAAGAGACGACTGCACCCACTCATAAAGCCCCAAAGACACGCCAAACAAAAACATCGGAATCCCCAAAAGCATATAGACTGATGCCATGTTGAAATCATAGAGAAAATATTTAAGTAAAATCCTCCTTAATAGACCTGACAAGAGCTTAGACGGAAAGCTAATGAGTGTTTTGGGGATATTGAGTGAGCTGTTTTCATCCCCATACTTTGCTGGAATGTCAACGTCGGCAGCAACTGCGTTTATGATGTTTAAATTAATCAGCATATCGGATTCAAAAAAGTATCCGGCAGATATTTTATCAAAATCAAGTCTTCTAAGCGTTTGTGAGGATATGGCAGTGTAGCCGTTTGTGGGGTCAGAAAGATTCCAGTACCCGGAGGTTAACTTAAGAACAAAAGACAGAGCGCTGTTACCAAAAAGACGAATAAAGGGCATAGCTTTAAGCGCTCTGAAATTGAAAAATCTGTTACCTTTCGCGTAATCAGCAGAGCAATCAATTATGGGAGCAATCAAATCTTTCAGATACGCAGGGTCCATCTGACCATCGCCGTCCATTTTAACGACAACCGTGCAATTAAGCTCTAACGCCCTCTTGTACCCCTCAATGACGGCGCCGCCAACACCCTTGTTTTTATAGTTATAAATTACGCTGACTCTATGGTCGGCCTCATACTCGGCAGCTTTACCAGAATACTCAGGGCAGCCGTCATCCACTACGATAATCTCAGACACGTCGGCCGGTATAGCTTGTATCACATCGCCAATATAGTGATAGACCTTGTAGGCCGGAATCACAACGGCAAGTCTGTGTGCCATGTCATCGTGTACTTTTTTCATATTGTACATATTTTACATTTAAGCTCCAATTTTTGCCATTAGTTTGTTTATAAAAACTGATTAATTCAATCTTTTAAAATCTTATTGACAACACACAAAAAATAATGTTACCCTGTGAGATAGGTAGCTAATATTTGCATGAGAGGACGTCCGTGATTGAGTGGGAAATGTCGGGGTTTAAAATCTGTAAAAGCGGAGGGTAGTTATGGGTACACATGAGGTGGGGGTTGGGCATAACGTAAAAAGATATGTGTTTTTGGGTTCGTTTCTGGGGGGGCTTATTGGGGCAACGGCAGCTCTCTTACTTGTGCCGCAAAGTCCAGAGGACAGAAAAAAGACCCTTACCGATATTCAGAGAGACTTGTTTAATCCGGTAAAAAACAAGTTTCAAGAGCTGGTTGAACACGTAGGTGACTCTCTAATAAAGGCAATTGACGATGCCGCTAAGAATGCCGTTGAAAATGTATCTGAAAGCATGGTTGAAACTATCGATGATGTTGATGACTAAAATAGCGTCAGGTAAGGGGTGTCTGTATGGATACTAAGCTCTTTTTGTTGCTGTCTTTTGTGTTGCTTGCCGTGTTAGTACCGTTTCTTGTGCATATACTTATCCAGGTAAGCCGTATGATTGGTTCACTGACAGGATTAATAAAAACCACGGATACATCCCTTTCTAACCTCATGTCGGAGGTCACAGTAACGGTTAAGACCGCAAACAATATAGTTAAAACAATAGATGAGGTCATAGCCGGATTCAGAGAGTTTCTTGGCGCTCTGAAGGAATTAGGAGAAGGCGCAAAGAAGCTATCCAGCGCACTTAAGGACTCGGTCGGATACTTTGTCAATCTGATGTCGCAAACGTCCGGCTTACTCGGTTTATTAAAAAAAGCGATAGAAATGCTAATGAAAGGTATAAAGAAAAAAGGAGGTCAAAATGAGCAAGAATGAGGAAAAAAAGGGTGTTTCATCTGCTTTTATAGCAGTGGCAACGGTGCTTGGCAGTATGGCCGGGGCTTTGATAGGTCTTGTAATTGCCCCTCAGTCAGGTAAACAGACAAGAGAAAAGATAAAAGAAACCTACAGTGGATTGGTTGACAACGTCAACTCTGTTGTAAAGAAAGTTGACGGTACACTGCCCGGCGTTCTGGAGAAATTTAAAACAGAGCTTAAAGAAGTCCCCGAACATTTTAAAAGCGACTTCTTAACACTGTCTAAGGAAACTGAGGGGAAATTTAGCCAGGCTGTTGAAAAGGGCAATACAATAATAAGCGGATTTAGAAACACTCTTTCCTCTACTTTGGATGATGGGAAAAAGGTGATAGCCGCCAAATTTGACAGTGACGAAAAAAAAAAGAAATAGCCTCTGAAGCCATAAGCACAGAAAAACATCAAAAGGCGAAAAGAGGCCGCAAGTCACGTATAGTAAACCCAGCTTTGGTTTTGCATTCACAGTCAGAAAAGAAAATTTAACCACAGATGGACACAGACATACACAGATAAAAATGAATATTCCCAATCTGTGTTAATCCGTGTGTATCTGTGGTTTATTCTGTGGTATTAATGTTAAACACATCTGATTTCAACTACGACTTACCGGCGGAACTGATAGCCATGAGGCCGGCTGAAAAAAGGCAGAGGGCGCGCCTCATGGTGTTAAAAAGAGACGGTTCCACAGTGCAGAGCGTATTTGAAAACTTACCGGAGTATTTAAATTCCGGCGATATGCTGATTCTTAATGAAACAAAAGTAGTTCCGGCAAGACTTATCGGTAAAACTCAGGGCGGCAAACCTTTGGACATTCTGATAACCGGAAAGACGGCTGAGGGCCGCCATAGCATACTATCACGCGGGAAATACAGCGGTATACTGTACTTTGACGGCGGCTTTAGCTGCCGGGTTTATGAGGGCAAAGAGGCCGAGTTTCAAAGCTCTGAAAACTTTACCAAATTGATTTTTAAAAACGGACTTATGCCCCTTCCGCCCTATATCACCCGCCATCCTGAGGACTCAGACAAGGAGCGCTACCAATGTGTTTACGCTAAATATGAGGGATCAATAGCGGCTCCAACTGCGGGGCTTCATTTCACAGAGGACTTACTTGCACAAATCAAAACTAAAGGGGTTACAATCCGTGCCGTAACACATCACGTGGGAACCGGTACTTTTAGACCTGTGAAAACCAAGTTTGTAGAAGAACACAGAATGGATGAGGAGCGCTTTGAGATGAACTCCTCCCTAGTTCATGACATAGCCTCTGTGAGAGCCAACGGAGGCAGAGTTATCTATGTGGGAACCACAGTAACCAGAGCAGTTGAAAGCGTACTGTCGGGGGTTGCTGTAATTGATGACTCAACAGATGGAAAACTCAGAGGAAGAACGTCTTTTTTCATTTACCCGGGATATGTATTTAAGGGAGCTGATGCAATTATTACGAATTTTCATCTGCCGCGCTCCACACCGCTTTTTCTTGTCAGCGCTTTCATTGGCAGAGATAACGTGTTAAGCGCTTATAAAGAGGCAATCAAGGGAGGGTATAGATTTTTCTCATATGGTGATGCTATGCTATTAATATGAAGTTAGGTTTTTTTGGCAAGTTTGATTACAACTTCATAGAGGGAAAGGGGCTATTGATAGCTGTAATTATTTCTTTTTCGTCAATTAGTTTTATAATCGGTTTTTTTGCCGGCAAGAAGTTCTCCTCTGGTGAGATACCGCAATCGGCTAAGAAGATAGGCGGTTATGTAGTTACAGAGGTTAAGACGCTTAAAGAGGAAACATCGCACGCTGTAACACCCGAGCCAGCTACAACTGTCAATGTTAAACAACAGGAATACACAGCGCCTGAGGCAACGCCGCAACAAGCGCAAAAGCCTGCCGCAGCTGACACTCCGCAAGCAAGCGAGAAACCTGCTGCAGAGCCTATGTTAGAAGTGCAAGAGCCTGTGTCAAAACCTCCACAGCAAGTCAAAGAACATCAGGCGGCTAAGACTCCTGAGCCAAAAGCGGCAGTAAAAAAACCTGTGCAGCCAAAAGTGAAACCAGCCCAGGAAAAGCAGTCAAAGCAGCCTGAGACACCACACGGGCAGATGTATTATATCCAGGTGGGGGCTTTTAAAAATGTGGAGGAGGCTGAAAAAATCCAAGAGGATCTAAGGAGAAAGGGATTTAGTGCAAATATTTTAAAAACTCCGATAAAAGACGGCGTCACTTTGTTTAAGGTACGGGTTGGCGATTACAGTTCACAGGCGGAGGCAAATGCCATCTTAGGACGGCTTAGCAAAAAAGGCTTTAAGGGCTTTACAAGAGGTGAACCACGTTAACCGTACAACTAAGCGCAGAATCGGAAAAAGAAATGAATATCCTAAATGGGTCAGTATCGGGAGCTTTCAAGCTGATACAAGACTCTCTTGGGGTTGTGATAAGCCTCAGAGGCGACAAGGTCATTATTGATGGCACTGATGATGAGAAAGTAAAAATGGCTGAAAAACTTGTCCATGATATTTATGATCTCAAGCGTGAAGGGCCGCATCTGAAGACAAATGATATAATAGAGGCCGTTATGAATTTAAATGCAAATGGCAGCAGCCTGAAAGACATGATTATTCCAGTGCCATCGAAAATAAAATATGTTATTCCGAAAACTGAAACTCAGAGAAAGTACGTGGAGGCTATCAAACACAACGATATAGTGGTTGGAATAGGTCCGGCGGGGACCGGTAAGACGTACCTTGCCGTTGCTATGGCTGTAACAGCGTATATGAAAAAAGAGGTCAGCAGAATAATTCTTGCAAGACCTGCTGTTGAGGCTGGAGAGAGGCTGGGTTTTCTTCCCGGTGATATACACGAAAAAATTAATCCCTATCTTAGACCCCTCTACGACGCCCTTTTTGACATGATGGACGCCGATAGGGTATCATTGCTGGTTGAACGCGGAGTGCTTGAAATAGCGCCGCTAGCGTATATGAGAGGAAGAACTCTGCGGGATGCTTTTGTTATACTTGATGAGGCACAGAATACGACATCTGAACAGATGAAAATGTATCTGACAAGACTGGGTCCTGAGTCAAGGACGGTTATAACTGGAGATGTGACTCAGGTGGATTTACCCCATGAGAGGGTCTCAGGCCTGGTTGAGATAGAAACTGTCTTAAGAGGAATTGACGGTATAAAGTTTGTATATTTCAGTGAAAAGGATGTTGTCAGGCATCGTCTGGTAAAGGAAATCATTAAGGCTTATGAAAAGCATGAAAATCATTAACATTAAACATAAAAAATTGGATTTTAACAAAACCAATATTATTAATTTGGTTTTTGTAATTTTGCTTTCCACTTTAATTTCTCTTGCAATCAGTAAAACACTGGTACTTGAGCATTTTATCGGTGTCTTTTTCATATCTGCAATCAGCCTCTCTATAATGTTTATGGATATTTTCCGCTATAAGCCATCTTATTTAAAGCAGCGTAAGATGCTTATTCTTCTGGGAATAATGTTTTTTACGACTGTAGTTTTTAGCAGAATAACCGAGTATGTGCTTTTTACCTTCGTCAAAGGCTTTGGCATACTTGAGCTTAAATCTCTGACCTATGGAATACCCGTGCACTCTGGAGCTATGCTGGTTGCTTTACTCTTTGATTCGCACACGGCTATAATTTTTGCCTTTATAATGAGTATCATCTCAGGGATATGGCAGCAAGACCCGTACTACACGTTCTACGTGTTTGCAGGAAGCATTGTGGCCGCTTTCAGCGTTATACGGTGTAAGAGGCGCACTGATTTATTACGCGGCGGGTTATACGTAAGCGCTGTAAATGTTGTCTCAGCAGCAATCATAGCTTTCCTTGGCAATGGTCAGGACATGTTTCAGTCCCTTCACTCTCTGATTTTTGCTGCCACAACGGGTATTACAATATCTGCATACGTTTCGATTGTCTTACCGACTTTTGAGTATCTGTTTAAGATTACCACAGATATATCTTTGATAGAGCTTCTGGATTTAAACCAGCCTCTGATGAAAAACCTGATGATAAATGCCCCCGGCACGTACCACCATAGCGTGATTGTGGGAAACCTTGTTGAGGCTGCCTCAGAGCAAATCGGGGTCAATCCGCTTTTGGCAAGAGTTACGGCTTACTACCATGACATAGGGAAGATAAAGATGCCGGACTACTTTATTGAAAACCAGTCAAGCGCCATAAATAAACACGAAAAGCTGACTCCGCATATGAGCAGCATGATACTTATTTCACATGTCAAGGAGGGGCTTGAGCTGGCCGATGAGTATAAGCTGCCGGAGCCTGTCAAAGACATCATAACTCAGCACCATGGTACTCATCTCATAACGTACTTTTATCAGAAAGCGAAAGAGGAGCAGGCAGACCCACCGGATGAGGAGGATTACAGATACCCCGGGCCTAAGCCGCAAACCAGAGTGGCAGCCCTTGTAATGATAGCGGACGCCGTAGAGGCAGCCTCAAGAGTTATCAAAGATCCAACTCCTGCAAGGGTCTCGGGGCTTGTTGAAAAAATCATCAACAACGTCCTTCTGGATGGTCAGTTGAGCGAGTGTGATCTGACTCTTAAAAATATAAATGTCATAAAGGAGCGCTTTACGTATATCCTGCTTGGTATTTTACATAAGAGGATAGAGTATCCTGGGTTTGATTTCAATAAACCTACATCAGGGGAAGGTGAAAAAGATAAGAGTCTCGATAAGGAATCTCAGCAAAAAGATAAAGACAGACACAGTGGCGATAAAACTCCGCCTCAAACTGGCGCTAAGGTACTTGAATTTAAAAAGGGCTGAGCTTGACGTATTGTTTGTCGGCAGCCGCAAAATGAAAATCATGAACAATCGGTATAGGGCTGAAAATACTGCTACCGATGTGTTGTCCTTTCCACAGTATAATTCACTAAAAGAGCTGCCAAAGGATATGGATTATCTGCTGGGAGATATTGTTGTAAACATTGAACATCCCTCGCTGGATGCATCGTTTGACCACATAGACCGGCTTTTAATTCACGGGCTTTTACATCTTACAGGGTATGATCATGAAAAAAGCCCCCGTATGGCTGCAAAGATGTTTAAAAAAGAAGAGGAACTGCTTAGTGCCATTAAGAAGATGGGCGGAGAGTGCTAATAATGCCATAGAGGGTATATTAGGTGCGGCAAGGTCTCAGCGGCACCTTCGCTATCACCTGTATGCCGCCGCAATTGTGCTGCTATTTTGCTACGTTGTTGGTATTACTAAAACAGAGTTTCTAATTATTTCTGTAACGATAATGCTCATCATAGCGCTTGAGCTGCTTAATACAAGTATAGAGGCTGTCGTGAATCTGCTGTCACCGGAGATAAATGAATTTGCAAGGATTGCAAAGGACGTTGCTGCAGGGGCAGTGCTAACCACAGCAGTAGGTGCAGTGGTTATCGGCTATATAATTTTGTTTCCATATCTTGTCACGTTTTTTAACAACGGGCTTACTGTTGCCACACACGGCGGTAATGATATTGCAGTGCTTGCCTTGTTAATTGTTATCATTTTAGTGGTAATTATTAAAGCCTTAAGTAAGAGGGGGCATCCACTGAGGGGCGGTATGCCAAGCGGTCACGCTGCTGTTGCGTTTTCCATATGGGTATCCATTACGCTTATCACTAAAAATTTGCTTGCCTCCGTGTTTGCCTTTGCTGCGGCTCTTTTGATAGCACAAAGCAGGGTTGCTATAAGAGTACATACTAAGTGGGAGGTTTTAATAGGCTCAGTCATTGGCTCTTTGCTGACCTATGCGCTTTTTAGGTTTTTTGCTTAGACATCTACTATTGCCTTTTACATTGACATTGAGTTATAATGCGTCATCTACGGGTTGCTAAAAACACTATTAAGGAACTTATAACATGGAAATTAAGGCTCTGCTATACGGAATAACGAGTTTTCTGCTTCCGCACTTACCCAAACTGACATCACTGAAAAAAGAAGATGCGGCAGCGGAGGCGGCTGTTGATAAGGACTCAGCACATGATGCACAGGCACTCAAATGGGCAAAGAAAATATGGGATAAAGTTAAAAATGCGCCCAAGACAAGGCTTTCCTTTAAAGAGGCACTAAATGACATTATTGAATCCCCATCCGATCCTGATGCGCTTGCCGCTTTCAGGTATCAGTTGAGAAAGTATGTGGAGACTGACCCTGCTATCGGAGAAAGTCTAAAACAACTGTGGTTAGAGATGTCATCACAAGGGGTTGGAGTGGATTTAAGCTCCTCACTGACTGCTGCAAAGTGGATTGATATTTTAAATCAAAATGATGATGTTCTAAAACGGCTTGAAATGGTGAGACTCTTAAGGACAGGCGTGCCCCCAGAGACTGTGGCAGCACAGTTTCACACAGATTTGAACTATTTATTCAGAGTGCATTCGGCTTTTTCACTTAACGGAGTGTATGGCATTCTCTCAGGCTCCAATATTTTGCACTGGCTTGATAAGTTAAACAAAGAGGATCCCATCCTTAGGCGTCTTGAAATGATCCGCCTTCTTAGGTCAGGCTCCCCTGTTGAGACCATCGCAAATGAGTACCGCGCGGTTAAGGAGTACATATATAGGCTCAACAATAGATTTAGCGCTAACGGCGTTGTCGCTATTATGGATGAAAATGATTTCCAAAAATACCGCTCACTCTATCCCCCGTACATAAAGGTGTGTTCGTTTAACCTCCACGGCGTTCACGATGAAGACCCAACACGGCTTAAACGGATTGCTAACGAGCTTTGCGTGTATGACCCTGATTTGTGCGCTTATCAGGAGGTGATAAAAGGGGCCGGAATAGAGGAGACCTCGCTTCAAATAGCCGATATGATGTCAGGCATTACCGGTATGTACTACAGAACCCAGTATGGATACTGTCACATGTATATGAATAAGTACCCGGAGGGAATAGCAATTTCAGGGCGTTATAACTTAAAAAATCCTCAGATTATTGACTTAAATAAGGGGCTGGTTGAGGAGCTGCACCCTCTTATGGACAGATACGCTGCCGCCGCTCAATTTGAAATATACGGTCACAAGGTGATATTTGCATCGGTTCACCTTGACCACAGTGAAAACCCGCGGATTCGTTATGCTCAGCTGGAAAAACTCGTTAAAGTGCTTGAGTCAACTTATGGAACAGACTACCACGCTTCAATTATAGCAGGGGATTTTAACGACACCGAGGACTCCGTCACCATTGAGTATATGACCGACATTGGTTATAAGGATGCTTACAGGCACTGTCACCGCACAGGCGGAAACACCTTTAACTCAACTAATCCATTTACAAGAATTGACTACATTATGGTCAAGGGAAAGGTGAAAATCCACAGCGCTGAGCTGATTCTAAATGATCCAAAGTTAAGCGACCACATAGGCGTCTATGCGGTTATTGAGTAGAGATGTGTTAAGTAATTTAAAAAAAATGAACTTTAACTAATAAGTTTTCATAAGAGAGGGGAGAGACACTATGCCTCACAGAGCGGGATATTTCGTATTGGCTTACCAGTGGGATCACCACTGCAAAAGGTTGTACGATTCCCTTATGGGACGGATTAACCACATGCTCAAAGAGCTTGGCGAGCTTGAGCAGGACAGCCCGCTTGACCTTACGCAAATTCTCTATTATTATAAAAAATGGCACTATAACAAGGACTTATATAACCACACTTTTGGTGAAATAGAAAAAAGACAGTTTGTCATAAACTCTCTTGGCTATAGAGGGTACGGAGTAAACATTGATTTGCTTAATGCGCTTGGTGCTCTGAGAAAAGACTATGCAGGGCATATCACATGGCTTTTAAGTGAAAACTTTAATAAACTTATCCCACACTTAAGGACAATCATACCGCTTGAGCAAAGCCAGATACAGGCTATGGACTCAAGCTACGTGATAGATGAAATCTGTAAGCGTCTGAACTGGAACACAGAGGAAAACACTCCGGCTGCCGCCCATACGATCCACCTTGAGCTATCCAGCTACTTTAAGATAATGAGTGAGGAGACCCCGTGGAATGTTAACACCGCTATATTTCAAAAACTGTTCCTCCACCTTGGGACGTCGTCCATGACCATAATGAAGGGGACTGTAGGGCACACGGATCAGTTAAGCGCTGCGGATTTAAAAGTTATAGCCAATAGAAACTTCAGAGTGATGTACAGGGAGACTTTTTCAAATCTCCACACCTTTACAGAGCTTGGGATAGATTTTCTGAAAAAAATCCACCTAAATCTCTCAAAGGGCCTTGTGCCTAATGCTGGAGAGTTCCGAGCGTTTGATTTCCCCGATAAAAACGGGGTTACGTATGACTGTGAGAATTTCGATAAGGAAATAAAAAGCTTTGCCCATGTCCTTTGGGAGACGTCGCAAAGTTTCCACAATCTTGACGCCTTTGTTTATGACCTCTGCCGCTCCTACTACATGTTTATCGGGATTCATCCGTTTTGGGATTCTAACGGTCGTGTTGGAAAGTGTTTCTTAAACTACATGCTCCTAAAAAAAGGGTTGCCTCCGGTGAGTTTTGACGACGATGAGGAGGTGCTGTCCCTTCCCCGATATGGTGGCTCAATGGAGGACGTGTATCATTACATAAAAAAACGAATACTTGTCGCCATAGACGCCTACTACTATGAAAGATGGAAAATCGAGCACCTTGGCAATATTAACAAACAGATTTACAATGTCGCATTTGACTCAGGGTTTTACTTTTGGCAGATAGACGATAAAGCACAAAAACTTGAGGTTCATTTCCTTGCGTTTGCCGTTGCCTCAGGCGATCCGCTCTTTAGCAGACTTCAAGACCAGTGCCGAGTGGTGTTTACCGATGAACTTGCGCTTAACAATATGAGCATACACTGTGGTTTCACTAAAAAAGAACACGCTGCTTGGGAACAGACTTTCAGCTTAAAAGGGAATTTCTTCATAAAAGAGGTCGAAATGGATATTAAAGGAGTCAGGACGTTTGACATTGATTTTACAATAGAGCTTCTTAAGCATCACTACGACTACAACTACTTCAGTGTCTCGGTCTCTTCTGCCGATGGTGCGCTCATTCATAACAACAAGGGTTTAAACTATACATATAAAATACAGAGGTGATATGACAAAGAAAACTGCTGATAAAGAAGAGAAAACTGCTGAGACGTCAGGCAAGTATGCTGAGGAATTTTGCCATCCGTCATACAAATGGATAGGGCACAGACGGTTTGTAACTAATGTTCAAAATTGGAATATATCAAATTTCCCTGGTGGTATTGGGTTTGCCTTTTATAACTACTCTGACGCTAAAGCTCTGAGAGTTGTCCTAAAGCTCCACAGAGAGGACGGGGTTAAGGAGTACTACATTGTAAATGCTTACCGCTGCGGGGATTTTGGCGAAAATTGGGAAAAATGGCAGGTTCATCAGTTGCCGCTCTTTCCTTATGAGAGCTTACACGGGCGGATTACTCACATTACGTTTTCATATATAATTCACAAAGATGGCAAATCCATAGGCTCAGAGTATGACTACAAGTTTGCCCACCTTGACGATTTCCACAATGGGCGCGTTAGCCCTGATGATTTTGAGCACGCATATAAAACGGAAAACACATACCGCACATATGAGGTAGGCTATGAGGAGGTTCAAAGAGCCTACAACAAAGTAAACAGAGAGTATGCTGATCTTCCTATAAGACCGTTTTTTACACGCGGCAACACATGGGACCCTGGGCACCCTATACACGAACTTCACATACACATCGACTGGGTGATTGAAAGAAAAGAAAAAGATCCTGATGGCAGACACTACATTCAGATGGCTATCTTTGATTTTGACAACTACCACGTTGCCGAACACCTGATTCATGCCAAAAACAAGGGGGTGGATGTTGAGTGTTTTGGTGAGTGGTCAACCGTGAGTTCTATGAATGCCGTGCAGAATTTGGCTAAGATGCGTCGGGCTGGAATTCCAATCTATGGGATAGTAAGAAACACGCCCTGTGACTCAAAACACGGCATAGCAAGTATGCACACCAAGTTTATTATATTTGACGGCGAGGTGGTTCATTCAAGCTCGTATAATCTTCATTTTCACCTGTGGGGCGGAAACTGGGAAAATGGACTTGTTTATTATTCACAAGACTTTGCCACAATTTATGCAAATATATATCATGCTCTAAGGGGCGGTGTGATTCAGCGTATTGAGGTACAGCCTGAGGGCAGGTACAATCTGTACTATACGTTTGGAAGCTACTACACGCCGTTTAGGGATTACTACAGGGCGCAGGATGCTATTGTAACGGAAATCAACAATGCTCGGGAATCTATAATTGTCTCTATGTTTGACATTGGGTGGATGACAGGGGTGACCTCACATGGACACCATGAGGAGGATGTCGTACATGCCCTAATTCATGCCAGAAACAGAGGAGTCAGGGTAAAAATAATTCTAAACGGGATGATAGTTCACACGGGAGCTTTACCAGCCTCATGGGATACGCACAGATGGCGTCCTCTTAAAGAGCCAGTTCAATACCTTAAGAACAACTGGATGGAATGCGTCTTTGTCTATTACCACGAAAGCATATACTCGCCGCTTCATCATAAGTTTGCCGTATTTGACAACTACACAGTAATCACGGAGTCTTTCAACTGGTATCCGGCCAGCGTTCATTCAGACGAGGTGCTGTCGGTTATTCGGGATGGCAGAGTGGCATGGGAGTTTATATGCGAAGCAGATAAGATTTGTGAGTCTTTCCGGCTTGGCTGGGAATAGCGTTATAAACATAATATAATTGTAGAGAAAAAGGACTGGATTCCCGCTCGTAGGCGGGAATGACAAAGGAGGAGATGCTTTTTGCTATCATTCCTTTTCCTTTTTTGTCATTCCTGCGAAGGCAGGAATCCAGTTTTTTATTAGCGGTATTAGCTACAAAGGCAATAATAGTTATATAAACATGCTCAAAAAAATCCTAAAATATATATTTCTAATGTCATTACCCCTTATTCCAATGGTTTTAATTATCTCGCTTTTTATTCCGAATTTTAACTGGATGCCGCCAGAGTTTAAAGATATAAAAAAATCATATAAAAAAAGCGATGTGCTGTTACTTGATAGACATGGGCTGCCTATTGAGGAGATTCGCACCGATCAAAAAGGCAGACGCCTTAACTGGACTGCCGTTACCGACATTTCCAGCGCCTTTCTAAAAATCGTGGTGTTTTCCGAGGACAGGCATTTTTATACGCACTCAGGAGTTGACTACAAAGCGCTGATAAAGGCCGTAATTGATACATTTACAAAGAAAAAACGGCGCGGCGCCTCCACAATTACAATGCAGCTGGCTGTTGTGTTAAAAAAAGACATTAAGGGTTCTAAGAAAACATTTGCAAGAAAGTTGGCCCAAATCCTTGCAGCCCGCCAAATTGAAAAACTCTGGTCAAAAACTGAAATCCTTGAGGCATACCTTAATCTGATAACTTTCCGTGGAGAACTTCAGGGAATAAGCGCCGCCTCTTATGGGCTCTTTGGAAAATCACCCGCTGGCCTAAACGAAACAGAGTCTGTTATATTAGCTTCATTAATAGTCTCCCCAAATGCCGATCCGCAGATTACCGCAAGACGCGCCTGTGCCCTAAGTAAATCTATGGGCAACAATTCCGAATGCACTCAAATTGAAACTATGACCAAAGAAAGGCTAAGCATACCTTATAGGATTACTCCTGCTGTTTCGTTAGCTCCTCATTTTGCCAGAAAGTTTTTGAAAGTGAGCGCTGATAACCTTACTACATCACTTGACGCTAACCTTCAGAGATACCTCATTGAAACGCTCAACAACAGTATCTATCGGCTCAGGCAAAGAAACGTTAAAGACGGAGCTATCCTTGTTGTAGAAAACAAAACAGGTCAGATATTAGGCTATGTCGGCAACTCCGGTTTAAGTTCCAGTGCCCGTCATGTTGACGGTATTACGGCAAAACGCCAGGCAGGGTCAACTCTTAAGCCGTTTCTTTATGAACTGGCGATAGAGAAAAAATATCTTACAGCCGCCTCATTAATAGAGGACACTCCTGTACAATTGCAAACTATATCGGGACTCTACGTGCCGGAAAACTATGATAACACCTATAGGGGCGCTGTGTCTTTACGCACTGCGCTTTCATCATCCATTAACATTCCAGCCGTCAAAACGATACTTCTGACCGGTGTGGAGCCGTTTTACAACCGCCTTAAACAGCTTGGCTTTGATAGTCTAACAGAGGGAGCTGACTACTACGGAGCCTCACTTGCCCTTGGTTCAGCCGATATAACCCTAATGGAACTGGTTAATGCCTACCGTACCTTGGCAAACAAGGGCATATACAGTAAGTTGACGATGACAATTGATAATACATCTGTTACAGGCAAAAAAATAATGAATGAGCGGGCGGTTTTTATAATCTCCTCGATACTTTCAGACAGAGAGGCAAGAAGCACAACGTTTGGATTAGAAAACCCGCTTTCTACAAAATTCTGGAGTGCCGCCAAAACAGGCACAAGTAAGGACATGCGGGATAACTGGTGCGTTGGTTACTCAGACACATACACGGTTGGGGTGTGGATAGGAAACTTTTCAGGTGAGCCAATGCGGGATGTTACAGGAATTACAGGAGCAGCCCCCTTGTGGCTTGAGACTATGACATATCTACACAGAAACAATCCGTCAAAGCCTCCGGCTGCTGTCTCTGAACTAATACAAAGGCAGGTATCATTTTCTGGCACATCCGAGTCTCCGCTCCTTGAGTGGTTCATTAAAGGTACTGAGCCAAACACTGTTATTGCAGCAGTTAAATCCGACAGTACTACTCAAATAACATACCCCATTGATGGTGCTATCTTTGCCATTGACCTGGATATTCCAAAGGATGCCCAGCGCATCCCATTTAATTACAAACCATCCGGCTATAATTTCCAATGGGTAATAGACAGGAAAAACACCGGCGTCTTTAAGGACGTCTTTCTCTGGAAACCCACTCACGGTAAACATATTGTCTCTATTGCAAACAAAACCGGCGTTGTTGTTGATAGTGTTAGGTTTGTGGTTAGGTGAAAAGTGATAAGGGAAATTACGTATGACTTGTTAAGAAAACTCCAATGTTGTTAGAATAGTTCATGAGTTATGAAAGGGAAATTGTGTTTAGAGAATCTGCGATAAATGATACGGTTGAACATGTTATCTCTATGGACGCCCAAAAAACTGATGAGATGGTTTTTACTTTGGGGTATGAAGGCAGGAGTCTCGAGGATTACCTTAACCGTTTAGTTAAGAATAATGTTCAAATACTTTTTGATGTCCGTAAAAATGCAATAAGCAGAAAATATGGATTTTCTAAAAGCAGATTAGAAAAGTCGGTAAACAATCTCAATATACAGTACATACACCTGCCCGAACTGGGAATTGATTCGTCCCAGAGAAAGTCTCTCAATACTCAGGACGATTATGACGCTTTATTGGCTAATTATGGAAATCTTATTTTGCCCAATCATTTAGATTCTGTAGAAAAGATATATAGGCTTATCAAAATTAATAAAAGAATTGCAATTACGTGTTTTGAAGCAATGTTTTATCAATGTCACAGAAGTGTTATAGCAAAAATTTTATCAACAAATTATGGTTTTCAAGTAAAACACATATAGTCTGTAATGTTTATGAAAACCAAAATTTTGATAACCGTAAAAACGTATCCTACATTGTCTGCAAAATATGATGAGATTGTATGTACGGCAGGCTTCAGAGAAGATGGCACATGGGTGAGACTATATCCGATTCCTTTTAGAAAGTTGGATTATGAAAAACAATATAAAAAGTATCAGTGGATAGAGTTAAAGATAGAACGTAATAGCAGTGACCCGCGCAAGGAAAGCTATCGTCCGGTCAATATAAATGACATCGTAACTGGAGTTTGGATTGAACCTACTAATTACTGGAGGGAGCGAAAAGAAATAGTATTAAAAAAGGTCTATACCAACATGGAAATTTTAATAGAAGAGGCGAAAAATCCTGATAAATGTACTTCTCTGGCAGTGTTTAAACCCTCCGAAATAATAGACTTCAAATTTACGAAAACAGTGAGAGAATGGGACAAGGTTAAACTGGCTCAACTAGACCAATTAAAACTATATGAGAAAAATGACAATCCTTTTAAGGTGGTAAAGAAACTACCATACAAGTTTTCATATATATTCATGGAGGATTCTTCAGTAGAAAGAACTTTAATGATAGAAGATTGGGAAATTGGACAACTTTTTTGGAACTGTTGCAAAAAGCATAATGGAGATGAAATTAAAGCATGCAACGATGTAAAGAAGAAGTACTTTGATGATTTTGCAAAAACTAAAGATTTGTACTTTTATCTGGGTACCACCAGAGAGTTTCATTTCCATGCAAAAAATCCTTTTATCATTATAGGAACATTTCACCCTATGATTGAGCCGCAAGATGGATTATTTTAGCTGACTAAAGTTACTCCTCTTTGGTACAATACACCTATGAAGGGCAGGCTGCTGTGGCTGTTAAATCAGTTGGGTATATCTCACAATGTTCAAAAATTGTTGTATGCCGAATATTTGAAACTCTATAATTTACTTAAGTATAGCGATCCAAATTTTATAAGAAGCCTCACCATTGAAACCTCCACATACTGTAACCGTAAGTGCTATTACTGCCCTAACAGCCTTGAGACAACGCCTAAACTTTTCATGACTGAGGATTGTTTTAATCGTGTGGTTGAAAGACTTTGTGAGATTAATTTTACCGGTACGATTAATTTTGCATTTTATAATGAGCCGCTTTTAGATACAAGGCTTCCTTCTTTTATAAGTCTTTTAAAAAGTAAACGACCCGGATGTCTGGTTTTTATAAATACAAACGGCGACTTCCTTACAGATGAGCTTGCAGAGACACTGATACAAAGCGGAGTTAACCTCTTTATAATTACAAACCACGATATTGACGGAACTTCTTATATGGATGCAAAAAGAGAGCTTTTTGAAAAATACAGTTCCCATATAAAGCTGCAAAACATACACGGCGATGCCCTATTAAACCGCGGAGGCATCATAAAAGTTAAACGCAATGTGATGGTTGAGCAGAGGAAATCAATCTGTGATGAAATGTGCGATATGCCAATTATTGATTACACCGGTAACGTGCTTCTGTGCTGTAACGACTACCACCGCAAACACGTGATTGGCAATATTTATCAGAGTGATTTATCCAAAATATGGAAACAAGAACCCTACAGAACAATAAGAGGTAAACTCAGAAGAGGAATTGCAACTATGGAGATATGCAAAAAGTGTCTTAGTAGAGTATAATACAGAAGTGCAGCAGGAATCTATGAGTGAGCCAGAGGACAGAAGTTTTTATCCCGATTACCTTATTGAGGTGCTGACTGTGCTTACGGTTGTGGTTTTGTGTACAATTGCTGCGGCTCTTATGTTTCCCAAGGAGCTTGGCAGGGAGATAAATTTCACTACCCCTTTTAAACCAACGGCTGAATGGTACTTTTACTGGCTGTTTGAGCTTCTGAAATACTTTCCCGGGCGCAGCGCTTTTTTTGGCGCTGTCGTGTTGCCGTCAGCGTTTGCAGGTACTCTTATAATGGTGCCGTTTATCTCCAAACTAAAAAACGGACGCCGCAAGGCTGTGGCAGCTATTGGTATCCTTTACGGCTCATTTATACTTTTTACATCACTTTCCATACTAACACGTTGAATTGATTAGGGAGCAAATGTTTAGAGGTTACGTTCAGATATATACAGGTAACGGCAAGGGCAAGACTACTGCGGCTGTGGGTCAGGCGGTAAGAGCCATTGGCAGGGGATTTCGGGTGTTTTTTGCACAGTTTATAAAATCAAAAGAAACCGGGGAGTTGATTGCTTTCAAATCATTTGGGGATTTAATCGTGTTTAAGCAGTACGGCAAGGGGTTTGTCTTTGGAAAACCAACAACCGAGGACATTAAAGCGGCAAGAGAGGGGTTTGATGAGGTAACGGCTGCGGTATTATCTGGAGAGTATCAGATAGTGGTCTTAGATGAGATAAATGCTGCAGTGTCTTCAAGGCTCATAGAAAGCGCCGCCCTTATAGCGCTAATCCGCAATAAACCGGCTAACGTTGAACTGATTCTAACCGGCAGGGCAGCCGCAGATGAGGTGATTGCTGCTGCTGACTTGGTTACAGAGTGCAAAGAAATAAAACACTACTATAACAGCGCAGTAGCGGCAAGGGAGGGAATAGAATTTTAACTATTATGAACTCTGAGACACTGTTGCAATATAAGACATGGTTTTCAAGCTATGTCAGATCGTTTTATTACACAAACGAAAAAGATCAAAAAAACATTGAGCTTAAGGAGATCCACTCAGGGAATGTTTATAAAAATATGACAGATATAGCGCAAGGGTTTTTTAGCTCTGAGGATGAGGTTAACACAGCCTCTGCCGTGGGGCTTCTGCACGATGTCGGAAGGTTTCCTCAGTACGCAAAATATAAGACCTTTAAGGACGCCGTGTCGGTTAATCATGGAGCGCTTGGAGCAGAGGTGTTAGCGCAAGAGGGAATTTTCAAAGAACTTTCTCCAGCTCTCAAAGACATAATACTTAACGCTGTAAAGTACCACAACGCATACAAGCTGCCCTCAGTGCTCACACCTAAAACGCTTGTTTATCTTAAGATGATAAGAGACGCTGATAAACTGGATATATGGCGGGTTTTCACCGAAGAAATCTTTATGCAAAACAAAACTGAGAGACCCTCTGCTGTAATGCTGGGATTTCCTGTTACAGATGACTATTCAGAAAAAATTCTCAAAGCGGTTTACTCAAAGCAACTGGCAAAGCTTGCCGATGTTAAGTGTGAAAATGACTTCAAACTCTTACAGCTTACATGGATTTTTGATCTTAATTTCAAGAGATCATTTTCTCTTTTGGTGGAAAGAAACTACATAGATAAAATGGTGGATACACTGCCTGACACTCTTGAGATAAACGGACTAAGGCAAGTTCTAAAAGATTACTGCAGTTTACAGATTAACAGAGACAGTGGTATTTCTGAATAATACTTAAGGAGGAGTGAAGACAATGAAAATATTATTGGTTTATAGCCACCCAAATCCCGGCAGTTTTAATCATGCCATAAAAGAAACGATAGCATCGGAGTTAACTGTTTGCGGTCATGACGTTAAAGTCAGGGACCTATATGCAATAGGGTTTGACCCGGTGCTTAAGTCAACGGATTTTCTTTTGGCACAACAGGGAAAAGTCGCTGATGACGTTAAACTTGAACAGGATTTCATAGTGTGGTCAGATATGGTTGTCTTTGTTCATCCTGTATGGTGGGCATCAATGCCAGCCATATTAAAGGGCTACATTGACAGGGTATTTACCCATGGATTTGCGTATGCGATAGATGAAAACGGATTAAGAGGACTGCTTAGCGGCAAAAAAGCTATTATTTTATCCACAACCGGAGCCGATGAGAAAACATACACCGACACAGGCATGTTTAAGAGTATTAAGCTTGCCATAGACGGCGGCATCTTTGCTTTTTGCGGCTTTGAAGTGATAGAGCATAAGTTTTTAACCTCCGTGCCATACGTTTCAGGCGAGGAAAGAAAGAAAATGCTTGAACAGGTTGTAGCTGTTGCACGCACACTTGCCGTTAATTGACTTATGAGTCCATGTTTTTATACACTATCGTATCAATGTTAACACACTCAAACATACGTTAAAGGCAAAATATAATTGACATCTGGAACAAAGAAAATTCTTCTGGTTTTAGTGAAGATGGTGATTAGCGGAGGGCTGCTTTGGTACCTGTTAAGAAAAGCTGGAGTTAGAGAGGTAGTAACTCTTTTTAAGAACATTAATGTGTTCTATTACTGCATGGCCTGCCTGATAAGTCTTTTGCCCACACTTATCGCCTCTTTTAGATGGCGGATGTTTATCGGTAATGAGATACCCGTAAGTCTCCTGTTTGCCCTGTACATGATAGGGCAGTTTTTTAACATACTGCTCCCTGGCACTACAGGCGGAGACGCCGTTAGATTGTACTATGTGTATAAGCAGATTAAAGACGGTGTGAGATCGGCAGGTTCTATTTTTATAGACCGGTATATGGGTTTTGTCTCAATCATTACACTTGGGTTTGCAGCTTCACTTATAGGGCTTAGCAAGATAAAAGGCACTGGGATTGAGTATTTTATGCCGGTAGTTGTAGTCTCCTTTTTTTTGGGAAGCGCTGTGGTGTTTGGTTTCAAGCTTGGCAAGAGATTTTCAATTGTTAACAGACTGCACGAGTATTTCAGTATTTATGTTAATAAAAAGAAAGTGCTTGTAAATGCTTTAATAATATCGTTGTGCGGACAGTTTGTCTGTATTTTTGTCATATACCTTATATGTTTAAGCCTAAGCGTCAATGTCAGTTTTGCAAATTTAATCATCTTTGTTCCTATAATAATAACAATAACGGCTGTTCCCATCTCAATATCCGGAATAGGTTTAAGAGAGGGGGCGTTTGTTTTTCTCTTTCAGGTCATTGGAGTCCACCATGACGGGGCAATAGCCGTATCATTTGCGTACTTTATATCGGTGATTATATCAAGTCTGCCGGGGCTGTTTTTTTATCTGACATTTAAAGCCAGAGCTAAAGACCACGAGATCACTGCTGCTGTTGAACCCTGATACAGCCGTATGGGCAGGCTGCCTCACAACTGGCGCACCCTGCACAATTGCCGGCGTCAAAATGAACCGGCCTGCCATCTACCATCTTAAACACAACCTTTGGACATACGGCTGCACACTTGCCGCAGCCATCGCAGTTGTCATAGGTTATCGTTACCGTGTATTTGGATCTTTTCATCCCAAGTAGCCTTCAATCGTCTAACTTTGTTGGCATCGTCAAAAGCTCCTCAACGTACGAAAAAGTACGCCTGCGTCGCTTTCTCCTTGCCGCCTTGTTATACTTCTGATTGCTACTTGGATAGAAAGTATTCAAACGGACGTTAGGCAATAGAATGCGGCTTGGTATCATAGCTTTATTTTAAACTCAGCTCCACCGTCTATGTTTTTGCATGAAATACTGCCGCCCATGCTTTCAACTATTGTTTTGCTCATATGCAGCCCTATACCTGTCCCTTCCTCATCTGATTTGGTTGAAAAGTAGGGCTCGAATACCTTGTCAATAATCTCATCAGGAATTCCGCCGCCATTGTCTCTGACTGACACTCTAACCCTGCCGTCGCCATTTGAAAGACAAATCTTTATCTCTCCTTTTTTCGTCCTGTCCAACATATTATTTTCCCACATTGAAACTATGGCATCACGGGAGTTGTTGATCAAATTCAAAATTACGTGTTTAAATTCGTTTTCGTGTCCATTTATTACGTAACTGTCAGAGGGTTTACCCTTGTCAAGTGTGACAAATATATTTGATCTGCTTAGCATATCGCCAAACATAAATAGTACATCTTCTATTGAATCTATCATATCAAAATCGGCCGTAAGCTTTGAGGGTTTTAGAAAATACCTGAAATCGTAAATGGTTTTTGACATAAAATCTATTCGTTCCAAAATAACGTCAACAGTTTTATCAAGCGCCTCCTTAGTTAACTCCTCATATTTATATGAATCCTTTATTCCCTGCACCAGCAAGGAAATACCGGTTAGGGGTTGTTTCCACTGATGAGCTATGGCGCCAATCATCTCGCCAATTGCCGCCAGTTTTGATTGTTGCACTAAGAGCCGTCCCTCCTGCTCTCTTAAAGATACCTCCTCCTGAATCTTTTGCTCCAGAGCCTTATTAAGAGAGCGTATTTCCTCCTCTTTGGCTACTCTTTCAGTTATGTCTTTAGATACGTGAACAAACTTATCCACTTCTCCAAACGCATTTGCAATAGGATACACCACAACCTCAACATAAATCTCTTTGCCGCTTACACTGTCATAATGAATGTGAGTAACCGGCGTCGGTTTCCCTTGCCTGTAATATTCCCTTACAGGGCATGGAGTATTAGGTAATTGGCAGGGTGTTTCCCGAAGATGTGTCAGCTTATAACAACGCATTCCTATTGGCGTGTTCTTTGTTTCTTTTTGCACGGTTTTATTTGCCCATAATATCTTATAATCTTTTGTAATAAGGAGTATCTCATCTGTAATGCCGTTTGCAACCGTTTCCAGCAGCAGCTTTGTCTGTTTCAGATCATTTAAAGAGCTCTGTAGTTGTGTTTGAAGGTTCTTGCTTACAGCTGCCTCATCCTCTAACTTTTTATTTAACTCTTTCAGTTTCTTTTCCGTACTGTGCCTATATAGCGCTATCTCAATGTTAGAGTGCAGTTCTTTACTGTTAAACGGCTTTATTATGTAGCCAAATGGTTGTGTAACTTTAGCCCGCTCTACCACTGCCATATCCGAGTGAGCGGTAAGATACACGATAGGAATATCTGCATGAGTCCCTATCTCATAAGCTGTTTCAATGCCGTCCAGTTTCCCATGCAGTCTTATATCCATAAGAATCAGGTCAGGTTTATCCAGGAGCGCTCGTTCTATGGCCCCATCTCCTGTCATCTCGTGTGAGGTTACCGTATAGCCTAAATTTTCCAGCATATCCATAATGTATGACCCGGTTATTCCATCATCCTCAACTACCATTATCCGTGCACTGCGCTTCAAGTTGTCCTCACTTGCTGATACTTATATCAGCTAATCACATCTTCTGATTTCCTAAATATAATTGTAACCTTTGTCCCGTTTGTTCTGTCAAACTCTATTGTGCCTCTTAGTTGTCTGACAAGCACTGAGACTATTTGCAGTCCCACACTTTTGGTTTTCCCAATGTCTAAGTCTTTAGCAATCCCGTTGCCGTTATCAGATATGGTTAATACAAACTTATCTTCAAACACTCTAAGCGATATGCTTATTTCACAGTCGTATCTGCCATCTTTAAAAGCATGTTTTAAAGCATTCGTAAGGAGTTCATTTATTATTAACCCGCATGGGGTTGCAATATCTACGCCAACTGTGACATTTTTAACAATATCCAGTTTTAAGTTAATTGTGCTTGTATCGGCGCTTAACGAGGTGATAATATCAGAGGCGAGAGTTGATATATAGTTATTGAAATCAATCTCAGCAAGATTTTCTGAGTTATATAGTTTTTCATGAATTAAAGAGATAGAGTGTACCCTGTTTTGGCTTTCTATAAACATTTCTCTATATGTTTCATCCGTAACATGTTTAAGCTGAAGACCAATAAGAGCGGCAATCAACTGTAGATTGTTTTTTACCCTGTGATGCAGTTCCCTTAGCAGAAGCTTTTTTTCTAAAAAGGATATTTTCAGCGCTTCGTCAGCCTCTTTGCGTTTAGTGATGTCTGTTACAACAGCAAAAGACCCTTGGATGTCTCCATTTTGATCCATAGCCGGCACAGCAGAAACAAATACATGAATTGTTCTTCCATCTTTGTGTATGTGTGTGTTCTCTACTTTTTTTGTTGTCCCGTTGTGTACAAAATCAACGTTTACTTTAGTCCTCTCAATAGCTGCTTCATCCATAAAATCAAACAGCGGCTTTCCTAACATCTCCTCCACAGTAAACCCAAGCATCTGTGCCATTGCAGGATTAACAAATGTGGTAATAGCGTTTTTATCAAGAGACCATATACCCTCAGAAGAAAGCTCTACAAGCTGACGATATTTTTGCTCGCTGAGTTGTAATTCGTTAAACAGTTTTTCTCTTTCAACAATAGCTGCTTTTACAGCATCCTCGGCAGCTTTACGTTCAGTTATCTCATTTTGAAGCTGTAGATTATAGTCTTTAAGCTCAATAGTTCTTTCTTTAACTTTATTCTCCAGTGCTTCATTTATTTTCTTTATTTCAATTTCATGTCTATTACGCCTCATTATATTAAGCGACTGCATAAACATAATTACTCCGATAAGAAATACAACAGTCATAGCTAAAAATACATATAAACAATTTCTTAAGATTATGCTGTTTACCTCAGAAAGTCCGACAAGTAAATGTATGTGCCAATCGTCCTTGTCACTGTGTGCTGACTCAAAAAGGTATTCAGCATCAACATCTTTATTTTTTATGGCATCTCTTTTGCGAATTGTTAATATTATCAGATTATCCTTTTTGGTTGTTTTTATTATCGGAATGGGAGGCAGTGGCTCTGTGCCATACTGCTTAGCGACCTTTATTTTTTGTATAACTTCGTCAGATAGTTGCTTAACCGTGTGGAACCTGTAGCTGTTATCATTGCTGAGGAAAACTACATCATTTTCATCTACCAGAAGCAATATCCCATTGATTTGGTCAATCTCGGGCTCAAATACATTCAAGTCGTATTTAATCACAACAACGCCGACTATTGTTTTACCGTTTATGACAGGATATGCGGAGTAGTAGCCTGGAGCTTTTGACGTAGTGCCGATAGCGATATATCTATCCGGCTGCCCTTTAACAGCACTTTGGAAATATTCCCTGAAGTTATAATTTTTACCGATAAAACTTTGCGGTGATTTATAATTGCTTGAGGAAACTGTGCGCCCGTCTGTATTCATTATATAGGCTACGGCGCCACCAACTGAGTCATTAAACCTTGATAAGTATTCATTCATTACCGCAGCGTCAGTTGGATGCTTGCAAAATTCTATGACCATTTGATTTCCTGCTAATATTTCTGCCTGTACAATGTAATTTCTCATTTTATCCGTCAAGTATTTATCATATACATTTAAGCTATCCATAGCATTAACGTGTAGATTCTGTAGCGTTGTTTCTTTTGTCCAGTTTATGGTAATTCCAATTGATGTCAGACAAATAATTATATACGCAAAAACAAGAGGACGGTATTTTATACGCTTCTTTAACAGTCCCTGAGCGTGTCTCAGTAGGTTTATCATCATAATTCTATTTTAAACTCACAGCCGCCGTCTATGTTTCTTACCGTAAGCGCGCCTTTCATACTTTTTTCAACATAGATTTTTGAAATATACAATCCAAGTCCGGTTCCGCTTGTTTTTTCTTTGGTTGTAAAGTATGGATCAAAGATTTTGCCGATTATCTCTTTTGGTATCTCGTTGCCATTGTTTGTAACGGTTACTATTATTTTGCCTGATACATCGTATGCCTTGATATGCACCGTAGGCTCTGTTATGTCACAGGCATCAAACGCATCCTTAGCGTTGGTTAAAAGATTAAGGATAACCTGAGCAAATTCATTTGGATAAAGACAAATTGTCAAACCCTCTTGTAACTCCTTTACGATAGCAATGCCTTTCAGTTTAAAATACGCCTCGATAAGCGACAGCGTGTTATTTACACAATCGGCAATGTCAAACTCCTTTAGCTCATGTTCAGTCTTATAAAAGTTTCTGAAACCATTTATCGTGTTTGACAGTTTTGTAAGCTCAGTCATCACGGTTGAAACGCTGTTGCTTAAATAGCTGCCATCTAATTCATTGTGAAGGTATGCGTCCTCTATGTCTTGCACCACGTTACCAATGCCGCTAAGCGGCTGCCGCCAGTGGTGAGAGATATTAACCAGAAGCTCACCCATTGCAATATGCCGAGATTGCTCATACATCAGCTGGTCTTTCACACGGTTTTTTTCAACCTCATCCGCTACCCGTTTTTCAAGACATACCATTAATTCTTTTAACGTCTCTTCTGTCTTTATTCGCTCTGTAATATCCCTTGCCACAGAACAGAGCACATCACGCCCGTTAGCACTAAAGCGCCCGACACTCATTTCAACTGAAAACGTTGAACCGTCCTTTCGCTTATGAACCCTGTGAGTTACCCTTACGCTTGCCGTACTTTCTAATAATTTTGCCAATTTCCTACATCTTTCAGTTTCTTTACATCTTACAGGTTCTGCACAGAAATTGCATATTAATTGCCCCTTCATCTCCTCTTTGCTATAGCCATACAGATTGCACCATGCGTCATTTGCGTCAATGTATTCAAATGTCTCGTAATCAAAAAGAAATATGGCGTCGTCGGCATGAGTAAAAAATAGTCTATATTTTTCTTCACTTTCCTTAATTATGTTTTCCAAATTCTTTCGTCCGGTAATATCAGTCAGTATTGCAGCAAAATATCCTTTTTGTGGACAATAAACATTGTTATGGATCCATATTTTCAGCTGCGTTGAATATAACTCATATTGTACTGAAATTCCGGCTGTTGCAACACTGCCAAAAACGCTTATTAAATCCGGGTTATCATATTTTGCATTGGGAAATATTTCACTGATTTTTTTGCCGATAACATCCTTTTTCTTTAACCAGGTTAGTCTTTCAAAAGCTGAGTTGACGTCTAAATGCACAAAGTCAACCGGATTACCATTTTTATCGTAAATCATCTTACAGTAAGCATATCCTACGCTCATATTTTCGAATAATTTTTCAATCTTTTTTACTGAGGTGTTAATTGAGCGGGATGCAAAATAAGAAATGATTATTACTATTAGAGCGATAAATAATGTAATGACGATATACTTATTACGCAAATCAATGAGATCGGAAAATACCTCATCAGAGTCTATCTTAACGACTAATCCCCAATCAGTTTCTTTGATATACCGGGTTGCAGATAATACGTGTTTTCCTCTGTAATCCACTGAATTGTAAAGTGTCAACTCATTGCCAAGCAGTGCCTGTGTAACGGGTAGTTCTGTTCTACCTCTGGATATTATTTTTCTTAATGCAGCCTCTTTATCAAACCGCAGTGGCACCAAATATAGCGCATCGCCATTTTTATCTTTCTTTGCAATCAACGTCTCGCCTGTTGTTCTAAGTCCTTCATAATCATCTGTAATTTCCAGGAAAGGATTAAATGAGGACTCTACCACTAACACACCCACTATCCTGTCCCCATGTATCAGAGGGCAGGATAGATAATGAACGACTTCACCTTTATCAGAGGAAAACACATCCATTGAATACCCGCGCCTGCCCCTGATAAAATAGTCTTCACTTGAAAGGTCCCTGCCGTTATACGATGCGTTAGTTGAGGCAGCCACTTTGCCATCTGTGTTTAATATTGATATATCTCTGACGTCGGCAAGAACTGACTTTGCTTCAGAGAGGACTTCTGTAACAATCTCCTGCTGTGATTTTTCGCCAGTTTTCATATAACGAACTAAAGCCGTACACATTGGCGGCCTGCTTGCTATGAGATTTAGAATATCCCTGCTACGGTCTAACTTACTTTCAATCCTGTGTTTTTGGATATTGGCTATGGAGTTTAATTTATTATAAACATGATCTGTAATAGCAGTCTTTGTGGTATTGTACGAGATAACACTTGTTACAATAAGCGGCACCACTGATATTGAGAGCAATATACTGATTGTCTTTGGAAACGTCTTCATTGCTTCGCCTTCTTTCAGGTTTAACCTGATTTTCCCCTGCACAACTAATGAGCTGTTGAAAACTCATCGGCACTCAGAAACTGTCCTAGTGTTTCAAACGCCTGCTTCTATGGTATGTGTACCGTACTGCAGATAGTATATACACATTTATTTAAAAAGTCAGTGTTCCAAACTACATATTGAGATAGATTTGAGTTTTGTTTATCTTTCTTTGTTATATATGCGAAAAATAAAACGAAATAAATGTGATCATCCAATCCACATATGAGTTAGTTTATAAGCCGGTTGTAAACATTGATTGAATTACGCTAAAATCAAATATCAGAGAACATATGAGCGAATGAAAACGGAAAACATAATGAGCTTAGAATCGGTTAATGAAATCACAGAAGAAAATGAATTATTAACCATTAGAGAGGCCAGTGGGTGGGCAACTAAACATTTGGGTAAAACAGTAACAACCTCTAATATCTCCTATCTCATTCAATATGGACGGATAAAGAAATTTGGAAACAATGGCTCAACTTGCGTTTCTAAGCAGGAATTAAAGCGCTACTATAACTCATACAATGGCAGCAGAGAGCTTTCATGGAAAGAGCAGCTTGGTCGTGATTTAAACTGGGCATTATCGTTTGATAAATACACAGAAAGCGAAACTACAAAGCACGTTCACAGACTGCATCCTTATAAAGGCAAGTTTATACCTCAACTTGTAGAATATTTTCTTGACAGCCACACTGACCATTTTAAGAAAGAGACCTGTTTTAAACAAGGCGACATCATTTTAGACCCGTTTTCAGGCAGCGGAACAACTATGGTACAGTCTTGCGAGCTTGGTATGCACGCTATAGGAATAGACGTTTCAGCCTTTAATGCTTTAATCGGAAACGTCAAGGTAGTCAAATACGATATGGCGGATGTTCAAACTGAAATACATAGAATTACCAAAGCGCTTAAAGGATTTCTTTTAAACTCCAGAACAATTGAGTTTGAAGAAAAACTTTTGCAGGTGCTCTATACATTTAATACTGAGTATTTTCCTGTTCCTGAATATAAGTACAAGGTAAAGCTTGGAGAGATAGATGAAGACAAGTATGGCTCTGAAAAAGAAAAAGAGTTTTTGCCAACGTTTAATAAACTCGTAGAAGATTACAATATTAAGTTAAGACAGGACAAGGCTGATACATTTCTTGATAAATGGTATTCTCAGCACATTAGGGATGAAATCAACTTTGTACTTGACGAAATTAGATGCATACCGAATTATGTTACAAAAAACATAATGAGCGTAATATTAAGCAGAACAATTCGTTCATGCAGAGCAACTACTCACGCCGACCTTGCCACCCTCTACGAACCTATAGTATCAACATATTATTGCGCCAAACATGGGAAAATATGTAAACCTGTCTTTTCAATTTTAAAGTGGTGGGAGACATATACAAAGGACACGATTAAACGCTTGTCACAGTTTGATAAATTAAGAACTCAGACTTTTCAGGCTTGTTTAACAGGGGACAGCAAAACGATAGATATTTTTGAAGAACTTCGGAAAATAAACTCTGATTTTGCCGATTTAGTAAAAAAGCAAAAAATTAAAGGAATTTTTTCCAGCCCGCCATACGTTGGGTTAATCAATTACCATGAACAACATGCCTATGCTTACGATTTATTTGAATTTGAAAGAAAAGATACGCTGGAAATAGGTCCGCTTTACAAAGGGCAAAGCAAGGCGGCAAAAGAAAGCTATATAATTGGTATCACAGATGTATTGAATAATTGCAAGAGGTTTTTAGCCGAGGATTACGATATTTTCCTTGTTGCAAATGATAAATACAATATGTATCCCATAATAGCTGAAAAAAGTGGGATGCACATCGTTAATCAATACAAACGCCCGGTATTAAACCGCACGGAAAAAGACAAAGGCGCGTACTCTGAAACCATATTCCATTTTAAGAGCAGACGTTGATGCTATCTCAGAAACAAATCATTAACGTTGAAGACGTGCTGCGTAATGCGTATTGAAGAAATCGCTTAATTGTTGCTATAATTGCCTGTGGGAGTTGCGATTAACAAAGAAACATTGTTAGATATTAGTTATGGGCGGCTCTGTCAATGTAAACCCTCCAATATTAATTGTCTTACGGCAAAAGAGTGGCTTAGAAACCAGCTTGGCGTTTGGCAATTCACCTATGAAAAAAGGGATGTAAGGGATAAAAGCACACACCCTGCAACGTTCCCAATATCGCTTGCTAAAAAAGTTATTGAGTTATTTACTCATATGGGAGAATTAGTGGTTGATCCTTTTGTTGGGAGCGGAACGACACTTGTCGCTGCTATGGACACAAATAGAAATGCAGTTGGATTTGACCTGCAATCAAGTTATATAGAGCTTTGCAAAACCCGGCTTTCTAATGGACATCTTCATAATACGACAAAACAGATTCCAATTGAAAACGATGCAAGAAATATTCATGAGTACTTTAAAGAAGAGACTGTATCCCTTATCTGGACATCGCCACCTTATGCAAATCTATTAAATCGCCAAAGAAAAAATAAATCAAGACGGAACAGAAAAAACGAACAACTCGATAAAGTGGAATAATATTCCCAGGACTAAAGAGACTTGGGCATAATGTCAATAGATGATTACACTATAGCTATGGGGGATATTTTTGAATATATGCTGCCGCTATTAAAACCAAAGGCTCATTGCGTTATTAATGTTCCCGATATGTGGTGGGAAAATGAGAGGATTACTATACATATCTCCTTAGTACAGGAATTAAGACGCAGGGGATATGAGCTTAGAAATATTATTATTTGGGATAGAACCAATATTGTAAATAAAATTGGTATTTTTGGCTGGCCAAGTAACTACATTACTATGGGAGTCACCTTTGAATATCTGTTAGACTTCTGGAGACCGCCCAAATGAAGACGTACACAAAAGAAGAACTTATAGATAAACTCATTGAAATAAAAAACGGAGGATGGATAAGGAATGCCAGAGTTGGTAATGCTGGTGGTATAGGAAACACACTTGAGGACTTACTTCACAAAGCTGGGACTAAGTTATTTAAAATGCTTATCAAGTTAACTCTGGCAGACTGTTTTCTAAATTATAAGTATGTAGGGTTATATGTTTTTGAATTGAAAAAAAGGATGGATTCCCGCTCGGAGGCGGGAATGACAAGGAGGATAGTTATTTTTTTGTCATTCCTGCGAAAGCAGGAATCCAGTTTTTTATTGGCATAGTGTCACTAAACAGATGAAACAACTAACACAAAACTTAAAAAACGGAGTGATTTCCCTCACTGAGTCACCGGTGCCGCAGGTTGGCAGGGAGTCTATTGTTGTACAGAGTTCGCTTAGCTTAATATCAACCGGCACGGAGCGTATGCTTTTAGAGTTTGGCAGAGGCTCTTTGATAGAAAAGGTTAAAAGTCAGCCTGAGAAAGTAAATCAGGTTATCAATAAGATTAAAACAGACGGCCTTATGCCCACACTGGACGCCGTAAAGGCTAAACTTGACGACGCCATTGTGCCCGGGTACTCGCTTGTCGGCGAGGTGTTTAGCGTTGGCAGAAATGTTGATGGATTTTATAGCGGCGACAGAGTGGTCTGTAACGGCGGGCATGCCGAGTTTGTCCGTGTCTCAAAAAACCTTGCCGCAAAAATTCCCGATAACGTCTCCGATGAGACGGCTGTCTTTACAGTAGTTGGCGCTATAGCTCTTCAGGGGATACGTCTGCTTAATCCTGCTCTTGGAGAGAGCATCTGCGTAATCGGTCTTGGTTTGGTTGGTCAGCTTACAGTCCAACTCCTTACCGCCTCCGGATGTCGTGTTTTTGGAATTGATATAAACGAGGATAAGGTAAAACTTGTGGAGAGTTTCGGAGCCGTTGGGTTTACGCTGCAAGAAAAGGAATCTCCAGTAGATGCGGCTATGGCTTTTAGCCGCGGAATGGGAATGGATGGCGTCATAGTGGCAGCCTCTACTAAAAGCACTGAGCCTATTGACTATGCCGCTGAGATGAGTAAAAAGCGCGGGAAAATCGTTCTAACCGGTGTAACCGGACTTGAACTTAAAAGAAGAACGTTTTACGACAAGGAACTGACCTTTCAGGTGTCGTGTTCTTACGGCCCTGGCAGGTATGACAGAGCGTATGAGGAGCTTGGTAACGATTATCCCTTTGGATACGTAAGGTGGACTCTTAAGAGAAATTTTGAAGCGGTACTGGACATGATGACAGCCGGTAAAATTGATGTGAAACCATTAATTAGCCGCTCGTTTCCATTTGCTGATGCCGATAAAGCATACGATCTTCTAATGTTGGAAAATCCACTTGGCATAGTTTTACAGTATGATAAGGGGGCTGCAAGACGAGACTTTAGTATTGAGCTTACCAGCAAACCGGTAAGCGGGAGATCTGAAAAACCCGTTATAGGATACATCGGGGTTGGAAATTTTGCTAAACAGGTGCTTTTGCCTGCTTTAAAAAACTCCGGTGCTGTTCTTAAAACAATAGCAAGTGCAAGCGGAGGCAATGTGTCCGCTTTAGGACAGAAATTTGGTTTTGCACTTGCTACATCGGAATATTCACAGGTATTTGAAGACAGCAGTATTAACACTCTGTTCATTTCAACCCGGCATGGCAGCCATGCAGAACTTGTAATCAGAGCACTTAAGAGCGGCAAAAATGTATTTGTTGAAAAACCACTTGCGCTAAATAAGACCGAACTAAAAGACGTCATTGACGCTCACAGTAACTCAAACGGGATTTTACTTGTAGGTTTTAACAGGAGATTTTCCGTATTTAGCAGAAAACTCAAAGAGTCGTTAAGTTCAAAATCTGACCCGCTGTGTATCAACATAATGGTAAATGCAGGTGCGATAGAGGGCAGCCACTGGGTGCATGACACTGAGTGCGGAGGCGGCAGAATAATCGGCGAGGCCTGTCATTTTATAGATTTAATCAGATATTTTACAGGCTCTCAAATCACAGAGGTTTACGCCGTAAGCACTCACGGCCACAGCGTCACCGATTCTGACAAAATGTGTATAACCATAAAAAGCAAAGACGGTTCAATCGGCACGATTAATTATTTTTCAAACGGCAGCAAATCCTACCCTAAAGAACGCATAGAGGTGTTTTCAGAAGGCCGGGTGTATGTGATAGATAATTTCAAATCTCTGACCTGCTTTGGTAAAGGCAAAAGTCACAACCAGTTTGCCCAGGACAAAGGACACGGCAGAGAGATCACAGAGTTTTTGCAAGCAGTAGAGACAGGGGGCAAATCCCCGATACCATTTGAAGAGCTGATTGAGTCCACACTGTCCTCATTTGCTGCAGTAGAGTCTTCAAAGACCGGAAAACCCTTAATAGTGGAAATAGCTTGAAAATGCAGCGAGGATTATGCCAGAACGTCTATTTCAGCAAGCCCTATGTCAATGCCTGCCATGAGGATTATTCTTGCGTCCTCGGTTTGTCCCTCATCATCAAGTAGTTTTTCGTAAACAATAAACAGATATTCCTGAAGTGTCTCAGTGATTTCTCTGGCATAAATCATCCCAAGGTTTTCCGTTTTCATACCGGTTAGCCCATAGGAATCGGTTGATATGACGCTTCTGAAAAATATCGGTTTAACGTATCTCTCATCGCCTCCCCATAGCCTGTGATACAACGTGTCAGTGCTGTCCTCCTCTATTATTCTAAAGTACTTGGAGCCGATACTGCCAGTCCGTTCATTAAGCCAAAAATCCCATTCCCTCTCATCCTGTGGGTATATTTCCTCTATAATTCTAAAAAGTACAATACCCTCAATTTCCTCATTTGACACAGGGATTTGCAACACAGACTGCTCTTTAGTCTCATTTTCCTCAAGATAGAAGCGATAAATTTTCATACTTCCAATCATAAACTTCTCGGCTGCTGCCACAGTGTGAATTCCACCGCCGGGGGATTGCGCTTTTAAAACGTCAGAGTTTATTACAAACTTTGACTCATCAAACCGGACCATACCATTTATTCGTATTCCAAGAGGAAGGTTTGCATCAACACGCTGGGGCTTCTTTCTTAGAAATCCGGTCGGTTTTTGCTTGCTTTTTTCGTATATATGTTTAAATATCGTAGCACCCTCCCAAAAGAGTTTATTCCACGTTATTGATCTGATATTTTATATCCAGTTTAACGTCTTTTCTAAGGGAATGATATATTCCACAGTACTTGTCAACAGAGAGGTTAATGGCTCGTTGCACTTTCTTCTCAGTTATGTTTTTAGCCGTAATGTTTAACATAACGTCAAACCCTGAAAAATACTGTGGAGGTGTTTCAGGCTTAACGCCAGTAATGTCAACCTTAAATGCTACAATTTCAACCTTCATTTTCTGTAGAAACATCACGCAATCAGTGGCAATACAAGCGCCAAGACTCATCATAAACGGCTCAGAGGGCTGACAGCCCCACTGAACATTAGCATCATACTCTATCTCGTAGCCGCGCTGGGTGCGTCCAACAAATATAAACTCTCTTTCCCAGTTAAGCGTGGCCTTAAACACTGTTGAAACCTTAGACTTATACCCCTCGACCTCTTTCTCAAGGCCCTGAATTTCCTGTTCCTCAGACATCTGTCCTCCTCAGCGTGTTACCACTTAATTCCAATACTTTTCAAATAATCCTGAGCAAGTTTTAATCCCATTTGTGCAGCTTTTATCTGGTCAGCCGTAGCCCTCTCACGATTCCCCATATTGAAGTGGCAATAGCCGCGCACATAGTAAGCATCGGCGTCATTTGGGTCTATCTCAATGGCCTTTGTAAAATCTGCGGCTGCTCGGAAATAATCTCCCTTTTTACCATACGTAATTCCACGGTTAAAGCAAGCGTCAGCATCCTCAGTGTTCATCTCTATGGTTTTATTGAGATACGTCAGTGCCTTATCATAATTTCCCTTTGCAGAGAGTGAAGTTCCGGTGTTGTAATGTGCGTCAATGTTTTCAGGGTCTATCTCCAGAGCTTTGGTAAACTCCTTGAGCGCCTTGTCATGTTGGAATCTTCTTGCATAGGCATACCCGCTGTTAACATACATGCCAGCCTCTTTGAGGTTCAGCTCTCCATCCCTTGCATCAATCACATATACCTCCTAAATGTTTACCCGACGACTAGTGTTTTTAAGATAACCTTAAGCGGTTACCATACAACTACACCGATTATGCTAACAATATTTTGTTCATTTTTGCAATAATTACTCTAACTTTTTGTTTTGATAAAATTTTTAATGCTTGCTGTAGTTGACAGCTTTTTGTTATAAAACAGGGGGGTAATATATGAAAAGGATAATTTGTGTTTTGTGTTTGGTACCATTGTTTTTGCTATTTTCTTGTCATACCGCCGACACAGGTCCAAAGACCGCAATTGACTATGTAAAACGCGGTAATGCCTTTAAGAAGGGCGACATTAATATGGCTATTGCTGATTATACCAAAGCTATTGAGACAGACCCAAAGAGCGGCATTGCGTATTATACTCGTGCGACAGCCTATGAAGAAATTGGAGATTATAAAAGAGCTGTTGCCGATTATTCTAAAGCTATTGGGATAAATCCTAAAAATCCTCTGGGGTACTATAAGCGGTGTAATTTATATGAAAAAATAGGAGACTATGACAACACAACAAAGGGTTATACGAAGCTTCTTGAAATGGATCCCAAAGATGTTCTTGCGTACTATAAGCGCGGAGCTTTATATGATACAATGGGAAAGTATGATAACGCTGTCACTGATTACACCAAAGCGATTGAAATAAGCCCGAGGTACCCGCAAGCATATATACTGCGTGGTACAGCCTATATGAAAAATGGAGATTACGACAAGGCGTTTGCTGATTTTAATAAGGTCATTGAACTTGATCCAAAACATCCTGATGTTTATACGGTTCGGGCGGAATTATATTCTAAAAAGGGGGATTATGACAGGGCTTTTCCCGACTATAACAAAGCCGTCTCAGGTTATGTTGAACTTCATGACACACCAAAGCTTATTAAGCTATATTCAACTCGTGGTTTTCTCTATGAGCAAAAGGGATATTACGATAAAGCAATCGCTGATTACTCCAACGCTATAGATATAAATCAACAGGATGCAGAGATGTACTACAAACGCGCTAATCTATACCTTAAAACCGGAGAGGACGCTAATGCACTGGCTGATTTAAACAGTGTTATCGATATAAGCCCTATGACATACGTTAGTGCATATATTTATCTTGGCGATTTATATAAGAAAAAGGGGAACCTCGACAAAGCCATTGCTAACTACATAGAGGCGGCACGGCTTGGTGATAAGAATTCACAAAGATACTTAGACGATAACGGTTATAAGTGGAATGTGGTGTTACCGAAGGGTAGTTCTGACACCATAATGTTTCTCGGTAACAGCGTAACAACCCAGGGAAATTGGGCTATGCATTTTCCCGGCAACAATGTCATAATTGCAAAACTAGTCCTTTGGGAAAAAAATATAGAGAACGACTTGGCATTTTTAGTCAACAATACAAAAAATAATGCAGAATCACGACCAACAAAAATATTCATTATGACCGGTATTGCAATATTGCGTGCAGGAGTTGAAACAAGAGTTTTTATAAATGAATACATGAAAGCTTTAAGCATTCTCTCAAGCAATCTGCCTGACACGAAAATATATGTTCAAAGCGTTTTGCCTGTAATTCTGAAAGACCCTGCAGAAAATACCATAGTTAATAGAAAAATCATTGAAGCAAACAGAGAATTGAAAATTGTGGTTTCAAAACTCAACAATGCAAACATACAGTATGTGGACTTATATAAAGGTTTTGTAGAACACGAGGGTGAGCACCTTAAGAGCGAGTATGCAGTTGAGGACGGCATCCACCTCAACAGGAGCGGATATGACCTTTGGGAATCGCTGATAAAAGATTATGTCTATAGCTCGCAGCGAAGGTATTAACTATTGACGATTTTATAGCAGCGCTTACTTCGTTTTTTCTATTGATTTTCTGCCGCTCTCTGCCATGTTTATTTCCCATATAAGAGTTTTGGAGACACAGTCACCCGATACATCCGGAGGAATTACTTTTGACAGTTCATTGTATATTCGAGACGGTTTAAACTTACTCTTTCCTTCAACTACAACTAAAGCACCCTGCTTCTTATAACTTGTAAACTCTGCACTTAGCACTCCTAATACAACATTCAAGGCAATGGTCTTATACTGCATATCTTGAACAGCCTGTATAACATCCTGGTTGTTTTCTCTGGGTATCAGCAAGGTCTTGATATCTTTCCTTTCAAAACGGATCTCTCCTTTTTTTTCCAATGCTTTGGCAGCTTTCATATATTCATCATTTTTTCTGGCAGAAGCATTTGCTGCGGGTAACTGAGCTGGAATTGAATATAAAACAACCCTCGGATAATCAAGTTCTTTTTCTATGATTTTTTTGTAAACTGCCATATCATCTGCACACGCATAATTAATAAATAACAGGACAATTAGCTGTACTAATGCCATGTTGATAAACAGCCGCTTCAACACATCTTACCCCTCATACTTGGTCATTTTTAAAATTAGCCGGTCTTTATATATTTTCAGAGCTATAGATTAACCGTAAGATATCTTTTATGTCAACACGCAATCGCTTATACAAAATTAAGGAAAGACTACTTGTATTTACAACTTCTTATATGAAAACATCAACTCTGGAATATCCAGTGACGAGACTTGCATGAGGCGCTGTTTTAGGCGGCTGTAGCGCTTTCTTTCCTTGTCATTGTTTACTGCCATATAAAGAGCTTGCTTTGTGCCCACTAAAACCACAAGGCGCTTGCCACGGGTTACCGCCGTATATATCAGATTTCGCTGAAGCATTATATAGTGCTGCGTGTGTATCGGGATTATAACTGCCGGATATTCACTCCCCTGTGATTTATGAATTGAAATAGCATAGGCTAAATACACCTCATCCAGTTCCTTGTAGTCATAAGTAACGAGGCGGCCGTAGAAATTGATTTTCAACTCCTGAAGCTCCTCGTTTATGTCGTTAATTCTGCCAATATCTCCATTGAAGACCTCTTTGTCGTAGTTATTTACGACCTGCATCACCTTATCACCGATCCGGAGAGTCTTACCCATACGCTGGATTCCGGCGGCTTCAGGATTTAGTGCGTTTTGAAGCTCCGCATTAAGGTTTGTAGTTCCCAGAAGTCCCTTGTTCATTGCGGTAAGGATTTGTATATCGCTATGCGTATCAAGATCAAAACGCTCCGGCAAAATTGTCTTATTCAGTTGCAGTATGATTTCAAGTATTTTTTCCGGATCCTTTTCCTCAAGGAAATAGAAACCTCCGGCTTTGTCAAGGTCTTTGACCAGAATCGGCCCCTCGCCTTTGTTTATCTTATGAGCGTTTGTCACTATGAGACTTGTCTGAGACTGACGGAATATTTCGTTAAGCATCACCGTGTGCACAACTTTTGACTCTATAATATCTTTCAAAACCGTTCCCGCTCCAACCGACGGCAGCTGATCTACATCCCCTACAAGAATAAGCGTTATCCCCACAGGAAGTGCCCGCAAAAGCTGATACATCAGCATTGTATCGACCATAGAGGCCTCATCAACGACAAGTAAATCCGCTACCAATGGGTTTTTTTCGTTTCTCTTAAATGCGCCCTCCTTAGGGCTAAAGTCAAGCATTCGGTGAATTGTCTTAGCCTCTGAGCGGGTAACCTCAGACATCCGTTTTGAAGCGCGTCCGGTTGGCGCACACAGCGATATTTTAAGCCCAAGCTGTTTATACACCCGCAGTATTGAATTGATTATTGTGGTTTTACCTGTGCCTGGGCCACCTGTTATTATTAACACCTTTTCAGTAAATGAGCCTCTGACCGCCTCCTTTTGCGCCGCCGCCAATTTAATGTGAAGCTCCTTTTGCACCCAGTCTATCGCCTTAATGTCATCAAAGTCATTTATCGTTACAGGAGCAGATTTTAGATTTGCTATCATTTTAGTTATGCCAAGCTCTGCCGTATAGTATTTGTTAAGATACACCATACTTGAGTTAACTCCGGTCTTGCCCTCAAGGGAATCTTCTAAAACCAGACTACCGGCATCCACCTGAGCCGATATTGCGCGCACCACGTTTTCTTTTGGTATCTCAAGCACCTTAACACACTCATCTATAAAGGAGTCAAAAGGAAAACAGACATTTCCGGCATTAGTCAACTCAGTTAAAACAAACAAAACTCCAGCCTCAGCTCTTATCGGTGAGTTTTTCTCTACCCCCAGTTTAGCGGCAATCTTATCTGCTATCACAAACCCAATGCCCCATATCTCCATTGCAAGCCGATACGGATTTTCAGATACCACCCGCACAGAGTCGTTTCCGTAGCGCTTGTAAATTTTAGCGGCATACGCTGTGCTTACTCCGTAGCTTTGAAGAAACAACATCACACCCCGAATCTCACGTTGTTCGTCCCATGCGCTCTTTATCTGCTCAAGACGCTTATCCCCAATCCCTTCAACCTGTCGCAGCATTTCTATATCGTTCTCTATTATATCCAGAGTGTTTTTACCAAATGTTTTAATCAGACGTTTGGCATACAGTGGGCCTATGCCCTTAATCATGCCAGAGCCAAGATACTTCTCTATACCGTCCACAGTGGCAGGCATTATTGATTTGAACGTAGCTGCGTTAAACTGTCGGCCGTACTTGGGATGATTAGACCATGAACCGTTTATGTGAATAGTCTCACCGGGGAGCACCCCCGGCATTGTGCCACAGACCGTTATCAACTCCCGTACTCCAAGCACCTTGAGCTTTAATATGGCATAGGCGTTTTCATCGCTATAAAACGTAAGCTTCTCCACTTGACCTTGAAGCTGCCCTGTCTTTGCCTCTGATGTTGACATAGTCCGCTACCCTATAGTACCATATTAAACATAATGCGTGTGATTGTAGCATATAAGTGACAGTGCCGGTGTAAAAGTGGATAAACTGGAAAATCTTAAGAATGCGTTACGGGAGTTTGTCCGTGAGAGGGATTGGGAGAGGTTTCACAGTCCTAAAAATCTTAGCATGGCACTCAGTGCCGAGGCGGCTGAGATAGTAGAAATCTTTCAGTGGCTTACTGAGGATGAAAGCCGAAGTCTCTCCGAGAGCAAACTAAGCGGCCTCCGGCAAGAAATTGCCGATGTGTTTATATATCTGATTAATCTATCCGATAAGTTTTCCATTGATTTAATCAAAGAGGCACATGATAAGTTGGAAATTAACTGCAAAAAATATCCGGCCCATATTGTCAAAGGCAAAGCCGATAAATATACCGAGTACGATACTGAGGGCAGTTAGAGAATGGAAATTATAATAGAAAAATCTGTAACAGGCGGAATGCTTAAGCTTCTAAAGGGTGATATAACGCAACGGAACACGGATGCAATAGTGAATGCCGCTAACTCTCATCTTCAACACGGTGGAGGTGTGGCGGGAGCGATTGTGCGAAAAGGCGGAGCTATAATTCAAGCAGAGAGCGACGCTATAGGCTATGTGCCGGTAGGAGGCGCTGCTTTGACTTCAAGTGGAACGCTCCCCTGTAAAGCCGTTATTCATGCCGTTGGACCCAGAATGGGAGAAGGTGACGAGGATAATAAACTTAAAAATGCCATCCGCAATTCTCTGACACTTGCCTCAGAAAAAGGTTTTAACAGCGTATCAATGCCTGCTATTAGCTCAGGCATATTTGGTTTTCCAAAAGATAGGTGCGCAAAAATCCTTGTAACAGAGAGTTTTAGCTTTCTTAATAATAACCCGGAAAGCTCTGTTAAAATCGTAGAGTTTTGCATATACGATCCCGAAACGTTACAATGCTTTGTCAACGAATTTGACCGTATTTAACAATGATTTATCATAAAATGATCACATAAGAGGTGAAATTAAAATGTTAAGCAAAAAAAGCAAATACGTGGTGGCAGTGGTTGGAGCAACAGGCGCTGTAGGAAATGAAATGATTGAAACGCTTCAGATGAGAAATTTTCCTGTGGACACGCTGCGGCTCTTTGCCTCGGAACGCTCAGAGGGCGGAACTCTTAAGTTTAAAGATGAAGACATAAAGGTGGAGCGTCTTAAGGCAGGAGTCTTTAAAGGAATAGACATCGCTCTGTTTTCTGCTGGAGCTGACAGAAGTAAGGAGTTTGCGCCGGATGCGGCTGCTGCCGGATGCGTTGTCGTTGATAATTCAAGCCAATGGCGGATGGATCCTGAAGTACCGCTTGTCGTGCCTGAAGTAAACCCCCATGATTTAAAAAAACACAAGGGAATCATAGCTAATCCTAACTGCTCCACGATTCAAATGGTAGTAGCGCTAAAACCCATTCACGATGCCGTAAGGATTAAGCGAATCGTGGTTTCAACCTATCAAGCAGTCTCCGGCACAGGCAAAAAAGCGATGGATGAGCTGCTTGAGCAAACCAGCGCACTCCTTCAGTTTAAGGATGTTAAAATCTCTGTCTATCCGCATCAGATAGCGTTTAACTGTCTCCCTCATATAGACGTGTTTCTGGACAATGGTTACACAAAAGAAGAGATGAAGATGGTACATGAGACCAAAAAAATAATGGGAGATGACACCATAGCTGTAACGGCAACAACTGTGCGAGTTCCCGTTTTTAGAGGGCACTCAGAAAGCATAAATATAGAGACCGAGCGCAAAATTACTGCAAATGAGGCACGGGCGCTCTTAAGTGACGCTCCCGGTGTGATTCTATTTGATGCTCCAACTAAAAACGTTTACCCTCTGGCTATTGACTGCGTAGGACGGGATGCCGTCTATGTGGGCAGAGTGCGCGAAGATGAGTCCATACAAAACGGCCTTAACATGTGGGTAGTCTCCGATAACCTAAGAAAAGGCGCCGCCCTAAACGCCGTCCAAATAGCTGAAGTGCTGATTAAGGAAATATAAGTAAGTAAGGGGGTGGACGCTGTCCTCCCCCTTAAACCCCCACCTGCAAGGGGAATGATTCCCCTTGACCCACTGTTTTTTTGATAGCGATTTTTCATTATGTGTAGGGGTAGCCCCCTGTAGCTGCCCAGATTAAAGAATTTTTCAACCGGCGTTCCGCCGCTTAAAAAGTTTCAATTGCGAGCTCCGCCCGCAAAACAGACGAAAAGATTTATAAAGATTTATGATTATCTATTTCAATCTATACCATATTTCTTAGGTCAAACTGGACTGAGGCATGTATTGTTCGGAAGACTCCCTAACCACTTCTACAATTTCCTTAGCCGCTTTATCACTAAGGTCAGCGCTCTTAAGCCGTTCGTATATTTTTGGCGTGACTATTGTTGCCGCCATGCCCTTCTTTACCTCCCAAGCGTTTATCTCAAATCTCCGCTGTGCTGGCCTCAGTTGCAGTACTATTATAAATATAACAATTACACAGACTAAACGTCAACTTTGTTGCACTCAGTGGATTTAATTGCATTTTGAATTATATAATATCAACTAAAAAGCAGGGGGATTTTGATATGGGATTTTCGGAGCAAGAGCTTAGCCGTTATAAAAGACAGATGATGATGGATGGATGGGGTGAAAAGACTCAGGAGAAGCTTAAAAACTCTACGGTCTTTGTGGCAGGGGCAGGAGGTTTGGGTTCTCCAGTATCCATATATCTTGCTGTTGCAGGAATTGGCCACATTAGAATCTGCGACTTTGACTCCCCCGATTGGTCTAATCTAAATAGACAAATTCTTCACGACCACACAAGAATTGGCATAAATAAAGCAGAATCAGCCAAAATGACGCTTAATAAACTAAATCCCGATATAGAAGTAACAGCCTTTATCGACAAAATAACCGCTGATAACGTTGATGAACTCGTTGGCAACTCAGTGATAATTGTTGATTGTATGGATAATTTTAACACGAGATACGTACTAAATGAGTGCGCTATCAGAAAGCAGATTCCGCTGGTTTACGGCAGCATATGGGGCATGGACGGCAGACTTTCATTTATCCATTATCCAGAAACGCCGTGCCTGATGTGTCTTTTTCCTGACCCTCCGCCACAAGAAACATTTCCGGTTTTAGGTACGACGCCGGGAGTTATCGGTTCTCTTCAGGCCCTTGAGGCTGTTAAATTCTTAACCGGAGTGGGAAAGCCGCTAAAGGGAAAACTTCTGGTGTGGGATGGAGCCGCCTGCGAGTTCAGAACATTTAAGATACGTAAAGACCCTAACTGTGCCACGTGCAGTAAGCTTTAGTTTATAACTAAATAATGAATCTTCTTTTCATTACTATGAGAGATGCTTTGTTTGCTAAAAAAACATGGGAAATAAGAATCTTATAAACACATGAAAATAAGAAATAAGATTATTATCATAATACTATTATCATCAATATTGCCGACTTCTTTAAGCGGAATGGTCGTTTACAATTTAATTGTAAATAATTCAATGGAATCCATTAGAAATCACTTGATTGAAGCAGGAAAAGTCCGAGAGTCAATGATTGACTTATTATTTGACAGATACACAGATAATATAAAAATGATAGCAAACAGAAAATATTTAAAGGAAATGATAAAGATATATAATAATACCAACGATGAACATTTAAAATTGCTTAATCAGACAGCACTGAATGAAATAACTCAGAGTGTACCTTTGTTACACGAAGTATCAATATATGATCCAAACGGCAATATTATAGCTTCTACAGAAAGTACAAAAATCGGAAATAATTATAAAAATACAGATTATTTTGTGAAAGGTATAAACACATGTGGTTTTGTTGACATCTTCAGGGGTGAAGACAATGAACCTGATTTTCACTTTTCCTGTCCGCTAACATTAAATGGTAAACTACTGGGTGTTGTTATCGGGGTTATGGATGGCAAGCACATTATGGAAATTGCAGATGACTACACAGGACTTGGAGCATCAGGAGAAACAGTAATAGCTATGCGAGACAAAGATGGAGATGCCTTGTTTATAACACCAACAAGACACGACAAAAAAGCTGCTTTTCAACGTAAGGTATCACGTAACGATACCAAAGTACTTATAACCCAGGCATTAATGAAAAAAGAGAACATATTTAGCGAGTTTTATGACTATCGTGGTGTACGTGTATTGGGAGTTACCCGCTACATAGATAATATGGATTGGGGACTTGTTATAAAGATTGATAAATCAGAATTTTTAAAACCTTTGATTTACATAAGAAATATGATGATATTAGGTTACTTTGTACTATTAGGTGTAATAGTGGGTATTTTGGTCTTCTATATCAATCGAATCATTAAACCCTTGAGTTATTTAAAAGAAATGATTATTCAAATTTCAGAAAGGGGTGTTTATCAGAAGGTTGAGATATGCAGTAAAGACGAAATAGGTATTTTATCCCAATACTTTAATCAAATGGTAGATCATCTAAATGATGTACATCATAAATTAGAGGATAATTTGAATGAAAAAACAATATTATTGAAAGAAATGCACCATAGAGTTAAAAACAATCTGCAAATAATCTCAAGTTTGTTGTATTTGCGGGGTGACTCAATTAAAGACGAGAGCACGCATGAGCTAATAGAGGAAACCTGCAGCCGTATTAGGGCCATAGCGCTTTTGCACGAGCAGCTTTATAGATCAAAAAACCTTGCGAAAATTGATTTTTACGAGTATGTCAAAGTATTAACAGATGACTTGATATATACCTATGGCGCCGATACCGCTAATATTGTAATAACCCTAAACATTAAAGACATTTTATTAGGCATTGACATTGCTATACCCTGCGGGCTTATCATTAACGAGTTGGTTACTAATGCTTTAAAATATGCATTTCCATCCGGCACGGGAGAAATTGTGATTGGAGTTTCTTTAGGCGGCATCAATATGTATGTACTAAATGTTAGTGACAATGGAATAGGAATTTCAAAGGATATCAATATTGCAAATACAGATTCCTTTGGTATAAGGCTGGTTAATGATTTAGTAGAGCAACAAAACGGGAAAATAACAGTAGAAATAAAAGATGGAACTGTATATAATATTGTTCTATATAGTTAAAAAGGGTGGTTAATGACAATAGAGGATTCTACAAACAGAGTTGGAACATTAAAAGAAGCTCTTGATAATTTGGAAAAAGCAACAGACACTTTTTTAACGTCAGAGAAAAAAAATCAAAAATGTTGGCAGCTAATGGATTGTCCAAAAGAAGAAATGGAAATTTGTCCTGCCGTCTTGCAAAATGCCGAACGAAGGTGTTGGTTGGTTGCCGGTACTATGAGTGGTCGTAATAACAACTTAGTTTGTGTAAACAGGGCAGGGAGTTGTAAAAATTGCGAATATTATTTAAAATGCTTATTGAGTTAACTCCTGTAAATTTTTTCATTCAGCAAATGATACAGTTAAAAGGACTGGATTCCCGCTCGTAGGCGGGAATGACAAAGGGGGGTCATTCCTTTTTTTCTTGTCATTCCTGCGAAGTCAGGAATCCATTTTTTTGTTTGCGGAGCTAACTGCATATGCAATTTATTTAATAAGAAAAAACATTGGAGATAAAGATATAGCCGATGTTAATATTTTGATAGTTGAGGATGAACGTATTATAGCTCGTGATATAGAAAAGAGATTAAAACGAATGGGGTATGCCGTGGTTGGAATAATGACCACAGGTGAAAATGCTGTTAAGACGTTATCTGAAAATATACCAGACCTTGTACTTATGGACATTAGGCTTAAAGGTAAAATTGATGGAATCGAGGCTGCAAACCAAATACGGAAACAATACGATATCCCTATCATTTTCCTTACAGCACACTCCGATAAAGATACTTTGGACAGAGCGAAAGTAGCCCAACCATATGGCTATCTACTGAAACCTTTTAACGTAAAGGATATAGCTACGACAATTGAAATATCTTTATATAAGCACAAAATGGATATAAGATGTAAGCAAGATTTGAAGCAATGCGTTCAGAAACCGAAAACATAACTCTACAGACAATAGCTTAAAGCTTAGATACGGAAAAAGGCACGTCCTGCTTCAGACCTTGTGGATTTGCATCCGTCTGAGAGCGGGTATAAGCATCCTGCACGTGCCCCTCTCCACATATTCTATTACCAGCAAATCACTTTATCGCTTGAAACTACCTTGTCAATTATATCGTCATAGTTTTTGTCTTTTCTAAGGTCAACGACCGTCACCTCGGCAAGTTTCTTTTGCACCTCTATAAAGGTCTTTGCCGTTTCGCTTGCATCCTGTTTCAATATGTACAGTACCTTCATTATATACCCCCTCAATTAATAGGCTAATATGTTGTCATACTCAAGAAGTTTCTTGGCAATCTCTTCTGTTGACAAATATTTAATGTCGTCATAATTACTTATGTTTGTAAACAAGGTCATATCCATTTCTTTGATCATCTCAAAATTCATGTCGTTCTCTTCATTGGATACAATCTTATTGTCCAAAATAAACACCTCTATGATGTCGTCCATAACTGTTATGCCAACGCTCATCCTTAACGCCTCTCCCTGTCTGTCCCTAACTAATACGGCAATCTTCTTAGCCATTTATTCCCTCCATCACTATATTAACAGAACCCTGTCGGCATCCTGATTCATTACTGAATTCTGATACTGACTTCCTGCTGTACAGCCTGCAGGAATCATATCCTCAGTTATATTCCTAAGTTTTGCGCTGTGGTCACACAAGCTCATACTGACACCGGGCAGATCCTTAAGTGCCACAATGTCTTTATTCTGTGAGTGCCGCGCACCGTCATCCATCATAAACAATATTACCTGATGCCCCTTTTTCACAGCAGCTTTTGTCAGCCCTATGATGTCCTGAGTAAAACCATCTCGCGTAATCAGTAAACCTATCGTCATTTACACTGTCCTCCTTTGTATTTCATTATACAGTTATGCTATTTACTTAGTGTCAATTCCTTTTTTACTACAATGATTGACTTATCGTTTAAGCCCTCTTTCGAGATATTATACTTATCTATGGCAGATGACGGGAACAACCTGTACATAACATAAACGTCGGCGGTTTTCACGTCACCTCCGGTTATTGGATACGTTAGGTGCCGTTCCTCAGCCGCTTTAAGTCTTGTATCAAATGCGACAGACTCAGCTTTCCATGCGGGAACACCTGTCTTATCGCCAGCTTTAAAGGCCTTTGCAAAAACGGATTGTTTATCATCCGCCAGTGGGTTTTCCTTTATGTTAGTCCACAGTGCCTTACCTGCCGAGTCTCTAAAAGTAACCTTTACGAAGGCTATTCTCATAGGCATAGTTGACGGGAAAGCGTGCCCCGCAATGTTTTTTACCTTAACATGAAGGTTTTTACCATCTGATTTGATATCCAGAGTTACAGCTTTTTTCAACATCTCCTCATCATGTCCGCCTGATATGGCATGAGAGGTGTGTTCGGCTGTTTTAGACATGAGAGCCGGTTCTCCAGCTGTCTTTTGCATATGACACGACAGACAGTTCCCTGTCCCTTCTTCTTTCATGGCACAGATAGTAACATTCTTAGGATTTACTAAAAACCCATGACAACCAAGACACAGTTCACCGTTTGAAAACATAGGGTTGGACGCTGTCTTGTGCGGAGCCTTGTCACCAGGTTTATTTACAAGGAAACTGCCGTCTTTATTTATAACACAGGTGTTTCTGTCTTTACCGAGCATTGTGTTTTCTATCCTGTGACAAAATGTACAGCCCACCCCGTCTTGCTCAAGCAGGTTTTTATCATCTGGTTTTTGTTTTCCGCTTGTTATATCCGTAATATTGTCAGCCATAGGCATGTGGCATGTGGCACAGTTATAACCGGCATCAATTTTATCTTTCTGCATATCAGAGAGGAATGAATTATACATAGCGGCATGAGCGCCGTCTTTATGCACAGAGGACTTACCGTGCATTGAGTTTGACCATTCCTTAAATATGGCTGGATGGCAGGCGGAACACTTTTGCGAAGACATAAAAGGCTCAGCGCCCTCCGGTATCTCATGCGCAAAACCTGACACTGAAAACACCAAAAGTGCTACCACTGAAAGCATTATATATTGCACCCCTGATTTATATCTCATCTTACCTCCGGTAATTCATTTTTTTTCACAGCACTTTAAGTCCGGAAAGACTCATGTTCTCTTATTATTTCATAAACAGTGTGAAAAGATAAATCCCTCATACACTCAATGCGATAACATTTTTTTTTGAAACACGGCATACATCTGAGAGAAAGCCTGATGATGGTGTTGTTTTTGCCATACGGGCCTGTTCTTAGAGGCTCTGTGGGTCCAAAAATCGCATAAACCCATACCCCAAGAGCTGCTGCCACGTGCATTGGGCCTGTGTCGTTAGATACCATAAATTTTGCTTTTGAAATAATCCACGGAATATCAGACAGTCCGGTTTTGCCTGCCAGACTTATCGCTTTTCCCTCAGACAACCTTACAACCTCATCGGCTGCCTCCATGTCGTCCTTTGAGCCTATGATTACAGTGGGAATTGGCAGCAAAGCGGCAAGACGGCCAAAATATGACGGCGGCCATCGTTTTGTCTCCCATCTGGCGCCAGGCGCCATTACCACAAAATCTAGAGGAAGTTCATCAATAACATTAGGGGGCTCTATATGTAAGTTTAACGGAAACGACACTACTGATGTGTCACAGCCTAAAAACTCTGCCACTTTGAGGTATCTGTCAACAGCATGGACGTCACGTCCGCCTTCAATTAACTGAGTATAAAAAAAACGGCTGCCCTCCCGTGCTTCTTTAAAGCCAATGACGTTTTTGCATCCGCTCATTTGCGCAATCAATCCACTTCGGAGCAGCCCCTGTAAATCCACTACAAGGGAAAAACTCTCAGCTCTGAGCTTTGTCCTCAGAGAGCGTAATTCTCTTATTGTATCGGCAATTTTAAGGGGATTTTTCCAATTGTCTTTCTCTATTACCCACAGACGGTCTATCATCGGATGCCCTTGAAGGATACTCTTAAGCGAACCGGCTATCACCCAGTGGATTTCGGCTTTGGGGTACTTGTTTTTTAAAACCTGTAGAAACGGCAGCGCATGAATCACATCGCCGTATGAGCTTGGCTTAATTATTAATATTTTTTCGTACAAGACATTCTCCGCTGCTAAATTATACCTATCAGTGCACTATTAATGCTACAATACTGCTGCATAATGCTTAATACGATTTCAGAAAAAGCAAAGCCTATAAAACTTCTCATTCTGGATGTTGACGGGGTGCTTACAGACGGCAGCATCGCCTTTGACGGCAGCGGCATTGAGATGAAAACGTTCAACGTCCGGGACGGTCACGGGATAGTGCTTTTAAAAGATCACAGCATCCATGTGGCAATAATAACCGGTAGAGCCTCTGAGGCAGTGACAAGACGCGCTAAAGAGCTTGGCATTACCGACGTATATCAAAAGTGCTGGGATAAGGTTAAACCGTATGAGGAATTAAAAACCAAGTATAATCTTACTGATTCAGAGTGTGCCTATGTTGGGGATGACATAGTGGATATTCCACTTCTAATCCGTGTTGGGTTTAGCGTAACCGTTAACGATGGGCATTCTGAGGCTAAAGCGGTTTCTTCATATGTTACAGAGCTTAGCGGCGGTAAAGGGGCAGCGCGTGAAGTGTGCGAATTGATACTTAAAGCAAAAGGTCTTTGGGATACGATTATAAGCGATTTAAATAAAACTACATAAAACCCTGTTAAGTCTTTCTCCACTAAAATGAAATTAAAAAACACAAAAGCGTTTGAAATATTTAAGTACCTTGGGCCAGGGTTTCTTGTAACCGTTGGATTTATTGATCCCGGCAACTGGGCGGCAAATATCTCTGCCGGGTCGGACTATGGATACAATCTTCTTTGGATGGTGACGCTCTCCACCATAATGTTGATAATCCTGCAGCATAATGCCGCACACCTTGGCATCGTCACGGGGCTTTGCCTGTCTGAAGCGTCAAAGAAGTATTTTAATAAGTACGTTGGCAATGTTTTTTTACTTACCGCCATAGTTGCCGGTGTGTCAACGGCGCTTGCCGAGATATTGGGAGCTGCTATTGGGTTAAACATGCTCTTTGGGCTTCCCATCACTATAGGCACACCATTTACAGCAGCGTTTGTCTTTTGGATGGTCTTTGCAAACACATACAGAAAACTTGAAAAGTGGATTATAACTTTTGTGTCGCTTATAGGAATCGCCTTTATTTTTGAATTGTTCCTTGTTGACGTCAGCTGGAAATCTGTAGCGCTATATTCATTTAAGCCGTCTTTTCCTGTGGGTTCAATGCTGGTAGTGATGAGTGTCCTTGGGGCTGTCGTTATGCCGCATAATATATTTCTGCATTCCGAGATTATTCAAAGCAGACAGTGGAATCTTAAAAGCCCTGAGATAATTAAACGGCAGTTAAAGTATGAATTCACTGACACACTGACAGCGATGATTGTGGGCTTTTTTATAAACGCCGCCATGATAATAGTAGCTGCCGCAGTTTTTAATGCAAAGGGTATTCACGTTACAGAACTACAGCAGGCTCAAAATACGCTTAAACCTCTGTTGGGTGCAAAGGCCTCGGTGGTGTTTGCGCTTGCGCTCTTATTTGCCGGATTGTCCTCATCAATCACCGCAGCAATGGCAGGCGGCTCTATCTTTGCCGGAATGTTTCGTAAACCGCTTGATACCTCAGACAAACACTCACGCATAGGGATTGCCCTGACTATTATCTTTGCCGCAGTAATTATCTACTATCTTAAAGACCCGTTTCAGGGAATAATCGTAAGCCAAGCTGTGCTGAGCATTCAACTGCCGCTGACCGTAATTTTTTTGATTTTTCTTACCTCTTCTAAAGATGTAATGGGTGAATACGCAAACTCCCCAGTAGAGAAAATATCTCTCTGGGCAATTGCAGTTATCGTAATTATCCTTAACATTATGCTGTTAGTCCAAATGTTTGTCAGTACATGAAAAGCTCTGTAAAGTTAAAACTATCAACATCAAAAAGTCCTTTATCGCTGATTTTTAGATGTGGAATTACAATCAGCGCCATAAAAGAAAGAAGCATAAACGGGGCTTTCTGAGTGCAGCCCATTTCCTCCTTTACTATGCCGCTAAGAGAGCCGTACCTTTTGGCTGTCTCATAGCCATCACAATCAGTCATAATGCCCCCAAAAGGAAGCGGCAAAATATCCTCCCTGCCGTCATACACTGCGGCTATTCCCCCTCTTTGCCGTATAATTAAATTTACAGCCCGGCAAATGTCTGAATCGCCGACTCCTACGGTAATTATGTTATGGGAGTCATGAGCTATTGATGAGGCAATGGCTCCGGTTTTTAGTCCGAAATTCTTTATAAATCCAACCGCAGGCGCCACATTTTCATATCTGTTAACTACCGCTATTTTAAGTATATCTCTGCTTGGGTCAGATATTGCAAATGCCCCCTCAATTTTGGGTTCAAGCAACTCCATCTTAGTGATGATTTGCCCATCAAGAGCAGCAATTGTCTTAATCATTCCGGGTTTGGCCCTTACTGCGAAATCCATCTCTGATTTTGCTTGCGCATTGAAATTGTTTAAAGGTTTCGCAGGTACAGTTTTTATCAGTGATTTACCGTCTTTAGCGACAAGGTCTCCATTTATATAAGTCTCAAGTATATTAAACTCAGCTAAGTTATCAATGACAATACAGTCTGCATAATCCCCTTCTCTTAAAAGCCCGACGTCAAGTCCATAGTGTTTAACCGGATTTAAGGAGGCAGCCCTTAGTACTTTCATTATATCTATGCCCTGCTTTAGCGCCCGTTTAACCATATCATTAATGTGACCGGCAACAAGGTCATCGGGGTGTTTATCGTCGCTGCATAACATAACCGAATCACAATGAGTGCAAATTAGCGGCGCAAGCTCGTCAAAGTTCCTTGCAGCCGAGCCCTCACGGATTTGTATTTTCATGCCATAAGAGATTTTCTCCAGCGCCTCCTCTATGGTTACACTTTCGTGATCTGTGGTTATGCCGGCATCAACGTAGCGTTTACAGCTTTCCCCTCTTAATCCCGGCGCATGACCGTCTATTGGCTTCTTTAGTGATTTCGCAAGATTTAGTTTTTCTAAAACATCGGGGAAATTATTAATTACAGCCGGAAAATTCATCATCTCGCTAAGATATTTGAAACTGTCAGACATAAGCAATTCTTTGATTTCACCTATCCCCAGAGAGCCTCCGGCTGTTTCAAACGCAGTAGCAGGAACGCACGATGGAGCTCCAAAGTAAAACTTAAACGGCACAGCGTCGCCGTTTTCAAGCATAAACCTCACCCCATCAATTCCGCACACATTGGCTATCTCATGAGGGTCGGACACTGTGGCAACCGTGCCATGCACTACGGCAAGACGGGCAAACTCGGAGGGTATCAGCATTGAGCTTTCTATATGGATATGAGAGTCTATTAAGCCGGGGACTATAAATCCAATACAGGACGTACTTTCACGTTTTATTGAAACAATGCGGCTGTTTTCAACTATTATTGTAGCTGGATATATTGTTTCATTGAAGACATCTACTATGTTGCCGGTTATCTGCGTATTTATTTTCCAATTAGTTTATTTTCAACAATAGAGTTAACCATATCGGCAACAGTGGCGCGCTCAGGCATGACGTTGACAGTTAGACCGTGTTTTTCTAAAGCCCGCTTAGTGACAGGGCCGATTACGGCAATAGTTACGCTTGATAGAAGTTCTATGAGAGTTTCGCCTATCGATTCAAGCAGATTAGTAAACGTGGCAGCTGATGTAAAGGTGGCGGTTGTGATTTTACGCTCACGTAAAAATCGCTCAAGGCGCTTTACATGAGGAATCTGACTTATTGCCCTGTATGTCACGGGTGTGTCAATATAGCCGCCATGTGCTCTTACACGCTCAGGGAAGATGTCCCGCCCCTTTTCCGCTTGAGGGAGTAAAAACCGCTTGTTTTTAATCCCATCCAGAGTTTCAAATAGTTTAATCAAACCCTCTGCGTTAAACTCATCCGGCACAACATCTACCCGCATACCGAATTTTTCAACCGCTTCTTTCGTTTTGATTCCTATTGCGCAAATTCGCAACCCTTTGAGGTCTCTGACGTCGTGAGATTTTTCCATTAATCGCTTAATAAAATAGTCAACCCCGTTAGCGCTTGTAAATATTAGCCAATCGTAACTTCCAACCTTTTCAATAGCAGCATCTATGCTGTCAAAATTTTCCGGAGGCACAATTTTAATTGTAGGGAATTCAAAAATTTCCGCTCCCAGTGCTTCAAGCGGTTCGTAGTCGGCGCTGTATGGACGCGTTATTAAAATCCTTTCACCAAAGAGCGGTCTGGTTTCAAACCAGTTTAGGGTATCCCTTAGAAGCACCGTAGAGCCAACAACCATGATGGCAGGCGGCTTTATGTTTTCAGTCTGTGAAATTGCTGCAATGTTCTGTAAAACTCCGGTAACGGTTATCTGCTCAGGGCGGCTGCCCCAGCGGATTACCGCAGCGGGTGTTTCGGCGGGCTTGCCGTTTTCTATAAGCTTTGACGTTATAGAGGAGAAATTCTTTACTCCCATAAGAAACACAAGTGTGTCAAACCCGTTGGCAAGCGCCTGCCAGTTAATCCTGCTTCCGGTTTTCGTCTCATCTTCATTGCCTGTAATCACGGCAAACGATGAGGAGTACTTTCGGTGCGTTATGGGAATCCCTGCATAAGCCGGAACGCTGATAGCTGATGTAACGCCGGGAATTATTTCAAACTCTATCCCGTGGCTTTTCAACACCTCCGCCTCTTCGCCCCCGCGTCCAAACACAAACGGGTCTCCCCCTTTTAGTCTGCAAACAGATTTTCCTGCCAGCGCATGTTCTACAAGGGCGGCATTTATTGCGTCCTGACTCATCTCGTGACGCCCTCCGCGCTTTCCTGCATAAACAAGCTCAGCGCCTTCTTTGGCATAGTTTAGAATTTGCCCGTTTATGTGAAAATCATACACGATAACATCAGCGCTTTTAATGCAATTAAGCGCCTTTACTGTGATTAGCCCGATGTCACCTGGGCCTGCTCCAGTTAGATATACCTTACCCCTCTTTATATACTTCATCCAGTATTTCCTTTGCGCCCTTTTGTAGCAGCTCATCAGCCAGCGCCACTCCAATTGCCTCAACATCGGCAGTGCCGCCCTCTCTGACTCCGCTTATTATTCTGTCCCCTGTGACAGAGCCTACAAGAGCATGCAGCCGCAGTACATCATTTTCATAAAGCGCTGCATGAGCTGCTATCGGAACCTGACAGCCCCCCTGAAGTTTTCTTAAAAGCGCTCTCTCAGCCTTTACGCATAGCTCTGTTTCTCTGTGGTTTAATTTATTGAGGATTGGATTTACGATTGCGTCATCCGTGCGGCACTCTACCCCGACTGCACCCTGTCCAATTGCTGGCAGACAGACTGTAGGAGCAAGGGCTTCGGTTATGCGATTAGATAGACCAAGTCTGTTTAAACCCGCACAGGCAACAATTATAGCGTCAAACTGCCCCTCGTCAAGTTTTCTGACACGAGTGTCAAGATTACCGCGCAATTGGTGTATTTCTATATCCGGTCTCAGGTTTAACAGTTGACAGGCGCGCCTTAGGCTGCTTGTGCCGATTTTAGCGGCATGAGGCAGTTCCATAAATTTTAGACCGCTCCTACTTATAAGCGCATCCTCCGGCACCTCACGCTTTAATATTGCAGCAAGATGAAGCCCCACGGGGAAATCCACCGGCACATCTTTCATGCTGTGAACCGCAAGGTCACACTCGTGGCTTTTTAGTGCCTCTTCAATCTCTTTAACAAAAAGCCCCTTTCCGCCCACTTTTGAAAGCGGCACATCAAGGATTTTATCTCCGGTAGTTTTTATCGTATTAAGTTGTACTTGAATGCCGGGCTGCACCCTTTCAATTTCAGACTTAACCCAGTGCGCCTGCCAAAGGGCAAGCTTACTGCCGCGTGTGCCTATTATAAGTATTCTTTTCATAACTTTTACTCAGAGCCTATTGTTATTCTTTAGTTTGGGTTGAATCTTTAAGTTTTTTACCTATAACGAAAACAGTTACAAGCCCTACAACAGTAGTGCCGCCAATAATTGAAGCTGTTGTTTGGGCTTGGAATGAAGCGCAGATTACAGATGCAATTAAACCAGCTAAACCAATTATAATCCCAAATATTTGTCCGAGTCTTCGTTCTTTTGATTCTATGTTGATAACGTCTTTATTCAGAGACATTACGTCATCGTCTATCTTGTGTTTATGTTTTTGTTCATTCTCTACTAATAATACGATTCTTTCAGCAAGTCCAGGCATTACCTTTTCATATTCTTGTAAGGTTACAGGGTTTGGTAAGGGCCCAGTATGTACAGAAATTTGCGTTGAAAATATATCAGCCGGCAGAGATGGCATCTTGTTAGGGATTGAGGGGGCAGGCATTGATTTATTTATTGTTTGCTTCGGCTCTTTTATTTTCTTCGTCATCAGCAATGCTCATGGCAGAACGAAAGTAATTGCCAATGTTTTTAGCGTATAACTGGAAAGGATCATCTTGTGGGGAATGATTTATATTTGTCAAATATTTACTGTAACCCATACTTGGACATATATCCAATATGCTTCCCATTCCCTTAATTATATTCTGAAGCTGCCTGCTCATAGATACATTATAACACCGATTTCACTAAATTACAACCCCACAATTTAAATCCTAATCTGCAATGTATTATTCAGCTAAAGGCAGCTACATAATACCATCAATTATATTTAGTAAACGTACCGCCTTTGTAAGAGCTGGTATCACGTCTGTTCCCATATAGTGGCGCAATGCTTCAGGGATAACGACAGAGCCGTCTTTTTGCTGGTAATTTTCCAGTATGGCGCACAGTGTGCGTCCGATGGCAAGCCCTGAGCCGTTTAAAGTGTGGACAAACTCAGTGCCTTTTTTATCCGGTCTTTTAAACCGTATGGCGGCACGCCTTGATTGAAAATCTTCAAAATTAGAGCACGATGAAATCTCACGGTAGCGGTTTTGCCCTGGAAGCCACACTTCAAGGTCATACGTCTTAGCGGAGGAAAACCCCATATCACCGGTGCAAAGAAGCACCCTTCGGTAAGGAAGCTCAAGAGCCTCCAGAATGCTCTCGGCAACTGATGTAAGCTCCTCGTGATAGCGGTAAGAGTCCTCCGGTTTAGTAAACATAACGAGTTCCACTTTGTTAAACTGATGCTGTCTGATAAGCCCCCGTGTGTCTTTGCCGTGAGAGCCGGCCTCTGCTCTAAAACACGGCGTATAAGCAGTGTAGCAAATCGGCAGTTCCTCGTCTTTTAGTATCTCATCCCTGTGGATATTTGTAACGGGGACTTCGGCTGTGGGTATCAGATAAAATTCAGGCTCAACCGTCCTAAACAGCTCTTCTGCAAATTTAGGCAGCTGACCGGTTGCAGTCATACTTTCCCTGTTTACTAAAATTGGTGGAAACACCTCAGTGTAGCCTCTTTTGACGTTATGGTTTAACATAAAATTCATAAGCGAGCGTTCAAGTTTCGCCCCCATACCTTTCATAAGAGCAAACCGAGCGCCGGCTATTTTTGCCGCCCGTTCAAAATCTATTATGTTAAGCGCTGTGCCTATATCCCAGTGGTTAAGAGGTTCAAAGTCAAATGTGCGCGGCTCTCCCCAGCGTTTAATCTCAAGATTTTCTGTCTCGTCTTTTCCCACGGGGACGCTTTCGTGAGGGATGTTAGGGATAAGAAGCGTGATTTCAGATATTTTTGTTTCAATGCTGCTAATCTCCTCATCAAGACGCTTTATGCGATCTGAGACTTCTTTCATCTCTGCGACAAGGTTGTCGGCATTTTGTTTTTGTTTTTTAAGTTTACCAATTTCATCTGAGACTACGTTTCTTTGGTTTCTTAGGTCCTCAACCTCTAACTGAAGCGCTTTACGGCGCCTTTCAAAGTCAAGAAGCTCGGTTAGGTCTATATTAGAATTGCGCTTTTTAAGCGATTGAATTATTAGTTCGGGATGTTCCCGAATGAGTCTTATATCAAGCATATTGGTTAAAACTCCTTAGTACCTTAGTAATTTCATTAAAATGTCTGTGTAGCTGACTCCTCTAATAAAAAAACTGGATTCCTGCTTTCGCAGGAATGACAAAAAAGGACAAAAGAGCGACAGAAAATGACCTCCCCCTCCTTTGTCATTCCCGCCCCCGAGCGGGAATCCAGTCCTTTTTCCTATAGCTTCAGATGACATAACACCACTCACTGGAGATAACCTCATAAGCCAATATACTTTTTCAGAGCGCTGACAATCTGTGTATCGAGGTTAGCATCCTTTAGCAGGCACTCTGCAATTGCAAGCTCCTTTCGTTTAGCTTCGGTTAAATCGTTAGGGGTACCGCTTAAAAGAATAAACGGAATGTATAAATCCCTGTTTTTTACTTCTTGTGCAAGCTCTAAACCGCTCATTTCGGGCATATTTATATCTGAGACAACAACGTCAAAAAACGACCCCTTATCAATAATGTCAAGAGCATCATTGCCACCTTCGGCAGTAGTGACATCAAATCCGCTTTCTGTCAAAAAAAACGATACCATCTCTCTTACCAACTCATCGTCGTCTACCAATAACACCCGTCTGCCTGACAAAACAGCCTCCCTTCGTGCATCTCTACAGTATAGTCAAACACTACAGTAACAAAAATCCTAAATATTTATCCAGCAAGACTTCTGATTGTTTCAAGCAGAGTTGTCTGCTCAAACGTGCCCTTAACTATGTAGGCATCGGCTCCAACTGCGATTCCCCGTTGTCTATCCACCTCTTTTTCCCTTGAAGTTACGATTATTATAGGGGTGGCGGCGTAATTGACATCTTTTCTGAGAGTCTGAGTTAAGGCAAAACCATCAAGCCGGGGCATTTCCACATCGGTTATTACAACGTCATATTTCTGTTTTCCTGTTTTTTCCAATGCCTCTATGCCGTCCTCTGCAATATCCACTTCGTAGCCATAAGCCTCAAGAATACTCTTTTCTATTTCCCGTGTGTTTATGGAATCATCAACAACGAGTATTTTTATTGCATGATGCTCTTTTGCGACAGGGACTGCGGCTCTTGTTTTTCCTGCCCCTTGACGGACTGCCTTTATAACGCCTGAGACATTCAAAAGGTTGATGACCTCGTTCTTACCGGATACAGTCACACCTGAGACAAGCTGCAAGTTTTTCATGTGCTTAGGAAATGGCTTAATCACCATATTTTCCTCTTCTACTATTGAGTCAATGATTAGTCCTAATTTATCATCAGAAATCTTAATAACAAGGATGAGTACCTCAGAGTGTTTGCCGTTTCCATTATCGGGGAGTCCTAATACTTTGGTCAGTGACTCAACCGGTATCAATTCCTCCCTGAGTCTGAGAGCTTTACTCATTACCACATCAACAAGCTCCGTATCCGGCACCTTAACTATCTCAACAACAGCGCTCTTTGGCAGCGCAAACACAAGACCTGCCGTCTCAAACACTATCACACCCATTATGGCAAGTGTCATAGGAACTCTCATAGTAAACCGTGTTCCAAGACCTGGTTTGCTTTCTATGGAAATTGTGCCTTTTAGCTCATCCACGATGTTTTTCTTTACCACATCCATGCCAACGCCTCGTCCTGAGACATCAGTAATTATAGAGGCAGTGCTAAAGCCCGGGTAGAAAATTAAATCAAACACCTCTGCATCACTCATAGCGTTAAGTGCGGTCTCATCAAAAAGACGGCGTTGGAGCGCTTTGTTTTTAATTTTCTCAATCGCAAGTCCAGCTCCGTCATCAGCCACATCTATGACAACATTGCCTGAATCATAGAAGGCGCGTAAGGCTATTTCGCCAATATCAGCTTTACCGGCAGCTCTACGCACAGAGCTTTCCTCTATGCCGTGATCCAGTGAGTTTCGTATCATATGTATAAGCGGGTCGGCAATTTTTTCGACCATCTTTTTATCCAGCTCAGTATCTCCCCCCGCAACTGTAAAGTTTATGTCCTTTCCGAGAGCTCTTGAGGCATCCCTGATAGTCCTGCCAAATGAATCAAACACGGTGGAAAGCGGCACCATACGCATTGTGAGAGCAACCTCTTGAAGGGTTTCATTGAGAAGCTCCTGCACATTGCCATCGTTAGTGAGTTCCGCCGCTAATTGCTTAGCTCTCAGGTTTATCTTTGCGGCATCGCTGCTTAAACTATCTAACTGAGGAAATTCAGAACTCAGGGCATCCAGTTTAAGGGAGTGTATCTTGCTTAAACGCATCACCTCTTTTATCTCAGTAACGCGTTCTTTTAGCTGTCTCTGATGGGTTACAATCTCTCCCATCAGCTTTATAAGTGTGTCAAGTTTATCGGCATTTATGCGCAGTGTCTCAGCAGCTTTTACCGGCTGATAGGCTTGTGTGTGTGTATCTTGCTCGTGCTCAGGCGTTTTTTCAACTAAATCCACTGAGTCCTCCGGCATATTCAAAAGCTCTTCAAGCAAAGCGCAGACGTCAGTTCCGGAGCTACTTATATCTTGCCCTGCCCCAGCGCACTCCACAAGTTCAGAAATTGTATCTATCCCCTTGTAAAGAGCCGATACTATTTGTCTTGTCACCACTATTTCGCTATTTTTAATGGCATCAAGGATGTCCTCAATTTTGTGTGCCACCTCGCCTATAGGCGCAAGTTTAAGCATACGTGCGGAGCCCTTTATCGTGTGAGCAGTGCGAAAGATTGCGTTTAGGTTTTCAGTGTCAGACGGGTCTTTTTCCAGAGTTGACAGCCCTTCAGTTATCTTTGTGATATGCTCTTTTGCCTCTTCAACGAATATGTTTATAAATTTAGCTCTGTCAAATGCCATAGGTTATCCCAGCGCCTTGTTGATTTTTTCTATATTATGCTTACAAAGATGCAGGATGTCATAAGTATTAAATGAAATAGCGAATAACTCAGCGGCAAGATTTGAGTCTTTGGTTATTTGCCCTTGTTGCGATTCACTTTGTAAAATTCTTGTAACTGCAAGATACTCTTTTTGGGCAAGCTGTAAGTCTCCAGTATTATGATAAACTTTGGCAAGGTGATAGTGGGCAAGCCATGAGGATGGGTTAATGTATATAGCCTCTTTAAAACGACGGATTGCCTCATCATTGTCTCCGCCATATTGGGCAATCATGGCAAGAAACATGTAACTCTCCTCAGACCATCTGTCAGTCTCAAACATTTTCAGAAAAACGTTACGTGCCTCATTAATTTTCTTAAGGTTAAAGAGCGCTGCCCCTTTTAGCAGGCAAGCCATTATGTAATTAGGCTGTCCTTCTGCTAACGGCTCAAGAACTCTTATAGCTGCCTCGTAGGTTTTTTCTTTTATCAGAACACGAGCGTCTTCTATAAGCTCATCAGGGCGGGGTTCAACTTTTTTAGCGATTTTAACAGCCGCTGAGTCTATTTTCTTAGGTGTGCCTTGTTTTATCGGTTTGCGTTTCACTGAAACACTGCTGATTGGAAAAACAGCTCCCGATAACTTTTTAAAGACAAAAACGCCATCCAGCTCAATCAGACCCAATGAGCCCATATTATGACCAAACGTCTCAACCGACCCGACAAAAAGATAACCGCCGTCATTAAGCTGCATATTAAGATTATCAAAAACCTTCTTTTGGATTTCCTTATCAAAATATATTGAAACATTTCTGTAAAAAATAACATCCATTGCAGTAAGGTTATTGCTTGATGGTGCGTCAAGCAGGTTAAAGGTCTCGAAATGTGCGTGCGTTGTTATTTGTGGATTAACTTTGAAATGGGTTTCATCAACAGCTGTAAAGTATTTTTTTTTCAACACTTCAGAGAAGTTTCTAAATGATGCGCTGCCATATACTGCCCTCTGTGCTTTGTCAATTGCCGACTTGTCTATGTCTGCGCCGGAAAAATGAAAGGAGTCAAGGGCTGCGGCTCCAAATGCCTCAATAACGGAAATTATCATAGAGTAGAGTTCTTCTCCGGTAGCACAACCGGCGCTGAAAAGTTTGATTTTTGACCCCTTTGGTTTGTGTGCCCGAAGCTCCGGTAAAATCTTTGATGTTAACAGCTTGTAATGAGCCTGCTCCCGCATGAAATAGGTTTCATTTATCGTAAGAAGGTTTATAAGCCGCTCAAACTCTGTCTGACTCTGAACTATAAGACTGTAGTATTCATCGGCTGAGGACAGCCCAAAAGTCTCTACCTGAGAGTGTATGGTCGCTCTCAATGTAGAAAGCCGCGAGGAGTCAAAACTCAGACCGCAGCGCTTGCGTATGATTGTCTGGAAACTCTGAAGACAGACATCCTCTTTTCCATTCAGTTCCGAGAGGGTAAGAACATTTGAGAAGCATTCATTTTTCATTTTACTTGTACTTGTATTTTAACGATTGATGGTAACGTAAAGTCAAGTTTGCTGTTATGAGGGCTGAGCACATCGTGACAGAGGGGTGAGACGCCCCCGCATGGAATTATAGGTCATGATTGGAAGCCACTAATAATGATAACGGCAAGCTAAAATTCTGATATTAGTTTCTGACACTTCATAGATAATTCTGTGCTCATGGTCTATACGCCTCGACCAGCAGCCGGAGAACTCATGTTTTAATTTTTCAGGTTTTCCTTGCCCATGGAAGGGATTGCGCTGAATATCTTTAATCAGGTTGAGAATCTTTAATGCTTTTTTTCTGTCTTTTTCAACGTACCAACATAAGTCGTCAAAAGCATGAGGGTCAAACTCCAAACTTCTCAAGCACTACCTCAAAAGGAATACTTTCCTTGCGATTCCTCGCCTCCATAAGCCTTTCTCGCATGGTTTTGCTTTTAAGAAGATACGCTGTCTCCTTTTCAGACTCGATTTCACGCCACAAGTCAATAGGAACTATAACCCCGCTAACTTTCCCTGTTTCATCAGAAATGTACTGAATTTCTGCATGGCTCATATAAACTCCTTAGATTTAAAATAATCCACTTAATTCATTATAACAAAAATGTTCCGTTTTTGATGAGAGGAACTAACATCAACTATTAAATAAATGGTCTTCAAGCTGGTTGATGGTACTACTATTATGAATAATATTAGATGCTTATATACTTAACTCAGGTACATGGTTTTATGTCAGCTAAGGATACCTTAAAAAGGACTGGATTCCCGCTCGGGGGCGGGAATGACAAATTAAGGGGCGGGAATGACAAAGGAGGGGATTTTCTTTTTCTGTCATTCCTTTTCTTTTTCTTGTCATTCCTGCGAAGGCAGGAATCCAGTTTTTTCTTTGCGGAGCTAAGGGCATAAGCATTTAATATTTATTCCCTATGCAGTTAACTCCAATTAAAAAAAATAGAAACCTACCTCCTTAGTATCCTGAAAAACCTCTACCGGAGTTAACTCAATAAGCATTTAATATTTAAATGGAAATAGCATGAAAACTATTTTATCCCAAAAATATTGAACTAAAGAGAATAAATAGATACTCTATAAATCCTTTCGTTTGTTTTGAGGGCGAAGCTCTCATTGAAACTTTTTAAGCGGCGGTACGCCGGTTGAAAAATTCTTTTATCTGGGCAGCCCCTACATATAATAGTCGCTGATAAAAAAATGGGGTTAAGGGGACTAGTCCCCTTACGGGTGGGTTTAAGGGAGGGCAGCGCCCTCCCTTAATCACTATCTAACTATCTCAACTTGCTTATTTGGAATTTCACCAAACATCTCCGGTGCATAGAGAGCCTCAACGCGGCTTTCGGGCAGCATGAATGTTCCCTCGTTATTAAACCTGACTGTGTATGACACGCTGAATTTGCTCTTTGGTACGTACCGGTAATAGGCTTTCAGGCCTTCAAATGAGTTTTCTCTGTAAACCTCATCAGCATACCCCAAAGTTGTTACATTATTGGCAGAAGACAGCATTGCAGAGCTTCTTTTTAATCCGCTGCCCAGTATTGATGACCCCGCAGGGATTGGATCAGCAACCGCCACCCAGGTCATATCGCTTTGAGCGTCAATTTCAAGTGTTACACTTGCAACATCACCTTTTGTCCATTTGCCCTGCGTTTTCTGTTGAACAGGCTCAACGGTTTTCTTTATCCGATATCCGGTTGAAACCGGCTCTTTCAGGGCAATTGCAGCAAGCGAGGACACTGTGACCCACGGCGCTCCATTGCCATTATGAACAACCGATAGCATATTTCCTTTGCCGGTGTTTGTTTCCTGCCAGCCAAAAGACAGTGTGCCGCCTTTTGGAGTTTTATTGAAATCAAGTTTTTTGCTCTTATCCCCTAATGCTGCCGATGTGATTCCGGTTACTTTAGTGTTCTCAAATTTAGCCGAAAACTTATCCATCGCGACAACACCCCATGCGTTAGCAACCGTTGTGCTCCAGTGACCGTGTTTTAATGACTGCACAGTGCCGTTAGCTATGCGGACAACGTCCTCTTTCCAGTCGTCAAAGGGTAGCACTGTCAGGAGCGCCTTAACCGTGTTGGTATCTGGTGAGGACATAAGCCAAAACAGGTTTTGATTAGCGTCTTTGGATAGCCCCATGAAAGTGCCCACAATATTCATCCTTGAGCGTAAAATTGTCTTTGCCTCTTTCAAGAGTGTGTCCCTATTTGCAAGACTATGTTCCCTCCTTAGGATATTTATCCAGTCAAGCAGGGCTGATGTCGGCCACAGATTGGGCTCAATGGTTATCGGTTTAAGGTAGTCGGCTTTAACTGAAGCGTAGCTGGAAATTGCCTCTATTGCCGCAAGTTTTCTTATTGATACGTCGGCTGTAGGAAGCGCCGAGCTTCTGATAATCTTTCCTTCAACAAAATTGGTAAGAGCACTGAGCATTTGCGATAAAGCAGGCTCAGGAATCTTATACCCTGCCTCATTTAGTATGGAAAGAATGTATGAGGTCAGCACATCGCTTCCTTCAAGCATTGTTGGAAAGTATTTTGCAAAACCGTCTTTGTCAAGATATGCGGGGATTGTCTCCATTATCTTGTCTAACTCCTTTTTATCTTTCAGAGCAACGGCTTTCGATATTCTCTGCTCAAGGCATGTGTAGGGATAGGCGCTCATAAAGGATGAGACGCCGTCAAGTCCACGAGACAGCTGACCGGTAACTTTTACATCTATCCCGCCCTTTTCTGAGACTGCACTTGCAGGTTTTTCAATTTCAATGCTATATTTCTTGTCTTTGATTTGAGCAAGGGTTGATTGAAAAGTCCTCACTTTTACAGCTTCAAGCACCGTTGATGATTTCTTAAGTTTATCTGAGGCCGCACCAGAAAGCTCTTTAGCGTTAACCTCATAATCAATCCGTTTAACGCCATAGGGAACCGTAATTTCCCAGCCAATGTCTTTTGCCTCCCCAGGTGCCAATTTCACAGTTGTTTTATCACGAGGTGAGTTTCCCCCTTTTCCATCCATTGTTAAGTTTAGGTTAATATCTGTTTCAATGCTGCGGTCGGAGCCGTTTCTAACTGTAAACCCAGCCCTGTAATTGTCCCCTTCTCGCACTATAGGAGGAGTGCCTGCAAATAAGATTAAATCCTGAGACGATTTAATAGTGGTCTCTCCTGTACCAAACAGGCTTGTACCGGATGATGCCACCGCAAGTATTTTAAAAGCGGTAAGTGAGTCATTTAGCGGAATTTCAACATTTGCTTCTCCATTTGAGTCAACCTTTACAGTGCCTTTCCAAAAAAGCAGCGTGTCAAACAATTCTCTTGTAATCTGTCTGCCGCCACCGCCGCCATGAGGAAGCGCTTTTTTGCCGAAGTGCCGCTTGCCTACCACCATCATCTGGGCTGTTGAGGTCACAACTTCATACGGGCGCTCTCCCATCATTGCCTTTAACAAATCCCAACTGCTGTTTGGATAAAGCTCCAAAAGTCCCTCATCAACGGCAGCCACCGCAGCCTCAGTGTCAACAGGCACAGGTTTTCCATCGGGCGTCTCAACTTTTATGTGTACTTTTGCCTTACTACGAATCTTATAAGTTTCTTTGTCGGCTTTAACCGCCACACTTAAAGTGTTCGGTTTCCACCCAACTCTAATTTTGCTAAGTCCAAACTTATAAGCCGGTTTCCCAGGATCAAACATAAACCCCGGTTTTTCCTCACCTATCCGCCCCCTTACGGCAAACACAGAAACATAGACGTTAGGTGAATAGTTGTTTTTGACAGGAAACTCTAACACAGGCTCCTTGCCGCTTACCTTCTTTACAAAGTAATCAATCACACCCTCTCGTTCAACTGACACTAAAACCGTTGCCTCCCTAAAAGGCATTTTGACCTGAAAACGGGCAGTATCGCCGGCCTCGTATTTTTTCTTTTCCGCAATTACATCTATCCTGTCACTGTTGCCGGTGCTGGAGTTCCACCAGTCTGTGCCGTCAGATACCCAGAACTCGGTATTTGCAAACGACTTGTTACCGGCATCATCGGTAGTTACGGCTTCAATTATAATATTACCCCCAGCCTTTGCAACAGCATTACAGATTAACAATCCTTGCGCATTGGTTTTACCCTCACAAGCCGACCCAATTTTCTTTATTTCTGTCACACTGCTGTAGCCGTAAAATCCGCCGGTTATCCGCCTTCTGTGGCTGTAGGTTTTCCTCTGAAAAAAACCCGCCTTAACTGTGGCATTGGCAACAGGCTTACCCTTTGTATCGACGACTACCGCTTGAAATCTAACAGTGTCTTTAATCAACACCCACCCCTCTGTTTTAATTCCCACAAAATGCTTGGATGGATACAAGTTTGTGTGTGTAGAAACAGTTTGAACCTCGCCGTTAGGGTCAGAGTATTCAAGTTCAGTTAGGAGCATTGCAGGGGTTTTAATTTCAGGAATTTTCTTAAAAACAGCACGTCCGCCACCTCCGCCATCAAGATTAAACGTCAGAGTTTCAAGTTTAAACGGTTTCTCTTTTTTGATTGTTTCACCTTGAGTGTCGTCGTCAGTGTTATCACCACTGGTTGTTTCAATGCCCTCTTTTAGTTCATTGCCAGAAAAAGTGAAATCCTCATAGTCAGGGAAATGCAGTTGATATGAGCTAATTTCCGCTCTTACTTTTACCGGCAATTTTGAAGCGCCGCCGCCGGAAAGATACGTTGCAGAAACGTTAAATGCCGCATCTTTTGGTTTTATAAGCGGAGTCTGAGAAGCTGTAAGCTGTCCTCTCATAAGCGGCACTCGGAACTCCTCTACTTTAAATGTGCCAGTGAGAACATCCGTTGATTTCCCACTGCTTTTAGACAGGAGTGACTCATAGTTGCCTAATTTAGCATCTCTGGGAATTTGCCACAAACCCTCAGAGTGACCGATTGAATTCCACTTTATTGGAATGGTGTAACTCTGCTCGCTGCCGCGATGAGTTATTGTCATCTGAGTGGGAAGCTCCTCTGTTTTAACAAGAGCAAACCCTAGTCCGGTTCTCTTTCTGGCAACGTGTTTAAAGTGAACGATTTCTCCTGCACGGAAAAGTGTCCGGTCAAAAATCGTGTGAATTGTAATCTTGCCGGATTGTGAATAATCATTTGAAAATAAATTAAATCTCCACGGCTCTATCCCCTCATCCCAGCTTGAGTGAATAAAGGTCAAATCGCTGCCTTTTTTGGCAAATACAAAGAGCCCCCCTCCAATTCCATTTAATGACTGTGTGTTTTCAGTGTAATTTAATTTAAGGTTGCTGTAGGGGAGTTTATCTGATGAGATTTCCTTATTAATCCTTGCTACACCGCTTTCGTCTGTCTTTCCCTGCCAAATTATTTTTCCGTTACAGTCCCTGAGGGTAACATCGGCATCCTTAACCGGTTCTGCCGTATCAAGAGTTGTAACCCAAACAATGGAGGACTCCCGTCCCCACTTAAAGTGTGCCGACAGATTGGTAACCAGTGCTCCTGCCTGCACGTACATGGTCTTAGTGTTTTCCAAAAGGTGTTTGCCTAAAATATTACTTTGCAGCTCCACGATGTGAAAACCGGGGGTTTTAAGGGGAATCCCTACGACTTCAAACTCTTTGCCCGCTCCAGGAAGAGGAATAGATACGCTTTCAGTTTTCTCTTTGTCAGTAAGAATCGGTTTTTCCCTTACAGCCGAAGACAGTGTCCTCAGCCATTTGATAGTGTCCTCCTCACTGGTTTTATTGGAGTGGTGAATTTCCCCTTTTACCTCGCCTGATATTGCTCCCTTAAGCGTATTTTCTATATTTCTAACCGTTATGGGGAGTGCGGGGGATGCGTTTAACTCAAGAATGCCAAACCGGGATGAAAATTTGGCAAGCGGCGGGTACTCATCGGTTAATACTTTTAGAGGGAATTTATCAGAGTTTGAAAGCAGCCGTCCGGAATCGTCTTTAACATTGGCTGGCAATATGACGCTAAAGGCTGATTTTTCAGGAAACGGCCCCTCAAAATGACCATACGTCACATAGGTATCATTATCGTGTGCTTCTTTATCTTTTAATTTCCATGTTTTACCGGAATCTGATTTTAAAGAGATTTCTTTTGCTAAACTCCACGGTATTGGGGCTGAGGATAGAATTTTCATAGGCGTAAGCGGAATACACTGCTTTTCAGGACGTTCCCGCTGGCATTCAAACGTTATGGTAAACGGCGGGCGTGTTTTATAGGTGAGGGTTTGGTCGGCAGTTGTGGCAGCGCCGGTTTTGGATTTAACTCCTTTGCCCCAGACTATTTTTACCTCTTTGTCTGGAGGATGTGCTCTTTTGCACTGAAAAATTGCCATTGGAGCTTTTCTGTCTTCTACCCACATGGTTTTTATCACTTCTTTTTTCTTTTTATCATCTAATAGACTAATACCGATTTTCTCTCCTATCCCGTTAACGCTGCAATAGACATTTTCCATCATTGATTTTTCGTCCGCCGGAGCATCCAGTGTAAAAGCAAACGTCTGTTCCTCTTCAATAGGCGCTCCCTCGTATGGCTCTTGCCGTATAACTGAGGGGCCTCCAGTTGAGAAACTAAATTCTCTCTTTCCTGTAATAGTCTTTCCCGACAGGGTTTTAATATCGTCTTTTAATTTAAAGTTACACACAATACCAGCCGGTAAATCAGCGGTAAAATCGTATGACCAGTTTTTGCCGTCAATCCATCTGCCAGTGGCGTTATCGGTACAATTTGTGACAAATGGGTTTTTAAGGAACGGGTTGCCAAATGGGACGATTTGCTCAGAAAATCTCACCGCCACCTGTCTTACATTTTTAACCGTACCGACAGGAGTAAAAACATCAACCTGCGCAGATTCCACAGTGCTGACTATTGCAGTTAATGCCAAAAGTATTGCGATTATAATTAAAAAAAGTATGTGTGATTTTACGAAACTTTTCTTCATCTGTGATTTCCAACAATTTTCCCCGCCTCTTCTAAGAAAAGTCTGACTGCGGTTTTCAGCATTTCTTTGGAATGCTCAACGCTGTCTCCACAGCTTGAAACATCCAGCTCAGGACAATAGGCTACAAATACACCGCCCTCCTTAAATACAATTATGTCATAATCTAATGATACCACTTGACTCCTCGTTTTATTGCCTTAATGCTAACATGAATTGAGTATCATTATAAGGAGGAACTAACATTTTAAGCATAAATCAACCGGCCCTTAGGCTGTGGAATTGGACGTCCCGACTCTTTTGCAGTTTCAATCCACTCTGTGATAATGACCTCGATGTTTGACAAAGCCTCATAGTAAGTGGAGCCATCGGCTGCGCATCCAGGCAGCTCAGGTACTTCTGCCACAAATGACTCATCCTCATCACTCCAATATATTATTATCTCATATCTATTCATCTTCCTTTACCCCTAATTTGTATTTTACTATGATATTGCGAATTTGTTTAATCTGATATGGTTTTCCTTTACCATTTTTTGACTGAATATTTATGATTTCTTCTATACCTTCTTTCAAATAAATGTGATGAGAGCTTTTTATCCTTTCGGTAAACCCTATATGTACTAACAACTCTCGTAATTTTTCAAAATTTATATTAGCATCAGATACTCCTCTCAATATTTGACCTAATAGTTTATTGTATTTACTCATGCGGCATGCTTCGCCACCTCTGATTAATAAACATTGTAACATTAGAGGAATAAATGTTAAATCCGGTCTTGTACGGGTCGCAGTCGGTTATATAAAATGAGACTGCCTGCTGCCACACATCCCACGGGTGCATTTGCCATATTTTAGTGTGCAGCGTAAAGAAGTATTTGCCTGTTGTAAGCGGTAACGGACCCAAAGTGCAGACAAAGTATCGGTCAGTTTTTTCAAAAAAGCAGTCATTGATTGGATTAGCCGTGCCAAATGTTATCCTGTCGCCATACTCGCTGTGTAAATCAAATCCTACGGTAAAGTTTTCGTAAGGAGCCTCTCCTTCTGCCCATATATGAAGCTGCATGGTTTGTCCGGTCTCAAATCGGTTACAAATATTACCATCCAAATCTCTAATCTGTACCTTTGAAAGATAAAACGGGCTGATCTGAGGTTTTCTTATCACCTCAGCCGGTGAAACATCAGAACCGTAGAGAGCATTCTGTTCATATAACAATGTGGTTTCGTTTGCCTCACCGTCTTTTAATATCCTGCCCTCAGACAAAATTATCACCCTTTGGCATATTTGTCTTACAGTGGGAATATCATGGCTTACATAAACAATAGTCCGCCCGGTCTCTGTGTTTATCTCTCTTATCCGTTCCATACACTTTCTTCTGAAACTGATGTCCCCTACGGCCAACACCTCATCAACAAGCAGTATGTCTGTATCCATATGCGCAGAGACTGCAAATGCCAGCCGCACATACATCCCAGATGAGTATCTTTTAACCGGCGTATCGAGAAATTTTTCAACTCCAGCAAAATCCACAATTCTATCAAAACTGGCCTTTATCTCCTTTTTTTTCATACCAAGAACGGCGCCGTTTAGATAGATATTTTCACGCCCGGTTAGCTCCTGATGAAACCCTGTGCCAACTTCTAAAAGGCTGCCCACACGCCCTCTTAATACCGCACGACCCTCTGTAGGAGATGTTATGCGGCTTAGGATTTTAAGCAGTGTGCTTTTCCCTGCCCCGTTTCGCCCAATTAAGCCAATCCTTTCACCCTCGTTTATTTCAAAGTTAATATCCTTAAGCGCCCATAACTCCTCTTGTGTGGCGCCTGAACCATTGTGCCCCAACATTTTTCTGAAAACCCCTTTTACTAACCCAGAGGCTGACTCACGAAGGGTCTTATAATTACCGGCAAGTTTGTGGCTTATCATGTAGCTTTTACTGAGGTTTTCCACTAAAATTATTGGCGTCATCAGATTATATCTGCAAAGGTTGATTCATTTTTGTTAAAAAACCAGACCCCTGTAAACAATATCAATAAGGTAATAGAAATTGCCAAATAGATTCCCATAGGATATAGCTCTGCCGAGCTCCCTGATAAAACCCATCTGAATCCTTCAATTATGCCAACCATCGGATTTAGAGAATAAAGTAGTTTCCATTTATCAGGCACAACCGTACTGGAAAAACCAACAGGCGTTACATAAAGCCCAATCTGTAAAACAAACGGTATAACATAACGAAAATCTCTGTACTTAACATTTAGCGCAGAAAGCCAATAGCCAATCCCAAGGGACAAGAGAGTTAACAAAAGTAAAAACAGAGGAAGAAACACAATCCTCATATTAAACCAGATGTGATAATAAAACAACATGCCGACTAAAAGAGCGAAGGAAATAAAAAAATCCAATAAACTGACCATAACAGAGGATGTCGGTATGATTATCTTTGGGAAAAACACCTTTGATACCATGTTTTCATTTAGGATAAGCGAGTTGCTGCTCTCAGCCACGGTGTTAGAGAAAAACTGCCACGGGAGCATTGCGGTAAAAACCAGTACAGGGTATGGAGTTCCGTGTGAGGGCATCTTCGCAAGCTTTCCAAATATAAACGTGAAAATAGCCATAGTTAAAACCGGTCTCAAAACTGCCCACGCTATGCCAAAGAAGGTTTGTTTGTAGCGCACAAGAACGTCCCTGATAGATAGGAACACTAAAAGCTCACGGTAGTCATAAAGTTCACGAAAAAAGTGTGCAGCGCTTCTCTCAGGCGTTATTATTATCTGAAAGGATTTTTTCATGGTGATATGCTGACTCCTTGATTAAGGGAAAGAACTTCTACCACGAAAATCACGAAAAACGCGAAATTTTTAAAAAATGAATATTCCCAACTATTTTCTTCTTTATGAATCCTTTTTTTGTGCCTTTCGTGGTTAATATCTTTATATTTCCTATACCTCGCAATATTCCCCGCCATAGTTAGCTCCGTTCATAGAGGTAATAGTCGGGTGTTTTCCGCAAACCGGACAGTCAGGGTTTTTGGGTACTTTTACTTTTCTAAAAGTTGTCTTAAGCGCATCATATATAAGCAGTGACTCCTTTAGCACATCCCCTTGACCGAGTATTATCTTAAGAACCTCCATAGCTTGAAGCCCTCCAATAACGCCCGGTAAAACTCCAAGCACTCCTGCCTCCTGACACGAGGGGACAAGACCGGGGGGCGGCATCTCTTCAAACAGGCAGCGATAACAGTGCCCAACGCCAGGAATTATAGTTGTCACCTGCCCTTCAAATCTTAAAATCGCAGCGCTTGCCAGCGGCTTTCCTGTTAGCACGCAAGCGTCGTTTATCAGGTATCTGGTGGGAAAGTTGTCACTTCCGTCCACAACTATGTCATAGCCGTCAATCAGCTGCATTATGTTTTCAGCAGTGATTCTTTCCTTTAGAGCGATAAAATCAACGTCAGGGTTAAGGGCTTCAAAAGTAGCACGAGCCGAGTCCACCTTTGGCATTCCAATGGTGCGTGTGCTATGGGCTATTTGTCTTTGCAGGTTGCTTAACTCAACGTAATCGTCATCAATCATCGCTATGGTTCCAACCCCTGCGGCAGTTAAGAAAAATCCGACAGGACAGCCAAGCCCGCCGGCTCCTATTATGAAAACCTTTGCCTTAGCAATTTTAGCCTGCCCCTTGCCGCCTATCTCAGGCAGGATTATGTGTCTGCTGTAGCGTAAAATCTGCTCCTCAGTAAAATCCATTGCCTCTCCTTATACCAAGCTACATTCTATTGCCTAACTTCGTTGGCATCGTCAAAAGCTCCTCAACGTACTAAGAGTACGCCTCCGTCGCTTTCTCCTTGCCGCCAAGGGGACTCCCCTTTAGGGGATGCTTCAGACTGCAACTCGGTATTAAACTGTATGTATAAAACTAATCCCTTTCTTTTCTTATGAGAATTATCCAATCGGTAGCACTCACTTTTTCAACCCTTAAGACCTTATGACCGTGGTCCTCCATAGACTTTGGAATGCTGTTTGACGCCTCCTGATAATCCAGCAGTATCTCTAACACCTGCCCTACATCCATTGCCTCTATGGTAAGCTTTGACCTGACAAAAGTGTATGGACACTTAAGCCCTCTTATATCTAATTTTTTATTCGGAATGATATCTTCCATTATGATGCCTCCCTTTTGGGATTATTCTTTTCCCTCTACCCGTATGAATTTGGTTTTTGCTGCGACTATCGGCATTTTGTCTATTTCGCCGATTGCGCCTGTTACATTACTTTCTATGGCCTTATGAGTCAGCACCACAAGAGGAACTGCCTCACCTGCTCGGCGTTCCTTTTGAATCACCGCAGAAATGCTGATATTGTGAGCACCCAGCACTCCCGATATTTTAGAAAGAACGCCGGGTTTATCAAGTGCCGTAAAGCGGAAATAGTACATCGTCTCTATGTCTTTTATATCTTTTATATTAAATTTTTCACGCTCTGCCCCTATGACTTGTGTAAGCGGAGCGTTTGGATTTTTGGCTATATCAATTATATCACTTACTACGGCACTCCCCGTAGGCATATCACCGGCCCCGCGCCCGTAGTACATCGTCTCTCCCACAGCGTCTCCGGTTATATACACGGCATTTAGGACGTCATCCACCTTTGATATCATAAAACTATCCGGTATCATTGTTGGATGGACGCGGAGTTCTATTTCTGCTCCAGCAGTTTTAGCTATGGCAAGCAGTTTGATTTTATAGCCCAACTCCGCTGCATACACAATATCTTCGGGGGTAATGGCTGTGATACCCTCTTTGTAGATACTGTCAAAGGATAGCGGTATGCCGTAAGACAGGGAAGCAAGAAGTGTCAGCTTGTGTGCCGTGTCTATCCCTTCAATGTCAAATGTGGGGTCGGCCTCAGCATAACCAAGCCGTTGTGCCTCGGCGAGAGTTTTTGCAAACTCCGCTCCCTCTTTGGTCATCTTTGTTAGAATGTAATTAGATGTGCCGTTTATTATGCCGTATATGGATTGTATGTGATTTGCTGCAAGCCCCTCTTTGAGCACCTTTATAATAGGAATGCCGCCTGCCACAGCAGCCTCAAAGCCTACAATACGTTTGCTGTCCATAGCTGCCTGAAAGATGTCTGTTCCGTGAGTAGCTAGGAGCGCCTTATTTGCCGTAACCACATGTTTGCCGTTTTTCAGGGCATCAATCATGAACTTTTTGGCAGGATTTATGCCTCCAATAAGCTCAACGACAACGGATATTTCAGGGTCATTTATAATTTCGTATGCGTCTCTTGTCAAAACTCCGGCAGGTATATTAAACCCGCGGTCTCTCTCAATATCAAGGTCGGATATTTTCTTAAGCCGGATATTTATTCCTGAGCGTTTTTGAATTAAGTCGGCATTGTTAAGAAGGATTTTAGCGGTGCCGCTGCCAACCGTACCAAGACCTATAATGCCAACATTTATGGTTGTCATTTTGACAGGAACTTTTTAATTCCCTTGACGGCTTGTTTGATTCTCTGCTCGTTTTCGACAAGCGCAAAGCGCACGTAATCGTCTCCGCCCTCTCCAAAACCAATACCCGGTGAGACTGCCACTTTAGCCTCCATCATCAGCAGTTTTGAAAATTCCAGAGAGCCGAGCTTTCTGAACTCCTCCGGTATCTGAGCCCACACAAACATGGTGGCCTTAGGGGAGGGAATGTCCCAACCGGCTCTTTTAAGCCCATCTATAAGAACATCTCTACGTTTTTCGTAAGTTTTTGCAATTTTATCCACACAGTCCTGTTTGCCTCTTAGGGCTACGATGGAGGCTATTTGAATTGGCTGAAAAGTTCCATAATCAAGATAACTCTTTATTTTTGTAAGAGCACCCACGATCTCCTTATTACCGGAACAAAAACCCATTCTCCAGCCGGCCATTGAGTAACTTTTGGTCATAGAGAAAAACTCAACGCCAACATCAAGCGCTCCCTTAACCTGCAGGAAGCTGGGTGCTTTGTACCCATCAAACACTAAATCGGCATAAGCAAGATCGTGTACCACAAGGAGTTTATTTTCCTTTGCAAAGTCCACCACTTTTTCAAAGAAATCTAATCCAACGACCTCTGTGGTAGGGTTATGGGGGAAATTGATAATAAGCAGCTTTGGGCGCGGCCATGAATTTTTATAGGCGTTTTCCATTTCTTCAAAGAAATCAATACCTGGCCCAATTGGAATATTTCTGACCTGACCGCCGGCAATTATCACAGCATACGGATGAATTGGGTACGCAGGGGTTGGAGTAAGGGCAACGTCTCCGGGCTCTATAACAGCAAGTGCAAGATGACTCAGCCCCTCTTTTGAGCCGATTGTAACCACAGTATTTATATCCGGGTCAAGATAGACGTTATATCGTCTTTCGTACCACTCGCAAATTGCCATTCTAAGCTGAGTTATGCCGCGTGAGGCGGAGTATCTGTGGTTTTTGGGGTTTTTTGAGGACTCTCTCAGCTTACTGACTATATGGTCAGGGGTTGGGAGGTCCGGGTTTCCCATGCCAAGGTCAATTATGTCCTCACCCCGCCGTCTTGCCTCAGACTTCAGACTGTTTACTATAGCAAACACATACGGAGGAAGCCGTTTTATTCTTTTAAATTCAAACATGGGAGTATTATACAAAAACTGAAAAATTAAATCTATATTTTTAATTAATTATGAATAACATTTTTTTACTGAAAAATTAAATCCTTTAAAAATTCGTGAATTGCCTATGCAGTTAGCTCCGCAAACAAAAAAATGGATTCCTGCCTTCGCAGGAATGACACTCCCCTAAAGGGGATTCCCCTGTAAATGAATTACAAGAAAAAAGAGAATAACAGAAAAAAAGAGCACTCTCCTTTGTCATTCCCGCCTACGAGCGGGAATCCAGTCCTTTTAACTGTATCATTTGCTGACTGAAAAAAATCTACAGGAGTTAACTCAATAAGCATTTTTCGTGATTTTCGTGGTTAAAATTCTTTAAATACACAGCAGTAAGATACATAACAGCAATTATGTTTACTACAGAGACAAGTTTCATAAAAAGCGTAAAAAACTCAACGTGGTATATGTTGTGCACAGAGCGATACTGAATGTGAGAATCATTGAGAAACATAGTCGTTGAAAAAAGCGCATACAGAAATATTACTTTAAAATTCCGTGTTGTTATAAAAGTAAAAATAGAAAATATTAATGCCGAATAAATATATCTGGAACTCATCTGTGTTGCAAACACGTAGAAAAATGAAAATAAGAAAAATGCCGTAAAGTAAACGTAATTTATATTCCTCCTCTTACTATAAACATATAATGAAATAGCCGTTGCTGACAAAACCAGTAAAGCCCCAGCAGTTATGTAATTGATAACAAAAAAAGTGTTTTCAACCGGTACACTCATGCCGTCTAACAGAGCGTACAGATTAAACGCGCTGTTTGTGGCATACGGATATTGAGTAAATTTGCTGGCAAAGAATTTAATGGGCGTAATAATATCAATTTTACAGTAAAATGGTATGAAGGCCGCATAAAATAAAATAACGCTAAAGAACATTGAATAAACATACCGTCTTTTTTCCGTACTTAGTATAAAAGCCCACAGATACACAGGGATAAATAAAAGCCCTTGTGGTTTAATTAAAATAGTTACAGCAAATGTCAGAATGGATTTCTCTATTTTCCCATTAACCAAAAACCATGCTGCCATAGCCAATGCTAACGTAAAAACAGAGTCAACCTGTCCCCACACGCTTGAGTTTACTATAATTGCTGGATTAAAAAGATAAAGAGCCGATAGCACAACAGACATTGACTGTGTCAAACCCTTTTGTTTAGCGGTTTTATAAATGATGACGCCACAAAGGACATCTGCAGCAATCGCTGGAGATGTCAAAATTACAAAAAACAGACGTGAATCCGGCACTATAGAAAAAATACGCCCTAACAATTGCACAACGTAAAGAATATAAACATACCCTGGCGGATAATCGGCAACAATCTCACCAGAATAGTAATGTCCTATTCCTTTCTGTCCAATATAGACAGCCCACTCTTTAAACAGTTCTATATCATAAGGATACCCCTCGATATAAAAAGCAGCTAAAATACGCACTGTTAAAGCCGTAGCTAATACCACTGCTAAATCCCGTCCAACAGTGTCCAAAATAAGACGGTTTTTAATTCCAAAGACGCATATAAGGAAAAATACAACTGCTATGGTGGTGTTATAAAGGAGAAATTTTGCCTCTGGGCCGGAAACAGATAAAAAGTCAGAGTGATTTTTATTATTTTCAAAATGATACATCCTCTCTTCATTAAGTCTCTCTTTGGTTACCGAACAATTGTCAAAAGCTGCCTCACCTGTTGAAAAATTCTCGTAGGCGCCAAGTCCTACGACAGCCGTTAGGGTGGTTTGTGAGTCTGAGGTCTTAACAGTTTCCGAAAGCGGCGTCCATTTTCCGTGAGTGTCAAATAGTGAGTCAGAGTAGCCTCCCATAGACCTGTAATGCCCATACATATCTCCAAAAGTTGCGGCCAAGACGCCCTGTGCTGCCAAATGACGCTCCCTAAGCCCAACATAAGCGCCTGCTTTACCTACAGTGGAGGCCTTTACCATACATGAAATCCTGTAATACGTTGATGGACTAACGGTAAGAGCTTGTATCAACTGGCTTTCACCAGCCACTACATTTTTTATTGTGAGATAATAGTTTTTTTCAAAAGGCGCTGCATCAGACAACCCCAAGTACACAGCGTTTGGTCTGTAATGCCAAAAAAGCGAACTCCAGTAGGCAGGCTTTACATCTTTTATTTCCTCAAATCCACCGTTTTTTAGAATATTCTCAGATGCACTTAATTTTAGCGGCAACAACACAATAATAAGCAGACTTACAGCAACTATTATTTTCACGATTTATACATTTTGGCTTACAGCAATTTTTTCTTAAAAACTCAGCACTAATTAATCAAATGTTTCAGATTTTAATATGTACAGCTTTTGCGTCCCATATATCTTTTACGTATTCCATGATAGTTCTGTCGCTTGAGAAAAACCCTGTGTTGGCAACATTCAGTACGGAACGCTTGCTCCACAGTGCCTGATTTTTATATACTTCAGAGACCTGCTGCTGAGTTTTTTCGTAAGAGGCAAAATCGGCAAGAAGTAGGAACCTGTCGCCTTGGTTAAGAAGCGAATCCACTATTGGTTTGAAAAGGTCATGGTTTTCAGGTGAGAAATACCCTGAGTCTATCATGTCGAGCGCTTGTTTAAGCACCGGATTGTTGTCATAGTAGGCACGAGGGTTATAGCCGCTGTTTTTTAACGATTCCGCCTGCTTGTCTGTAAGTCCAAACGCAAAGAAATTATTCTTTCCAACTTCTTTTTGAATTTCTATATTTGCGCCATCCAATGTACCGATTGTAAGCGCTCCGTTTAGGGCAAATTTCATATTGCCGGTTCCTGATGCTTCAGTGCCAGCTGTGGAAATCTGCTCGGAGAGATCGGCTGCCGGTAAAAGTGTCTCGGCAATAGAAACCGAATAGTTCTCAACAAAAATCACCCTTAGCTTGTCCTTTATATCGGGGTCAAAGTTTACCTTCTGTGCTACGGAATTTATGAGCTTAATTATCAGTTTTGCCATAAAATACCCGGGCGCTGCCTTTCCAGCAAATATCACACTGCGCGGAACCATATCCATTGCTGGGTTTTCCTTCAGGCGGTTATAGAGCGTCACAACGTGTATGATATTTAGCAGTTGCCGCTTATACTCATGAATCCGCTTAAACTGGCAGTCAAACAGAGAATCCACGTTAACGTTGACTCGGTTGTGGTCTTCAAAGCACTTTGCCAAAGACAACTTATTTGACCACTTGACCTCACGCCATTTTTCTAGAAATGCCGAATCCTCAGCAAGCGGTATCAGTTTTTTAAGCTCAGTCAGGTCACGTACCCATTTTTCCCCGATACTTTCACTGATAAGGGCAGAAAGCGCTGGATTACACAGCCTCAGCCATCTTCTTTGGGTAATACCGTTTGTTTTATTGTTAAACTTCTTTGGCCACAAAGCATTAAAATCACTAAACAGTGAATCCTTTAATATTTCTGTGTGAAGAGCGCTCACTCCATTTACCGAATGACTTCCAACGATAGCTAGATTTGCCATTCTTATGCGCTTTTCGTCTCCCTCCTCAACAAGCGACATGTTTCTGAGCTTGTTAACATCGCCGTTAAAGCGCTCTCCGACCATTTTTAGGAAACGAGAGTTTATCTCATAAATTATTTCAAGGTGACGCGGCAGCACCCTCTCTAACAAAGACACCGTCCAGCGCTCAAGCGCCTCTGGCATTATTGTGTGATTAGTGTAACAAAACGTTGCCGTTGTAATATCCCATGCCTTCTCCCAGCCAAAACATTCCTCATCTACCAAAATCCGCATCAACTCTGCTATTGCTATGGCAGGATGCGTGTCGTTTAACTGTATTGCGACCTTATCGGAGAAATTATTAAAATCGGCTCGCTCAGGATGGTTTTTCTTGTACCGCCTTATAATGTCTTGCAGTGTTGCCGAGACAAAGAAATACTCCTGCTTTAGGCGCAGTTCCTTGCCTTCAAATATATTGTCGTTTGGATAGAGCACCTTTGAGATTGTCTCAGTCTGAACCTTATCGGCTACAGCGCTTTCGTAGTCCCCGTGCTGAAAATACCCAAGCTCAAACTCACGTGAAGACTTAGCCGACCAAAGGCGCATATTGAGCACTGTGTTATTTTTGTACCCCGGAATAGGAGTATCATAAGCAACAGCAACGACATCCTGAGTGTTTACCCACTCATGGCGCAAAGTGCCAGCTCCATTAGTATATTGTTTAACGTTACCATAAAACTTAACTATATAAAGGTATTCCGGACGCTCAATTTCCCACGGATTACCATATCTTAGCCAATTATCGGGTGTTTCCAGCTGATATCCGTTTCTTATCCGTTGAAAGAAAATCCCATACTCATAGCGAATCCCGTAACCGTAGGATGGGATTTCAAGTGAGGCAAGGGAATCTAAGAAACAGGCTGCAAGCCTCCCAAGTCCTCCGTTACCAAGTCCAGGGTCCCACTCGTATTTCTTTATTTCCTCAAGGTCATAGCCGGTTTTTGCCAGTGCCTCAGCTACCGGCTCCTCAATATCCAGATTAACCAAAGTGTTACCTAAAGAGCGTCCAATCAGGAACTCTAACGACAGATAATAGACTCTCTTTGCGTCTTTTTCGTAGTAGGTTTGCTGGGTATTCAGCCACTTATCTATTAGATGGTCTCTTGCAACATAAGATATGCACTTATAGCAGTCACGTTTAGTAGCAGTGTATTCATCTTTCCCCAGTGTGTACTTCATATGATGCAGAAAGGAGGTCATGATAGCATCCACCTCTGTGCTTATCGTACACTCATTCAGTATGTCTAACTTATCGTTTTTTTTGTGTTTTTCTGCCATCGTACCGTTTTAAACAACCGCCTCCTTAATCGTAATTTATAGAAACCATATCAAACTAAAGCCGGTACCATATTTCCTATAACAGCTTTGTCATACTACCATAACTCAATATATAATGCAAATAGTTTTTTCCTTTTGTTGCATAGTACCATCTGTTGGTAGTGGGTCATTTTGAGTTTGATTTTAGAAACTTATTTTATTTGCCAAGTGCGTTAAGAAGAATATTCAAGCATTTATCAAAATCTTTTTTTATGTCATATTCCCATAACCTAATAACAATCCAGCCGTCATTTATTAGGATTTGACTAACAGCTTTGTCTCGTTGCCGGTTACGTTCAATTTTGTTTTTCCAATATTCAATATTTGTTTGAGGCATAATAAACCGCTTAGGGTGACCGTGCCAAAAGTCAGAATCTATGAACACAGCAATTTTCCTTCTCCTAAAAACAATATCTGGTTTTCCGGTAATTGATTTTGCATGACTTGCGAAATAAATTTTTCTTCTTCTTAATTCACGCATTATCAATAGCTCCGGCGCAGTTCCAGTGGAGCGGATATTTTGCATGTTTTTACGGCGTTGTTCTCTGGTAAGATTATCCATTATGGGCGGAAACAGAAAAATCCATGAAATAAGTTTCATCATCTATTTTGTAGAAATCAACATCAGTGCGGCCATATCTCATAAGGTCATCTTTGGTAACAAATGCGCCATTTGGAAGGCCAAGCCGGTTCCTAAAATATTCACCGATTAGGCTGTTCTTCTGAGGGGTTTCAATTGCGTGACCCTGTTTGTCTTTTTGTGCACGCGTACATATAAGTGTCTTGTCATCATCAGTTAGGACAGTAAATGGTATAGAGCGTACAGGGAAAAAATCACTTTTATATACTTCTGGACGCAGTTGAATATAAGCTTCGTTCTTATTTCTTTTTGAAAGTTTATCTTGACGAAAACCCCAGTTAAGCCCTGCTGTTTTCTGGACATTGCCTTCATGGTCAAGCAGAGGAACCCTGACAGGAGGTAAGTTCTGGAAATCAGTTTTTTCATAAGTAATTGGTTGTGTGCCTTGCTTTTCTATTATCTCTTTATTTCTGAGGCTGTAATTTGTATCGCGGTAAATCTTGACAAAATTTTCTATTTCATTGTGAGTGCAATAAATTGAGTCGGATATTAGACTTTGAAAATAGTCAAACCCAAGTTTTGGATCGCATGGAATTAATAATTCCCGCTGAGATTTACTAAAAGCATTTTGAGTATAATTTGCCGAGCCTACGAAGCCGCTGAACGGATTTTTTCCTTGAAACCATGTGTATGCTTTTGAATGTACCTGAGGGGGATTAAAAATATAACTGCATTCAAAATGATCATGAAAATCAACTCTGGCAAGTTGCTGAAATGCCTTATGATTGCTTACAGCTATACCATCATATGGACACATTCCAACAATAAGATTAATATTAATCTGTTTACTGTAATTTTTTTTTAGAAAGTTAAAATGGTGAACAGTCATATTTGCAGTTGCATAGCCTGAAACAACATAGAGTGTATCAGCCCCTTTTTTAACAGGGTCTACTAGAACTTTATCAAAAAGATTTTTTGTAATCATCGTATCTTATTAACAGATAGCATATTCTGGTTGTTCTTCAAACAATACAATTGGAGAAGTGTCAATTCTGTTGCTACATATGCTTTTTTTAATATTGTTTTCTATTTTGGAATATTCAATACCTGCAAAACTTTTCAGAACTGCTTCAAAAATTATCCTTACACCTAACGATGGAACTGCCATACCTATTTGTTTTCTAACACTTTCTTTAGAGCCGTAAAAAACGTAATTATCAGGAAATGTCTGCAATCTTGCTCTTTCCCTGTTGGTTAATGCCCTGTTTTCTTTCCAATGGTAAACATGAGTTCCGCCGCCGCCGCTCCCTGTAATAGTGTAAGCGGGCTTATCAGGGTCAAGTCTTTTATAAATCTGGCTTATCTTTGCTCCTTTTACGTTCAACCTTAAATCTTTAGGTAAAAAGGCAGTGAAAGCGTTTTCCCCAGGTTTTATAAACTTCAAGCGGTCAATGACCTGCTGGGATTGTCTTGTTAATTCATTGTTTGGTACATCTTGAGATATTGGGGGGGTTTCAATAGCTTCTCTGCATGTTATAGGTGAGCGATGAGTAGTTGCAGGTACATAAAATTTTATATTTATATCATTACGGATTCCTATTATAATTATTCTATGTCTTGCCTGCGGCACTCCATATTGTTCAAATTTATATAAGTGCGGCGTGATAACATATCCTGCTTCTTGCAAATCGTTTAATATTTTGTCAAACGAATTTCCATCATTAGCGTTTCTTAACCCCCCGACATTTTCTGCCATGAAAAATTTCGGCTGGAAATGTTTTAATGCCTTTACCCCATATGAATATAAGGGGCCGTAAACTCCGTTCATACCCTTCTGTTCGCCAACTACGCTGAAATCATTGCAAGGGAAACCAAAGGCTAAAGCATCAATCTCTGATATTTTCTTTAATGTTTCAAAGTCAAGTTTTCTAATATCACAACAAATAACTGACTTTGGATTGTCTGGACAGATATTGTGGCGGTATGTTGTACAAGTATCTTTGTCATAATCTGTTGACCATACATGAGAAATAAAGAAAGACCTGCCGCCTGCAATAACCTTTGCTGATTTAGCGCCAAGAGCTAACCCGCCTGGGCCGCTAAATAATTCACCAAATCTAAAATCCATATAGCATCATTATAACAACAATCCAAGATTTTCTCAATACTCCTTTTGACTTTTTCCTCCCTTAGATGTCATAATGTGCGGGGGTATGATATAAGATGGATGTGTTGATAGCGGGCGGAGGGATTTCAGGTTTAAGTCTTGCTTTTTTGCTGTTAAAAAGCAGGCCGGAACTTAATGTTGTTGTCTATGAGTCGGAGCCGAAGTTAGGCGGGAAAATTTGGACTGAAAAACAGGACGGCTATACGTTAGAAGGCGGCGTTAACGGCTTTTTAGATAACAGACCGAAAACCCTTGAGCTTGCCAATATGCTAAACTTAGAGCCGTTAAGCAGCAGCGACACGGCAAGAAAACGCTATATTTACAAAGGCGGAGGGCTGCGGCAAATAATGGACTCGCCGCTTGGATTTATGACTTCTGACTTATTAAGCCTCAGAGGCAAACTACGGCTGCTCTATGAGACCGTTGCCCCACGCAACTGTCAGGATGATGAGTCACTGCGGGATTTTGCCGTAAGAAGACTTGGACGTGAGGCATTTGAGACACTGATTGAGCCTATGGCTTCAGGCATTTATGCCGGAGACGCCACAAAGCTCTCTCTGAAATCATGTTTTCCTAAAATCAACAATCTTGAGCAGGCATACGGTGGGCTTATCCGCGGCATGGTCAGGATGAAGTGGGATGCACGGAAAAGTAGGCGCGAGGTGTCAGCCGGGCCCGGCGGTAAACTTACATCATTTGAAGGCGGAATGGGCTCACTTATAGACGCACTTAAAGAAAAACTTGGTCAGAGAGTCAAAACCGGAGCCAAAATTGTCTCAATAGATAAAGCACAAAGCGGATATACGGTCACTCTGGATAACGGCAAAACAGTATCAGCCGACAGAGTTGTTCTGTCAACACCGGCATACGCATCTGCCGAGATAGTCAGAGACTTTGACGCCTCTATGACACGGGAACTTGCTAAAATCCCATATCCAAGTGTAGCCGTGGTGTGTATGGGATTTAAGACTGATAGCTTCAAACAGGTTTTTGATGGATTTGGTTTTTTGGTTCCATCGGTGGCAAACACAAGGATACTGGGCACATTGTGCGATTCGTGTATATTTCCAGGCAGAGCGCCTGAGGGATTTCTATTACTGCGTACAATGATAGGGGGCGCCAGAGCATCAGAGTTAGCCAATAAGAGTGACTCCGAGCTGACGACTCTGGTAATGGAGGAACTTTCCAGTATAATGGGAATTCAGGGAGAGCCAGAGCTTATAAAAATCTACCGGCACGAACGTGCCATTCCCCAGTACAATGTAGGACATGCGGCAATTTTAGATCGTCTTCAACAATTACAGAGAAAACATATAGGGCTTTACCTGCATGGTAATTCGTACAAAGGAATAGGGGTAAACGACTGTATTGAGAGCTCCTTTAAGTTATCAGGCGAAATACTGAATTCCATGTAACAGTTAGAATTATTAACAGCATAAAAGGAGGTATTCATTAGTGACTGAGCAGGAGATAGTTGAAAAACTGAGGGCAGGCAATGAGGTGTTCAAAAAGATTGAGGATGAACACAGGACATTGGACAAACAGATTGACGAATACGACACAAAGGTCTATCTGACGCTGGATGAGGACATGCACAGAAAGATGCTCCAAAAGGAAAAGCTGCAAAGAAAAGACAAGTTAGCGGAGATGATCAGGGAGTTCAAAAAGTTTACAAATTAGTTATTTGAGGAGGTGAGAGTGAGAAGTGATCAGATAAAAAAGGGGCTTGAACGAGTGCCGCACAGGAGTCTTTTATACGCTACAGGGATTCCGCGCTCTGAAATGGAGAAGCCGTTCATCGGAGTAGCTACGAGTTTTACAGATATAATTCCCGGGCATACCGGAATGAGAGACATGGAGCGGTTTATAGAAAAAGGGGTGCACACAGGGGGCGGCTATCCGTTTTTCTTTGGAGTGCCTGGAATATGCGATGGAATAGCTATGGGTCACAGTGGGATGCACTATTCGCTGCCGTCTCGGGAACTCATAGCTGACATGGTAGAGGCGATAGCTAATGCTCATCAACTGGACGGTCTTGTGCTGTTAACCAACTGCGATAAGATTACTCCGGGAATGCTTATGGCGGCAGCACGAATTAACATTCCATCCATTGTAGTAACGGCAGGCCCCATGCACTCAGGTTACCTTAAAGGTAAACGACTGTCAATGGTAAATGACACGTTTGAGGCTGTTGGAAAGTACAAAAAGGGATTGTTAAACGATGCTGATTTAGAGTCGCTTGAGATGTGCGCCTGCCCGGGCACCGGTTCCTGTCAGGGCATGTACACGGCAAACACGATGGCCTGTGTGACAGAGGCTCTGGGGATGAGTTTACCGTTTACTGCAACGGCATTAGCCATATCGGCAGAGAAACGGCGCATAGCTTTTGAAAGCGGCGCCCGAATAGCTGAACTTGTCAAAAAAAATATTACCCCACGAAAAATTATGACTCAGAAGGCATTTGAAAACGCCATCCGAATTGACACTGCTCTTGGCGGCTCAACAAATACAGTTCTTCATATTCCTGCCATTGCTCATGAAGCAGGGGTAAAACTGCCGCTTGAGACATTTAATGCAATAAGCAAAACAACTCCTCACATAGCCAATATGCTCCCAGGAGGAGACAACTACCTTGAAGACCTTCACTATGCCGGTGGTATTCCTGCGGTGTTTAAACGCCTTGCTCATCTGATGCACGATCTGCCCACAGTGTCCGGTAAACGCATAAGCGATATAATCCGCACGGCCACTATTGAGGACGAGGAGGTTATAAGGCCTCTGGACAAAGCCCATCACAAAGAGGGTGGGATAGCAATTTTAAGAGGTAACCTTGCTCCGGGCGGTGCTGTTGTGAAGCAATCGGCAATCATAGAGAAAATGATGGTTTTTGAGGGTACGGCGCGTGTGTATGACTCAGAGGAGTCTGCAATGAGCGCCATTATGGATGGTAAAATCACGCACGGCGATGTTGTTGTGATTCGGTATGAGGGACCAAAGGGCGGCCCAGGTATGCGAGAGATGCTCTCCTCAACTGCAACCATTGCCGGCATGGGATTGAGTGAATCCGTAGCGCTTATCACAGATGGCAGGTTTTCCGGCGGCACGCGCGGCCCCTGCATTGGTCATATATCGCCTGAAGCTATGGAGGGAGGCACTATCGCAATCATAGAAAACGGTGATAAGATAAAAATAAACGTCCCTGCGCGCACCATTGATCTCCTTGTTGATGCCGCAGAAATAAAGCAAAGACTAAAAAAATGGAAACCACCGGAGCCTAAAATCACAACCGGCTACCTGCTTAGATACGCTCAGATGGTTACATCGGCAGGGACAGGCGCCGTTATGCAGGGCGCTAAACGCAAACGGAAATAAAGGGTAAATGCTTATTGAGTTAACTCCGGTAGAGGGTTTTCATGGTTCTAAAGAGGTAGGTTTCTATGTTTTTTAAAGTGGAAAAAAGGACTGGATTCCCGCTCGTAGGCGGGAATGACAAGAGGTGGTTTTCTTTTTTTGTCATTCCTGCGAAGGCAGGAATCCAGTTTTTTTGTTAACGGAGTTAACTGCATAGTCAATTTTAATATCTCTAATCTGTGTTCATCAGTGTTTATCTGTGGTTAATTTTTTTTTTAGCTAATTGGTCTTATGATGTGGAGTAACTGGTTGAGTGTAAACAGAGACGGACTCTTTGTGTTTGTTTATAGGCGGAGATGGAAAAACTGTGTATGCTCCCGGCAGCAGTGTTTTACCGATAATCTTGCCGCCTGTGCAGAGAACCTCTTCTGAGTCCTCTGATTGACGCATCAGACAAAAACCATCTGGCGCTCCGGTTACTCTTAAAACCACATGCGGTACGTTTAAATAGACAGATTTGGATACTATTTTCCCATTAGCGCCATGTTCTGCCCTTACATACGTACCCGATATTTCTGCGGCTGCCACCTGATTTACAGCAAACATGATAAATAGTAATGTAAAAAATATAGATTTCATCAGCCGTTATTTATTTAACATGAGCACAGCGCTTTGGCTCATAAATACTTTAGGAGTTTCCACCAAAAAAAGCCCATGTTCGTTGGCTGTTTCAATTGAGGCTTTAAAATCTTTCTCTTTAACGTGCATTTTAGGCTCAGCGATAAACATTTTAGCTCCGGGATTTAGCATAGCACTGACCTGCTTAAATAACCCGTTTTGGTCAGGCATCTCATGAACTACCCAAAAGGCAAGTACAAAATCCACTTTTTCGGTGACCTCAAGACTGTTTTCCTTACAAAGCACTGGAGTTATACGGTTGGCAACACCGGCGCATTTTGCCCTTTTTGTGAGCACTTCAAGCATCTTTGGCTGAAGGTCAACCGATGTGATGTGACCGCTGTCTCCTACAAGTTTTGCCATCCCAATTGAAAAATACCCCATGCCGCAGCCAATATCCAGCACTCTCATTCCAGCTTTCACGTATGGCGACAGGAGTTTTTTCGGCTCATGCGCCAGGTTTCTTAAAGGGTTGTCAAATGTATAAGCCAAATACCACGGGCATACGTGATGTTCTTTCACTTTATCCTCCATTTGCTTTTATTCTATCTGCGTTCATCTGTGTCATCTGCGGATTAATCTTTTTCAAGAGTTCCTTACTGTAAGTATGCCAAATCCGTTTTAGACATTGGACGTTAGTAAACATTTTAAACTACTTAAGCCCCAGCACATCCTGCATATCATAAAGTCCGGCTGGTTTGTTTTTAATCCACAGTGCCGCTCTTAGAGCGCCACGAGCAAAGGTGTCACGGCTTGAGGCCTTATGGGTTATCTCTATACGCTCACCAAGCCCTCCAAACATTACCGTGTGCTCACCCACAATGTCACCGGCTCTTACCGTTTGAATCCCGATTTCCTTTTTGCTGCGTTCTCCAATTAACCCCTTACGCTCATACACTCCAACCTCGTTTAAATCCCTACTTAAAGACTCTGCTATCACCTGAGCCATCTTAATAGCCGTTCCGCTTGGGGCGTCTTTTTTAAGCCTATGGTGAGCCTCCACTATCTCTATGTCATAATCATCGCCAAGCGTTGAGGCAACATCCTTAAGCACCCTTAGAAGAAGATTGACGCCTACCGACATGTTTGGAGCAAACACTATAGGAATCGTTTTAGCAAACTGCTTAAGTTCCTCAATTTGCGGCGCACTAAGACCTGTTGTGCCTATGACAGCAGGAATTTTAAGGGAGGCATAGGTTTTTAAATTTTCAAGTGTTGCCTCAGCCGCCGTAAACTCTATTGCCACATCCGCGCCTTTCAAAGCCTCTGAGGAATTTGATATTAAAACGCCGGTTTTAGCGCCTCCTGCCACATCGGCAAAATCTTTGCCAATTGTGCTGTGCCCAAGCCTTTCAAACGCTCCGCTAAGGGTTATGTCAGGATGCTCTGTTGCCAAAACACCGATTCTTTGTCCCATTTTGCCGGATGCTCCGGCTACTGCTACTTTTATCACTTTTTTAAACCTCCTCTATGTCGTCTTGATTATCAGCATCATCAGTAAGCGGCCCACCTGCAATCCTGTACTCATCGGCTGCCCACTTACCCAGATCTGTTAATTTACACCTCTCCGTACAAAACGGTCTGAATGGATTACCACTCCACTCTACATCTTTGCCGCACATAGGGCATTTCACCACCATCAGGTATTGTGTACATTCTCCTGAGTTTTTTTCAAGCGCTCAAGCACAACTGTTGTGACTATTCCGTTTGCAGCACCTGTCAATGTTCCCAAAAGAAGTATAATCGGCGTTATTACAAGTATTGCCCTGAAGTTTTGAATGAACAGAAGATACGCCGACAGTATTTGCCCCAAATTGTGAAAGAGCGCTCCAATTAGACTTAGTCCTACCGGACTAAATACCCTCGGCATAACCTTATAGAGCGCTCCCATAGATAGCACACTTAACACGCTGCCGCTTAAACTTAACACAAAGGCTGGGCCTAAAAATGTCCCTGTTACGATAGAGCCTCCAATGACGCGTATCAATGAGACTGTAAAAGCCGCTTTAAATCCATAAAGAGTTAACGTTATCAGTATGATGATGTTGGCTAGCCCAAACCTAAGCCACGGGACAGGTGTTGGGATAAACCTCTCAAAACCTGTAATTGCAACAGCAAATGCACTTAGCATAGCAAGCGTTAACTTCTCACGTTGTTGCATCTACTACTCCCTGCTTGTCAGGTTCCTCAACAGTTATGACGGTTCTGTTGGGAAGACAAATTATGGCGCCTCTATCTACAAACCCCTGTTTGACACAAATTTTATTCGGGCAGTTTGCCTCAGTTACGGCAACCCGTCCGCCTTTTATCTCTATATCCATAAACTCAAGATGAATACGCCTGTCTTCGTTAAGCGGATACTGGTAGAGAAGTTTGTTGTTAACCTCTATTTTTACAACAGCTCCCTGAGATACCCCCACAGAGACATAAATTAGAGCTGAAACCGAAATGATTATAAGAAGCGAAAACAATGCTAAATCCCCATAAGTCAGCCTCTTAATGAGAGTTTTCCTGCTCAAATTCCTCTTTCAGGTTGTCCGTTATATAGGTTGTGTTATCGCTAAATATCAGAAATGCTTTAAGATTATGTTTTTTTATAAATTCAAGCCCCTTTTCTTTTCCCATCACAAAGACGGCGTTATCAAGGGAGTCTGTAACGAAACCCTCTGGGTTAACGATGGTTACACTTTGAAATTCCGGTGCCGGAAGCCCAGTTTGAGGCATTAATATGTGATGGTAACGATGTCCATTCTCAATAAAAAAACGTTCATAATCGCCTGCGGTTGATACGGCTTGGTCTTTAAGTTTAAGGATTCCCACAAGGTCTGATGGTGTCCCGCGAGGATTACGAATACCTATAAACCAAGGGCTGCCATCTAGCTTTGAGCCAAAAGTTTTAATATCTCCGGCTATTGCTGCAATCCCTGAGCGTATTCCCATTGACTTAAGCAGCTCTACAATTTTATCAGCCGTATAACCTTTAGCATTGCCACCAAAGTCAAGCATCATACCCTTTTGTTTAAGCATAACGGAGGAGTCCGCCTCATTTACCTCAATGTTTTTATAATTAACCAATGGAATTCGTTTTTTTAATTCATCGTCAGAGGGTTTAACAGCCTTAGCAAAATCCCATAACACCATAAATGCACCTACTGAAGCATCAAAAGCCCCTCCGGTTAACTCAGAAATTTCCACAGTTTTCTTCACTAACTCAAAGGTATCCTTTGACACCCGTACGGGTTTAATGCCGGCATTTTTATTAATCAGGGAGATGTCGCTATCCGGCAAAAAGAAACTAAATTGATGGTCGTAGTAATCAATTTTTCTAAACGCTGTATCTATGGCTTTCTCCGCTTTCTCTTGACTATCTGAGACAACCGTAATAGTAATGGCAGTATCCATTGCGATTTTTGTTTTTTTATACACTTGTGCCCCGCTATGATACTTCTGCTTGACAAAAACAAACAGAGCGGCTAAAGCCGTTGTCGCCAAAAGCGCCAAAAGAATTTTTAATACGAGTTTCAATCTGGTCTCCTTATTGAATTATACACTAACAGCCTGTGATGATGTACATTGATAATAGCGATAAGCACATGTAGTTTTGAAATAGTTTTTACATTTTATTAGGAAAGAAAAGTTACCGGCCTCTTGTTCAGTCAGCCGGAGAAGCATGTGGATTTACACGTAGGTAAGCCAGTGCCCGTACTTGCTGAGCTTTCCTTTTACTGTATCAAAATAAAGAGATTGCAGCTTTTTTGTGATTTCACCGGGGCAGCCGCGCCCTATCTTGCGGTTGTCAACCTCGCGGATTGGAGTTATCTCTGAAGCGGTGCCGGTAAAGAAAGCCTCCTCCGCTATATATAACTCATCTCTGGTAAATCTGGCCTCTACAATTTCTATGTTTTCATCTTTGGCCATTTTCATAATGGTGTCTCTTGTGATTCCCTCTAAAATAGATGTAAGCGGGGTTGTTTTAATCAAGCCGTTTCTAACCACAAATATGTTCTCGGCAGAGCCCTCAGACACGTATCCCTCAGTGTCCAGAAGCAGAGCCTCTTCGTAACCCATTGAAATTGCCTCTTTTTTGGCTAGCTGGCTGTTTACGTAATATCCGCTCACTTTTGCCCTTGTCATATTAGAGTTAACATGGCTTCTTATGTAGGACGACACTTTTATGGAAATCCCCTTTGTCAGACCCTCTTCGCCAAGGTACTTGCCCCACGGCCACGCAGCTATCGCCACACTTATCGGATTGCCCTTAGGATACAACCCCATCATGCCATAGCCAATATATACAAAAGGTCTTATATAACCCTCATCCAGCTTGTTAACTTTCACAACATCAATTATCGCCTGTTCAATCTCCTCAGGTCTATACGGAATCTCTATCTGACAGATGTGCGAGGAATCATAAAGGCGCTGAACATGCTCTTTTAATCTGAATATGGCTGGCCCTTTGTCTGTTTTGTAACACCGGATTCCCTCAAAAACCCCAAGCCCGTAGTGCAAGGTATGAGTCAGTATGTGAACATTGGCATCGTCCCATTTTACGAACTTGCCGTCCATCCAAATCTTATCAGTCTTACTAATCACAGCATCTTTTTATACCAGCATTTGATATAGTTTGTCAAGTCCATGTATTGGAAAAAAAAAGAGGGTTTTTGTACAGCAACCCTCTTTTTTTATGACTATGTTGTTAAGGTAAACTTACTTATCAATTTTCCTTATGTTAGCGTTTAAATGGCACTTATTACAGAAATTATCCGGCTCAATGTGACAGGCAAGACACTCATCAAGCTTAGCCTTTCCGGTAATAATGTAAGTGTCATGTGTGTAGCGCCATTCATTTGGCGGCATATGGTAGTCAGGCGCAGGAATGTCTTTATTTACCTCAAGACCAAGTACCTCATTATAAGGCTTGTCAACAGAGACTTTAGGAGCGCCGACATATTCGTGGCACTTGTTACAAAAGTTTTTTGGCTCTGTGTGACAGGGCAGACAAGCATTTTGCGGAATCTGCCCTGATTTAAGCAGATTCATATGATTTTTTCTTACATTGGAGGTTGGAACATGGTACCACGGCAAAAGATTAACATTCGCAGGCACCGTAAGGGCATACTCACCAGCGCCGTTAGCGGCAGGCGGCTCCTGTTTGGAGCAAGCGGAAATCGCAAACATTGCCGCCAATATGGCAAATAACAGAATTATCTTCATTGAGCTTTTCATCTATATGCCCTCCTTCGCTCCAAGCACTATGGCCCGTCCCACAAGTTGGTGAATTCCACCTACCTCCTCCATGGCTATACCATAGGTGGGAAACATTTTACTCAGCTGTGCCTTACATATGGCACAAATCAGGGCTACAAAGTTTACACCCTTTTCACGCTTGGCATACGAATATGCCTGCATACGAGGAATGGCGCCCTTAACTCTGGTAGCTATCATATCGTCGCCCAAAAGTCCCTGACCGGCACCGCAACAGAACGTCCTTTCCTTAATTGTATTCTCCGGCATATCTTCAAAGCGATTACACACACCGCGTATTACTCCACGTGGGATTTCAAACTGACCATACTTTGTGCCGCCCATCTCAAGCCCTCTTGCTACCTGACATGAGTCGTGCATTGTGACCACAAACTCATCGTTTGCCGTCTTGTCAATTTTTAAGGCCCCGCGGTTTAGCAAATCCAAAGTAAACTCGCATATATGCTGAGGACGAGGATATCTGGAATCAAGCCAGTCAAACGGACCAAACATCGTGTTACTGTATGAGGAGAGCACTCTCCACATGTGGCCGCACTCGCCGCCGATTACCCGTTTTACTTTCAAATCACGGGCTGCCTCCCAGATACGTTTATTAATCTTTTTCATATTTCCATAGTTATGCACAAACATGCCAAAATTGCCGCCCTCTGAGGCATGTGTGCTCATAGTCCAGCTAATACCGGCCTGATGAAACACCTTTGCATAGCCATACAGTGATTCTATGTGAGGGGATGCAAAGAAGTCGGCAGAAGGAGTAACAAACAGCACGTCCGCTCCTTCTTCATCTATCGGTATCCTTATGTCAGGAATCTCAGTTGTCTCCTGCAGCTCATCCTGCACAAATTCAAGCGCATTAACAATTGCATTTTGCTGCATACCAAGGTTGTTTCCAATGTTTTGGGCTTTGTCAATAATCTCATGCATGTACTTTTGCACAAGCCCCACACTGTTTAGAATCTCTCTTGCCGCCATTGTGATTTCAGCCGTATCGATACCAGAAGGGCAAAATACCGCACACCGCCTGCACTCCGAACACTGATAAAAATACGTGTACCACATGGCAAGCAACTCTTCACTTAAGTCGGAGCCGTTAACAAATTTGCTCCCAAGCAGCTTTCCCTGCCATGTGAAATATCTGCGATACACTTTCCGCATTAACTCGGCACGAGCCACAGGCATGTTGTTTGGGTCAGCGGTTCCTATAAAGTAGTGGCATTTATCTGTACACGCTCCGCACCGTACACATATATCTAAGAAAAGTTTGACTGAGCGGTACTTTTTCAAAATCTCGTCCATCTTTTTCAGAAAGACTTCTTTCCAGTTTGGAACTAGGCCGCCAATGGGATACCCTAACCTCTGAAGAGGTTCTATCGCCGTTAGGAGCTGTGGTTTCACATCTATGAAAGAATTCGGCTTTATGCACGGAACTTTTATTTCGCCAGTTAACTCTACTGGCTTTTCTTTTATCTTGACATATTTAATCAGCGCCTGAACACGTGCATTGGCATCATTTGCGTCTCCCTGAGCGCTGCTGTCGGTAGTTTTATCATCAGCCATTATATGTTTTAACCTCCTTTAAGAATTATCCCAGGGATTGACGTGTTTGACGTCTCTTGGGTTGTTAACCATGTTCCTTGTCGGGCTGAAGAAGTAACCGGCAGAGTGCATCAACTTGCTGAACGGGAAATACATAAGTAAAAAGCAGACGAGGCTTAGGTGACACATAAAGACAACGTTACCTGGCGCCACAGCCGGATGCATACCCAACATGTGAAGCGGAGCCTTGACGTCCATAAGCTCCATAACAAACCTGTTAACGGCTACAATGTCCGGCCTGAAAGGTTCATGACGCAAAAGAATTCCTGTAAACACTATGCCAATTATCACAAGGAGTACAAAGTAATCGGCAAGAGAAGTTACATAGGCTGTCCTCTCATCTAAAGCCCTTCTGATAACAAGCAATACAAGGGATAAGAGGAGTACAACAGACAAAAACATGGCTGCGCCCCCTAATGCCACTATGCACTCCGGTACCGGATGTATGAAATACCTTAAATGCCGAATAATCATCAATAGGAAAGTGAAGTGGAAAATCCACCCGGTTATAAACAGAAACGTCGTTCCCTTAGACAGACTTCTAAAAAATAACACGTCCCCTGCCATCCTCAATATTACACCTGAAAGGGTGGTTGGCTGTGGTGTTTGCGGTATTTTCAGAGGTTGAGGCGTCTTGTAGTATTCACAATAGACCTTATAAATGAACCCTAAGGCGAATACGGAACAGCCAACATACACGATTGTGTTCATGTACATATTCATTATAAATGTTATGCCCGTCATCGCACGATCCTTACTTTGAATAGATTTTTACTCTAACTGAAAGCGCCTGATAGAAACTACCAGGCGCTCCTTTACTCTGTCACAGTGCTAAAACACACGCCCTGCTGTTTTTTTTATACGCAGCCGGTAGGCTTAGGAAGACCAGCATAACGACACGCCTGCTTTGCAGGACCATCTGGAAACAACTGATACAGGTACTTGGTGTTGCCCTTGTCTGCACCCATCGTCTTTTTAATCTCCTTGACCAATATCTTAATCATAGGAGCTATCTGATACTGCTGATAGTACGACCTTAAAAAATTAATGACCTCCCAGTGCGCATCTGTCAAATCAAGGCTGTCCTCTGTGGCCAACATCTTTGCCACACCCTCAGACCAGTCATTTAGGTTTGTCAGATACCCATCCTCGTCAAGCTCTATGCTCTTACCATCACAACTAATTGAACGCATACAAAACCTCCTGCTTTTTTAAATTAAACTCCGGGAAACTCCCTATTTTTCACAGTTGTAAATTTGTCCGGTACGATTACCCCTTAAACCTTAATATACCACTGAGGACATCGTCAAATAAAATAAATTGATATGTTTATCAATTTATTTTATCACAAGCAAAACCAAAGCCCTGCAGCCTCTAAAACCACCTAATCCTTCAACTTTAAAAACAGCATGTTGCCATTTTTTTCATACGGCCCTCTGCCATTTGTCTTAGACGACAGTGTGTGTGTCTGGGGAACATAGCTTAAATAAGTGCATGAGTAGTCCACATCCTCAGTCAGTGAAAGTGCTAAATCCCAGTCCTCTTTGCACGCATAAGCAAGGGCGTCCATAAATGCATTACCCATATCTTTTTGTGTGGGGTCATGCACATAGACAGCGCCACAGCTGCACTGTCCGCCAGTAAAAGAGCCAAGTAAGGTAGGCACATTCTCAGGTCTCCCGAAAAACTGCCTGCAAAACGGACACCTTGGTTCAGTCAGAACACTTTTGTCCTCTCTTATTTTATTACCAAAACGCGCCACCTTGTTACACCAATGACTCCATGCCTTTCAGTCTTTCCATATACTCAGTCCAGTCAACTGTTAGCTGAGAATTTTTCTTGGTGTTACAGTTTCTACAGGCGGCCACAATGTTTTCCCGTGCTGACATGCCGCCCTTTGAAAGCGGTATCAAGTGGTCCATGGTAAGCTCGGTGGCAGGGAATTTGAGGCCGCAGTAGTAACAGACGCCATCAGTGAGTTTCCTCATCCACCATCGTGTTTTTCTTAACCTTCGCGCCTTCTCTTTCTCACGTTTTGCAAAATCCTCATGAGAAAGCAACAACTTTCTCACGTAAACGTTCCCCCTCGTCTTGCGCTTTCCTCTTCAAAAAACTTTCTATACATGATGTCCCATTCCTGAGTGCCCTCAGTTAGCCCCTTTTTTAGTGACTTAACTTTTTTCCTTACCGCTGCGTCAACATCCTGCCACACATTCAAGTGTGCTGTGAGTATAGATTTTATTGTCTTTCTGATTGCTGGTTCATCTGCAATGAGCTTTACCAGTTTTTTAGTCTTTAACCCTGTTACAACTATGTGCGACAGGTGGGATACTTTATCATCGGAGAGCATCATATGACGATGTTTCTCTCTCTTATTAACTTATGCTTAGTCATATCGAAGAGTTTTTTGTAGTCCATACGACCCTTCTCTATTTCAGGCTCATAGGACTTTAGAAGCTCTCTGACCTCCTCGTTCACTCTATCTTCTGCCATAAGCTCATCCATCATAATATCCCTTACCTCACGCACCAGCTCTTCTTTGGTAACAGCAGCTGTCACCAACCCATCCGTCAGCAACCTGCTAACTATATCTGCCGCTACAATTCCAACCCATGCCTTTTGTACTCTCATTATTTTTCCATAAAAGAAAGCATGGCAATATTTCTGGCACGTTTTACTGCAGTGGTAAGCTCCCTCTGATGCCCGGCGCATGTGCCTGTCATCCTGCTGGGAAGGATCTTCCCTCGTTCGGTAACATACGATCTAAGTGTCCGCATATCTTTGTAATCTATAAACGGAGTTTTTTCTGCACAAAACCTGCAAAACTTCTTTCTTGCAAACCTCTTAAACTTTGCCTGGTCTGCGCTCCTGCTCTTTTGAATCATCTCTTTACGCTCCTCATAGCTGTTTTTCCAATCTCTATCTAAAATGGCTCAAGGTCGGTCATCTCATCCGGCGCTGAAAAACCATCCTGACTTCCTTTGAAGGACTCTCCCCCTCTTTTAGGTAAAAACTTAATTGTCTGGGATACTACTTCAAACTTGCTCCTCTTTTGTCCCTCAGACTCCCAGCGCCGCTCCCTGAGCCGTCCCTCTACCAACACCGGATTTCCTTTGTTAAGGTACTGACCGCAGGCCTCTGCTTGTTTTCCAAAAACGGAAACATCAATAAACAACGTCTCCTCTTTCCACTCGTCTCCCTGCTTAATTCTTGTATTAATTGCGATGGCAAAACTGGCAACCGCCAACCCCTGTCCTGTGTACCGAATCTCAGGGTCCCTTGTCAGATTTCCAACAAATATTACTTTGTTAAACATTGCCAGTTATTCCGTTTTAGGCTCAGTCTCTGCTGCGGCCTCTTCTTTAGGCTGCTTACTTTTCAACGTTTCCTCAAGAGCATGAATTTCCTTTTTTTCCAGCTTGATTACCATAAACTTAAACACAGCGTCATATACCTTATAAAAACTCTCAAGGGCTTTCACTGCCGCAGGCGGAGACTTAAACGCAATAAAGATATAAAACCCCTTGTCTCTTTTGTTTATCGTGTATGCAAGCTTCTTTCTGCCCCAGCGCTCTTTTTTTAGTACCTCACCGCTTGATTTCTCAATGACGTCTAAAATTTTCTTCTCTGCCGCTTCTATCGCTGCATCATCCAAAGCTGCATCCAGTATTGCAATATTTTCGTAGTAATTCATCAACTAACCCCCGCCTTTATTTTAAACTATCCAAACATCAAGTGTTTTTTAACATAATTTATTAATAAAAATCAATATGAGTCTCTGACATTATTACACTTTTCATGAAGTCATCTGAAACTGTTTTGCCTTTGTACGCAGAGTGTTTCTGTTTATGCCGAGTATTCTTGAGGCTTTCAACTGATTTCCGGACGTTTCTTTGAGCGCTATGCTGATAAGTGCCTTTTCTACCTCATCCACTATAGTGCTGTAGAGATTACCGGAGTTTAACTCTGTTACATCCTGTAAATAATTAACAATTTTTTTCTCAAGAAATTCCGAAATAGAATACCGTGAAGTGTCGTAATATATCATGTCTTTATATTGAATTTCGGTTTTTTTGGTTAAAATTGCCGCTCGCTTTACTGTCTCTTTTAACTCTTTGACATTGTCCGGCCAGTAGTGTTTCATGAAGTAATCTATAGCTGTGGTGCCGAATTTTTTGTCGCCGGTCTGATAACGCCTCGCATACTTTGCTAAAAAATACTCAGCTAAGGGAATAATATCTGCTTTTCTTTCCCTCAATGGCGGAACTCTGATCTCGCCATCTGCAAAGGCCTCGCGGAGTTCCTTTAAAAAAAGCCCCTTTCTTACAAGCTCCGGCAGATTTTGTCTTGATGACGCTATCACTCTGGCATCTGAGGAAAGCACCTCAGTTGAACCAGAGAGGCTGTGTGTTTTTATGAAATCAAGAAGTTTCTCTTGGAGAGTTGGCGTGAGGGCAGCTATTTCAGATATATACAGCGTACCGTTTGTTGAAAGAGCCATGGAGCCATAACCATAATAATTATGACCGGCAAAATTTCCTTCTTTCAAACCGAAAATCTCCTGCCACTGATGCTGTTCAGACATAGAATCGGCGTTTACTACCAAAAATCGTCCTGTTTTTCTTTGACTGAAGTAGTGTATAAACCTTGCAAGATTTCTCTTGCCAGTACCAGTTTCACCCAAAATCAGTACGGGAGCATCGCTGCCTGAAAGCCGCTCAGCATCCTTCAATGCTTTAAGAAACCTATTGCTGCTCCCTATAACATCCCTGCCCTCTGGCACTGTGGCAACTCTTAGACCCTCTAACTCCTCCCTGAGCGCTGCCCTTTCCCAGGCCCTCTCTACAGCAGCCCGCAGCTCGTCAGGGTAAAAGGGTTTTTTCATACAAAAGAAAGCCCCTATCGCCAAAGCACTCATCGCATCATTTCGCTCAGCATCTTCATAGAGCACTATAATTTGTGCCGCAGGGGACATGGCCTTCACTTTGGTTAGAGTCTCAACTCCTGTGCCGTTTAGGTAAGAAAAATCAATAAGTGCTAATCGTACCCCTTCAGTTAACTGTAGGGTAAGTTGAGCAACATCAGAAACATGACATAATCCACGACCACCCAAACCCGCAGCATCCTCAACAGCTCTTAGTGCTCCGGCATCTTTACCGACAAATAATATATCTCCTCTAACGCTCATACCCTCCGGCTGCCCTGTTGTTCACTTTACGCTTATTCCAGCTAAAAGCTCAAACCTGTTGTGTTATCAGCCCAGTACATACCCGTCGTAAAGACAGCGTTACCATTTGCGTCAGGCTGCGCGTCATACGGTTGATTCTGATAAAGTGCCTGAGAGTTTATTACGTATCCAGCTTCACAAATTGTACCCTCCATGTTTCGCTTTGGGTTAGACGTGCCCATAAAGCATGCCATAGGGATGTTCTTACAGTTCAGATGGCTTGTTCTTAAAGCGTTTGAGTCTTTTTGTATTGTTGAAATAAAGGTCAGTTTAGCGCCATAGACTTCAGAGGTACCTACTAATGTAGAAATATCTACCTTGTTACTGGTTGACGTTCCAACATACATATTTTGTCCGCTAAAGGTCAACATTACAGTACGTCCGTAATTTAACAGATTAGTGCTTTCAAGAGAAGTGAAGTATCTATTAAACGTGCTTGTTTCTGCCGACATAACATTGAGACTTAATGAGGTAATGTTGTCAGCGCCAATGCCGAAATTCGTTACAACACAGTACACAGGATTATTGGTGTCAGTGTGGAGATATGGCATAAAATAAGTTACATAGGTGCCAGTGCCGGACTCCACAGTTGTTACATAGGCAAAAGACAATGCGATAATTAAAAAAAACACACAACTTAATTTTCTACACATTTTAGTATTCCTCCTTAATTTCAAAAAATCCGCACGGTTCATCCGTTTCAACAATTTCAAAGAATCCTCCAAAACAAGCAACAACATAGCTTGCCGACATTATAGCTTTAAACGAGCTGGCTTGTCAATACAAACTGCAAAGTTAAATGTGTGATAAAACATCTTAAAAACACGTTGAAATTGCTTGAATCAGATCATCCTGAATAATTGGTTTTATGACAACAGCTCTAACAGTCGCTGGCCTGTGTCTTTCGTCATTGTATGCCGTTGTCACTATAATTGGAACATCTGAGGAGTGTTCCCTAATTTTTTCAATCATTTCAAATCCGTTCATAAGCGGCATCTCTAAATCTGTTATGCCGTTTTCCGCAATATGAATTGTTTTTACCCTCCTTTTAATAAATTTCCCAAGTGATTCTCTTGTTATAAACTCATCCTCTACATAAAGCACCGTCAGCTCTTTTAATCTCTCCGAAATATCCATCATTGTTGTCTCCAGTACCGTATCCCAAATCTTTTACCCATTACTTAAAACTTTCCTTCTCTGATGGAAAAACGCCGCCCTTTACCTCATCCCTATACGTACAAAGCGCCTTAAGAGCATCTTCTTTCAGGTTAGCGTACCGCTTGGCAAATCGCGGCATAAAACGCTCAAACAGCCCTATCACATCATGGAGAACCAGAATTTGCCCGTCACAGTGGACTCCAGCACCGATTCCTATAGTTGGAATTGACAGTTTCTCGGTTATCTCCTTAGCAAGCCCAGAGGGAACCGCCTCTATAACCATGCTGAACACCCCGGCATCTTCAAGCATAAGGGCATCCTCAAGGAGCCTCACCCTGGCCTCATTGGTTTTCCCTTGAACCTTAAAACCACCAATTCTGTAAATAGCCTGCGGCGTAAGCCCAATGTGTGCCATCACTGGAATCTCGGCGGCTATCATTGCCCTTATCTGAGGCAGTATCTCACGTCCCCCTTCAGTCTTAACTGCCTGAGCGCCTCCCTCTTTTATGAATCTGCCTGCGTTTCTGACAGCCTCTTCTACCGACACCTGATACGACATATATGGCATATCCCCTATGACAAGAGCATTTGTAACAGCGCGTGAGACAATACGTGTGTGGTAAATCATCTCATCCATAGTGACAGGCAACGTGTTTTCAAGCCCCTGCACTACCATAGAAAGAGAATCCCCAACGAGTATCCCCTCAAAACCCGCCTCATCAACTATACGCCCAAACGCATAGTCATAGGCTGTCATGAGGGCAAGTTTTTGTCCCTTTATCTTTCTGTCAAGAAAATCGCTTATACTTATTCTTGCCATGTCATGCCCTTAGTGATATTTCATCTGTGTCCATCTGCGTCATCTGCGGATTAGTCCTTTAGCTACTAAAGCAGCCCCGCTCTTTCTAAAATTATCGGAACCTTATCCTCCATACCAATAGCCATGATATGAACCCCGTCACAGATTTTTTCCTCTTTCAACTGTCTGATATGCCGTGCGGTTATATTGAGTCCGGTATCCAGCGCTTTTTCCTTTCCAGCTGCCTTCATCTCGTCTATCAACTCCTGCGGCACTTTGATTCCGGGAACAAAATTGTTCAGAAAATTAGCCATCCCAGCGCTTTTTAACACTACCAGTCCTGCCATAATTTTTACGGGAAACTTACGCGCAAACTTCATAAACTCCTTAAAGTTATCTATGTTGTAGATGGCCTGAGTTTGAAAGAAATTAGCCCCTGCTTTGACTTTCTTTTCAAACTTCATCAACTGAGGCTCAATGGGGTTAGACTCAGGGGTCACAACAGCACCCTGAAAAAATGAGGTGGCTCCCTTCATATCGTTACCCGCCATATCTTTTCCGTTGTTGAGGGCATTGACCACCTGAAGCAGCTGCACACTTTCTATGTCATAAACAGGACGGGCGCTCTTATGGTCTCCGGCGCTTACATGGTCTCCTGTCATACAAAGCACATTGCGTATTCCCAACACGCTTGCTCCTAAAAGGTCAGACTGAAGTGCTATGCGGTTTCTGTCACGGCAGGTCATCTGCAAAATCGGCTCAAGACCGTGCTCAAGAGCCAGCTTACACACTGCAAGGGAGCAGATACGCATAACAGCCGATTGGTTATCGGTTACGTTTACGGCGTCCAGCTTACCCTTCAATATCTCCATATCGTGCTTCATCGTTGCTATATCCGTGCCCTTAGGAGGGCCGACCTCGGCAGTAACGACAAATTTCCCTGATTCCAGGGTATCTTTAAAGCTCATTGTCATAGTCTCCTTCTGTCACCTTATTTTTTGTCCTTACGATCGCCCTCGGCGGCATCCCCTCTGGTGTATAGCTTGTGAGGGGCCTGTTTAGCCGACCAGTCCTTAGGCGGAAGAATTTCTGTCATTTTGTCAAGTTCACCGAGTCTCTTCTGGCGCTCATATATTCTCACCCAAGCGCACTTAATCTCGGCGCTGACCTCACAGTTGCCGTCCTTTGTACCTCCGCAGGGGCCGTTTAGCAAACCCTTCGGGCAGTTAGTTACCGGGCAAATGCCTCCTGTCATATCCAGCACACATTCGCCGCACAGCGTACATCTCTCGTCAAACATCTGAAAGCGTGTCATGTTCCCTAAAAACATGGTGTCATTTGACGGATACACCGCCTTATCAGGATATATCTCTACGGCAGACTGGGTACCTGCGCCGCAAGACATAACCACTATGGCGTCAGTTTTATCCAACGCATCCTTGTCCTTTTTTAACTCTACTTTTGTCCCCAGCGTCTGACAGCCGGTCTTAGGAACAATCATACCGGTAACAGTTTTTCCCTTAGCTTTCAGATCCTCAGCCATCTCCTTTAGAGCCTCATCATTGCCGGTACCACACAGCGAGGCACACTCCGAACAGCCTATCAGATAAAAACTGTCGTACCTATCCAGAGTTTGCAGAAGTTTACCCCTATCCTTCTTTTTAGAAATTATCATGGAATTAATTCCTCCCTTCTTAAACTTTCATCTATTTTAACATATTTTTAGCGGCTTCCACCGTGTTATACATAAGCATGGCTATGGTCATAGGTCCCACGCCCCCCGGCACCGGAGTTATAAACCCTGCCCGTTCCTTAGCCGCTTCAAACTCAACATCGCCGACAAGTTTGCCGTCAGCGGAGACATTTATGCCGACATCAATTACTGTGGCCCCAGGCTTAATCCAATCGCCCTTTACCATCTCAGCCTTACCAACTGCCGCCACCACTATATCTCCTGAAAGACAAACATCTTTCAAGTTGGCAGTCTTACTGTGACATATTGTTACAGTAGCGTTTTTCCGAAGGAGCAACAGTGAGACGGGTTTTCCAACAATTACGCTTCGCCCTACGACAACTGCGTGCTTTCCGGCACAATCCACCCCGTAAGCTTCAATGAGCTTAATGCAGCCATGCGGTGTGCACGGTAAAAACCCTGGCTCATCAAGCACAAGACGGCCAAGTGAGTCCGGGCCAAAGCCATCCACGTCCTTAAGGGAGGAAATTCTGTGCATGACCTCTTTTTCGCTGAGTTGCTTAGGGAGCGGCAACTGTACCAGAATCCCATGCACTGCCGGGTCATTATTTAAATCGTCTATTATTTTTAATAGCTCTGCCTGAGTGATAGTGTCAGGCACTTTACAGCCTATGCTCTTTATACCAAGAGTTTCACAGGTTTTCTCCTTGCTTGCGACATACTTTTTTGACGCCGGATTTTCACCGACTAACACCACTGCAAGCCCAGGCGTTACCCCCTTTGCCTTAAGCGCATCGACCTCGGACTTCAACGCATCCGTTATCTCCTTTGCCACCCGCTTACCGTCTATTATCGTAGCTGACATTAATTAAACCTCCTTTATCGTTTTTATTAATTTTTTTTCGTCGGATATAAACCTCCCTGCCTAAAGCACGTGAAAGCCCATTACCCGATACCAAGCCGCATTCAATCGTCTAACTTCGTTGGCATACGTCAAAAGCTCCTCAACGTACATAAAAGTACGCCTGCGTCGCTTTCTCCTTGCCGCCTTGTTATACTTCTGACTGCGACTTGGCATTAAATTAAGTACCCTTTATAAGCTCAAGCATTTCCTCTCGTGTTGACTGTTTAGTTCTGAAAATTCCTCGCACAGCCGATGTTACCACCCTTGAGCCAGGTTTTTTCAGCCCCCTCATACTTAAACACAAGTGCTCGGCCTCTATTATAACCATTGTTCCACGCGGCTTTAGCGTGTGCATTATAGCGTCGGCTAATTGAGTTGTCAGCCTCTCTTGCACCTGTAGTCTTTTTGCAAGAAGGTCAAGAGCGCGCGCCAACTCCCCAATCCCTACGATATTTCCCTTATGAGGAACGTATGCGATATTGGCCTTACCAAAAAACGGCAGGAGATGATGCTCACAGATTGAATAAAACTGAATGTCTTTGAGAATTACCATCTCATCGTGACTTTCGCCCTCTATTGGAACAAGGATTTCTTCAAACGGGGTTTCCATGCCGGAAAGTATCTCCTCATACATGGCAGCCACACGCTCAGGGGTTCTGCGTATTCCCGGTCTTTGCGGATCCTCCCCGATTCCCTCTATTATTAGCCTAATGCCTTCTTTTATCTTCTCTCTATCCATTGACATCAATTACCTCAAAGTCCGTGACAATCTTGTTAACTCTAACATCGTGGCTTTCTACCGGCACAATTGGCACCACCTGCTCGGCATAACAAATCGCAATAAGGTACGGTCTTTTACTCAAAGCTGAAATAAAACCGTCATAGTACCCGCCACCATAGCCAAGACGTCCTCCGGCTCTGTCAAAGGCAGCCCCCGGCATTACTATTACATCTATGGAGTTTCCGTCAATCGGCTCTGATTGAGCGCTGTCAGGCTCTAAAATCCCCATATACCCTAACTTCAAACTGTTGAGGTCGTTTATTTTATAAGCCTCAAGGATGTGCTTTTCTCTGTCAACCTTTGGTAGAACAACCACCTTTTTCATGTCAAGTGCCCGCTTAATCATAGGAAAGGTGTCCGGCTCTGTTTTAAAAGAGGCAAAGAACATGACACAAGCCGCAGCTTGCAGCTTGGCTAAAGAAAACAGGTTTTCTTTAATCATCTCGTCTCTCTGGCTTCTGTCCTCTAAGTTAAGAGAATCTCTGACGCTAAGCATCCTTTTCCTCAGGGCTGCCTTTGTTTCTTCGTTTGTCATTCCCGACTCCGATCGGGAATCCAGTCCTTTAAAACCTTCTTCAAGTGACATGGATTCCTGCTTTCGCAGGAATGACAAAAGATAATATATTCCATAGTATTATTTCCCTATCTAAAAATTGTACATCCGTTTTGGGCATTAGTGTTTGACGGCCTCTGAGACTTTGCTGTCAAGCACATTTTTAATAGCCGCTATATCTTTCAGAGCCGAAGGCGCCGACTTAAAAACTGCCGTTCCCTGCATATCGGCATTTGCTATCTCATCGGTAAACCGCACAGAGCCTATTAACTCCATCCCTTCTATGTGTTTTTGTATAAACTCAATATCAGCTTCATTTCTAACCTTACCGGCAACAACATAAACCTGAGAAATACCAAGCCCCTTTGCCATATCTCTGACAGAAAGCGCCGTTTGAATGCTTCTTTTACCGGGCTCAACTACTACGATAAAAGCATCCACCCCTTCGGCCGTTCCCCGAGTCAGATGCTCAATCCCTGCCTCCATATCCACTATAACGACGTCGCCACGTTCAACGACAAGGTGTTTTAGAAGCCGCTTTAAAAACACGTTTTCCGGGCAGTAACACCCAGTTGAGGCCTCCCTCAACTTGCCCATGATAAGAAGTCTTATCCCCTCAGCTGTAGTGCGGCTGCAAGCCTCCGGTATGTCATCCACCTTTGGGTTTAGCTTAAACACCCCTCCCATTGCTCCGGGATGCGCCCCAGTGCGTTCCGCTATTAGCTCAGCCATTTCAGCAATCGGTCTCATACCCTGAATCTCAGAGTCAGTGAAACCAAGCGCCGTTGCCAGATTGGCATCAGGGTCAGCATCGACGGCAATAACCTTTTTGCCCTCTTTGGCATAAAGGTAACTCAACACAGAGGACAACGTAGTCTTGCCAACTCCCCCTTTACCTGTCACCGCAATTTTCATAAATTGTAGTGTAGCAGTTTGTGGAGATTTATGTCAAAACGGACAGGCACCCTTAAAGAAAAGAGCTCTTGAAAAAGATTAATCCGCAGATGACACAGATGAACGCAGATTTAAATCTGTGAAAATCTGCGCAATCTGCGGAGAAAATCCCTGTTCTGTACCATCCGTTTAGAATTTTTTATGTATTATGGCTTTTCTTAATAGCCATAAGCAGGTGATCACGGAGGATTTTCAAGGAGGTGAATAATGCCTGAGGAATCTTAATATCTCCGGCATTTGGTTTGTCGGCATAGATTATTCCAATAGGTCTGTCATCCACTGTAACGTGAAGCAGCATGAAGGTTTCGGAATCAAACAGTTTCCTGTACCAGTCAGGTATTCTTGATCTGACATTGGGGTCATTTATGTCCTGAATTATAATATCGGATCTTTTTGACATCACAAGGTTAAACACGTCGCTTCCACCGGAAAGCTTAAAGTTAAAATCAGGGATTATCTGCTTAATATTATCCCCTAAACCATACCGCCCCACCACGTTGAAATCCGCAGTGTTTTTAACGCCAAAGATGACACGGCTAAAACCCATCGCATTGTACATTACCTGAATTATCGCATTTAAAATATCGTTAAAGGAGCGGCCGTCTGAAATGTATTTGGAAATATCGGCAATTCCCTTGTTTAGCAGACCAACGGCATCTTGGGGCATTTCACGGGGCTCTGAGCTGTACAACGGTCTTATCTTTTCAGGCTCGGGTTTTTTTACTGCCGCTTTCTTTATGGTATTTTCGTCAAGTTCTCTTAACTGTTCAACGTTAGCGGTTAGTTTTTCCATAGAAATGGCAGAGGCAACTTTAGGATCAAGCCCCGACATATAATCAGAAAGGTCATGAATGGAGATATCCGCTATCTGCGCTATTTTGTCTCTTGAGACGTCAAAACAGCCCTTATATCGTTTTATAAATAAAGCAAAGTCCTCACGTGCGTTTCCGGCGTCAGTTGACATCATTATTCTGCTCATTTCGTTAGAAAAACACACAATCGCATGTTTTTTATCACTTTCAGATCTGGGAGCAGGCACAATTTTCTCTTTAATAGGTTTCATCGTAAGAATCATCTCGTTAGAAAAACTCCAATCCTCGGCTATAATTGCGCCTATATCCTCATAGCTTTTACCTAAAACCGTTCTGGATGCCTCCTGCTCGCTTATTTTCTTTTTCTCCATCATGTGTTTTATTTTTTGTGATTCATAAGGCATGAGGAATGTCACAAGGAGACGGCCTAAGTTATGGAATATGGAGTATATAAATATCTCCTCAGTGTTTCTAATGCCAGTGGTACCAGCCATTTCCCTTGCTATTGAGCCGCTTAAGTATGAGCCTAAAATCTCCTCTTTAAGACGCATAGCGGAGTTTTTATCTTTTAAACTTTCAAACAGAAGCAGCGACATGGCAATGTTTTTAACCTTCTCAAAGCCAACAACAAAAACAGCCCTTGATATGGTATCAATCTTGCCGCCACTTTGTGCTGAGGCGTAGGCAAAGGTGTTAACTTTTTTCAGAAGCTTATTGGTTATTGAAATATCGTCAAGGATGTCGCCGGTAAGGTCATGAATGGAGGTCACCTCATGTTTTGACGCTTTCTGGCTTACCATCGTAACCGCACGTGAAAGCGCAGGAAAGTCGCTTGACTCTTGAAGTCTCTTTCTTAAAATGCCTATGGAATCTTCCTTCTTCTCAGTCACTGATGCCGCCTTTGCTTAACTTCTAATAAACTCTCTCACACAGTTCCTTGCTAAGCTCTGTATCTACTTATCGTCTTTTCTGAGTCAGTAGTTTAACACTTTCCACAAATAGTGTCTATTTTTTTAAATGCTTATTGAGTTAACTCCTGTAGATTTTTTTCAGTCAGCAAATGATACAGTTAAAAGGACTGGATTCCCGCTCGTAGGCGGGAATGACAAAGGGAAGGGGCGGGAATGACAAAGGGGGGCAATTCCTTTTTTTCTTGTCATTCCTTTTTTTCTTGTCATTCCTGCGAAGGCAGGAATCCATTTTTTTGTTTGCGGAGCTAACTGCATAGGCAATTTTTTCAATATATGAGCCAATGATTATAATGGCGCTTATCGTGAGACTTTTATAACTCCGTCAGAGGACAGGATTTTATTTGTAAGATTAGTAAGCTGCGTCTTATCGCTGACCTCAAGTGTGAAAGTGAAATGTGCATGTTTATCCTGTGCGGTTTTTGCTTCAAGATGAGAAAGGTTGATATTAAATGTAGAAATCACATTGCTAAGACTTGCTAGAATTCCTGGTTTATCAATGGTTTCAACATAAATCCTTGCCGTAGTTGTCGATGTGGTTTCGGAGTTCCACGTAAGAGTGACAAGCCGTGCCTCATCCAAAGAAAGTCGTTGAGAATTGTGGCACTCCTGTCTGTGAATTGTCACTCCCTTGCCTTTTGTGATAAAACCGATTATTTTGTCCCCGGGAACCGGATAGCAGCACTTTGCCGTGGCATAAAGCAGATTATCAATCCCTGTAATGTGAATTCCTCCGCCTTGCTTAGTTGTTGGTTTATGTATTTTGGGGATAAATGAGGTTTCCTCTTTCGTTTCAGGACTAATACGTTGAACCACCTGCTTTGGAGTGATTTTTCCAAATCCAACAGAATAGAGCAACTCATCAACGGTTTTAAAATTAAAGGATTCCGTTATTTCCTGCATCTTTTTGGATTTCAATGTGGAGACCTTTATGCCGTTTTTTATAAAGGCGCTTTCAAGCAGGTTTGAGCCAAGAACAACGCCCTGTTTCATCTGCTCTGTCTTAATCCAGTGTCTGATTCTGTTTTTTGCCTTATGTGTAACAGCAAAGGTCAGCCAGTCTCTGTTAGGTGTGTGCGATGGGGATGTCAATATTTCAATGGTATCACCGTTTTGCAGTTGATACTTAAGGGGCACAATGCGGCCGTTTACACGTGCTCCAGAACATTTGTTTCCGACCTGTGTATGTATTGCATAAGCGAAATCAACAGGGGTTGAGCCAACCTGAAGCTCTTTAATATCTCCAGCAGGTGTGAATACAAACACAACGTCTGAGAGCACCTCGCCTTTGAACATTTCAAGAAATTCACGCGCATCGTCGGAGTCACGCTGTAGATGAACCATACTTTTAAGCCAGTCCATATATGTGGAATCTTTTTCGTCTATTTTCTTTTCTTTTTCCTTTTCCTTATAAAGCCAATGAGCGGCTATACCTTTTTCAGCTATAAGGTGCATCTCCTCAGTTCTTATCTGAAACTCTACTCTTTCGCCGTTAGGTCCGAGCACTGTTGTATGAAGCGATTGGTACATGTTTGACTTAGGCATAGCTACGTAGTCTTTAAATCTGCCAGGTACCGGAACCCACAGTGAATGTATAAGACCTAATATCATATAGCAGTGTGCCTTAGTAAGTGTAACAATTCTAAGGCCCAGCACATCGTTTACCTCTTCAAAGGAAATCCGCTGCGTTTGCATTTTCTGGAAAATGCCGAAGAGATTTTTAACGCGTCCACTGACTCTTGCAGGAATTGTATGCTGCTCAGCTTTGTCCTCAATTGTAGCGGCAAGATTTCTGATAAAAGCCTCGCGCAGTTCCTTTTTAGCCTCCACCTTTTTGTATAGCTCCTCGTAAAGCTCGGGGTGAAGGTATTTAAACCCCAGATCTTCAAACTCTGACTTAAGCCACCCCATACCAAGCCGGTTGGCTAAAGGGGCGTAGATGTCAAGGGTTTCTGCGGCTATGGTTTTTTGTTTAGCGTCAGGCATAAACTCAAGGGTTCTCATATTGTGAAGTCTGTCTGCAAATTTAATCAGCACAACACGTACGTCTTCAGCCATAGCGATGAACATACGGCGAAAATTCTCAGCCTGAGTCTCTTCGCGGGTTTTAAACTCCATTGCCTTTAATTTGGTGAGAGACTTAACCATAAAGGCCACATCCTCTCCGAATATCTCCTCTATGTCAACAACTGTAGTTTCGGTATCCTCCACCGTGTCATGCAGAAAGCCTGCAACGATTGTCTTACAGTCCATGTGCATATCGGCAAGAATTAAAGCTACTGAAAAAGGATGGTCAAAGTACGGTTTCCCCTCTTTTCGCAACTGTTGACAGTGCGCCTCCTCGGTAAAATGATACGCCTTACTTATCAGGGAGATATTTGCATCCGGTGAGTATGCAACTATCTTCTTAAGTAGCCGGTCAAGCTTTAATATCTCATCTTTCATGGGTTTCTGACTTTATTATACAACGATTTTTTGATTTTAAATAGTAGCACAGAAAAACAGTGGACTTACTATCCTAAACTTTTTTAGATTCAACATATTGACATAAAGATAAATAGCGTAGTAGAATTATCTGTTGCGCCACTAGCTCAACGGTAGAGCAGCGGACTCTTAATCCGTTGGTTCCTGGTTCGAATCCTGGGTGGCGCATTTTTATTCCTTTACTTATCGGGCACTTGTGGTTTCCAAAAACACCTGTGCATTTGATATTGTCCCCCACTGACTTAAACACGGTCAAAATTCAGCTTAACACAGTTTTTTACTCAAAAAAGGTAGAGTGTGCGAAGATCCGATATTTCTACACGCCTAAAAAAACTAAGATTTGTATCTACTCAATAGGCAGCTTTAAGCTGTTGTTTTGTTGCCTCCGCCATGGTGTTTACTAAACATTTCTTTAATGTTATTAACCCCATCCATAACCCCTTGCCAGAACCGTTTCATTAAGTAGGTTAATCTTTCCATAACTACCTCCATTTTGTCTTCCATTTTAATGGTTAAACAAACGGACGTATTGTGCAGAAATATAATCTCCGCAACTATATTTTACAACAAAAGCACGACGATTATCTCATTTTCCTGGCTCCACTATTAAAAAGTGGGGCTTTTGCTAATAAAGCAGCCTCTCCTCCGAGGTCCCGCCTCAGCAAACAAGCACGTCTAACCCACCGAGGCTAAATGATTAAGGATGAAGCTCCAGCAGCGGAGATTTAACACAATGTTAGCGCTTCATTTGTCAAAAATATTAAGCACATAAGGCAAACCCTGTCCCATGGCACGATGGACATTCCTTCTCAGGTTCGCTTATGCAATCCTCCAGTACATCGTCAGATTTGTTAGCTCTCCACTCCATATTGCACACAGTTTCACCAGGAATTACAGTCTTTCCCTTACATTCAGGGCAAATAGTTTTAGCGTCCATAATGTTTCCCTCCTTATCTTAAGGTTAACAATTACTGAACACCACTTGCTGATTTATGCTATGAAAAGGGACATACAAATGTCAATAGCAGAGCCAAAATCCAAATCAGAGGCATTTAAGATATTCTCATAACAGGTAGCTTGCAAAAAGGTAAATTATGCTCTATTGCCTTATTTTTTCTCTTGCAATAGCAATCTTACCGGAACGCACAAATTCCTTTACACCCATGGGTTTCATTAGTTCTGCAAAGGCCTCTATCTTCTTCTCATCACCGGTAATCTCTATTGTGTAGGTTTTTTGGCTTGAGTCAACTACCCTGCCTCTGAAGATTTCGGCAAGCCTCAGAGCCTCTGCCTTAAGCTGTGTCGGTGGAGCTACTTTAATCAGCACCATTTCCCTCTCAACGTGGTCAACCTCAAAAAGATCCTGCACCTTTATGACGTCAATGAGTTTGTTTAGCTGCTTGGTAATCTGCTCAACAATTGCCTCCTCGCCCTTAGTCACAATGGTCATAACGGAGATTTTAGGGTCAAGGGTTTCACCAACAGATATGCTCTCTATGTTGTATCCGCGGCCGCTGAAAAGTCCGGCTACACGGGAAAGTACCCCAAACTTATTTTCTACCAATATTGAAATAGTGTGTCTCATGTCCCTTAGCTCCTTATTTTATAACTTTTAACTTTTTTTCTTCTTTCGTTTTAGGCTCTTCTTCAAAAAGCATCTGGTCAATAGGCGCACCGGCCGGAACCATTGGATAAACTTTCTCTTTCCAGTCTATGACAAAATCCATAAACACTGGCTTTCGCACTCTCAGCGCCTCTCGTATCACAGGCTCAACATCGGAGGGCTTTTCGGCTCTTAGTCCAACCGCTCCATAAGCCTCAGCAAGTTTTACAAAATCCGGCACCTCATGCAGATAACTGTGAGAATAGCGCTCATTGAAAAACAACTCCTGCCACTGCCTAACCATGCCAAGGTAATGATTATTCAAAATTGCCACCTTTACCGGCAAATCATATATAACAGCCGTTGCAAGCTCCTGAATGTTCATCTGAATGCTACCGTCTCCGGCTATATCTATCACGGTTTTATCGGGAAATGCAACTTGTGCCCCGAGAGCCGCGGGAAAGCCGTATCCCATCGTGCCAAGACCGCCTGAGCTTAAAAATGTCCGCGGCTTTTTAAATTTAAAAAACTGTGCCGCCCACATCTGATTTTGCCCAACCTCGGTGGCTATTATTGCATCCCCTTCGGTTGCCTCGTAAAGTTTCTCTATAACGTACTGCGGCTTTATGATATTTTCATCAAACCGGTAAGTAAGCGGCCTTGCCTTTTTCCACTCATCTATGTGTTTTATCCATGCCTTTCTGATTTCCTCCCACTGCGGCTTGTCCGTGTCCTTAAGTATCTGATTAAGGGTAAACAGCACTTTTGTGGAATCTCCCACTATTGGAATATCCACATCGACGTTCTTTCTTATGGATGTGGGGTCTATGTCAATGTGGATTATTTCAGCGTTAGGAGCAAAGGCATCAATTTTACCGGTGACCCTGTCATCAAAGCGCATTCCAACTGCTATCAACAGGTCTGATTCCTGAATGGCCATATTTGCGTAGTAGGTGCCGTGCATACCAGGCATTCCAAGAGACAGAGGATGGTTGGTTGGGAATGCTCCTATTCCCATAAGTGTGGTAGTGACGGGAATATCCGTAAACTCGGCAAATATTCTAAGCTCATCGGATGCTCCCGATAGAATAACTCCGCCTCCGGCAATTATAACCGGTTTCTTTGAGCGGGTGATTTTTTCCGCCGCCTTTTCTATCATCCACCGGTTGCCTTCAAGTGTGGGGTGATAGCTTCGGATGTTAAGTTTATCCGGCCAGTGGAATTTTCCCTGAGCTGCGGAAACGTCTTTAGGTAAATCTATTACAACGGGCCCCGGTCTGCCTGATGAGGCAATGTAAAAAGCCTCTTTTATTGTATAAGCCAAATCATTTATGTCTTTAACAAGGTAATTATACTTACAGCACGGGCGTGTAATGCCAACAATATCAGCCTCCTGAAAGGCATCGTTACCGATAAGCATAGTGGGCACCTGACCGGTTAACACAACTATTGGGATAGAGTCCATAGCCGCAGTTGCAATGCCTGTGACGGTGTTTGTGGCGCCCGGCCCTGAGGTAACAAGAGCTACCCCTACCTTTCCGGTTGATCGGGCATAGCCGTCTGCCATGTGGGTTGCCCCCTGTTCATGCCGCGTAAGAATCAGCTTTATGTCTTTGGCATCATAGAGAGCATCAAAAATATTTAAAACCACCCCTCCGGGATAACCGAATATGTGCTTTACCCCTTCCTTTTTCAACGATTCAACTATTATCTGTGATCCTGTTGCTTTCATTCCTTTTACCTCTTTCTATCCTTTTATCTTACTTTCTTACCATTCAGTGCATAACAAGGGTTTACTGCAATATTAACAACTACACCCTATCTAATGTCTACAGTGAAGTTTAGCATATTTTTGAATTTAAGGTAAACTACTCACTTGATTTTCTGCAATAATTTGTGTTTTGCTATTGAAGGTATGGTTTTACAATAAATTATGGTTGAGGTGCTGTTGTCTTGATAGGCGAGTACTTAACTGGGCGTCGTAACGAGGCTGGGGTTTCCATTGAGGAACTGTCAAAGAGGACTCGCATACGTCTGTATTATCTTAAAGCGTTGGAAAAAGAGGAGTTCCATAAAATCCCCGGTGAGACTTATATCAAAGGTCATATACAGACATACCTTAAGGCTCTCGATGTGGATCCTTCAGAGGGGCTCAGAATATACCATGATGAGTGTAATCAAGGAACGAAACATACTCCTGTAATTACAAAAACATCCGATTTTAACCCCGTCAAGACTGCCCCTGCTGAGCCTGTAAAATCATATAAATACGTCTTTGCGGCGATTATTTTAATTGCGTGTCCGCTTATTTATTTTTTATATAGCCACAAAGTAGAAAGGCTGCACTTAAAAACAAATATGATTAACAAAGCACAAACAAATATCAAGGGATTTATAGACAATGTTAACTCTGCAAATCAGGATAACACATCTAAGGCTGTGCAGCCGCCAGTGCCTCAAACAACTGAGGATAACTCTGTGCAATTAACACAGGGACAGCCCTCTGTCAGCCCGCCTCCGGTTACAGCCAATACAGCGCGGCACACCCTGTCGCTTAAAGCGTCAGACTTAACATGGCTCAGTGTTAAAATTGACGGGACAGAAACAAAACAGATGTTTCTTAAGCCGATGGAAACTGTAGAATGGGTTGCAGGTAACAATTTTATACTAAAACTGGGTAATGCAGGTGGCGTTAAAATAGTTTTTGATGGTAAAGAAGTAGAGGGTTCATGGCAAAAAGGGAGTGTTGTTACTTTAGAGCTGCCCCCAAAACCACCACCCCCTGAAACACCAGCTCCAGAGTAGTTAGTCCATAACCCATTTTGGTTGACTTTAAGGACAAAATCAATGTTTAATAAGTAATATTTGTAAATTGTCTGACTTCAGCGGGAGGTAATTTAAGATGGACTTATCTCTTTTATCAGTTTTTACAGCAGGGATATTAGCGTTTCTTGCTCCTTGTGTGCTGCCGATTGTTCCAGCTTATTTGTCTTTTATAGCCGGTGTGGAGGGGGGCTCTGATTCAACCGACATCAAACGCAATATGTCAAAAACCCTCATTCCGATTTGTTTTTTTGTGCTGGGGTTTTCTGTTGTGTTTATTATTATGGGAGCAACTGCTACTGCGCTTGGGCGTTTTCTGGTTGACTACCAACAGTACATAAACCGTATAGGAGGCGCTCTCGTAATATTTTTTGGTCTTCACTTTACAAACCTCTTTTTGCGTGAGGATTTTGTTAAACTCTTTGCTGGAATTGGACTTCTAATAGCCGGAGCGTTTGCTTTTGAGATTATTGGGCAGCAGGATTTCCTGACAATTATGGGCGCATGGGCTGTTGTGTTTGCGCTGTATTTCTTTTCGGCTCATTTGCTTCTATATAGGCAGCTTAAGGCTCAAAACAATGCCGCCGCCGGTATGTTTAGCTCATTTGCTGTAGGGCTAACCTTTGGCGCTGGCTGGAGCCCCTGCATAGGCCCAATTCTCGGCTCAGTCCTGCTTTTGGCCTCAAGGCAGGACTCCGTCTATCAGGGGATGCTGTTTCTTGCCGTGTTTTCACTTGGGCTTGGTATTCCTTTTATCGTTGCCGGTGCTTTTTGGGCAGGGTTTCTTAATTTTGTCAGGAAATTCGGTAAATTCTTTGCCCTTGTAGAATTTGTGGGCGGCGTTTTATTAATAACACTTGGCTTATTACTGCTAACCGGAAAACTATCCGTACTTTCTGCTTGGTAAACAGGTTTGATAAAGATCTATAAACTCATAAGAGCGCAAAAAATTACAATTGCAGGCTCTATGTTACTTACATTGTTGACTTTAGCTGTGTTCTCATGCGGCTCTGACAGCGGGGGCGGAGATAGCGGCTCCTCTTCAGACACCACTACAACGACAACCACAGCATCACCCTCAGCAACGTCACATAATCAAGGACTGGACTGCTTATACTGCCATGTTACAGTGTTCACTACCGGCAGCAAACAACTACTTATCGGAGGCACTGTGTTTAAATCCATTAATGTCTCAGATATTGATAACGTAACAAATACCTGTAATGCTTCAATAAACGTACAATTCCTTGATTCCTCACGTAATGTTGTTTATGACTCCTTAAACTACATTGACACAATCTCATCTGTGGACAACGGAACAGGAAATATATTTATCCTTTCAAGAAAGCTTTCTACCTTAACTGGAGAATACTATATGCGATTGGTGACAAGCGACAATACAACAATTGCTCAGAGTAGTAATCGTCACACCTTTACAGATGCTTACGGCAGTTCAAATCCTACTGATTTATTTAACAGATACTCATGCAACGCTTGCCACACTGCAAATCCACAAGGCGGAGCACACGGGTACTTGTATCCAAATGTGAACTCATCAAAATGTTATTAAAGAGACGGAGAGACGAACATGAAGATGGTGTGTAATCGTTATGGGTTGTTAGTTGTACTTGTGCTAATGTCTTTGGTGACAGTTTCTTGCGGTTCAAGCGGCAGTGACGGCGGCTCATCATCATCGTCCTCATCATCAGGCTCAGGCACTGGCTGGCATAATCAGGGCAGGGATTGCCTCTATTGTCACAACACTGACCTTACTGCTGACAAACATTTGCTTATCGGAGGAACTGTATTTAAAACTGTTACCGTCTCAGATGTTGACAACACAGCAAATGCCTGTAATACCACAGTGTATGTCCAATTTGTTGACAGTGCATTTAAAGTTGTTTACGACTCATCAAACTATACAGACACGACATCCTCTGGAAATAACGGCACTGGTAATGTTTTTATTTTATCGAGACAACTTTTAACACTGACCGGACAATATTACATGCGGCTTGTAACCAGCGACAACGTCACAATCGCTCATAGCAGAAATCTCCACAGCTTTACGAGTGCTTACAGCAGTTCAAATCCGTCAGATTTACTAAACAGGTACTCATGTAATGCTTGTCACACGGCAGCGCCTCAAGGTGGAGCGGATGGTTATTTGTATCCAAACATAGATTCGTCTAAATGTAATTAAAGGAGGTAGGATGCTTGCGAAATTCTTGAAAATATCACTAATTGCTATGATGTTGACTGTATTTACGGCTGCATTTGCTTTTGCCATACCGATGGAGGGTCAACCTGCGATTGATTTTAAACTTCCGGAATTTTTTGATACCACTAAAGTGTATTCGCTGTCGGATTTTACCGGCAAGGTAATCCTTTTAAACATATGGGCAAGCTGGTGCACTGGCTGTCAGGCTGAGATGCCGGAGTTTATGGCGCTTGCCGATGACTTTAAGGACAAAGGGTTTGTTATAGTAGCGGTGTCTGTTGACAATGACGCTGCAAAAGCCGTTGATTTCCTAAAAGACCTTGAAGCAAAGACAGGGAAAAACTTAAACTTCACCACTCTTTACGACAAAGACAAAAAGATAGCAAAAGACTACAAGCCACGTGGAATGCCCTCCTCCTATCTGATAGATAAAACCGGTAAAATCAAAAATATTTTCCCAGGCTCCTTTAGTGCGTCAAATATAGGCGCTCTAAAAGCTGCCATCGTGGAGCTGCTTAAATGAAATCGTTTGTTTTAGCGATAGTGATTGCTACAATTACTATGTTAACGTCATGTTCTGAAAAACTTGCAATCGTTAAGCCGTATGAGAGGGAGTTTTTTGCAGAAGATAGGATGTTTTTTAGCCCTATGGAGGGGCGCAGCGAGTGGGAGGGGCACGTATTTTTGGTTAAAGAGGCGGCACAAGGCGGCGAGGGCTCATTTCAAGGCGGATGCGGCTGCAGATGAGACTGCTGAAATTATCTAAAATTGTCGCTGTTATTATATTTGTGCTTTTTTCATTTGCTGCGCTTAACGCTGAGGAGTTAAAAGACAAAATTTCACTCGGTTATGATTTCTACACAGATAGCGGTGACACTAAAGTGTATTCTCCAAACATTGGGATTTATAAAAAAATAACTGGTAACTTTCTAATAGGTGGAAAACTTCGGGTGGATGCCATAACATCGGCTACTATGTCAAACGGCGGACGAAAAAATACTGTTGACGCCGTAACAAGCGCAACCCGGTCGCATGGAACATTTGACGAGATGCGATATGCTCCTAATATTTTTGCTGAATATAAAGATGATGAAAACGCACTGACTCTCGGAGGCTATTACTCTACAGAAAATGATTACATAGGCCGCTCTTTATATGCCGATTACACTCGCCTTCTTAATGAGCAAAACACTGCTTTAGGGTTAGCTGTTTCCTATGCTTTTGACAAATGGCGTCCGTCATTTTCAAGAGTACTCTCAACATATGACAGAAACGAGACCGATATAGACGCCTCTGTTACACAGCTGTTTTCTCCCACATTTTCCGGTCAGCTTGTTTACTCATTTATTGAAAAGGACGGCTATCTGGCCTCTCCCTACTATTACCTGACTACAAAAACGTTTAGTGTCTTTGAGCGTTACCCAGAGCGTAGAACAGGGCACGCATTGGCGTTTAAACTTATAAAAGCACTTGACCCTCTTACAAGTCTGCACTTTAAGTACAGGCTCTATACCGATACGTGGGATATAAACGCTCACACGTTTGAGGTTGAACTGTATCGTGAAATCGCAAAACCTGTGACTTTTGGAGTTAGGTACAGATTTTACACACAGGGAGCCGCCGACTTTATGAAACCCATCAGTCAGTATAAAAGAAATGACCAATACATTGGAGTTGACTACCGATACAGCGCCTTCAACTCAAACACCTTTGGACTTGCGCTTATCTTTAAACCCAAAACGACTGAGACCGCATTTATTGACTTGAACAAGATGAAAATAAAGTGCAGCGCCGACTATTACGTCACATCTAAAAACGATTATATTCGGTATTGGTACGATATGGACAGAATGAAGGCGCTGCTTACATCTCTGACAATTGACTACGAGTTTTGAAATAACATCTTATATTCAATTTCCCCATCTTTTAAATAGATTATGAGAAATGGAGAGATTATCAAGAAGCTTTCCTGTTATGAAATTTAACATATCATCTATTGATTTAGGTTTTGTATAAAACGCCATAACAGGCGGCGCTATGGTAACACCTATGCGGGAAAGTTTCAGCATGTTTTCAAGATGTATCGCACTAAAGGGCATCTCTCTGGGTACCAGTATTAATCGTCTGCGCTCTTTTAGTGTTACATCTGCCGCTCTTTGAACTATATTTTCTCCGTAGCCGTTTGCGATGCCTGATAAGGTCTTCATAGAACAGGGAATCACTATCATCCCGTCATTCAAAAATGTGCCGCTAAGAAGCGGGCAGTACAAATCCCCCTCTTTGCTGTAAAACAAATGCTCGCTTTTAAAGTACTCTCTTAACGTACTAAGGGCAGCTGTATTCCAGTCATTTCCGGTCTCATCTTTTATCACACTAAACGCTGACGTGGAAATGATTAAATGCACTTCGGAGGTCTTTAAGAGTTCCCCAATAAACCTTAACGCAAGCACTGAGCCGCTTGCGCCGGTAATTGCTACTATGTATTTTTTTCTGCCCATAAACGTGTGGTCATATATGCCATATTTTCGCCTTTTCTATCATATCAAGCATGTAGTCCACACGCATCATCGCTTGCCTCAGTCTTTGCGATACCGCTATGCTGACACCCTTAAATAACCGTCGTCCAAAATCGGGATCCTCTACTATCCTGTTGTCCAGCGACTCTCTTGATATACTCAGCAGCACCGTAGTTTCAAGTGAAATAACTGTGGCTGAGGTCTGAGTGTCTTCAATGTAGGACATCTCCCCAAGTATCTCGCCTGGGCCTACTGTGTTTATTTGTTTGTTGGCATTAGGCAGAAACACTCCTAATGAACCCTCCATAACTATGTAGATATACTCAATATACTCTCCAGCTCTTATGACCACAGTATCTGGTTCAATTGTCTGCTCAACACCGGTTGACAGAAGCCACTGTATATCCTCGTCAGAGAGCACCTCAAGCAGCGTAACAAGTTTAGCCATATGATAACCTCGTCTTCAACAGCATTTTAATAATCGCCAATTGTGTTTCTAAAGACCTCTTCAACAGTGGTAAGCCCAAGTTGAACCTTCTTTAAACCACTCTGTCTAAGTGTCAACATCCCCATCTTTATCGCCTCTCTCTTTATGGCCTCTGAGGTGCCGCCGGAAAGAATTACCTCTTTTAGTTCACCACGCATTGGCATTACCTCATGCAACGCCAGCCTGCCCTTATAACCTGTGTCACCGCACTCAGGGCAACCGCTGCCTATAAAACACTTAAAGTCAGCGATTTCCTCCTTGGGTACACCAGCTTTCAGAAGCCGCGTCGGTGTGACAGTTTTATCTTCTATTTTACACTTTGTGCAAATCCTTCTTGCTAACCTCTGTGCAACTATGAGAACCACAGAAGATGATACCAAAAAAGGCTCTATCCCTATATTTAAAAGTCTTGTGACAGTGGATGGCGCATCGTTTGTATGCAGAGTGCTCAGCACTAAGTGACCGGTAAGAGCAGCTTTTACTCCAATTTCTGCTGTCTCCTGGTCTCGTATCTCACCAACCAAAATTATGTCAGGGTCCTGACGCAAAAAGGCCCTCAAGGCGTTTGCAAATGTCAGCCCAATCTCAGGTTTTACTTGCACCTGATTAATTCCGGCAAGATTATACTCAACCGGATCCTCAGCAGTCATGATGTTTACGCCGGGTTTATTCAAATGGGAAAGCCCTGAGTACAGAGTGGTTGTTTTACCGCTTCCGGTTGGCCCCGTTACCAGCACCATCCCAAACGGCTTCTCTATTGCTTCAATGAAATCATTAAGCTGTGTTTCGTCAAAACCTAAAATGGTTAAATCAAGGTTGAGATTGGATTTATCCAGAAGTCTCATAACAACTTTTTCGCCAAACTGTAGCGGCAGCGTGGAAACTCTGAAGTCCACCTCTCCGCCTTCATATTTCAGCTTTATACGTCCATCCTGTGGAATTCGCTTTTCTGATATATCAAGACGTGACATTATTTTTATTCTGGAAATAAGAGGATTTTTTATAGTATCAGGAAATGGTGGAAACGCCTGCTTTAACACCCCATCAATTCTGTATCTTACACGTAATTCCTTTTCCCACGGCTCTATGTGAATGTCGCTTGCTCTGTCATTTATAGCATTCATCAGAATCCCGTTAACTAACTGTATTATAGGTGCGGTGTTAGCATCTGACAGAGAAATCTTTTCTTCTTTCTGATCAACAACGGTAATATTTTGATTAACCTTGCCCAGAAGTTTATTAATCTCAGACATGTCCAGAGTTGTTTTAGCACCGCTTCTGATGCCATCAGGCACTAACTTCTGTTGGTCTGTCTTAGGATAGTTCTGTTCAATAGCGCGCATAATGGATGTTTCGGTTGCAACATGGACGGCAACTTTCATTCTCGTTATAAACTTAACGTCTTCAATGGCAGGATTGTTTGAAGGGTCGGCAATGACAAGTCTTAGAGCCTCTCCCTCCATTGTAATCGGTATCATTACATGTTTCTTGGCCTTTTCAAAAGGTACTTTTTTAAGGAGAGCTGTGTCTATCTGATACTTACCTATATCTATCATGGGCACCTTATACTGTTTACTGTAAAATCCTGCAAGGTCTTCTTCTTTTATATGACCTAATTTTGTCAGCATAGAACCAAGCCGTTTACCTTCTGATTTTTGAAGTTCAAACGCCTCCATCACCTGTTTTTCTGTGACTAACCCGGCCTGCACAAGAAGCTGACCTTGTATTGGTATAGTAGATACAGCCATAGTCTTGCTCTCTCCTAAATTATGCTGTTACGGTTACCGGCAAACTTACCACAAACTCTTACATGGTTCAAACAGTGTACATACCAAACGTTTTTACTCTCAAAGTACTACTCTAAAGTTTAAAAGCATACTCATTTGGCAGTGTAACACAACACGAATAAATAGTCAATATATTGTGTTGCCTCAATCTTAGTGTGCTATCGCTTTAGTTGCGCAATGACCTCCGGTAGCTAAATGTGTTGAAAGATTTTGTTTGGTTTCTTGTAATGCAGCTATAATTGATTTTGAAAGATTCTCAAGCTCGACAAACATTTGATGTGCTCGTATAGAGTTCCCTGAGTTATAAACGGACACAATCTCTTTGCCGAGAGCATGGAGTTTTTTATGTGGCTGTTCCATGTTGCCAAAGCAGTGCATCTGCCCGCAGAGCTCTTTACCGTCAGAGTAATACCACTTTCCAAGCCGGCACATTGTGTGATCTAAAAGTGTGTTTGGATCTATATGCTCCCCGCCTTTTATGCAAAACGATATCCGGTTTACCCACAGGCGATGATCTGTCATCGCTAAATCAAGAATTAAAAGCTCTGAGTTTCTGGTCTTAAATCCGGTAGTGCTTTTACGGAGCTCCTCAGCTGAGGCTATCATTTTATTAACTTCTTTCATGATCTCAACCGATTCCCGTTCCATCTCCTCTGCTATGTGTGAAGTTTTTTCAACGTTTTGAACAACATCGTCCGTTGTGGTTGCCTGCTCATCAATTGCTGTAGCGATTGTTGTAATCTGATCACGCACCTCGCCCGTAGCATTTACTATGTCGTTTAAGACATCCCCTACCTGATTCATCAGTTCTGTTGTTTTGCCGACTTCAATTGAGGCGTTTTCCATAGACTTTGTTGTACGGTCAGACTCCGATTGAACGGCATTTATTTTACTGGAAATCTCCGTAGTTGCTACCTTGGTTCTCTCGGCAAGTTTCCTGACCTCATCTGCCACAACCGCAAACCCTCTGCCCTGCTCACCGGCTCTGGCTGCTTCAATGGCTGCGTTTAAAGCAAGTAGATTTGTCTGATCAGCTATGTCGTTTATGACACTAAGTATATCACCTATTTCATTTACACGGTTGTTTAGTGTGCCTATTAGAGATGCCAGCTCCGACGTTGTAGCGTGTACGATGCTTACTGTGTTTATTGCGCCAAAGGCTATGTCTTTCCCTTTTTCAGCAATTGTCATAGAGTTTGAAGACGTTGCGGCAGCTTGTGCGGCATTGTTTGCTATGTCCGTTATTGTTTGGCTCATCTCGGCAGAAGCAGTTGCAATCTGCATCGTCTGAGAAAGTTGATCTTTTAACCCATCGGTTGTCTTGTCGGTTTTTGTTCTAACTACATCCATCGTATTTACAACGTTATTTATTGATACAATCGTGCTGTTGATTATTCCATTAAAAAAATTTATAAGCATGTTCATATCATCTGCTAAATTTCCTATTTCATCGTCGCCGGGATGTTTGATGATAACCCGAAGGTCTTTGTCGGTAATACTTTTAACCTGTTGTGACAAGAGTTTTATAGGATGCAGGATTTTTCTTCTGGATAAAAACTATACTAAAGCCGATATGAACAAATTTAAAATGAATATTAATATTAAAACAGTATAAACCGTGTTTATATGACGAACTGAGAGTTTTTCGGCAACGTTTGTTGCTTCATTTGTTGATTTGAAGAAATCCTCGCTCTCTTTAACCAATTGCTCAGCGAGGGCAGGATTGGCTCTAAACTCTGTAATATGTTGTCTCAGTTTTTTCCAGCCAGAGTCAACTTTTTTCATCTCTGTTATAAATATATCCTCATCTGCCTTAGGTATTCCTAATGAAGTGTCACCATTTAAGATTCCATTTATAATTTTCTCAATAGAACCGATTACTTTATCAGCCTCTTGATGCTGTTTAACAAATTCTAATTTAACAAGCCTTTGAGCGCCTCCTCTGATTTTGCCTGAAAAATTAACAATTTTCCCGTCATCTGTCATATCCATCAGATTATGGCGAACTAACAAACCGCTTGCAAGCGCAGATGCGATTAGAACTACTAACATTAAATTTACCGATATACTTATCTTCACCTATTGTCCCTCCTCTGTTTAAAATATTCAGGCTAAATCATCCCAAGAGAATCACCTGCTTTATGCTGCCCTCCACTACAATAGCACCTTTACCACAGCGTAATAATTATAGTTAATTTAAAAGTGCTTTTGCAACAAAAAACCCAGCAAGATTAGCTCTTAACATAAATTTCCCGTGATATATTTTGCAGTTCTAAGGGCAAGCGCATTGATTGTCAGTGACGGCGCCTCTCCGCCGCCTGAGCGAATTTATTCAGACTATCACAATTTCCAACTTCTTTCCCAGTGCCGAGGCGACACGTTCAAGAGTTGAAAGCTTTATGTCTTCGGCGTGGTTTTCAATCCGAGATATCGCAGTCTTTTTAGTATGAAGTCTGAGGGCAAGTTCCTCCTGTGTTATCCCTGCATCTTCACGTGCTTGTCTGAGAATCATGCCAACTTTTAACTGCTCGTATCCCTCATCATACCCATTAGCAAAATCTTTATCTCTCATCTTCCTTTCGGTTATGTATTTTTTCAAATCACTCATACTTTTTTCTCCTCTTTAAAAAATCTCTCCTGTATGCTTCTGCTTTTTCAATTTCGGCCTTTGGTATCTTCTGAGTCTTCTTGATAAAGCCATTAGTTAGCACAATCAATGAGTTATCAGCAAAGAAACAGAATATCCTATAAGTATTAGAGCCAAACGTAACCCTGCACTCCCATATATCTTTTGTCCCTGAGAGCTTCTTGAAATAACCTGACGGAACAGAATCCAAATCCTCTACTAGTTTGAGAACCCATGTTATCTTCTGAGCAACCTTACCAGACAGTAAATCTAAAAAATCACGCACAGGGCTTTTCCCTTCGGCTGTCGTGTAAAAGACAACTGTCTTAGTCATATCTCTATGTTAACCTGCATGTTAACATTTGTCAATACCATTTTGCGCGTAAAAAGGGATTTAAGGCTATGACAAGCTACTTGTCATTTCCCGTGATATATTTTGCAGTTCTAAGGGCAAGCGCATTGATTGTCAGAGAGGGGGACTCACCGCCTCCTGAACTTGGAAACACGCTTGAGTCCACTACAAACAGGTTTTTCCACTTAAAACTTTGGCAAAACTGATTAACTGCGGATTCTTTCATATCAGTGCCCATCCGGCACGTGCCAAAAACATGTGTGGAATTAAAAATGTCGTAAGTGCTGCTCTGTTCTATTATTTTACTGACTCCAGTTGCTTTTAGAACCTCAGTTGATTTCTCAACCATAAATTTCAGCCGCTTTAATTCCATCTCGTCAAGATATGAGCAGATTTTAGGCAGCGGCATTCCATAAGCATCCCGTTTCTTTTTATCCAGACCGACGTATGATTTTTTGTTGGGCAGGTTTTCCCCGATAGCTTTAATAGTTAGCACATTACCAAAGCTCTTGCGCATCTCATCTTTGTGCTGTTTCCCAAAACCTCCGGCAACTCTGAGAGCGTAGTTGATAGGCCCGGTAAAGTCCGCTTCAATTGCTCCAGCTGTAAAGCGGCAGCCGCCGATTACATCTTTTATCGCATCCGGATTGTTGTAATCCCATGAGATAATATCGGCAGGCAGCCCTCTGTAGCTTTCTATCCTCTTGTCATAAAGACCGGAAATTGAGCACAAAAGAGTTTCCATAAAGTTCCGCCCAACCAAGCCGTATTCATTACATAATCCGTCAGGGCTGTAACGGTTATTAGAGAGCAGCAGAAGGCGCGGCGTGTGCACCGCCCCGCAGGAAACTATGAATATCTTGCCCTTTGCCGATTGATACCTCATCTTGTCGTCCACATATTGAATCTGCACTACTTTGTCATTTGGTCCAGCCTCAATGTTTACTGCCGCAGACTGTGTTTTTATCGTTAAGTATCCTGTAGACAATGCTTTAGCTATGAAAGTAACATCGGTGCTGCCCTTGTCCTTAAGCATACACCCTCTCAGGCAGCCTCCGCAGTAATTACAAGCCGCGCGGCCGTCGTAGGGCTTGGACAGTATGGCCAGTGAGTTCGGCACAAAATTGATACCGTGTTTAGCGGCGCTGATTATAGAGCTGCTATAGCTTATCTTATGCGGGGGAAGTGGATATGGCGCAGTTTTTGGGCTTAATGGATTTCCCTCGGATTGTCCCGATACACCAATGACTTTTTCTGCTGTCTCATAAAACGGTTCAAGTTCTTTGTAATCCATAGGCCAATCGGCAGCAACTCCGAATCTGGTTTTCATTTTCATAGCGTTAGGGTTAAGTCTGTGCGCCTCACCGCTAAACATAAGGGTTGAGCCCCCTACAGCACGCAGGTGATGATATGCACCGGGTTGTCTTCTATTGGTTTTATTTGATTTTCCTGTGATGTGGTTAAAACTTGTAAGGGATGAGTACTGTTCGTTTAGCTTTTGCATCTTTTTAAATGTATAAAACCTGTCATGAGGTTCTTTCATAGGAAATCCGGTTTGTTCCCACTGCGGTTTATCAAGCTGATAATCTTTTGTCGGATTATAAGCGTCACCTGCCTCAAGGAGCAGCACTTTAACTTTTTGCGCCGTAAGTGCCCATGCGACAGCGCCGCCTCCAGCCCCTGAGCCGACTATGACAACATCATATTCCTCAGTGCTCATACCGGTGTCTCTGAGTAATTCATAAACCCGTTAGGCTGAGGAGGGCCGTTATAATGAAGAAATTTCCAGCTTACCGGATTAGAATAATAATGAAAAAAAGCCATTTTTAGAGTTGATTCATAAAAAATCCTATGAGCAGTACCCTCTGCGCTTTCTGCAACTCTCTTTACTAATATTTGACGATTGTCGTCATTTAATGAAATAAACAATTGAGTGCTGCCCGTTGAGTAAGAATTTAACCACTTACACGTTTTTTTTGTATGCTGTAGAAGAGTTTTGTCCTTTTCTATTTCGGTTATTAATATTTTGTCAATGTTTAATGCAGAAGCCGAGGGGCTTTCGTCCGTTGGAATAAGCACGTCAAAATATGCTCTTAAAGTCTCAGTCTCATCCTTTGTAAGTTTAGCTGTATATAAATTAACCTTAAACAGATAGCCGGATATAAGAAGCAAAGTGCCGCCCAAAAGGGTTTTTAAAAAAGCTCGTCTGTCAGTCAGCATTTGTGTCTAAACTCCCATATTATTATTTTAATACAGCAGGTTATTCAAATATATCGTTTATATTAATTTGAAGCCCATCTATGACTTTAGATTTAACAACTCCTTCAAATGCCGCAAATGAATAGAGTTTATATCTATCGCCTTCAATGGTCAATATTTCTATCGTTTTCGGCTCAGGCATAACAATCCAGTACTCCGGCACCCTGTATTTTTCATAAACTGCTTTTTTAACCTCGGTATCCATTTCATAACTGTGTGATGATATTATCTCACAAACCATATCCGGCACGCCTCGTATCCAATCCTGCTCAATATCGGCATTGTCCTTTTTAACGAACAAAATATCAGGCTGAAGCCTGTTAATTCCCTCCTCAAAGATAACGTCAAGAGGAGAAAAATACAACCTTCCTAAGTTATGTTTTTTTATATGTTGACGTACAATATCATACAAATTAGCCGCTATGTTCTGATGTCTTCTAAAAGGACTGGGCCCCATGATTTCCTCTCCGTTGATGATTTCCGTTAAGTCAAAGTTTCGTTCTATAGTCTGCATAAAAATAGTGTATCAGCAGAGTGACAGTTTTGTCAAAATATAAAGAGCAATTTAAAGCTGCTTAGTCCAACTTTAATCCCTAACTCTCTGAATATCCGCTCCGAGTTTAGAGAGTTTATCTTCTATCTTTTCATAACCGCGGTCAAGGTGGTAAATTCTGTCAATAATAGTCTCTCCGTCTGCAGCAAGCGCAGCCACAACCAAAGATGCGCTGGCTCTTAAGTCGGTTGCCATGACCTGTGCGCCAAGAAGTCTGCTGACGCCTTTAACTATCGCCAAATTGTCCTCTATCTCTATGTGTGCTCCCATTCGTCTTAATTCTGCTGCGTGCATAAAGCGATTTTCAAATATTGTCTCTCTTATGACACTTGTGCCATCTGCCACACACATCAGTGCCATAAGCTGCGCCTGCATATCTGTGGGAAACCCAGGATATGGTGCTGTAGCAGCTTCTACCGCTTTAAGAGAACCGATATGCGGCCCGATTACTCTTAAGCCACCTGCCTCCTCACTTATCCTAAGTCCTGCCTCTGCAAACTTTTTTATAACAGCACCAATGTGTGCAGCTTCACAGCTTTTTATCAATATATCGCCTCCGGTAATTCCTGCAAAAGCCAGAAATGTGCCGGTCTCTATCCTGTCCGGTATTACTCGGTAATTGGCAGGTTTTAGCTCTCGTACCCCCTCTATTTCTATAACCTGTGTTCCAACCCCTGTTATGTGAGCGCCCATTTGAATTAAAGCAGCTGCAAGGTCACAGACCTCAGGCTCTCGGGCTGCATTTTCAAGCCGCGTCACACCATCTGCTAACACAGCGGCCATCATCAAGTTCTCAGTCCCTGTGACCGTTACTGTGTCAAAGTTTATATCAGCCCCTTTGAGTTTGTCTGCTTTTGCCACAACATAACCCTGCGAGAGGGTGATTTCTGCTCCCATTTTCTCAAGCCCCATAAGGTGAAGATTAATAGGACGTGCCCCTATTGCACAGCCACCAGGGAGCGACACACGCGCATAACCAAAAAGCGCCATAAGCGGCCCCAGAGTCAGCACCGACGCTCTCATAGTTTTCACTAGTTCGTATGGAGCCTCAACAGTTTCCACCCCTTCGGTGTTTATTGTAAGCGCTCCATCCTCTGCCCTTGTCACCCTGCCACCCATACTCTCTAACACGGTTGACATGGTTTTAATGTCTTTTAACTCTGGGATGTTGTAGAGGGTGTTTAGTCCGGGGCTTAGTATTGTTGCTGCCATAATGGGAAGCGCTGCATTCTTGGCTCCGCTTATCTCCACCTCTCCTCTTAGCGCTTTACCACCCCTTATTAATAACTTATCCATTTAATGTCCCCTTTTTTATGGAAATAACTCTTTAATCATCTCTGATATTGTTACCGTCCTCAGACGGTTGTCATAGTAAATCGTTACAGTATCGTTTCGTTTTTTAAGTCTCAGCAATAAATCATCAATGTCAGTCATAGACAGTCTTTTAGCTGCTATCACAGCATTTATACACACATCAGCCTCACGGTGAAGGAAACTCTCCTTTACCAAAATGTAGGGGTAATCGGCAATGTATTCCTTATGAGTTTCACCAATTCGCCCTATAGCATAGAGCACACCTGCAAGGAATATATTGTCCTCAGTTTCCGAATGTGAGTACCCTACAATTATAGCAGGAATGTCAGAAAATGGTTCTGGATTTTCACGTACCACCTCACCCAGTATCTCAGGAACCATCCACGGTATTGTGCCGGATTCGTCACTCATATTCCATATAAGCCGCTGCACCTGACCGCGCGCACCTTTTGAATCCCATTGTGCCATACGCCCTATTATCTGCCCTGTTAACATGGCAGCCCTCCAGCACGTCTCCTCGCTTTTATCGTAAGACATTGATACAAGCACACTTAGCGCTCGTTTGTCTTTCTTTACGAAATCCTCAATCAGTGGAAATTCGTTCTTTTCTATGTGTGCCTTAATCTTTTGTTTTAACTCTCTAAGTGACATTTCGGTCTTTTTCAGACTCTTTAAAAATTTCTCTTCCATCTATACCCCCTTAGCTTTTTTAAACCGTACCGCCGAAGTTATCATTCCTTGTACCCACTCCGGAGCCCCAAGGGCATGAAGGTGAGTATAGGCGGCAATCACGTTTTTATAGCATACACCATCCTGCCCATTAAAAATCCCCTTACCGCGTTTCATCTTAAAGGCAAAACTCATCTCCCCGTCACGTAGTCCGCTTACCCGAGAGTAATGAAACTCATGACCGCGCAGTTCCACATTTTTGCCAAAAAACGTAGTTTCCCTATTTGTTTCAACCACAGTGTATCCGTGTGCTTGAGGCTTTGACTCCATTTCAAAATCCATGGGGAAAACTCCAACCATTGGGTATCTTTTACCGTTCATCGCTATGCTGCGGCTAAGGAACATTAAGCCGCCGCACTCGGCATATACGGGAAGTCCGTTTTCTATTGCGGTTTTTAATTGAGTTTTAAATTGTACATTTTCAGAAAGTTTAATTGCATTAGTTTCTGGAAATCCGCCTCCAATATAGAGCGCATCAAGAGCGGGTAAATCCCCTTGCGTAACTGCGCTTATCTCAATAAGCTCAGCGCCAGCTTTTATTAGCTCATCCAGATTTTCAGGATAATAAAACTGAAAGGCGGTATCTTTAATCACTCCGATTTTTACCTTTTCCCTGTTTTCATACACTGTCTCTGAGAGATCTGGAAAATTGAGAATGCCTGCTCCCATCCCTATTTCCCATACTTTTTCAATATCTACGGAGTCTTTGACAAGTGTGCTGATTTCAGTTAGCGCTCTTTCAACCTGCATGTGCTCATCGGCAGTTACAAGCCCCATGTGTCTTTCAGGTAGAAGCGGAGTGGGTGTTTTTTTAAGCGCCCCCACAACCGGTACGCCTGAGTATGTCTCCACAGCCTCTCTTATAACCGACTCGTGGCGCTGATTAGAGACACTGTTAAGCACGACACCTTTTATTTTAACTCTTGAGTCAAAGTTGACAACCCCTTTAACTATCACGCCGACAGTTGTTGTCGCCTTTAAGCAGTCAACAACAAGGATAACCGGCGTGTCGGTAAGCACGGCGAGTGAGGCAGTGCTGAAAGTACCCTTAGAGTCAAGGCCGTCAAAGAGACCTCTGTTACCCTCTATCAAAACAAAATCGGCGTCTTTGGAGTTTTTTGATATGGATTGAAGAATCTTGTCTTCAGGAATGATAAATGTATCAAGATTGTAGCACTGTGAGTTGGCAGCTTGAGAGAGCCATCCGGCGTCGATATAGTCAGGCCCCTTTTTAAATGGCACAACATTGCGGATGTCACGCCAAAGCCTTAAAAGCCCTAACGACAGCGTGGTTTTCCCTGAGCCTCCCCTAAGACCGGCTATCGCCACCCTGCCTACCGGCATATACGTGTCTTATTGTTATTAAATTCACACATTGCCCATCTATTTAACTATTTAAAAATAAAAAAAAGCAAACGGTGTTATGACGCTACTTAAATGAAAGTATCAAAAACAGAGGAGATTTAATTATAATATAGCAGGACAGAGACGATTATTATTCAGGTGTTGAAACAAAATTAAAAAACAGACGATGGTTCAGCCATCAGGACTTAAAAGCTAAGTTAGGCATATAATTTCAACTCTGGCGTTTTTTTATTTATTAGCAGCCTTTAATCAAAATGTTTTTTGAAAAAACTATAGTGTTGTCAAGAGTTCCGCTATGAAGCTCTCTAACCAACCCCTAAAACTCTTGACTATTTCCATTAATTTGTAATAACATCAAATTAAGCAGTACCCTTGGGGGAGGCTTAAAACACAGAATTGGTTTTGAGCCTGAGAAACCTTATTAAAAGGTGACCCCTTGAACCTGATACGGATTATGCCGGCGGAGGGAAAAGGGCTTTTTTCGTTAAATAAGCCGTGTTCCTTCCATGTGTTGGGAATGCGGTTTTTTGTTTATAACGACTAGTAAGCAAGATATTAACTATGATAATTAAACTAAACGCAGAAGATTACACCGTAAAGGGGGCCAACACGGTTAAAGGGCTCCTTGATGAGTTGGATATTCAAACGGAGAGGGTCGCAGTTGAGCTAAATCTGAAAGTGATTAAGAAAGCCGACTACCAGATGACTCAAATTCAGGACGGCGACACTGTCGAGATTGTCAATTTCGTGGGGGGCGGATAGTTAAGAGTGCTGCAAAAACTATACAATAAAAAAGGAGAACGCATGGACGATAAACTTATTGTGGCTTCAATAGAAATAAAATCCCGGCTTTGGGTCGGAACCGGTAAGTATAAGGATTTTGAGGAGACGGCACGGGCTATTGAGGCCTCAGGGGCCGACATTGTAACTGTGGCTGTGCGAAGGGTTAACATTACTGACAGAAAATCCCCAAACTTGCTTGACTACATTGACCCCAAAAAGTACAAAATCCTGCCTAATACCGCAGGGTGCTATAATGTGGAGGATGCCCTTAGATATGCGCGTCTTGGGCGTGAGGCAGGGGTCTCCGATATGGTTAAACTTGAGGTTATTGGGGATGAAAAAACTCTGTTTCCTGACGTTTGCGGACTGCTTAAGGCTACTGAGATTTTAGCTAAAGAGGGTTTTATCGTGCTCCCTTACACAAGCGATGATCCTATAACGGCACAAAGGCTTGTTGACGCTGGAGCTGCTGCCGTTATGCCTCTTGGCGCTCCAATTGGCTCAGGGCTTGGTATCAGAAATCCCTATAATATCAAGATAATCCTTGAGCTTATAAAAAACCTGCCCATTGTGGTAGATGCCGGTGTGGGTACGGCCTCGGATGCGGCAGAGGCGATGGAACTGGGCTGTGATGCCGTGCTTATTAACACGGCTATTGCCGGAGCAAAGGATCCAATTATGATGGCTGAGGCGATGAAACACGCCGTAATTGCCGGACGCTATGCGTACAAGTCCGGACGAATACCTCGGAAACTCTACGCATCTGCAAGCAGCCCCATTGAAGGAATGCTGTAGTAAAACTGGAGGGAAAAAACATGGCAAGTATAGATTTTAAACTCTATCTTATAAGTGACCGTTCGCTCATTAACAAGCCCTGTTGTGATGTGCTTGAGGAGGCACTTATGGCAGGAGTAGGAGCTATTCAGCTCCGGGAGAAGGATTTAAACATCAAAGAAATAATGGTGCTGGCTGAAAAGTTGAGAATATTGACCAAAAAGTACAATGCCAAACTCTTTATAAATGACAGGGTGGATGTGGCACTTGCAATTGAGGCTGACGGAGTGCACCTAACACACAACAGTATTCCCATTTTAGCGGCAAGAAAGATAGCCGGAGAGAGGCTTATCATAGCGCAATCCACACATTCACTTGAGGAGGCTGTGTCAGCACAAAGCAAGGGCGCTGATTTTATAACGCTTGGGCCAATTTACGAAACATCGTCCAAGCTTCAGTTTGGCCCTCCTATAGGAGCGCTGACAATCACAAAAGTTAAAAAGAAAGTTAAGATACCGGTGTTTGCCATAGGCGGCATCAAGACTAACAATATAAGTGAGGTCTTAGAGTCCGGGGCTGATGGCGTAGCCGTGATTTCCGGAATCCTGTCGTCAACTGACGTGTTTGGCGAAACTAAAAAATACCTGGAGTTACTGAAATGACAACTATAGAGTCGGCAAAAAAGGGCATAATTACGGATGATGTAAAGGCTGTGGCGCAAATTGAGTCAGTGTCTGCTGAGAAAATATCGGAAGACATTGCGGCAGGTTTCACAGTTATCACAAAAAACATTCTGCATAAAATTAAACCCACAGGCATTGGCAGAGGGCTTACCACAAAGATAAACGCTAACATCGGCACATCCAAAGACCACGTGTCGGTGGATGGGGAGATGCTTAAACTTGAAGCTCTGGTTAAGTACGGCTCAGATGCCGTCATGGATTTATCCACTGGTGGGCCTATCAGAGACCTAAGACGTATGATGACTGAAAAATCCCCCGTTCCAATCGGCACCGTGCCCATATATGAGGCTGCCGTCATGGCAGTTGAAAAATACGGAAACATTATAAAGATGACAGCCGATGACTTGTTTGACATCATAGAGGTGCATGCAAAAGAGGGCGTGGATTTTGTAACGGTTCATGCCGGACTAACCAGAGGCACGATTGAGCAACTGAAGGCTCAGGGCAGAATCCTTGATATTGTAAGCCGCGGAGGCTCTATACTGCTTGAGTGGATGATACTAAATGACCGTGAAAACCCGCTCTATGAGCAGTATGACAGGTTGCTTGAGATTTCAAAAAAATATGACATGACCCTTAGCTTAGGTGATGGGCTCAGGCCCGGCTGCCTTGCCGATGCTACAGACAGAGCGCAAGTGGAGGAACTTATCACACTTGGAAAACTTCAGAAAATCGCTCTTGAGCACGGCGTGCAGGTAATAATTGAGGGCCCCGGGCATGTGCCGCTTAATCAAGTAGAGATGAACATAAAGCTCCAGAAGTCGCTCTGTAGCGGCGCTCCGTTTTATGTGCTGGGGCCGCTTGTTACTGACGTGGGAATGGGCTATGACCATATAACATCGGCCATAGGAGGGGCTATAGCGGGGGCCGCCGGCGCTGATTTCCTCTGTTACGTAACTCCCTCAGAACACGTTCGGCTTCCTGACCTTGACGACGTTATAGAGGGCGTTGTAGCTTCAAAAATAGCGGCACACGCCGCTGACATAGCGAAGGGACTTCCCTCAGCGATAGAGAGGGATAAAAAGATGGCGCGCTACAGAAAAAATCTTGACTGGGAAGGGCAGATTTCCATGTCGTTTAACCCGGATAAGGTCAGAGCGATGAGAGCGCACCTGCCTCCCGCACAATCCGACGTTTGCAGCATGTGCGCCGATTTTTGTGCTATCAGAACTGTTGAGCGGGCACTTCACCCTGACGGCAAAAAATCCGGATGACCACCGCGTTAACCGTTGCAGGCTTTGACCCCACAGGCGGGGCAGGCCTTCAGGCGGACATTAAAGCGTTTCATGCTCACGGGGTTTATGCGCTTTCGGTAGTGTCTTCAATAACTGCCCAAAACACGGTGGGGGTTAGCGATGTCTATGCCGTTGAGCCGCATATTTTTGAAAAGCAGCTCTCTGTGCTGTTAACCGATATAACTCCCGATGCCGTTAAAACCGGACTTTTATCAACCGTTGACATTGTTGAAATTCTTAGCCGCTACATTAGAAAATATAACCTTAAAAATCTCGTTATTGATCCGGTAACGGTATCCACCTCAGGCAAAACTCTGACAGAAGCCGGAGTTTTTGAAGCAGTTAAACAAACACTTCTTCCGCTTTGTACGTGCTTTACACCAAACATCAGCGAGGCCGCTCTATATACCGGTATTGAAATAAAAACAACAGAGGATATAGAAACCGCTTCAGGGCTGTTAAGAGAGTTTGGAGTCAAGAACGTTATTATAACAGGCGGACAGGGTCTTGCAAGTGCTACGGATACTTTTTATTACGGAGCTGAATTTATAAGGATGGAAGCTCCTCTAAAGCTTGGCACATATCACGGCACCGGGTGTCTGTATTCGGCTGCAATTGCGGCAAATCTTGCAAAGGGAATTACTGCGATAGAAAGCGCCCGGCTTGCAAAATCCTTTGTAACAAATGCAATAGATACTTTGGCAATTTATCCCGGAGGCGGGATGGCAATTTTAAATGTCTAAAACAATTTTCGAGATAAGAAAATTTTTTAAAGCAAAAGTGTCCTCAATCTTCGTAGGGGCGAATAATTATTCGCCTTTTCATTGAAATCCCTGACGACTTGCTTGCCAACCCGCTCCCGCTGGCCGCTAATCCTTTTCTTGACAATATACACAAATGTGGCTACAATAAAGCATGGTATTTGAGTGGTCTGAGGAAAAGCGGCTTAAGGTTTTGAAAGAGCGTAACCTTGATTTTCTGAAAGCACGGTATTTATTTGACGGCAGGCATTTGCACACTGTTCCGTCGCCAAGAGGGGAAGAGGAGAGATGGGTTAGCATAGGGAGAAATAGACGGTCAATTTGTTGCCGTTGTATGGACGCTACGTGATGACGCTGTTCGCATTATTACCATGAGGAGGGTTGGGGAATGAACCCCAAACCCCGCAGATGAAGAAGAAAAAAGAAAATATCGTGCGCTATACGGCTGAAGAGCTTGCCGCTATGTGCGAGCGCGGCGAGGACCGCACCGATTGGGAGAGGGTTGATGCCATGACGGAGGAGGAGCTGGAGGCCAGCATCGCCGCCGATCCCGACGACGTGCATGAGGAATTAGACTGGACGCAAGCATTTGTAGGTTTGCCACCCAGAAAGAAGCATATCAACATCCGTGTGGATGCCGATGTACTTGACTGGTTCCGCAACAAGGGCAGGGGATACCAAACCTATATGAACAGCGTGTTACGCGCTTTTGTGGCATCGAAAGACAAAGCAGACAAGTTAACGTAAAAACACACTATAAATATTTTACACTTAATGTAAGATTTTTTTAGCATTTATCGTTTTGTCTAATTTCCTGCGGTGACCCCTTATGTGTCTATATCTCCGCTCATATGTCCTGTCCCATATCAAGTTAATGGGATGTGTCCCTGAATTCAATATAATGGCGTTGTTCTGTATTCCTAATTCACGCTCAGACAATTTGACTCAGTTGATTAAAAAACAGTTCATCATCAATCTGGAACTCATATCTCATTAGCATCTCCCTTGCTGTCATGCCAATATTGGAAAAATTCCATTTAGCCACTGGATGAGGGTCCTCCATAACATTGAGATGTATGAATTGCGCTGCCTTGAGAAATAGAATATGAGGAGTGCTCTTGCCAAAATACATATGAAGGTTATGAAATCGAGGTGATCGCCGAAGATTAATATCGTCAAATGACATGAACTTCATCTGTAAGCAGACTTTCGCACCCTGCAAATGGTTAATACTCCATGCCCGTTTCGAAGGGTTTGTTACCTCCCACCCCGTTGCAAAGACGTCCTGAAAAATCACATCATCGAATAGTTCAAGGCTACCGACATTTCGTGGCTTATCCTCAAAGGCTTTTTCAAGAACCAGCGAAGGTTTGTCAGGCTCTGATTTCGCATTTGTGAAAAAGAATTCAATAGTTGTCTCCATTGGACCTTTAATAACAGACTCTCCAAAACCAGAATGATTCTCGATCAGGGAAGCAATGGCTTTTTTATCTAATTTGCAGTGAGATTCATTTGGGCTTAATTCAATTGGATTATAGAAGCCATGACCGCCAAGCTGCACTGTTCCAACAAGCTTTAGGATATCAGATTTCAGAGACTTGTAACCTTGTACGTTCTGGAAAGTACGTTCAATGGTGGCAGGGGTAGTTGTATGGCGAAGCGTATAGAATAGCGCAAAGGGCAACAATGGATAGTTTGAACTCTGGACATGAGACTCGATATTTTCAAGTAGCCTTTGCATGTCATCAAGGCGATGAGGATCGGCAGCAAAGCGCTTCTCACAAATCTCATACCATAAATCACGTGCTTCTCGAATGAACTTGCGCTTTTGCGAGTTAGCACCATAGGTTTCGTGACAAGAGGGGCAAAGCGGTGCAGCATTGTCTTCGGTGTCAGCACCACCTTCCTCTTGAGGAATAATATGGTGAACTTCAACACCCATTGACTTGCATAGACAGCAGGCTAAGTGAGCTTTCTTTCTAATTTTTATTTTTAACGCTTCATTAAATGGCATACTGCCTATAGAGCTATTTCCATTCTTGATGATTTTTATTATTTATTACTATACCAAGTTCCCTGTTCCGCCATAATTTACTGAAATATACCACAACGAGTACAGGTAAAGTCAAGTATTTTGTGTGAAATCACTCCCGTCCGGTAAAAAAACAAAAGAATACCCTGCCCGCCGTCAAAGCTGTTAAAATAGGTTTGAGAAGACCAAGCAAAGACGGGAGGGACAGGGTATGGGACATTATAACACGATATACAGTCAGATGTTACAATTATCAATAATAGCAATAATAGGGACACATCCCAATTATTGACAGTGGGTACATGGCAAACTAGACAAAAAGGATTCTTCTGTCTAGTTTTCATGTGCTATCAAGCAAGGATGGAGTCAGGTCTTGCAATGACATAATGATAACGCTGTGACTTGCGTCAATATGACACGCACGTTCAAAATAGGAAATACCTGCGCTGTCTGCCACATCACCTTAGTGAGCACTGACCTATTATCCGTATCTTTCATGTTCAAGCTGACGCCGCTTGATAGATAACCGGCTTATATTCTGGCGATGGGATAGGCTTTCCCGCTGCCTGTGCAGCCTCAATCCATAGTTTTTTGGCCTGTTGAACTTCATGCAATGCCTCATCAGGTGTCTCGCCAAATGCGGAACATGCCTCAAGGTCGGGAATATCGGCGATATATCCGTTGTCATTCTCCGAATAGAAAATATTTATATGATAATCACGCATTACTCATCCTCCAGTTTCAGGAACTGGCGTATTTGATACGGTTTTGCCTGGCCTTTGACATTTTGAAGGTTCAGAAGTTCAGGAATATCAGGACAGACGAATATGTGGTGGCTGCCTTCAGTTCTTGATAGCACAAAACCGAAACCTCCAACAAGATTTACCATATATGAGAATCTTATATTCTTAGAATTACCAATGATTTCTTTAAGTAATTTCCGCCTGTTCATATCTCATATCTTACCGGCTGAACCAGTTATTGTCAAGAACAATGATGGGGTCTCTACTTAGGGACAGCGACCGTTTGCGGTGGTTAAGATGTTTTTTGAACACTTAGACACTTAGGATTCTTTGAAAAGCAACTGGGGCTTATTCTTTTTTTACCCATTCCAAATGAAAAGGAACCAAAAAATACATCTTTATATTGTATAATTGTATTGTTGTCAAATAATCTTAACTTAAATGTCTAAAATAAAAACCATATTTCAGTGTCAATCGTGCGGGTTTAGCTCACCCAAGTGGGTTGGAAAGTGCCCGGACTGCGGAGCTTGGAACAGTTTTATAGAAGAGCAAGAGGTTCAGGTTAAAAAAGGAATGTCACGCCCTTCATCATCATCTCAAGCTATGCCTCTTAGTGAAATACCAATTAATGCCGAAGACAGGCTCTCTACCGGAATTGAGGAGCTTAACCGTGTGCTTGGTGGAGGAATTGTAGCAGGGTCACTGATTTTAATTGGCGGTGACCCCGGAATCGGCAAATCAACCATTGTGCTTCAGATGCTTGCCTCACTATATAAAACCAATACCAATCTAAAAAACATCTCCCTCTACGTCTCCGGCGAGGAGTCCTTAAAGCAGATAAAAATCCGCGCAGGCAGACTGAATGTGGACAATCCCGAAATAAACGTATTGTCGGAAACCTGTCTTGAAAATATTACTGAGCAGATAAAGTCGTTAAAGCCTGCCGTTGTAATCATTGATTCAATTCAAACTATGTTTACTCAGGATGCGCCATCGGCTCCGGGCTCTGTCACACAAGTGAGAGAGTGTGCGCTTAAGCTCATGTTTTTAGCAAAGAGTTCTATGACCACGATTTTTCTAATCGGACATGTCACTAAAGACGGAGCTATAGCAGGTCCTCGCACTCTTGAGCACATTGTGGATACTGTCTTGTATTTTGAAGGAGACAGGGGTAATCCGTATAGAATCCTACGGGCAGTGAAAAACCGTTTTGGTTCAACAAATGAAATCGGGGTGTTTGAGATGCGCGATATGGGACTGGTTGAGATAATAAATCCATCCGAGCTGTTTCTATCAGAGCGACCAGAGGGAGCCTCCGGCACCGCAGTTGTTTCAACGATAGAGGGAACCCGCCCGATTATGGTAGAGCTTCAGGCGCTGGTATCACACTCTAACACTGCAATGCCAAGAAGAACCGCCATAGGGGTAGAAACCAACAGGGTTAACCTATTGATTGCCGTACTTGAAAAGGTGGGCGGGGTGCATCTGGGCGGGATGGATGTGTTTTTGAATGTTGTCGGCGGGCTAAAAATAAACGAACCGGCATTTGATTTGGGTATTATCACGGCAATTGTCTCTTCATTTAAGGAAAAACCGGTGAGGGATACTCTTTTTGTCTTTGGCGAGGTGGGGCTTTCGGGTGAGATACGCGGAGTGTCTCAGGCAGAGAGTAGAATTAAAGAGGGCACAAAGATTGGATTTAAGGAGGCTATTATTCCTGATTCCACCTTGCAGCGCCTCACGTTTAAACCAGACATTAAAATCACAGGGGTTAAAAACATAGAGGAGGCAATTGAAGCCGCTATCAATTATTAAACTGCTTATTTGTGTTATAGCTGCCTTCGTGTTGTTTTCCTGCGCTCAATACACTCCGGTTACAGAGCATTATGAGAAAATCACTTTTGATGAGTTTATCAGCCGACTGAAAGCAATCCGTGAGATTAAAGGCACTGCCGATATTTCAATGCAAGCAAAAGATGTGTATATGTCTGGGATGGCGTCAATGAAACTCTCTCCAAATGAGTATGAAGTCAAACTCTTTGCGCTTGGAATACCGGTTGGCGAATTCCGTGAGCGCAATGGAGTGTTTTACAGCAGGCCAAAGTTAAAACCGGAGGAGGAGCAGCTCATCTCATTATGTATTAAAAACGGTATCTTCTGGTGGATGAATAACGTAAATAATGTCACAACGGACAGCAAATATCTTAAAATCAAGCAACCACGCCAGCAGATGGTCTTAGACAGGGAATCCTTGATGCCAATTGAACAGTTTATATTCCTATCACAAGGCAGCACCCTGCACATTGCCTACGGAGACGTAAAATGGCTTAGCGGGATATGGTACCCTAACCGCATCACCGCAACCTTAGGCAGTTATAAGTTTACAATTAACACCGAAGACGTCAAGTTTGAGAAGTATTAGTATCAACAAACGTTCTACACCATAGCTCTATACACAGCAGGGAAAAAATGGTGTATGCCCCGTCAAGTTTATTTGACCTGTCCAGAGAAATCAGAAGTTGTACCTCTTTAGGGTTAAAAATCCCCCTGTTTTTTATTGACTCAGCGCTAAGCACATCGTCAACAAGCGGCCTGAGCTCCAGCTTAAGCCATCTTCTAAGCGGCACGCCAAAACCGGTCTTAGGGCGGTAAATTATCTCTTTTGGCAGGTGCCGTTCCATAGCTTTCTTAAAAATCCACTTTCCTGTCCTGCCGTTTTGTTTATATTTTACCGGAATGCTGAATCCAGCTGAGACAACGTCAATATCAATGAGCGGCACCCGCACCTCAACGCCTGCTGCCATCGCCATCTTATCCGTGTAGTTAAGATTGTGGTCTGTTAGAAAATATTTAGAGTCCAGAAAGAGCATTTTGTTTATTGGATCAAGCGTATCCGGTAATTTGGTAAGTGCATCCAAAAGGGGATTTAACCTGCTTGTGTCACTAAGAGCTTCTGTCATGTCAGGGCTGTAGAGTTTAAATTGCTGCTTAGTTTCAGGCCACGAAAAATATCCGGCTATTCGCTCATTCATGTCTTTGCCAAAAAATCTCAAAAACCTTGAAATCCGTCTGCCTATCGTTGTTGAGTTTGGAACTGCCTCCGAAAATCTCTCAGCTAACGTTCTGACTTGCTTTGGCATGTTGAAAGCAAACGTGTCCAGTAGCAGGGCAAAGTGTCTGCTGTAACCTGTAAAGATATCATCGCCGCCTGCGCCTGAAAGCAGCACCTTAATACCGTTTTCTCGTGCAAGCTCGGCAATTGCCAACACATTGAGGGCTGCCATGTCAGCCTGCGGCTCATCAAGGTGATATATCATTTTGGTCAGCTTATGTGCCATCTCTGGGGTTGCTTGCACTGTGTGAAGCTCCACGCCGAGATGAGCTGCTGCTTTTTTAGCATAAGGGAGATCATCTGAAAAACCCTCATCCCGCATTGAGGCATCGTTAAAGCCAATCGTAAAACATTTTAGTTTGTCGGTGTGCTTTTTGGCAAACGAAACCACGGCACTTGAATCAAGTCCGCCTGAAAGAAACGCCCCCACTTCAACGTCCGAGACCATCTGTCGTTTAACTGCTGTTTCAATTGAGTCATGAACTCTCTCTGCGGCATCAGAGACGGAGAGTTTCTCGTTAGATGAATCGTATGGAAGCTGATAGAATTGCCACAGGGCATCTATCCTGCCATCTTTTACAACCATAGCGTGACCGGCAGCAAGTTTGCTGACACTCTTTAACATCGTAGTTGGTGAGGGTGACCACAGAAAAGAAAGATAATTGTGAATTCCATCGTAATCCAGGGTTTTATCCAAACCATCATAGTGTAAGAGCGCCTTTAGTTCACTTGCAAACAAAAACCCCTTCGCTGCAGACGAATAGTAGAGGGGTTTAACGCCAAGATGGTCTCGCGATAGAAAAAGCATATGTTTTTTAATATCCCAAATGGCAAAAGCAAATATCCCGTTTAATCGCTTTAGCATATCAGTGCCATAGCGCATATACATGTTCAGGACTACCTCAGTATCAGAGGCGCTCTTAAAAGTAACTCCAGCTTGCAAAAGCTCCTGTTGCAGCTCTCTGTAGTTATAGAGTTCACCGTTATATGTGATAACGGCACTGTGTGAGGAATCAAACATCGGTTGTCTGCCAAGCTTTGAGAGGTCTATGATGGAAAGTCTTCTGTGAGTAAGTCCAACTCCGTGGCGTTTACTGAAGTAATCACCTGAGCCATCCGGCCCCCGATGAGCAATTGCCCTTGACATACCATCTAAAAGCACACGGTCAAAATCCCCATAAAATCCAGCTATTCCACACATGGTGTGTTAAAAAGGAACGATAACATTTATATCTGGGATTTTTTCGAAATCTCTTTTATTTTCTGTAATAATTTCACTTATATCATTATCAATCATATATGTTGTAATTGTTGCATCCCAGAAATGAATGTTATATTGAGAAACGAGATCAATAGCTTTTAGAAATGATTCCTCGTCTCTATCAATAACCTCCCAATTCTCTGATTGAAGAAAATCTTTGATAATTGTTTTTGCCTTGATTACACCGATTGGATTCTTAACTTTCCGAGTTATAACAAAGAAGAATTCCATAAGGTTTTGCAAACAAACAACTCCTCCACCCTCCTCCCAAATCTGCTTTAAAATAGCTTTTGAAGCCGCGTGTTTTTCACCTTCAGAAATATCATAAGCATAAACAAGAATATTTGTGTCAATCAATCTATCGGTCATATAGGTCTTCACGGCTTGAATAAAGTTTTTCCCCTAAATCAAAACCTTTATTAAGAAGCTCTAACTGCCTTTCTTTTATTTTGTGTTGTTCTTCTTTTTTAATAACAGTTTTTAGTGTTATAACGGCATGAGTTCCAAAGGGAAGAGTTGTTTTCTTATCGAGGCGAATTATATCAGATTCGACTATACCTTTATACGCTTTTTTCAAAAACTGCCACCACCTTTCTAAATAGTTCTGTCTTAATTATAACAAACTTTCAAATGAAAATTCTTGTCTTATAAGAGGGAGGCAATTCCATTAACTATCTACAGTTCCCTAAATGCACTGAGCAGTCTCACCCTTACATCCTCCCAACGGTTAGCCGCAAGAAACCTGTCAAGGCTGCTCTTATATTTTTCATAATGGGGTGGAAACTCTTTGATTTCAAGAGCAAACTCCTCAGCACTGAGGGTAACGGCGTTGTCTTTACATCCAACCAATCGTCCTACGTTAAATGTGTCAACCAGTGTTTTTAGAGGAGGCTGACACGTTGCCAACACAGGAAGCCCTGCCTGTATGTATTCATATATCTTATTCGGAGCACAGTACAGAAACACCTTGCTTGATGAGATGTATATAACAACTCCTATGTCACAGCTCTGTAGAACATCAAACAGATAGTCTCTGGGAACCCGTCCCGAAAAAAGAACTTTGTCATCAAGACCATCAAGAGCTGCTTGTGCTCTCATCACCTCAAGTGAAATCCCGCCGCCAACGAAAAGAAGTTCAAATTTGTCATCAAGGTGTTTCATCGCTTCATACAAAACCTTAAGTCCTCTGTCATAATTAATATCACCTTGATAGACAAGACGTATTCTGTCAGGATTGTCTCTTTTTAAAATCGGATATTGTTTTAACAATTCGTCCTTATTTATTTTGGAGGACGGCTGTGGAGGTATGTTAGGTATAACAAGCGGAGGCGCTTTTAGATTATAGTGCGCTCTCATAATCTCAGCTCTTTCAGCATTTGCCGCTATAACAAGTTTTGCTCTTTTTATAACCAGCCATTCAAGCCGATAATAAAACTGCGCCCTCAGCGAAAACTCAGACCCGGCATCGGGAATAAACAACTCATGCGCATCATAAACAAACTTGCTCCGCGTAATAACGCTTGATATAAAACAAGGAATCGTAACGTTAGAATCATTAGCATAGATTATCGCAGGGCGTACCCTTGCAGCATACAAAACAAAAACCACCCAGAAATAAAAAAACCTTAGAGCCTTAAACCCGCTCCTAAATGGAGGCAGCTCTACAACCTCAGACCGAAATGCGTCACTTTTATACCCCCGCCCCGAATCTATAGAATACACTGTAACATCAAAAAGTTCACCAAGCGCCGATGCCACCCTCTGCACCCGCCCGTCATAATCAATCTCCCCATATAGTGCCATTATGAGAGAGGGCAAGGGAGGGTTAATATACCTCATCATGAGACCCTATTTCTATTAACAAGATATCCTTTTCACCTGAAATGCCTTGTCATTGTTAACTTTGGCGGAAATCAAATCTTTTTGTAGGTGCAGGCCACTGTGCCTGCCCAAGTTTTATTTATTTCTGCCATTATTTGGGCGTACACAGGGGTACGCCCCTACAGTGATAATGTTCATTGTCGTTTGTGTCCGAATGTAATAAGCATTTCATTAAGTCATCAACAGAGCCTTTTTTTACTTTTCCATTCAAATAATCTTTCTTTGCTTCAGAAATACTCTCAGACAATAAGTCCCGCATGTGCTCTAACAATCGGTTACGAATAATATCAATAAGCTCTTCTTGTTGATATTCAGACAATGATTCAACGATTTCCAAAGCATCCTGAAATGCTATATTTTGTTGTTTTTGCAAATAAAACCCCTTACAGCATTTTTATTATTATAATACAGGTTTAGTATCATATTTCGGAGCTATCACACACAAAACAGATTCAAACAAAATCACTATGCGGCATACCTATATGAAATCCCTGACCATAAGTTATACCTATTTCTGCTACTATTTCTAAAATGCGGCTGCTTTCAACAAACTCAGCCACAGTCAGTATGTTTAGTTTTTTACATAGCGTTTGAATACTTTCTACAAAGGCATAATCCCGAGGGTCCTCTGTTGCCAGCTCTTTGATAAACTCGCCGTCTATCTTAAGGAAATTTGCAGGCAGGTACTTTAAATAGTAAAACGAGGAGTAGCCGCTTCCAAAATCATCTATCGCAAGTTTAAAACCATTTGAAATAACAATTTGCAGAAATTCCTGTATCTTTGTCAAATCTCCGGCTGCCTCCCTTTCCGTTATTTCAATTACAATCTCAGATGAGTCTAACTCCGCTCTCTTTGCCTCTTCTATTACAAATTCAAGAAATGTCCTGTCTTTTAATTCCTTACCTGAAATATTAACAAATAGGTAGTTGTGATTGTTCTTGAGTTTTTTATTTCTGAAAGCCTTACGTATAACCATTCTGTCTATATCAAAAATCTTGCCGATTCTCTCTGCCATATCAATGAACTTATACGCTGGGATTACATTACCATCTTTATCAATAAGTCTTGCAAGGACTTCAAAGGCGGCTATCTTGTTTGTGGCAACATCAAAAATAGGCTGATAATAAGGGACAAATCTGTCGTCCTCAATAGCGTCCTGAAGGAGATTAAATTTCTCGGTCTGTTCTCTGAGAGATTGTTTAATCTCGGTATCTGTGGGAACGAAGACCTTATTTTTGCCAAGCTCTTTAGCGTTATAAAGAGCGGCGTCAACTACAACCATCAGCTCCTCGGCTGTGCTGCCGTGGGTGGGGAACTCAACAAGCCCGATTGAGGCCTTTATCGGAATGATTTTTTTGTCCGGAGTTTCTATCTTTTTGTGTTCAAACGCCTGTCTTAACTTCTCAGCCACTGCCTTACCCTTTGATATATCGGTCTCACTGAGAATGACTGCAAACTCATCACCGCCAAGCCTTGCCACAACATCGCCGTCGCGCAGGTGCTCCTGAAGCGTGTTTGCCACCTCTTTTAAAAATAAGTCGCCAAACGGATGCCCGTAGTTGTCGTTTACGTATTTAAAATCGTCAAGGTCTTGCATCATAAGGGAAAACGTATAGTTTTTTCGCTTAACACGCGCTATCTCATAGTCCAGAAAATGTTCAAACATTCGCCTGTTGTATAGTCCTGTCAGGGGGTCGTGTCCGGCAAAAAACTCAAGCTCGTTTATTGCCTTCGAGAGCGCCCGCGCAGAGCCTGTCACCATAGTCATTATTGAAACCAATGAGTCTATAATGTCCATATCCCTTTTGTTCATCTCATCCTGATGAAAAACCCCCATTCCAAGTATTCCGCCAATACCCGGCGTCTCTGTCAGGTATTCGTGAGAGTGAATCATAATATGTTCTTTAAACTCTGTTTTGCCCTTACCGATAAATATTGGAACAGGGATAAACTCCATAGGTATTGTGTCTAAAATATCCGATATTTCAAAACACTTCTTAACCTCGTCGTGAATTTCGCTTTTGAGGTCAGCCAGCTGCTTTTCATCAGGTTCGTTCATCAGAAACATATAGGCGTCAAGCACCTTATCTTTACTTTCAAAAATATTAAAGAAAAAATCAAACGGATAAATGCCATACAGTTCTTTTAGGATTTCCTCGGAGCGTTTCTCCCACTTTATGACGTTGTCCCTGGAGAGAACAATTTTTGTCAGAACCTGTGTAAATTTCTCAAGTAACTCTGTGTCAACAGAACTCTTTTCAAGCGCATCGACAACCCTCAGAGACCTAAACAGGCTTTGCATTATCAGCTTTTCATTTGAATCAACAGATTTAGCGATGAAACCTAATAAAATCCGGGTGAGTTCCACAAGGATGTTCAAATCTTCTGCAATGTCATCGTTACGCTTTACCTTTTCTGTAAGCTCATGAGTAAAATTCCTGATAGAAATGTCTATGCCCTCAATCAGAAAACTCTCCCGTATAAGACTTTCCAGCACAGTGCCGTCGTCTCTGGAGAGCTGACAGCGCAAAGTTGAAAAATTCAGATTTTCGTCTTTCATATCAAGTCAACACCGCATTTAAGGTCATATAGCCACTGTATGAATTGCTCTTTAACCTCGCCTCTCATCAGGTATCCATGCTGAGGGGCTATGATATCAATGTCATAAGCTTCAATATCTTTAACCCATTTTCTTAACGCCTTATTGCACGACATATATCTTGTGTGAAACGGCTCTATGCAGGGTAAAAACTCTTCAAAATCCTCTATAAAAAGAGAATTGCCGGAACACGGCAGCACAGAGGCTCCGATGTCACCGGTAAAGAGAATCTTAGAGGCGCTGTCGTAATAATTAAATTGACCCGGAGAGTGCAAAAAATGAGCAGGGATTACGGTAATTTTGAAATCATCATTTATGATAATTTCGGTATCGCCGTCGTTTATTCCTATTATATTTTTCGTGTTTCTAATTTCATAATGTGGAATAAACCTGACCCATATTTTTGATATATAGATTTTAGCGCTTGTTACCTTTTCCCACACACTTAGACCGCCGTTTACATCCGGATCCTGATGGGAAAGCAGGATGGCCTTTATGTTTTCCATTTTTGTGTATTTAAGCACCCGCGCAACCAGCACAGGAAACAGAGTAAAACCACCGGGATCCATTAGCACAGTGGTATCGTTATGTACTATCATATACTGATTTGACGGGACGCTTTTTTCATCCGGTGAGTCTGCAAAACCCAAAAGCACGTACTTATGATTTGCTTTGTCATAAAGAACTGTATCCATTCCATCCTCCTTGCTTTTTACTAAGCAACTGCCTAATTATAAAGTGTTAAAGGTTCTTATTGCAAGAGCTGTTTCAATAGTAAGTGTAGTTTGTTATAATGTTATTATGGATAAAGAATGAACTTGAAAATTCAACATAAAATATTACTTTTGCTTTCATTTATGTCTCTTTTGCTTATCATCACAGGGACGCTTGGCTATCTTGGGATGAAAAGTATAGAGGGCAATTTTAGACTTGTTTATGCAGAACATGTTTCCGCTCTGAGTGATTTGAAAAATCTGTCGGATTTATATGCAGTTGATATAGTGGACACGGCACATAAAGTACAGTTTGGCAATATCACATGGAATGATGGGTTAAGGAAAATCACTAAAGCTCAACAAAACTCACAAAAAATATTGGATACAATCAAAAACACACAATTGTATACTGAGGAGGTTAGTCTTGTTGAAGAAATAGGGCAATTGATTACCTCAGTTAATAAAGACATTGTTATATTGACCGATATTATTTCAAAACAAGATAAGGATGCGCTTAGAGCTTACAGATACACAACTCTTTATAAAACCATAGACCCTCTTACACTTAAGCTTGAGGAGCTAACCCAGCTTCAATTAAAACTAATCAAGGCAGAATACGAGGAATCTGTAACAGCTTTTAACAGAAGTAAGTTTGTTTTACTCTTTGGTATTATCGCAGTGTTATTGATTGCTATTTATGGCACAATCAAGATGCTGCGTAAGATTACACAGCCGTTAAGTGATAAATTAACAGAAACTGAAGAGCGTCTGAGCGCTGCTTTTGAATTCAGCACGTTAGGGCAGGCAATAACCTCGCCTGAAAAAGGATGGCTTGAGGTAAACAGCGCCCTTTGCAGCATTTTCGGTTACACCAAAGAGGAGCTGGTAAAGCTAACCTGGGCTGAGATGACACATCCCGATGATTTAGACGCAGACGTAAAGCAATTTAATCTTGTCCTGTCCGGCGTAAAAGATGGCTATAGTATGGACAAACGATTTATATGTAAAGACGGCTCTATCGTATATACAACACTGTGGGTTCATTGTAAACGCAAGAAAGACGGCGCTGTAGATTACCTTATCGCTCTAATTCAGGATATTACAGAACGAAAACGACTGGAGGATGCCATCCGCATCGAAATTGAACTAGTCAAAAAAAGAGAGAAAGAAATAAGGATTTTAGAAGAGAGATTAGCCTTAGCGATAGAAGGCAGCGAACTAGGCGCATGGGATTGGGATATTCAAACCGGTGATGTAATCATGTCTCCGTACTGGAAAAAAATGCTTGGATATGAAGTGCATGAACTGGACAATAAAATAAGTGCTGTAATGGATTTAATGTATCTTGAAGATAAAGAAAAAGTCTCACAGTTACTGGAAAAGTATTTTGCCGGAGAGACGGACAAATTTGTCTCGGAAATAAGATACAGACACAAAGACGGATCATACAGATGTATATTGGCTCAAGGAAAGGTATTTGACTGGACTAACGATGGAAAACCTTTAAGAATGATGGGTACTAACTCTGACATTACACAACGCAAACAAATGGAAGATGAACTGAAAAGGTTAAATATCAACCTTGAAAGTGCGGTAGTTGAAGAAACTCAGAAAAGAAGATTAAATGAGCAAATGCTGATTCAACAATCTAAGATGGCTGCCATGGGTGAGATGATTGGTCTCATTGCCCACCAGTGGAAGCAGCCAATCAACGCTATAGGATTAAATGTACAGGATTTAGAAGATTGTTATAAGTACGGAGAAGTTGATGATAAATACATTGGAAACTTAGTAGTTTCTACAATGTGGCAAATAGATTTTATGGCAAAGACAATGGATGATTTCAGAAACTTCTTTAAACCATCAAAGAAAAAAGTCTCTTTTGATGTAAAAGCAGCCATAGAAGAACTACTCTCAATGTTTATAAATGTTTTTAGTAAAAGTGATATAGATGTTTCTGTAAAAACCTCCATAGATACATTGTCACATACGGATGGCTACCTTAGTGAGTTTAAACAAGTTGTACTTAATATTTCAAATAACTCCAAGGATGCGATTGTTTCAAGAAAGAAAATAACTCCTGAGTTACAAGGTCGCATAGAAATTAATATCGCCAATAATGACGACAAATCTAAAATTCTAATTTCAATAAAAGACAATGGCGGCGGAATTGCCGATGATGTGATAAATAAAATATTTGAGCCTTATTTCACAACAAAAGAAACGGAGGGCACAGGGATTGGGCTTTATATGTCAAAAACAATAATTGAGACCAACATGGGCGGCAGTTTAACGGTTCATAATGTTGATGGCGGCGCCGAGTTTGTTATAAGTTTGGATGTCAGTGGTGATACCGTTGGGGATAGATGATTATTCAATTGTTGTTGTACATCTATTTTCACTAAAAAATCTATATGCTTATATACTTAACTCAGGTACATGGTTTTATGTCAGTTAAAGAAACATTTAAAAGGACTGGATTCCCGCTCGTAGGCGGGAATGACAAAGGAGAGTGCGCTTTCTGTCATTCCTTTACAGGGGAATCCCCTTTTAGGTGAGTGTCATTCCTGCGAAGGCAGGAATCCAGTTTTTTACTAACGGAACTAACTGCATAGGCAATTTATTCAATTGTTGTTGTACATCTATTTTCACTAAAAAATCTATATTGATTCTTTCCGTTTTCTTTAGCTATGTACATGGCGATGTCAGCCTTTTTTAGAAGTTTTTCCTCTGTATCGCCGTCTGCCGGAAATAAAGATATGCCGATACTTGCCCCTGTTTTGCACTGTCTTCTGTTGATAATAAATGGTCTCTCAAATGACAAAATTATTTTAGCGGCAACCACATCTGTATCTTCATCGGTGGATAGATTTGTAAGAAGCATTGCAAACTCATCACCCCCAAGGCGTGCAACTGTGTCTGATTCCCGTACGCATTCGCTTAATCTTTTTGCTGCCTCTTGCAGAAGCCTGTCCCCGCTGTCATGCCCCATCGTATCATTTACACTTTTGAAATCGTCTAAATCTATCACAAGCACAGCCATAGTGTGATTGCTGCGTTTTGCCGCTTTGAGAGACTGTGCAAAACGATCAAAGAAAAGTGTGCGGTTGGGAAGAGCAGTTAAACAATCGTAGTGGGCTAACTGCTTGAGTTTATTTTCCATGCCGTGCTTGTAGAGAGCCATCTCTATTGCGGCCATTAGTTCTCGTTCCTGAAACGGCTTAAGTATATAGCCAAACGGCTCGGTAATCTTAGCCCGATTGAGCATCTCCTCATCAGCATAAGCAGTTAGATATAATACAGGAATGTCAAATTCTTGTTTTATTATATCAGCAGTTTCTATCCCATCCAAAGAGCCCTTAAGCATTATGTCCATAAGAACGAGCTCTGGTCTCGTTTGGGCTAAGCTATTCAGTGCATCATGCCCTGAAGGCACTGTCCCTGTAACATGATAGCCAAGTGACTCAAGGCTGTTTCTGATGTCCATCGCCACTATCGCTACATCCTCCACAACAAGAATCTTCTTTCTTTGTAATATTTTAATATCTGTTGACATAGCTTTATTATAACATTAAGAATTATGTTAAAATCTAAGTGTGTTGGTGTTGGCAAGCAAATTAAAAGGCTTAAATGACTGATAAAACTGCCAAGAAGCGGACAAAGCATGATTTAACCGTGCTCTATGTAGAGGATGATGATGTCACACGAGTCTCGCTTGTCAACTTTTTAGAGAGGAATGTAACGGTTCTTCACGTGGCGCATAATGGCATGGAGGGGCTCTCTCTATTTGAGACCAGTAAGCCTGATTTAATAATCACAGATATTCGGATGCCGGTTATGGATGGCCTTGCGATGTCTAAAGCCATAAAGGAAAAAAATAAATCTACACCGATAATTGTTACAACCTCTCATAACGATGTCCATCTACTCCTGTCTGCCATAGATATAGGGATTGATAAGTACATAGTCAAGCCTATAAAATTTGAGCAGCTTGGAGCGGCAATCAATAGTTGTGCCAATTCACTCTATCAGGAGCGGCAAATCCGTCAATTGAACGAAGACCTTAGGCAAAACAACAAGCGATTGAGCGAAAAGACCCTGTATCTGGACAGTATCTTGCGCTCATCGTCAGATGTTGGAATTGTGGCAATGGATCTGGACTTTTGCATAAGATATTTTAGCCCTGCGGCAGAAAAACTCCTCGGAGTAAAAATCGAAAGAGCAATGGGATTTCCGATCCCTGAGCTTTTTCAGAAGTCAGGGTTGAAGCCGTCTTTTTTAGATGAAGCAGCAGCCTTGATAACAGAAGATTCAGATTACACATTTCCATTTACCACCAAAGTTGAGGACATATCGTATCTGCTTGAGTGCAGACTTTCAGGGATATGGGAAAGGAAATCAGAACTGGCAGGATTTGTGCTCACAGTTCATGACATCACAGAGCGGCATAACAGAGAGGAACTGATAAAGGCATCGCTAAGAGAAAAAGAGGTACTGCTCCGTGAGGTTCATCACAGGGTAAAAAACAATATGCAGATAATCTCAAGCCTTATGCGGCTTCAAGCCAGATATATAGACGATGAAAAACTTGTCGCAATTTTTAAAGACAGTGAAAACCGCATCAAATCCATGGCGCTTGTTCACGAAAAACTCTATAAAACCAACGACATGGCCAGGATTGACTTTGCCGCCTATGTTAAAAGTTTAACGTATGGGCTTTACAGCTCATACTCAATTCATGGCAGCGTGTCTCTTAATGTGGATATTGGAGACGTGACACTGGGCATAGACACTGCGATTCCCTGCGGGCTGATTATTAACGAGCTGATTTCTAATTCCCTGAAATACGCATTTACATCCGGTGAAAGGGGTGAAGTGTCAGTATCACTGCGGGAAACCGAAGACGGATTTTTTGAGCTGATTGTAAAGGACACTGGAGCGGGAATACCAGAAAGCATAGATTTCAGAAACTCCGAATCTCTCGGCTTACAGCTTGTAGTAAGCCTTTCTGAGGATCAGCTTCATGGCAAAATTTCTCTAAACAGGGACAACGGCACCGCATTTACCATTAAGTTTAAGGAGTTTACAAATAACCATTTTGAACAAACCCCGCCTGCACAATAAAGCTCAATCATTGTAAATGAGGGATAAAAAAAAGAACTTTCTCCGCAGATTGCACAGATTGTTTTTCTTTCATCTGCGTTTATCTGTGTCATCTGCGGATTATTCTGTTTCTTACTTTTTTGACTTCTCCTTGGGATAAGGACACTTTTTTTAATACAGTCGCTACCTTATCCGTACACGCACCAGTTTGAGGTGGGACGCGTATTAAGTCTTATCTACCTTAAAAGCAACCTCTGCCTTTACTCTGAAGACGTCAACCATGTTGTCTTTCATTTTGACATCGAATTCGGTGACCATAATGCGTGTGATGCCTCGCAACGACGTCTGTGCTTCTTTGATTAGATTTGTTGTTGCATCCTCCCAACTATTTGGTGATTCTCCCACTAAGATAACGATTTTGGAAACCATGTTGCCCCTCCTTTTTTAAAGGGTTTGCATTATGAGCATATGGTAACGGCAGTGTCTGAGGGAACGATAAGCCCTGATTGAATTTTCTCCTACAACCACCGCTTACCATTTATTTGATAACTGACTATATGTTAAAACAATATGATGTGAAAGTCAAGAAATATTTTAGGCAACTGTGACTTTTGTACGTAAGGAAAGACCTATTATTTGATGCAAGGAATTTTTATCTCAAAACGCGTATATTTTTCAACAACGGACATCAAGGATATTGTTCCTTCGTGTTTTTCAACAACTCTCTTTACGCTGTAAAGACCAAGACCTGTGCCTTTTAAACTTTCCGGCGCCTGGAAATATTCCTCAAATACTTTATCATGGTAACACTGCGCAATACCTCTGCCATCGTCCTCTACGGACAAAAAAACATCGGTTCCGATTCTGTGCAATTTTACTTTTATTAGATTACTTGCATACTTTACGGCATTGCTGATTAGATTTTCTGTCATTGTCTTAACCTGATAATAATCGCCCATAATAGAAATTGACGTCTCTTCAAGCTGTTTTAGCGTTGAGTTATCATTAACAGTCAGCTTAATTGAGCGTCTTTCCATCTCTGGGATGAAACCGCTTAAAACAGACGCCAATAGCTCATTGAACTTCAACTCCCTTGGATTAAAAGCCATGAGTGAGTTCTTATTTTTAAGAGAATGGGTCGTTACCTCTATTACATTTAAAATATCTCTGGAGGCATCACTTATAACTCTTAGAGCATCTGTTTTTTCTTTGTCGCTTTTAGCTTTACCCTCAAGATACCTGTTAGAGTAGCCATTTATTGCAATCACTGGCGTTTTCAGGTCATGTAAGAGGACTGAAATAAAACTTTCTCTCTGATTATTAAGATTCTCCTCGTAAAGTTTTTTCTCTGTAACGTCTCTAAAAGCCACAACGGTGCCTTCAAGAGCGCCTGTCTCATCTATTATTGGCGATACACAGCCGTTAATATAAATCCTGTCGCCTGTCTTTGACACAACTGCCATGTCTTTCATGTCAGTCTTAAAACAGTTCATATTGACAGCACAAAAATTCTCTACTCTGCTTTGTCCCTCCAACTTCAAAACATTATTTATATGTTTACCGAGTGCCTTTTCTTGAGTATATCCTGTTAGTAGTGTTGCAACAGGGTTTATAAACACAATACAGCCCTCTCTGTCAGTTGCAATGATAGCATCCCCTATGCTCATTAAAACTGTGGAGAGCCAACGTTGACTTTCTTTGAGGCGGCTTTGAAGTTTGTGCTTATAGAGGGCAATTTCTATTGTTGTGCGGAGTTCCGTTTCTTCAAAAGGCTTAAGTATATATCCAAACGGTTCGGTAATTTTAGCGCGCTCAAGCATTTGTTCATCAGCATAAGCGGTAAGATAAACAACCGGAATATCAAATTTGTGCTTTATAGCATCAGCGGTTTCTATACCATCCTGAGAACCGTGAATCATTATATCCATAAGGACAAGGTCCGGTTTGTTCTGGTTTACGCTCTGAAGTGCCTCCTGTCCGCTTGAAACAGTGGCAGTGACTTCATAGCCAAGCAGGTCGAGGCTCCTCCTAATGTCCTTAGCTATTATAGTCTCATCTTCTACAACGAGAATCCTTTTTTTCAGCATATTTGGTTACAAACTATCCATCTTCATTCAATCAGAAATCTTTACGATACCTTTTCCTGTAACTCTTGCACTATACAAGGTTGCTTTAGTGCGCGTAAGCAGATCCTCGAGCTTCTCGTTTTCCTTAAGCTCTGCAATCCCTATGGACAGAGATGTTTGCAGGCGCTTGTCTGTAAAACGGGCCAAACTTATTCTTTCTACAAACCTGTTTATGACTAACTCCGCATTGCTCAAAGACGTGTTAGGCATGTAAAGAATTATCTCATCAGTGCCGTATCTCCCCAAAATATCTATCCCTCTGAGGGATGCTCTCAGCTCATCTGCCATCTCCCGATAGAGATCATCGGCTGTTTCAGGACCGTAGATAGCCGTCAACTCTTTAAAGTTATCCATATCCATCATGCAAATAGTAAGAGACGCCTTTGTCCTTCTACTTTTGTTATATTCTTCAATAAGCTTGTTGTGAAAGAAGTGATAGTAAAGCAGTCCGTATTTTGGATCAACGCGCCTGAGTTCATTAAGATGTGACAGCAGACGCTCTTTTCGTATCGACTCTGAACAGATATTTGCAATTGCAACCAAATAGTCTCTCATCTGTTTAGTGATTTCCATCTCATTTTCGAAAAAAACAGCAATGAACCCCATAGGCCTGTCCTCTGCCTCAAGTCGTATCAATGCGGCAACTGCATAGTCAGTCTCCATGCGGACGTCATTGTAAATATCCTGAGGGTCGTTTTTCGTCACAACTATGAAATTTTCGGCAAGAAATATCTTGCCAATAGCCGCCTTACCTGTTGAGCGTTTATACGATTGTGAGTATTGGGCCGAAAGATTGTATTGGTTGTTAATTTCAAGATAACCAGTCTGCTGGTTTTTTAGCACAAGCGCTGCCGAGGATATCCCCAACACGTCTTTTAACGAAAACAGAATCTGATGTACCGTATGTACGGAGGACATCTGCTGATTCAGCTCCTTTATCGAACTGCAAATATTGTTAAACATTTTTACTTGCATAGTAACACCTCCTCTTTTCCGAGTGAAATTTCTAACCCTTCTGCTTACCTAATAATATTATAACATTTAAATGGTATAATAGGAGTGGATGGTTTGTTAGCAAATAAAAAAAAGAGGGGGAATAATATGTCTAAAACAGGTGATATTTTTCAGGGCGGTGACTGGAAGGGGGAAAAGCATGTTCCTGTCATAGAGTGTGCAGATGCGGTTGGCGCCGATGAGCTCTTTGATGTAAAGGTGTCTGTCGGGAAAGAAATTGGTCATCCAAACACTACTGAGCACCACATAAGATGGATACAGTTGTTTTTTAAACCAACGGATGGAAAATTCTCTTACCAGATAGGTAACTTTGAATTTACTGCTCACGGTGAATCAGCCGAGGGTGCAAACGCAGGCCCGGTTTATACAAATCATGCAGTGACTGCCTCTATGAAAACCAAAAAATCTGGAACTCTTATTGCCACAAGCTTTTGCAATATCCACGGTTTTTGGGAGTCCTCCAAAGACGTCGCTGTTAAATAGCAGCAGATTACGTCAGAGTGGTCAGGGTTTTAATACCCTTGCCACTCTGAGCTTCTTATCCTAAAAGAGACGCAACCCTGTTCCTTAGAGAAAAACCTCTCAGGGTGAATGCCTCGTCTCCTTTGTACTGAATCATCACCTTATGACTTACTCCCATACCGCCATCGGTTATTAGCCGTTTGACCTTTGCAGCCTGAAACGCAAAATCCTCAGTTTCGGCAATCTTTGATAAAAACTCATCTATACCAAGAGACACTAAAAAAGTTCCCTGCGGACAAAATCCAAGACAGTTGAAACCCGCAGCCTCTCCCCATGTCTTAAGCGATGTGAAGTTGACGTGCGCTGTGATGTCCTGACTCCCGATATTTATATAGGGGTTTTCGTGAGCCCTGTGTTTGTGATAGCACATGAGAGTTCCAGAGAAACGCTCTGAAGCATAGTATTCCCACGCCGGATAGCCATAGTCTATCGTTAAAATAAATCCCTCCGCTAAATACTCAGAAACATCAGAAAGCCAAACCCGCGTCTCTAAATTTATCTCCGTTCTGTAGCCATGAGCTAAATCAAGAGGAATTGATATGTTAAATTCATTAAGATAATCAATCACTCCGGCAGCAGGAGTTAAAAACTTCTCGTTAAAGTTCTTATCAACATACACCTCTTCAATCTTGCCGTCTTTTGCCTCTATTAAATGGACAGGAAATGAATCTATCAGCTCATTTGAAATTACGCATCCTTTAACCTGAGGGAAATCTTTCATAACAGCAGTCCATGTGATTCTATCTGAAAACTCAGTCAGTCTGGCTTTTTGCTTAAGTTGAAAATGCGGATTCCGTTCGACTATTACGTAGGAGATGGTGTTAAAAATCTCCCTGCCTTTTAAACTTGTCAAGATGTCAAAGCAAATTAGACCGCTGCCGCCTCCATATTCTATGATGTAAAAGGTCTCAGGGTTTTTCATAATCTGCCACATCTCTTCAATTTGCCTTGCTATCGCCCATCCAAACGCCATGTGAAGATTAGAGGCTGTGAAAAAATCCCCACCGCGTCCTATCTCTGTGCTGTTTTTCATGTAATAGCCACATTGTGGGGCATACAGGGCAATGTCCATAAAATCCCTGAAACTTATACAGCCATCGTGCTTAATCCGCTCCCTTATGATTTGCTCTGCTGTCATTGTGTAGAGGATATGATACCAGAAGTTTGGATTTTTAGAAATTGACAAAATCCTTTTTTTTGTACTACATTATCGTATGCAAACGGTTGGAATAGATTTAGGCCTGACTGAAATTATTAATGGAGAGGAAATTATGGGGCCTAGTCCATTTAGACGTCATCAAGACATAGTAGGGAACTTGTACGCTATTATACGCCAACATATTAAATTAAAGAATTTGGGTGAGATATATTTATCTCCGCTTGACGTAATCTTTGAAGAGGGAATCAACAGGCTTCAGCCCGATATACTGTTTGTTAAAAAGAATAATCAGAATATACTTCAGGACTGGATACGAGGCGTACCGGATATGGTTTGTGAGATAATATCTCAGGGTAGTTACGAAATGGATACCGAGGTTAAAAAGGCTATTTATGAGAAATATAGAGTGCCAGAGTATTGGATAGTCATGCCGGAGCTGCAAATGATTGAGATTTTAACCATTGAAGGTGATAAATACAAGTTACATTGCGTGGCTTCTTTTGAGGGCATGGTCACATCCAAAGTCATAGAAGGGCTTACAGTTAACATAAAGGATATATTTGAATGACATTCTGTTATTCTGTAGTACATTATAATTTTTGCGAAAAGGTATGTTTGATCCAAAGGAGGAGTTTATGAAAAGAAACGTGTTATTACAATTTGCAGCTATGGCGCTTTTGGCAGCTGTCCCGTTTGCTGTTTATGCACATGAGGGCGGAAAGCACCCTGACCAGGGGAGTAATTCTTTGATTGAAGAGATGTTGATACTTCAAAAGGCTTTTCAGGAGATCGTTGTTGCGGTTGTTTTAAAAGATAATAAAGGGGTTATTAACGCAATAGAGCCTATGAAGGGGACTATGGAAAAAACTCATGAAAGCGCTCATACCGGCAAAATCAGTTTGCCCAAAAACTCCGGCAAGCTCGACAAATTTATAAAAATGGATAAGGAATTTCATCACAACCTTCATCTGCTGGAGGAGTCTGCACAAAAGAATGATTACAAGAATATGCACACCCTGACCAAAAAACTCTTAGACGGTTGTATTAATTGCCATTCTACTTTTAGAAAATAAGTGATACGAGGCTCTGTTCATAAAAATAGGCAGAATTTGTGTTATAATCCACTATGGTAAAAGTAGTAATTAAGAAGTCTGCTTACGATTATGAAAAATTAAAGCAAGACATTAACTTTATCATGGATAGCCTTAACACAGGGCTTATCAAGCAGGGAACTCGTGTTTTAATAAAGCCGAATTTTCTTTTGGCATATACTCCCGATAAAGCTGTGACAACCCATCCTCTTGTAGTTAAGGCTATTGCCCAGTATGCGCTAAATCTTGGTGCAAGCGTTCAAATATCGGACAGCTCCGGCTCTCCGACCAATATATTTAATCAGATACTAAAAGTTGGCGGCTACATGGACGCTCTTAAAGGGCTTGACGTCACATTTAAAGACTTCACTAAGTCGGTTGTGATTAATACTGCGTCTTCTTTTAAAAATATAGAGATAGCCGAGGATGCCGTCAAGGCTGAGGTGATTATAAACGCTGCAAAACTTAAAACCCACTCTCAGATGCGGTTAACTCTTGCCGTGAAAAATCTCTTTGGCACAATAGTGGGTTTAAAAAAACCTCAGTGGCATATGAAAGTGGGTGAAAACAGGGAGAAATTTGCCGAGCTTCTTGTCACACTTTATACGCTCCTAAAGCCTCAAATCAACATAATGGACGGTATACTTGCCATGGAGGGAGATGGCCCGGGCTCCTCTGGAACTCCGCGAACTCTCGGCGTGTTGATGGGCTCCTCTGATGCCGTTTCACTTGATATGGCCATTTGTGAGATGCTTAACATTGCCCCGCTTTGGCTTTATACAAACAAGGCAGCACACAAACTTGATCTAATCAAAGACTATACGATTGAGGGCGAAATGGACACGGTGGAGGGGTTTGTGTTTCCAAAGGAGACCAGTATGCTTTTTGGCCCCCCTGTTGCCAGAAAGTTTATGCGAAAGCATATTGCAACAAGGCCTAAAAATGTTGACGGCGCTTGTAAACTGTGTAACGAATGCGTAAAAATATGTCCGGCACAAGCCATTTTTAACGACGGTAAAAAGCTTATCTTTGATTACGAAAAATGTATCAGATGCTACTGCTGTCAGGAGATTTGCCAGCACAAGGCTATAGAAATCCACGAACCGCTTATGGGAAAAACCATTATGAAGTTGTTTGGTCAATAGTATCGTGTTGCTTTAAGAGAAAATCTATACAGAGGTTCAGTAATTGTATCAATTCTTACGCTAAATTTGATTATTCCCATAACCATCCATAAATGGAAAAGAACCGCTAATATAGAATATAATGTAGCTGAACTATGTCAAAAAAAATATTATTGAGATGTTCTTATTATAAAAATGTCAGATTCCTTAAGTGGATTAAGGGTTCAAGAGGTTACACTCTAATTGAGGCGGTGGTTGCGGTTGCAATATTTTCTGCCATGATGATGCTTGCAATGGCTGCCCTTAATCAGGGATTTAAACAGTACAAGGATGTAATGGAGGAGGGTGTTAACTTTTGGAAAATAGCGAGAAGCTACTGGCTGCATAAAAGCGTAAGCGGTGTGGTCTATTACTATGTAAGCGACGAAAAAAGACTTAGCTGGAACACATGGCGTCCTTACATCGTGTGCCGGCAGGATCTATTGAGCTACGTTAGCAACACTCCAATGGCTGGAGAGCTGCCGGTTGTCGTCTGGATAGTTACAGAGAAAAACTCCACTAAAGACGCCCTTAATCTTATGTACTATGAGCTGCCGGTTTATACAAAAAATATTGTCGATATAAATCAAGACTTTGTAAGCGGAGCGTATAAAAGCGGGAACTCTTTCACAATTGTTGAAGACGTCACAAACGTTGCGATGGAGTGTTATGCGATGGATCCATTAACAAAGCTCTGGAGCTGGGTACAGCAATACGAGACGAAATCCAATGTCACAATTTTGCCGACTGCTGTCAGGATAAGTTACGCAAAACATAATAAAAATGAAAGTATTTTTTTTAATATCAGGGTAAATGGAACTTTTCACTCAGACCCTAACGTAATATAGTATAATACAGATGGTTTGAAGGATTTGCAAAGGATAAATTTAGCATTGTTGCGGAACGAAAGCGGCTCAGCCGTTTTGTTGACGATAATGATAGCGTCAATAATAATAACGGTAGGGGTGGGGTTCAACTGGATTGTCAAAGAGCATATAGCAACGGCTGGAGCACTCAAGGACAAATCAGAGGCGATGATTTTAGCCGAATCGTCCTTTGATACTGCTATGTTTGCTGTCTTAACCGGAAAGCTTACTCAGGATGGCGTTGCCTTTGCTGATAATTCGCTCCTCGGAGCATCTCAGATAATAGCTAACGGCAGCCCCTTGTGGGTTAACGAAAACATTATCCTGCGCTTACAGGACACAAACGGCATGGTTTCTCTGGCAGCTAACGGCAGCACGCTCACCGAAAACTCTGCCTCTGATCTCAGAAAGCTGATAAACACTGTTGCACCGGGAAAAGATGCGGATTCAATAATTGACTGCATAAATGACTGGACTGACCCTGATGACCTTGTGCGTACAAATGGCGCCGAGTCAGACTACTACAGAAAGATAGGCGCAGGTTATGAACCCAGAAATTTTCACCTTCAGTACCTGGAGGAGATCATCCTTGTTAAGGGCGTGGATATTCAGCTCTTTAAAAAACTTAAACCCTTTATCACTATGCTAAGAAACGAGGGGTTTAACGTTAACACGGCAAAACCTGAGCTAATAGTGGCTCATTATGGGTTAAGCGCAGATGTTATCGAGCCTCTGAGACAGCAGATGAAAACTAACACCACAGGGGCCGTAGACTCTCTTAACCAAATAGGGGTTGATACGCTCTCCTTTTCAGGCGCTTCTGCACGCCCAACAGAGTTTTTTGAAATAACGCTTGCAGTCAGGTCAGGTGAGAGCCTGTATCATATAAAATCAGGTATCAGCATAAGAGACACAACTGGTTTTTCACCACATTCGGTTTACTATTGGAAAGAAGGATGAGACCAGAGGCTTGAAATCTGCTGATAAAATATTTGACAGTATTAAAACCTACGTGAAAAAGACTTTTCGTCGTAATGATTATGATAAAAAAGCTGCCGTAACCGCCTGCTACATATACGAAAAAGGATTTGATTATTTTAAAATTGGAAAAGACAAGGTTGACAGAGTTCTCAATGGTAGAGTTTCATTTGTAAACAAGGTTTTTGGCAAAAACGTCCTCATAATCGGCAAGGAGCTTTCATTCTACCTAAGAAGTAAATACCCTCCCACAGGCGATAAAAACCTGATGGGAATGATTTCAAATGAGCTGGATGAGCTTTTCCCAATGATTACATCCCCGGCGTTTTATTTTCACGTATTTGAAAAACACGAAAACTATGTTCTTGTTGATATATGGGCGTGGGAAAGCAGGATAGCAAGCCAGATAGCCGATCAATTTCCCTACAATTACACAGTCCCAGAGGATGTCTTGTTTAAGTCGGCTGACTACGAGATTTCAGTGCTGCAAAATCATGGAAAAACCTTTCTGATAGCTCACGGACCGGAGGGTTTCATCGGCACACGCGTTTTTATCAGAGATGTAAGCCAGAAAGATATGGAAACATTCATCAGAGGTCTTGGAGCGGTAAGGGAGAAAATTAAACTCATCCGGGTCTCAAAAGCTGCATCAGATATTGGTAAAGGGTTTTCGCTTACAATCCCTATTGTGGAAACTGAACCAAAGGACTATCCATTAGTGCTTGATAACATTGCCGCATTTAATCTTGGCCCATTTTTGTCAAAACCCTGGTACTCAGGGCTTGACATAGATTTTGTCATGAGAGTTTCTGCTTACTCATTTGTGTGTTACATGATTTCAACTTACATATCACTTAACAGACTTGATAACACTGCTCTGGAATTACAGAGTAAGATTTCTGAGACAAATAAGAAAGTCATGCTCCTTGCCGAGGTACAGTCCAAAGACATCACATCTAAGGTGCTGACAGCGCTTGCCGCCAAAGTGAAGGAAACTACTCCGCCCCTTGAGGTGCTGGACGCCCTTGCCGTAGCCTCTCCGCAAGGTGACAGGTATCAGCAGATTCAGATAACCAACAGAAACGTAAGTGCCATGATGCTGACCCTTGACCCCGCCACGGCCATAAAAAGTCTTAGCACTAACCCTGCCGTGGAGTTTGTTCAGCTGGTGGGTGAGCCTCAGAAGGATGCCAAAAACACATATAAAATCAATCTTAGCATCACAATTTCCGATAAAGACAAACTGGAACAGGCCCTTATGATACAGAAAAACATTGTTACAGCCTCCCTGCCTTCTATAAAAGTTGGTGACAACAGTGTTAACACATTGAAAGCGCCCTCAACACCTCAGCCTGCGATTAAGACAGATAACAATATTAACTCGTTAAAAGTGTCGGCAACCCCTCAACCTTCGATTAAGCCCGATAGCGATATTAAGTCATTGAATGCGCCTTCAACTCCTCAGCCAGAAATTAACTCCGATAACAAGGTCAACAACTCACTAAAGACGCCGTCGTCTCCTCAGGCGCAGTTTAAATCCGGCAAGGAGTTTTAACGCAGATGTCTCAGAACATAAAACAAGCCGGTATGAGCAAGGAGAGGATGCGAAAGATAGGATTTTTTCTGGTAGCACTCCTTACCCTTGTTCGTTTTGGCATAGTGCCTCTGACAACTGATGTGGGAAAAAAGAAGTCTGTCATTGAGGACTATAAGGTCACTTACGCCTCAAAGATGGAGCTCCTAAAGCGCTACATGTCAATAGACATGAACGACTACCCGGAGGTAAATCAGGAGCTGTCCCAGCTTGTTTTCCCAAAGGAAAGCAATAAAACCTCAGTTCAGACAGACATTATCAAGTTTATGACCAAAACCGCCGAGGACAATCACTTAAACATGCAAAACTTCCAGATGGTTGAAGGCTCAGAGGGACCTGTCATTACTGAGGTTACCGTTATAATCAAACTTAGGGGTAAATCAAGGGAAATTATGGAATTTTTAAAAGAAGTCCAAAATCACAAACCTCTTATCAGAATAAAAAATATTGAAATAAACCAGTCCGGTGACACTGAGTATGCAACAAAAATTGTGGCCTCAGCTTTCATCAGGAAATTATAACTTGATACATGACGATAAAAGAATATATTAAAGCTCTAACGAAAAGGGGTACGGAACTGGTCAAACGCAAGATTCCTGAGCTTAAAAAGCATGGAAAGGACATCGTTATATTGTTGGCCTTACTTAGTCTGATACCAGTGTTGGTGGTTAAAAAACCGGATATCAGTTTAACAACTGCTGGACATGGTGAGAAAAACAAATATATTGACAAAAAATCACTTCTTAAGTTAGTTTCTAACGGGATAGATAAACAGTATGCAGGAATCAATGATAGAAATATTTTCTCTCAGGATGGTAAGTATGAGGCTCTGGCTCAGCAAAAACCAACAAAGATATACACTCTTGTTGGAATAATAAAGGCAAAGCTGAGCCAGGTGTTTTTAGTGGATAATCTGGGAGGTACTTACATAGTAAAGCAGGGTGACACACTTAGTGATGGAACTGTAGTGGCTGGTGTGGATAACATATCAGTAGTGCTTAAAAATGGTACGGAGGAAAAGAGATTGAAGATTTTGACGGTGGAGAAAAAATGAAATTTAAATATTTTTTAGTTTTGGTACCGATATTATTTATGTTTTTGTCCTGCTCTATGTTTTATAAGGCCACAAAGACTGAAAACGAATCCAAGGGGCCTTCAAGTAAAGACAACACAACCGCAGACAACGTAACACGGCGCTCTCCCGGCACCGGCTCTGTGCTGGATTTAGACGATAAGAAAAAAGCGGGAAAGGACGAGGAGATTCCATACCCGGCTTACGAACAAACCGCTGCCGATAAACTGGCAGCTACGTTTGAACCGATAGATTACAAAAAACTTGTGACTGAGACAAAACCGGTAATGATAAACGTCGATGGTATGCCGCTCAGTGATTTTATAATCTATGCCGTTGGGGATGCTTTAAAGGTGACTTTTTTCATTGATGAGGCGGTAAAAGCACTTAAAACCCCGGTCACTATCAGAATGACGAAGGAAATGCCTGCTGAGACGGTGCTTGAAATTGTTGTGGAACAGCTTAGACAAAACGGTCTTTTGGTCGGGGCGCGGGGCCCAAGCCTGTACATTTTAAAACCTGCCGCCGTTGGAGAGCCAACGGATGTGAAGTTAGGGCGCGGACTTGTTGCAAGCTCTGCCCGCATTGTTCAGGTGGTGCCGCTTAGATATGTAAACTCCGCAGATATTGTCCCACTAATTGCCGAGCTATATAAAACAACCGCAGTTGTTAAGAACTATCACAAAGACAACGCAGTTATCCTCATTGGTACAGCTGCCTCAATGAAGGACATACTGAACTTCATAGATGTTTTGGACGTGCCGTACTTAAACAAGAAAAAAATCATACTCATGAAACTTGTTTACTGGAAACCGGAGGAGTTTGTAACCCAGATGGCGTCAATTCTGGCTGGCACAGGAGTTACGGTTTCATTAGACCCTAAGTTGCCAGGAGTTACATTTATTCCGATTAAGTTTTTAAACAGCGTACTTGCCATTACCCCTGATGATACAACTATGGAGTTGGTCACTAAGTGGAAGAGTCGTCTTGATACCTCAGAATCAGCCGGAGCAGAGGAAAAGATTTATGTTTATACCCCCCGGTTTTCAATGGCCTCTGAACTGGTTGATTCCATACAAAAGCTCTATGGTTTAAAAACCGGCGTAACACAGGCTAAAACCAAAACAGCCACTGGAGGGCTGCCGTCGTCGTCTTCAAAGGCGGCTGCCGGAAAACCTCAGACTGACGGTGAATTTGTAGTGCCTGCGGCACTGCCAAAATCCCCGGCCACGGCAACAACGGGGCTTTTGCCTACAGCACCGGGAGCAGTGACACCGGAGGTTCCAGGACTTAAGATAACCGCTGACGACAAACGAAATGCAGTGCTTATGATGGCCTCTCCATCTATGTACCGAACACTGCTGGGTCTCCTTAAAGAGCTTGATACCCCTCCGCGGCAGGTTTCAATAGAGGCAACTGTTGCCGAGCTGACCCTTGACGATGAGAACACAATGGGGTTTGAGTGGTACCTTGCCGGCAGAATGCTGGGTAATGTGCTGGGGAGCAAGTATATAGGCCCTTACACACTGGGCACCCTTGGCAACCTTGGAGTAAGCAGCGGCACGGGCTTGTCCTATTCATTCACATCAGACACCGGAAACCTTCAAGCGCTTATCAGTATGTTAGCAAAAGACAAAAAGGTTGAAATTCTCTCTAAACCGCACCTTATGGTACTTGACAACGAGGAGGCTTCGATTCAGGTAGGAAATGAGGTTCCTGTTATAACAAGCGAGGTATCCAGCACAGACTTGACCTCAACCTCTTCAACGTCTCCCAGCGTTTTAAGGAATGTCCAGTACCGAAGCACTGGAGTAATCCTGACGTTAAAACCGACTATAAACTCAGAGGGTCTTATCACAGTTGAAGTCAGTCAGGAGGTGAGTGAGGCTGACACTAACACCACATCAAGTATAGATTCTCCGCTGATTCTGAAGCGGTCAATACATACAAAAGTAGTGGTTTCCGACGGGAACACAGTAGTTCTTGGCGGTATGAGATCAAAGTCCAGGTCACACTCGGTAAGTAAAATACCGCTTTTAGGGGATATTCCATTGCTGGGATATTTATTCAAGACTGATTCAGCAAGCGAAATAAAAACAGAGTTAATAATCCTTATAACACCTAAAATAGTTCACAATTCCGAGGAGGCTACAACGGTAACTAAAGAATTAAGGGAGGGATTAGGGTGGTTTCATTAAATTAATTTGAAATATACTTAAGTTTTTGGATATTTATACCGATAAAGTGATTAAAAACAACGGGACGGGCAGAAGTCCGCAAAGGAGGTGGATTGGAACCAGAGGACAGAGGGTCGGACGCAGGATGCCTAAAGATTGTGCATACAGGATGTGTGTGGTTGGTGTTGACAGGGCTTTAAAAGGATGATAGCTATATGCTTTGCGTAATTTTTTTTTAGACTGTTGACATTGAAAGGGGCAAGTGTTATTATTTTAGGGGCGTTGTCAGAGTGAGCTTCTGAACGCTGAGATGTTAGTTGAAAGCAAATACGTAGAAAGGGGGTGTGGAGGGTAGATTTGTTGTGAAGGACTGCTTTGCAGGGTTTTTTATTCACTTATATAGAAAAAAAATAGTAAGGAGGATGTAATGAAAAAGAGATTAGTATTAATTTTTCTACTGGCTCTTGTGTTGACTGCGTTTGCTTTAAAAGTTGGTACTCATACAGTGAGTGCTGGTGACAACGTGACTTACACGCTGCCTTTCCTTGGTGTTCATACAAATAGCGTGGTCTATTGCTGGGCATCCAACATGTCAACAGATAATGTGACAGTGTGGGTCTCTACAATGGCTAATACTCTAAGCGCAGCACCGCCTGACCAGGCATTGAATCAGCTCGGTGGTATGATTATCTATGCCAAACAGTCAGACATGATAACGTTTACGGGAGCGACAGCGACGTTAGGCTCAGCAGTTGCTGATTTGTCTCCACAAGTTGGAACAAACAGCGGTACATTATATGGTGCATCTCTTACGTTTGCAGGTAGTTATAGCAGTATAACCACCACGATAATGACTGCGGGCCCTAACACGGTCTTCGGACGACAGGTTAGTACAACAATGAGTACCTCGGTAGGCACGCCGACTGTTCCTCTCAACTGTTTAACTATGGGGCTTGCTTGCTATCAGGGTACCACATCACCTAAACGTAACTTGGTTGGTTACACTTGTATGGACACTATTAATACGTATATCAATCCTATTAGTTACTAGGTGAAGGAGGAGACTATAATGAAAAAAAGATTTATATATTTTCTGGCACTTCTGCTGGTAATAACCGCAGTGGCTGCAAATGAAAGCAGTAAAAGCGTTATGGCAATGGATAATGTTTCTTACATAATGCCGTTTTTACATACTCACACAAACAACGTGGTTTATTGCGTTGCTTCTAACATGTCCTCAGACAATGCAAGTATCAATGTAACGATAATGTCAAATCAAACAGGCTACTCGTTGGCATGGAACCCTGTAGCTATCTCAGGAACTCTGTATGCGAGAAATACTGTGATGCTCACTTTCAGCGGCACATCTATAGGCGCAGGCTCAGCTGGAGGGACAGATATATCCAGCTATGTCACATCAGATTCTCAGGCATACGGCGCTGTTATCACTTTCGCCGGTGCCAACTCTCAAGCGAGCACATCGGGAGTATGGTATCTGACTCCTACCTGTAGTTCAGACATAGGTCAGGGCTGTGGTACAGGCCTCCCCGATGGTTACTCTGATAGAGGTGGAACTGTGCAACGTGGCAAGACAACACTGCCTCGTTATACCTATGGGCGTAGCGCACGTTTGGTGGGAACGACCTATATGGATGTCAATCATGGACAACCGACCATACCTCTTAGCTGCCAGACTCTTCAGATGGCATGTTTCCAGGGTACAACCAGTCCAAGGAGAAACCTTGTTGGTTTCATGTGTATGGATACTATCAATTCCATGTACCCTCCACAAGGCATATAATATTTGAAGCGGAGCAGGCCTGAAAAGGCCTGCTCTACTTTTTACCATTTAACAAACGTGATAAAACCCGCTTATTCCCTCCCTAAGAGGGAAGTTTTTATTAGAGTAGCACATCCTGTATTGATAGTTTTTTTTGCAGTTTTAGCTTATTCCAATACACTTAGCTGCCCTTTTATCTTTGACGACGATGCTATCAGGAAAGGAACATCTCCGCCAACTCTGCTTGATCCCAGATTTTTGATTAATCTTTCCTTTTTGCTTAATTACAAACTTAACTATCTCAGTGTTAAAGGCTACCATGTTTTTAATATTATCATTCATGTAATAAACGGGCTTTTAATCTATTCGTTTGTTTCACTCATCTGTAAGATTGAAACAACTGAAAAGAACAACAGCCGTTCTCACTATGAGACGCTGGCGTTTTTTATTTCCCTGATTTTTGTTACCCATCCGATAGAGTTGTTTGCCGTGACATATATAGTGCAAAGAGCAACGTCAATGGCTGTTATGTTTTATCTACTGACGCTTATTTTTTATATAAGATTTAGAGTTGTGCACAGTAAAGGGAATACCTTGTTCAGAGCATATTACGCACTGTCCTTAGTATTTACCCTTATGGCGGCAAAAACCAAAGAAATCACCATTACTTTACCTGTTATACTTGCATTGTGTGAATTTGTTTTCTTTAAGGGTAACTTCAAAAAGAGACTAACATACTTGCTCCCTTTTTTCTTACTGATACCACTAACCATCATTCAGATAAATGCCGTTGGAGTTGATGTTGTTTTTAGCGAGCCGCAGAGTAAAATATATGCAAATAACTCTGCTGCTGCATCGGCTGTCAAATCGCAGCTTATTGCTGGTAACCGATGGGAGTATCTTTTTACACAGTTCAAAGTGATAACGACATACCTGCAGATGTTTTTTTATCCTCACAATCTCACTCTCATTCATTATTTTACAGTGTCAAGAACTTTTTTTGAGCCAAAGGTGATTTTGGCATTTCTGTTTCTGCTTGTTTTATTCTCATCTGGTGCATACCTCATCTTCATGGGCAAGAAAGAAACTAAATTAGCCGGATTTGGACTTTTATGGTTTTTTGTAACTATCTCGCCACAATCAAGCATTGTGCCGATTCAGGGGTGGATGATTTTTGAGTATAGGGCGTATTTAGCCTCCATTGGGATTTATATTGCCGTCATTGTGGCTGTGTTTAGTCTTTTTAGGGCTTATTTAAAAGCGGTTTGTCTGCTCTTGCTGTCGCTTTCTATGTTGCTTACAGTTGTGACTTATAAGTACAACAAAACATGGGCTACTGAGATATCCATGTGGGAGGACAATGTGAGGGTTGAACCTCAGCACCCTGTGCCTCACGTAAATCTTGGGAGCGCTTACTTTGCCGAAAAAAGATATGACGACGCCATAGCTCAATTTAAACTTGCGATAGACTTAAGCCCGACTGTGCCTGAGGCGTATAATGATCTTGGATTGGTGTATGCGCGTAAGGGGCTTTTTAATGAGGCTTTAGAGAAATTTAAATATGCAATGACTCTTGAGCGCTCCTATGTCTCTCCACGCGTTAACCTTGGCGTGATGTATATGAATAGAGGGATGAGTGAACAGGCTATCGCAGAGTTTAAGGCAGCCTTAGAAATAAACCGCTTTAACCCTGGTGCTCACATTAATCTTGGAACTCTTTATGCTAAAATGGGGCAAAAGGAAAAAGCGATAGATGAGTTTAAGATAGTAATCGTCACTAATCCTAACATAGTTGAGCCATACGTTAACCTTGGAGCGCTGTATGCCGAGCAGGGGTTTACTGCTTTAGCAGAGGATAACCTTAAAAAGGCCATGAGAGTTGATCCATATTTTTCGGACACATATAGCATAATGGGCACAATATATGAGGAAAGAGGGGCATTTAACGAGGCCTCTGCCAATTATCAGAAAGCAATTAGGTACAATAAAGACAACATGAATGCAAGATTAAATCTTGCTGCAATTTATATAAAACAGGGGCTGCTCCTTGATGCTGAGAGCCAGTACAGATATATTTTAAGTGCAGAGCCTAATAACGTTGAAGTAAGGGGCGCATTATTAACTATAGAACAACAGCTAAACAGGCAGTTACCTTAAGCGGATGTTTAGAAAAAACACTGTAATTTTATTTGCCATTTTGGCCTCTGCATTTGTTCCGTATTCAAATGTGTTCTATGCTCCGTTTGTTTTTGACGATACAGTGATTTCTAATTTTCTGAAAATGAGGAGTTTTACAGAAGCCAGGTTTATAACAGAAACTACATTTACTCTGAATTACTTAATTCACGGCTATTGGCTGCCCGGCTACCATTTTGTAAATATAGCAATACATGCGATAAACGGGGTATTGATTTATCTGTTTATGACTCAAACGTTTAAAACGCTCAGCTTATCAATGGCAGCCAGCTCAGCTAAAAAATATTCATTTTTTATTTCGCTCCTTTTTCTCACGCACCCTCTTCAGATTCAGGCGGTGACATATACCTCGCAAAGATACACGTCACTTGTGACTCTTTTTGTTTTAGCGGCTTTAAACACTTACGTACTGTGGAGGCGAGGCAATACTACAGTTGAACATTCTAAAAAGAAATCCGTAGGACTTTACATATCGGCAATCATAATCACTATTTTGTCTGTAAAAGTCAAAGAGCTTGCCGTTGTCCTGCCGTTTTTAATCACACTAGTTGAATTTATGTTTTTTAGTGGTAAAATTAAATCCAGAATAATTTATGTTTTGCCGTTTTTTTTGATTATCCCTGTCATTATTTTTAATGCACTAAATGTATCCGGCATTTCATTTGAAAATCTGACACAAACCCAGCATGTTTCGGCTGGGGTTATACAAGATGCTGATATCGTGTATGATGTAAAAAGTCCTTTGATAGCAAACACCAGAATGGAGTACATTCTTACAGAATTTAGGGTTATTGTTACGTATCTGAGGATGCTTGTACTGCCTATTAATCTTACGCTGGTACATTATTATCCTGTTTCAAGGAGTGTTTTTGATTTAAGTGTGATTTTCTCACTTTTGTTTCTTTTGGCAATATTTATTTTTGGCGCTGTAATGTTTGCTCAGGGACATAAACAAAATGACATTATGAAAAAACTCATCTCTTTTGGAATATTTTGGTTTTTCATAGGAATTTTACCTCAATCAAGCCTCATAAATAAGTATGGCTGGACCATATTTGAGTACAGGGTTTATTTGTCATCGCTGGGATTCTTTATTGCTGTGTTTTTTCTGGTACTACACATTTTTAGAAATAAAGCGATGTCTGTAGTCAATTATTTAATTGCTGCGATAATAGTTCTAAGCGCTGTGACTACACTTTATTTAAACGGTAACTGGCAGTCTGAAATTAAACTATGGGAGGACAATGTAAAAAAAGAGCCGCTACATCCTGTGCCCAGCATTCAATTAGGAATTGCCTACGGTAATGCTAAACGCTTCAAAGAGGCACATGCGGAATTTGAGAGGGCAAGCCAGATGGAACCAGACTTTCCCGAAATACCCTATCAAAACGGTAAAGTGTTTGCAATGGAGCGTCAATATGACAAGGCTCTTGAGCAATTTGATAAATCTATCAGTATTAACAGTTATCTGCCCTTTACTCACTTTGATAAGGCTGAGGTGCTTGCAATTAAAAATAAGTGGCCAGAGGTGATAGATGAACTACTACTGTCATTAAAATGCGGTGGAGGCGGCTATTTTACTCTTTACGACTTACTTGGACGGGCATTTACCGCTACGGGCAGAGTTGGCGAGGCTATAAGGGCTTATGAAAGAGCGCTGAGAATATATTCGGACAATGCTGAGACTCACAACAATCTGGGCAACCTTTACACTCAGACGGGCAATTTTGCTATGGCTAACACAGAAATTCTGACAGCTCTTAAACTTAACCCTGAACTATACGAGGGCTATAATAACCTTGGAGTTTTATATGCTAACACCGGCAGGATGACAGATGCTGTAAAGGAGTTTCAGAGGGCGCTTGCTATAAAAAAAGATTATACAACAGGACTAAAAAATCTTGCCAATGCCTATATGGGACTTAAGATGTTTGATGATGCAGGCAGCACTCTTAAAGCTGCAATAGAAATGAACCCAGAGAGCGTTGAAATACTAACCACAATTGGCAATATGCATCTGCTTAAAGGAAACAAACCGTTGGCAAGGGAATATTACTTAAAGGCACTGAAAATAAACCCTGCTTATGCAGAGACGCTAAGAAACATTGAGTTAACTAAAACCAATTAGCCCTCTTAAATTTAGTCATCTTTATCGTCTGTGCTGCGTTTTTCAGTCATAATTTTCTTTATGGTTCTGTGAAAATCAACGCTAAAAAGAATATACCTAGCCTGCTGCTCCGGTGTTAACATACTTCTTAACTCATCTATCTCTGTCACTCTAAGGAGGGAGAGTTCTTTTTGGTTTTGTAATATCTTATCGACAAGTGTTTTTGTAGTATCAACTTTTTTAGCGTCAACGGCTTTTTTTAGATTTTTGATGTCATTTCTCATGTTGTGCATAAGCTCATGTTTTTTGTCATCATACTTATCTACTATAGACATAAGTTTTTCAGACGACTCCTTGTCTAATGAGAGTGTCTCAGCCATCTTCTTCTTTTTTAGGGCTTTTATTTTTTGGTGCATCTCCAACATCTCTTTGCTGTCCATTTTAGATTCTGCTTGTACCAGCACAAAACACCCAAATATGAACGCTGCCAGAAGAAACATCGTCATTGTTACATATACTCTGGATTTCTCCATTAAGGCTCCTCCTTCATAGTGTTAAGTCAGAATATTCCTCACCATCATAATCGGTTGAAACAATGTCTTTATACTCATATTCTGAACAGGAAATATCATCTGACACTGAACCCTCTATAACTTTATGTTGTAAAACTTTATTTTTAGCTATCTCATTTTCACTGTTTAAAGGGATATGTCTTACGCTTAGAAACCCTGCATAATTGTAGGCAACCAAAACAATGACCAGACATACAGCTGCTACAGCTATAGGGTTAAGCCTAAGAAAATTCCAGAAGTTAAACGTCTGCGGCTCTTTGGCTTGTGTTATGACTGTTCTTGCAAGATTATTAAAAAACATGCCGCCAGGGTCCGGCACTTCATTTCTTAGCAGAGATTCAATGACAATAAGTTCTTTAGCACAATCGCTGCATACAGAGATATGTTCTCTGATAATGAGTGTTGTCTCCTTACTGAGTGTACCTTTAAGGTAGTTATGCAGCATGTCTTGTATGTCGTCATGTTTAATTTTCATAAACATCTTTCCCCGCAATTGATATTCTTAGTTTTTTAATAGCGCTGTGATAATGGGCTTTAACCGCTCCCTCAGAGCAGCCCATAACCGCAGCCGTTTCTGCTATGCTTAAGTCCTTATATACCCTAAGAATAACAGTGAGGCGCTGCCTGACTGGGAGGGCAGCGAGGAGGCTTTTTAAGAGCCTCTCTCGCTCCTTTTCTATCAGGGAGGACACAGGCCCTGGTTCATTTGATGTAATGGTTTCAGTTAATTCAACTTTTATTAGAGAATTGCCGCGCATATGATTTAAGGCAGTGTTGACTGTTATTCTATAAAGCCACGTCTTAAAAGACGATGTCTTTTTAAAATTTTTTAGCTCTTTCACAGCACTGATAAGAGCCTTCTGTGTTATGTCCTTAGCCTCATCCATATCGCTAACCACCCTGTAAGAAAGTGAATAAACCTCCTTTTGGTACTTTTTGATAAGACTCTCCACTGCCTCCTCATTACCGCTCAGATAAGAGTCTATCAGTCTATTGTCTTCATCCATCCGTATTCGCTGTCATTTTACTTATTTAGACACATTGTATCGTTTAAAGGTTTAGTGTGTTTTAATTATTTCTAAACTGCAGCATAAAGAAGATACTCTGTATTTCCCTTATGGCCTTTTATTGGGCTTTCACATACGCCGTTGAGTTTTAAGTTTAACCCCTGAACAAATTCACTTATATCGGCAACAACGCGATCCCTCTTTTCTTTTGTTTTAATAATACCGCCTTTTTCCACCTCTCCTTTGCCTACCTCAAACTGCGGCTTTATAAGCGCTATGATTTGCCCGGAACATGGTGATTTATCAGTGCCGAAAGGGGTTAGAAATTCCACAGCTTTAGGCATTACAAGTTTTAGTGAAATAAAGGAGACGTCAATTACAACAATATCAATAGTATCTTTGATTGAACTCCTGTCTAAGTAGCGAATATTAGTTCGCTCTAAAACGACAACCCGTTCATCGTGGCGCAGTTTCCAGTCAAGCTGTCCATATCCAACATCAACAGCATAAACACGGGTTGCCCCCTCTTTTAGAAGACAGTCGGTAAAGCCCCCTGTTGAGGATCCAATGTCAAGGGCTGTTTTGCCTGATGCAGAGATACCAAAGGTTGAAAGCGCATGTTTAAGTTTTAAACCGCCTCGGCTGACATACGGGCACACAACCCCCTTTAAAGCAATATCAGCAGTTTCCTCTACAAGTTCGCCGGCTTTACTAACAACCGAAAGATTAACCACCACTGCCCCTGACATTATCAGTGCCTGAGCCTCATTTCGTGAGGACACAAGGGCTCTTTCAACGACTAATACATCGAGTCTTTTTTTCAGTTCAGTTTACTTTGCGGTTTTCTTTCTGCCCGGAGATTTAGCTGGTGTTTTTGCCGTTTTCTTAGCTGCTGGTTCTACTTTAGGAGCTGCAGGTTTCCTTCCCCTTGGTTTCTTCTCAGTTACCTCCGGCACCTTCTCAACCGCTTTTGTTACAGTCTTAGCAGACTCTGGATTTTCTACAGTAGCAGCAACAGCAGCAACAATGGTAGCAGCAACAACTTGTGAAGCCTCATCTGTTGCAGAGATTACCTCATCGCCTTTCGTTGGCAGATTTACATAGAATTTCCTTGCCGCTTCTAAAAGCTCACCAAGGTATGCCCTTCCCTCCTCAGTAATGGTTATTCCCATTTTTTGCAGATCTTTTAGAAACCCCTCCCAGCCCTCGTGGTCCCACTTACCCTTAGTCTGTTCCACGAAGCTGACCGTTTGTTCATACATCACTTTGGTGATGTCAGAAAGACCCTTTCCAAATCCCTGCTTAAATGAGGATGTTTCATAAATTTTCTTCATAGACTGAACAATCGTACCAAGGTATGTCTGCATATCTGCAGTCAACTGCACACCCTTTTCCTGTGCGTCCTTAAGAAGGCTAAGCCACGCTGTGTGGTCCCAGTACCCTTTCTGCTTTTCCACAAACTGGGACGATATCCGTAGTAAATCCCTAAATAATGTCATCTGTTTTTCCTCCATGTAGGTTCATTTGTTGATTACCAGTATTATACTGCTAACTCTTAAAAAAAAAAAGTATTTACATCACGAAAGTAGTAGTTTATTTCAAGAGAATCATCTCTAAAAAATGAAATACATTTTAAATTATTGTATAATAATGCGGGTGGCAGTGATAAAAATATGTGGCGAGGTGAAAGCATGGGAAAGCATGGATATGAGGGTGTAGGCGTAGCATTTCAGGGAGGGGGTTCCCTTGGGGCATACCACATAGGGGCTTATAAGGCGATGTCAGAGGGAGGATATGAGCCCGACATTGTCTCAGGTATATCAATAGGCGCCTTTACGGCGGCAATCATAGCAGGAAATGAACCCGGGGACAGGCTTAAAAGTCTGTATGGATTTTGGGATTCCATAGCATGGCCGGATGTAGCTGCTTTTGCACAAACAGGGACTCAATTAAAGAGGTTTCATAATACATTGTCTTCTATTCAGGGGTTTTTATTTGGACAGCCTAATTTTTTTTCACCACGGCTGCCTGTGCCACAGTTTTTTCCGGTAGGCTCAAAAGAAGCAACAAGTTATTACGACACTGAGGAATTGGCATCAACTCTTAAAAAATTCGTAAACTTTGACAGAATTAATGCTAATAAAACCCGGCTGCTTCTTGGCTCAGTTAGAGTAAAGGACTCGGTTCTCAAGTATTTTGATAACAAGGATGCTAAAGACAACAACTACAAAATCGGCCCCGAACACGTTATGGCAAGCGGCGCTATGCCGCCGGGGTTTCCCGGCATAAGAGTGGACGGCGACTTATATTGGGATGGCGGCTGCATCTCCAACACCCCTCTTGAGGGCATATATAAAGCCATCGTAGATAAAGACATGCTGGTCTTTATGATTGATCTATTTAACCCAATAGGGAAAGAGCCTGAGGATATGAACGACGTCATGTCCAGATACAAAGATATACAGTATTCAAGCCGCACGTATGACCATATAAAACACATTAACAAGCAGCATAATCTTGCCTGTGCACTCTCTAAAATGCTTAAAAATGCAGACAAACTTGACAAAAACACTTATGCAGAGCTTCAGTCTCTGTTTAGGGATAAGGTATTTGACATTGTGCATATTGTCTATGATGCGCCGCCATTTGAGGTGCCGACACGGGATTGTGAATTTTCAAAAAGCTCCATCCGAGAGCGTGCCGAACACGGCTATAGCGATATGGTAAAGGCTTTCAGGGAGAGTCCGTGGTTAAAAGAGCGTTTGCAGGGGACGCACTCATTGTTTTCCGGTTTCAGAGGCGGGAAAGTTTATAGATAGGCAATTTTGTTTTTTAATATTGTCTTTATCTCATTAACGGCTAAATCTATAGACCCTGCGTTTTTTCGGAAAAGCTCTCCAGCTTTTCTACCCATTTCGGCAGATCTTGCTGGATTTTTCAGAAGCTCACGCAGAGTTTCGCATAAGTCAGAGCTGTCGGCTTGTATAGCGGCGCCTGTTTCAAAAAAATCTTCAGCCATTGGAAAGTTATCCATAAAGGGGCCTGTAACTATCGGTTTTTCCCAAAAAGCAGGCTCTAAAAGATTGTGTCCGCCCTTAGGCAGGAAACTACCCCCCACTATTGCAATATCAGCTGCTCCATAAAGCGATGAAAGCTCTCCTATCGTATCCACTAAGACAACGTCAGACTGAGTGCCGTTTAATTTTGTCCGCCTCTGATACTCGGTGTGTTGAGATATTAAGATTCTCTCAACGTCTTTGAAACGCTCAGGATGGCGCGGCGCTATTATCAAAGAGAGCGTAGCAAACTCAGTTTTTAGTTTATTGTAACAGGAGAGAATTAACCTTTCCTCACCCTCGTGTGTGCTCCCCATAACTATCAGCGGCTGTGGCATCTTTGTTGCCCAATCTGGAATATCTTTAGAGGGCATTACATCAAACTTAAAATTTCCAAACGTATGAACCTTATCAGGTCTTGCGCCAAGCTTTATCACACGTTCGCTATAGACTTCACTTTGCATCCCGAAAAAGGATATTTTGGAAAAAATCTCTTTCATAAAAAACCGGATTTTTTTGTATCCTCGGAATGATTTGTCAGAGATCCTGCCGTTTAAAAGCATCACAGGAATTTTGCGCTCTGACATCTGATGAAACACCTCAGGCCAAAGCTCTGTCTCCATCACGATAAACAAATCCGGATTTATAGTCTCAATTGCCCGTCTGACACATGCCGGAGTGTCAAACGGCATATACACAACTTTTCCAACTCTGCCAAGCCTCTCTGCTGCAGTATTCTGACCGGTATCCGTTACTGTTGAAAGCACAACGTGAGGGGTTATCTCTTCTGTAATTTTTTTGATAAGCGGTACTGCCGATACCGTTTCTCCTACAGACACTGCATGAACCCACACCACCGGCTTACCAGCCGTATCTATCACGGACACATCGTCTTTGGCAGTGTGTCTGCTGCCCGGTTTTTTTAAAACGAAGCCATATTTTCCGGCCCGCTCCATAAACCACTTTCCCCTTAAGCCGGAGGCTCTCTTAAGGAACTGATACGGAAGCAGAAGTAAAAATGCTGCAAAATATAACAGCCTATATATAAACATCATTCAGTATCCAGCATATCCCTTATTCTCTTTGGTATTGTTAGCATTCCCTTTGAAGTTATTTTAGCAGTAATTATTAGTTTAATTGCCTATGCAGTTAACTCCACTAATGGAGGAACTGGATTCCTGCCTCCGCAGGAATGACAAGAAAAAGAAAGCCACCCCCTCTGTCATTCCCGCCTCCGAGCGGGAATCCAGTTCTTTTTCCAATTAAAAAAAAATAGAAACCTACCTCCTTAGAATCCTGAAAAACCTCTACCGGAGTTAACTCAATAAGCATTTTAGTTTATAATCCTACTGCTAGTCGCCTGTCAGATTGGCAATGATTTTGACAACCTCATCGGTGGGGTTTTTGGATTCAAATAAAGCTCGGAGTCTTTTAAAGTCATCAGTCATAGACTCTCGTTTTGCGCTGTCTTCATAGAGACTCAAGATCTCTGCTGAGATTCTGGCTGGGGTGGCGTCGTCCTGAATTAATTCCTTAACCACCTCGCGTTCCATGATGAGGTTAGCAAGATTTATGTGGCTTACGTCTATTATTATTTTTGCGATGCGAAATTCAATTGCTGGCATTTTGTAAAACACCACAAGCGGTATCCCCATTAGAGCCGCTTGAAACGCCGCCGTGCCGGATTTCATAAGAGCAACATCGCTTACGGCAAGAACATCCAGCGACCTTTCAGCCACAAACTTAACCTCCAGTGCTCTAAGAGTTGTAAATAACGCCTTATACCGTTCTATGTGTAGATTTGGCGCTACTGCTATAATAAATTGAAATTCAGAGTGTGCAGACTTAATTGCCTTAATTGTGTCAACAATTACCGGCAGGTGGCGCTTTAGTTCACCGTCTCTGCTGCCAGGGAAAATTCCAAGCACAGGAGCGTCAGGATTTAAAGAAAACTCCTCTTTCAGCGATTTGGCATCGGAGACATGCTGAAGCAATTCCTCCATAGCCGGATGCCCTACAAACTCACAATCAGTTCCCTCTTTTTCATACATCTCCGGCTCAAAGGGAAGTATTGCCGCTATTATGTGGGAACGCTCCGCTATCTTTTTAATTCGCCCGGTTCGCCATGCCCACACCTGTGGGCTAACGTAGTAAAGCACCTTTATCCCATACTTTTTAGCCGCCTTTGCTACAAAAAGATTAAAATCCGGAAAATCTATCAAAACCAATACATCGACACGTTTTGTTTTAAAAATCTCAGTGAGTTTTCTGTATGTGCCAAAGAGTTTTTTTACCGAGGAAATTGCTCCAAATATTCCAAACGCACTTGTTATACCAGCAATAAGTTCAACCCCCTCAGTCTCCATCTTACTGCCGCCCACGCCCAGAAGAAACACATCCGGCCATTTTTCTTTTAACTTCTTAGCAAGCAGTGCGCCGTATAGCTCACCGGAGGACTCACCGGCTATAATCATCACCCTTAAAGGCATGATCTGATTACATCGGCCACTTTTCTTATGCTCACTTGTGGCATCTCAGGATAGACGGGAAGAGACAGTACCTCTGAGGCCGCCTGTTCAGAAACCGGCAAAACCCCTCGTTTCAATCCCTGTCCTTTGAGCGCCTCTTGTAGGTGCATCGGAATTGGATAGTAAACAACTGAGGATATTCCTTCATTTGAAAGCGTCTCTTTTATCTTATCCCTGTGAGGAGAGCGTATTGTATATTGGTGGTAACTGTGAGTGTAACCATCTGGCTCAGCTGGGCATTTTACCACATCTTTAAGGAGTGAATTGTAAAGGTTGGCATTTTCCCGCCGCATTCTGTTTTTTTCGTCAAGCCTCGCTAATTTTATAAGCAGCACTCCAGCTTGAATCTCATCCAGTCTGCTGTTAAACCCCACCTCAGTATGTATATAGTTACCGCGTGAGCCGTGATTTCTCAAACTCAGGATTCTTTCATAAATCGTATCGCTTTTTGTCACTACAGCGCCGCCGTCACCGTAGCAGCCAAGATTTTTGCTTGGATAAAAACTAAAACATCCGGTATCGCCAAATGTGCCGGTTCTTCTGCCGTTTATCAGCGCTCCGGTTGATTGAGCGCAGTCCTCTATCACATAAAGATTATGGCTATTTGCAATATCCATTACTCTGTCCATATCGCAAGGCAGCCCAAAAAGGTGAACAGGCAAAATGGCGCGGGTTTTCTTAGTGATTTTCTCTTCAATTTTGTTGACGTCTATATTTAGTGTTTTATCATCAATATCAACAAACACGGGTTTTGCCCCCATATAGAGAATGCTTTCCACTGTGGCAAAAAACGTAAACGGTGTTGTTATAACCTCATCGTCTTTTTTTATGGAAAGAGCCGCCAAAGACAAAAACAACGCTCCTGTGCCGGAGGCTACTCCCATGGAGTAGAAATTGTTTGTATTAGAACTGGATAAAAACTGACTGAATTCTTTTTCAAATTGCTCAACGTGCGGGCCTAACACATATCGGGTACTTTTAAGAATTTCTGTGACTTTCCCTATGACCTCAGCTTCTATTTCAAGAAACTCCTTCTTCAAATCCAACATTGGTATCATGTCTGTTTGCTTTATCATGCTCATAGCTATTTTTTAGCTGCCGCTATATGATCTCTTAGTGCAGTGGTAATTCTAAGGGCAAGATCAAGCGCTCTTCTGCCGTCATACCCTGACACCACAGGGTGCCCGCCGCTAATCACACAGTCAACAAAACTTGAAAGCTCCTCCTTTAACGGTTCAACATCTGAGGCTATATTTATCGTCTCCATATTTCCGCTGTAATCATAACATAGAAGCTCTTGTGTTATGTAATCAAGTGTTAAAAAATTATTTTTACCAACGGCCTTAAACGTTCTGCGTTTTTCCTTTGACACTCTGTCAGCCGTGAGTGAGGCTCGCATTCCGTTTTCAAACTCAATCCATGCGCTTACTGAATCTAACCGCTCTGATACTACCGACTCCCCCGCTACATGCACCGATTTAACTTCAGACTTTGCCACAGCATAGGCTATGTCAATGTCGTGAATCATTAGATCAAGCGTAACGTCCACATTAAGAGCTCTCTCTATCAAAGGCGACACCCGCTCAGCTGCTATATAAATAGGCGTCTCATTGACCAAACATTTACCGATTGACTTAAACCCCGGATTAAACCTCTCAATGTGCCCAACTTGAAGCACAAGGTCTTTGCTCTGAGACATACGTATCATTACATCGGCCTCATCAACAGTGGAGGCAATAGGTTTTTCCACAAACAGGTGCACTCCTGCACACATACACTCCATCGCTATATTGTAATGAGTAGCAGTAGGGGTAGCAATGACAACAGCTTCAACCTGTTTTAACAAGTCTCTGTAGTTTTCATAAACTCTTACATTGAGACGAGTGCCAACCTCCTCGGCAGTGCTTAAATTAATGTCAGATACGGCAACAAGGTCGGTGTTTTTAAGCTCAGAAAGCACACGAGCATGGTGTTTGCCAAAATATCCAGTTCCTATAACTCCCACCCTTAACCGTGAGCTGTCATCCGCACCCCTTGCGCTGTCTGCTTCTATATAATACATAATTGTTAAAAGTTATATTATTTTATCTATAAAATCTGCTTTGTTGTATTTTCACGATTAATTGTATATAAAAAATGCAAATTAAAGCAAATAATACCACTTTGTGCTCAAGTATTAATTTTATGAATCTTTTGTCAAACAGGTTAATTTGCTGGTTACTCAGGACGAGATTGCCCTCCCCAGAGGGGATTCCCCTGACCCCCTGCGGGGGTTCGCAATGACGGCTGGTGCTGTGCGTGTACCTCCCTATCCGTCATTACGAGGAGCGGTAGCGACGTGGTAATCTCATCTTTAATATTATAAATTGCTTATATACTTAACTCAGGTACATGGTTTTATGTCAGCTAAAAAAACATTAAAAAGGACTGGATTCCCGCTCGGGGGCGGGAATGACAAAGGAGAGTGCGCTTTCTGTCATTCCTTTACAGGGGAATCCCCTTTTAGGGGAGTGTCATTCCTGCGAAGGCAGGAATCCAGTTTTTTCTTTGCGGAGCTAACTGCATAGGCAATTATTATAATTTAGGTTGCTATTTGGTATTATACACTTAACTTGCAGGAACAGCTTGTAATCAGCTTTTTACTATGAGGTCTCAGCGCTGGCTGTGCCGCTTGAGGTTACAGCAGTTTCAGAGTAGTTTTTATAGTATGACTGCACTTTTGCAATGTAGTTTTTGGTTTCAGTGGGCATTTTTGTTGGGCGTCTTTCAACATTTCCCATACCCCAGTTGTATGCGGCTACGGCCTGATTGACGTCTCCATCGTATCTGTCCAGAAGCTGCCGAAGGTATTTGGTGCCTCCCTCGATGTTTTCCTTTGGATTAAATGAATTTTTTACGCCAAGGTCCCTGGCAGTTGCCGGCATAAGCTGCATAAGTCCGCGTGCTCCGGCTCTGGATACGGCCTTTGAATTGCCGCCGCTTTCGGCTCGCATTACGGCTTTTATCAGAGCTGAGTCAACGCCGTATTTATCTGACGCATTTTTTACCATTTCATCGTATTTGTCAACTCGTGAGTTTTGAGGAACTGTGTCGATTGTATCTCTACTATCAGACGGTTTAGTGTCATTAACAGTGCCTGGGTCTTCTAAAGGTTTGTACGATTGCTCAAAATCCTGACGCTTTGTTATATTACTTGACGCCAACATTGCATCACGGTAGGCATAGGCCGACATAGCTCCATAGAGCGATGTAGATGCGCTTGAGGATTTATCGTTTTCTGAACCTATAGCGGGAAGTTGATTCCCAACAGTAGGCAAAATATTCCTATTTAATCCGTCATCTTTATTTGTTGAGATGTCGAGGGCTTTAATAAAGCTATCTTTTAGCGTATCCTGTTGATTGGGTACAGATTGCTTATGATTATCTGACTTTTTGTGGTTCATTGCAGCATGTAAGACCGCTCTGAAATCCTGCCTGCGACCTAAAGCTGCCCCGTCAGTTTTTGATACCAGATCCTGAGTATTGTCTAAACTTGTATTTATGTTACCAACCATACATATATTTATGCAATTATCGTGCCAATTGGTTGTAAATAGACTACAGGCTTACATCGTAATAGTTGGCGTACCAGTCAATGAAATTTTTAATTCCCTCACGGATTGGAGTCTTTGGTCTGAAGTCAAAACTCTGTGTAAGAGCGTCAATGTTGGCGTATGTTGAGGAGACATCGCCGGGCTGAATCGGTAGCAATTCCTTGATGGCTTTTTTGTTTAACAGCTCTTCTATGATTTCTATAAAATCCAACAGTTTTATTGGCTGATTGTTGCCGATATTATAGAGAGTGTAAGGGGCATAACTAACAGAGGGGTCAGGGTTTTCACCGCTCCAGTCTGGGGATGGCTCAGGAATTTTTCCCATTACTCTGATTACCCCCTCAACTATGTCATCAATGTAGGTGAAATCACGGTTCATGTCTCCATAGTTAAAAACCTTTATGGGATTTCCCTCAATAATTGCCTTTGTAAAAAGAAAAAGCGCCATATCGGGGCGTCCCCATGGGCCATACACGGTAAAAAACCTTAACCCTGTCGTTGGCAAACTATAGAGGCTGCTGTAAACATGCGCCATTAGCTCGTTTGACTTTTTGGTTGCTGCATAAAGGGACACTGGGTGGTCGACATTTTGAGTAACACTGAAGGGCATATTAGTGTTAGCTCCATACACTGAGCTTGACGAGGCAAACACAAGGTGTTTAACACCTGTATTTTTGCAGCCCTCAAGGATGTTTAAAAATCCAGTTATATTGGTGTCAACGTAAGAGTATGGGTTTATCAGGGAGTATCTGACCCCTGCCTGAGCAGCCAAATTTACAACCGTGTCAAAACCATTCTCAAAAACTTTAGCAATGTTTTCCCTGTCGGTCAGATCAAACTTATGAAATCTGAAATTATTGTGCTGTTTTAATTGGCTGAGGCGGTCTTGTTTTAGTTTGACGTCGTAGTAGTCATTTAAATTATCTATGCCTGAGACAGATTTCCCATCTTCAAGAAGTCTCTTGCACAGATGATAGCCAATAAAGCCTGCCGCACCGGTTATAAGTATATTATCGTTCATGTCCCTTTAGCAGATGGTTTGTGAGCTTAATACCCTGTGAGACGGCGGGGGGCGTCATACAAAAGAAAAACCCGCCTAATCTCCCAATTGAGTACAGATTTTTATACTTTTTATCTATTTCCATAAAATTTCTCTGCAACTCTGTTTCATAATCAAGACTGTAAAGCGGCATTGAGTTGCCAAGCCTTACAACCTTAGACTTACGAAGGTTGGCGGCTTTAAAAATCCCAGCGCTTTCTATATCTGAGACACATTTGTCAACAAGTTGAGTATCCGTCATCGCCGCAATCTCCGAAGTCTCGTGAATTGTAACACATATACCCTCCTTTTCGTCAGGGGTCTTATCACCAAAAATATTTGAGGGATAATAAACCCGCTTAAATATAAATGAGGGGTCTGTGTAGTAAACATACAGGAGAGGTCTTTTTTTGCGACGTTTTTGTTTATATGTCAGAAATACGTTTGTTATATCAGCATAGTGGAATTTTAGTGAGTCGTTACCTAAGAGCGTGTTTAATTGATTTGCTGAGGCGCTCCATACGACATTTTCAACACTGTGCTTGTTGCCATCAACAATTACAGCAGTTATTTTATCCTCAGTTTTTTCAAACTCTAATTGTTTACAATTTAAAATTAATTCGCCCCCTGCTTCTTTATATCTTTGCAGAAGTTTATCGGCAATTGTCTGAAAGCCGTTAGCCGGATACACGTACTTTTTGCGCATAGCGTTAAAGATATATTTTACTTTATGCAAGATGCCGCCAACATGGGGGTCTCTGAAGGGTTCCTTGCGATGGTGGATGTCTCTGTCCACTCTTGCTATCCAGTCGGCATGTACTAAATCGCCGGTCATAAGGGCTTTTTTGTGAATCATGGGGCCAAGCACCTCGTTGTAATAAACAGGGCCAAACTTTGCCGTAATGTCCGATTCGGCAGATATTAGTTCTTTTGGATTTACTTGCCCTTTTTTAAGATACGACAGAAGTATCTGTTTTTTAATAATCCACGGGTAAAACAATAGTTCTAAGATTCCAGCAGGCATTGTCCATGACTTTTTTCCGTTAACTATTCCAAATTTCCAAATTCTGGTAATCAGCGGCTCATCTTTCAAAAGAGTAAAAATGAAATCCTCAGCCTCAGCTCCCGGGTTAGGAAACAGCACATGAGGGCCTAAATCAAATATAATGTCATCAAGAATAAACGAGCGGCACTGACCGCCTGCCACAGCTTCTTTCTCCACAATTAAGCACTTTTTGCCCGCCTTAGCCAGCAAGTATCCGGCAGTAAGCCCTGCCACACCTGCTCCTACAATCAGAGTCAAGTCTCTTTTATCTTCCATATCGCCGCTCATAAGACGTTACAGGTTAACACAGCTATTGCATCGGTGTCAAAAATAATAATAAAATGGATTCCTGCCTTCGCAGGAATGACAGAAAAAGAAGAAAATCCTCTCCTTTGTCATTCCCGCCTCCGAGCGGGAATCCAGTCCTTTTTTATAGATACTTCACCAAAAAAATTCTACTAAAACCAATTGGAATTTTAAATTCACTATAGGCTATAATAGAACAGGTTTTTTAAACCGCATTTAAGGCGTAAGAAGAGCCGTAGCGTAGGGTTCTGATTCGGGGGAAACGGGGGGAGAGAAAAATGGCAAAAGAAGCTGATACACAAAAGGCAGTTAAAGATAAAGAGCGGGCTATTGAGGCTGCGATATCGCAGTTAGAGAAGACCTTTGGTAAGGGGACTGTAATGAAGCTGGGTGAGTCTGCCGTTACTGATGGAATCAGGGTGATTCCTACCGGCTCGCTGACTCTTGATATTGCTACCGGTGTGGGGGGGCTGCCCAGAGGTCGTGTTGTAGAAATCTTTGGGCCTGAGTCTTCAGGCAAAACGACACTTGCGCTAAGTGCCATAGCACAAGCACAGAAGACAGGAGGGGTTGCCGCATTTATTGACGCCGAGCACGCTCTTGATGTTAGCTACGCCTCACGACTGGGCGTTAAGATATCCGAGCTTTTGATTTCTCAGCCCGATAGCGGTGAGCAGGCACTTGAGGTGGCAGAAACTCTGGTTAGAAGCAATGCGCTTGATATTTTAGTGATAGATTCTGTGGCAGCACTGGTTCCCAAGGCAGAAATTGAGGGAGATATGGGAGACCAACTACCAGGCCTTCAGGCACGGCTTATGAGTCAGGCTCTCAGAAAGCTCACATCGGCAATTGCAAGGTCATCAACCACGGTTGTGTTTATAAATCAGATAAGACTAAAAATCGGCGTCATGTTTGGAAGCCCTGAGACCACATCTGGTGGTAATGCCCTTAAGTTTTACGCCTCTATGCGGCTTGATATAAGAAAAATAGATAATTTGAAAGTTAATCAGGAAATAATAGGCGGGCGGGTTCGCGTCAAGGTAGTTAAAAACAAGGTGGCTCCTCCATTTAGACAGGCTGAGTTTGACATATACTACAACGAGGGGATTTCTAAGGCCGGTGAGATTGTTGACCTTGGCGTTGAGATGGGAGTAATTGAGCGAACCGGCACATGGTACAGCTACGGCACTACAAAGATAGGGCAGGGCAGGGACAATGCCAGACGATTTCTGACTGAAAATGAGAATATTTTTAAAGAGGCTGAGTTGAGGATACTTGAGGCCGGGAAAATTTCCCGTGCTGTACCTGCCGTCTTAAATCAGGATTTAGATGAGTGATGAGTCCAAAAGCATATGCCCTAAGGATTTTGAATTTCAGAGACAGAAGTGAAAAAGAAATCAGGGAGAAACTCCTGTTAAAAGGATATACGGAGACAGATACGGAGGAAACTCTGAAGTACCTTAAAGGGGCAGGGTTCATTGACGACTATAAATTAGCCCGCAACATGCTAATTTACTTAGATAGCGCTAAGAAGATGGGTTTAAGGAGGGTCACCGACACTCTGAAAAGACGCGGCATTCCAGAGAGCGTCATAGAGGAGATGCTGGGTGTGGTTATGGGAGACTTGCAGGATGAGCTTTCCTATGGTTACACATTAGAAGGAGAGCTTGCGAAGGCGAAAATTCTTGTTCAAAAAAAGGAAGAAAACTCTTTAAAAAACTATCCTCTCAGAGTTAAACTTAACAGGCTATACGGAATCCTTAATCGGAGGGGTTTTGGGGCTGAGACTATAAAACAAGCGTTAAAGGAGGTATCTTGAAAACTAAAATTTTGATAGCGGTTTCATTTGTGTTAATCCTATCGTGTACGCATACAGTAAAATACACTGAACAAGAGATAGCGGATTATCCTCAAGGCGTCAAGGAATTAATACGTCAGGGGAAAATTGATTTTGGCATGACCCCTGAACAGGTGAGGTACTCGCTTGGATCGCCCTCGGATATAAGGATGCTCGATGTGTCGCCCGGCAATGAAGGCGGCGACAGAATAGAGTGGACATATAAACGGCTGCACTTTTATGTTACGCGGTTGACTTTTAAGAAAGATAAACTTGTTGAAATATATAGTAACGATCCGGAAGTGAAAAGAAGTGACAGGTAAAGAAATAAGAGAGAGTTTTTTAGAGTTTTTCCGCAAGAAAAACCATGAGGTGGTTAGTCCATCATCGTTAATCCCTAAGAGTGACCCGACTCTGCTTTTTACCAATGCTGGGATGGTTCAGTTTAAAAGCATTTTTCAGGGGCTTGAAAAATTACCGTTTAGCAGAGCGGCAAGCTGCCAGAAATGCCTAAGAGCAGGCGGCAAACAAAGCGATATAGAAAATGTAGGCTTTACAGCGCGTCATCACACATTTTTTGAAATGCTTGGGAATTTTTCCTTTGGCGATTACTTTAAAAAAGATGCTATCGTGTTTGCTTGGGAACTTCTGACAGAATGGTATAAGCTTCCGGTTGATAAACTCTGGGTGTCTATTTATGAGGATGACGATGAGGCAGGAGAACTTTGGACAGAGCACACCGGTATCAGTAAAGACCGGGTCGTGCGGCTTGGAGCAAAGGACAATTTTTGGCAAATGGGAGACAGCGGTCCCTGCGGCCCGTGTTCTGAGATTATAATAGACCTGGGGCCTCACAGAAGCTGCGGAAAACCGGAGTGTGCCCTTGGGTGCGATTGCGACAGGTATCTTGAGTTATGGAATCTTGTCTTTATGCAGTACGACAGGGGGCTGGACGGCAGTCTTTCACCGCTACCAAGCCCAAGTATAGACACCGGTATGGGGCTTGAGCGCATAAGCTCGGTGCTGCAAGGGAAAGAGACAAATTTTGACACAGACCTGTTTACTCCAATTATAGAGGCGGTTTCCTCACTAACCGGTGTATCTTACAGAGCCGATAAAAAGCAAGATACCTCTATAAAGGTAATGGCGGATCATATGCGCTCTGTCACGTTTTTATTGACTGAGGGACTAATGCCTTCAAATGAGGGACGGGGGTATGTGTTAAGGAGAATAATCCGGCGCGCCTCACGCCATGCGCACCTTCTTGGAGTGACTGAGCCGTTTTTGCACAAACTGGTAAACTCTGTTGATGAGGCTATGGGGGATATTTACCCTGAGATAACAAGGGAAAAAGAACGTGCTCAGGACATTTTGAAATTTGAAGAGGAGCGTTTCATTAAAACCCTTGAAAAGGGCACCGAAATTCTGGATGGTCTGATTGAAACCCTTAAGGCGGCAGGGGAGGATACAATACCCGGAGAGGAAATATTTAAGCTCTACGACACTTTTGGTTTCCCCCCCGATTTGACCGCAGACATTGCCCGTGAAAACGGTCTTAAAACCGATGACACCGGTTTTAGCGAGGAAATGGATAAGCAAAAAAAGCGTGGCCGCATTTCCTGGACAGAGGACACAGGTGGAGGGCTTTCAGCATTGGTCTCATCCATATATAATGATGCTGTCAGGATAGACGGCGGCTCCTCCTTTTTGGGATATGATATTCTTGAAACGAAATCAAGGGTTAACCTTATAATAAAAGACGGTGAATCGGTAAGTGAGCTAAGTAAGGGTGAGGAAGGGGATTTGATACTGGATACAACCCCTTTCTACGGCGAATCTGGCGGACAAGTTGGTGACATAGGCGTTATATTTAACGATACCGTAAAAATAGAGGTAAAAGAAACCAAAAAGACGCAGGATAATCTGACAGTCCACAAGGTTATGGTTAAAAAGGGGACATTAGCAGTGTCGGACGATGTAAGCTGTAAGGTGGATAAGAAGCATCGCCATGCCGCTATGAGAAACCATACGGCAACTCATCTACTTCATGCAAGTTTGAAAAATATTTTGGGTGATCACATAAAACAGGCCGGCTCTCTTGTCTCTCCGTCAAGACTTAGGTTTGACTTTACGCACTTCTATCCGGTTACCGCAGAGGAAAGACATAAGATTGAGGAGTCGGTTAATGAAGAGATTATTGCAAATCATAAGGTACTAACCCAGACAATGGGACTGGATGATGCGATATCTTATGGGGCAACTGCGCTGTTTGACGAAAAATATGGGGACACTGTACGTGTGGTTGAGGTGGAGGGTGGTTTTAGCAAGGAGCTTTGCGGAGGCACACATTGCAGAGCAACCGGAGAGATAGGGCTTTTTGTTATACTGTCTGAGGGAAGCATAGCCTCTGGTGTAAGACGAATAGAGGCAATAACAGGACATTACGCCCTTGAGTATCTTAACTCTAAGGCAGCTCAGTTAAGAGCAATATCGGAAATTCTCAGAACAGATTCGCCGCTTGAGAGAGTTACCGCTTTGACTACTCATGTTAAAGAGCTTGAAAAGGAGCTTGATTCGTTAAAGATAAAAAGTCTAACCGATAACCTTTCATCTCTTATGGAAAACGTCAAGGTGATAAACGGGATTAAAACGCTGGCTTTGAAAAAAGACGGCTTAGACCGCAAGGCGCTCAGAGAGTTTGCCGACACTTTAAAGGAACAGCTCGGCTCGGCAGTGTTGGTTTTAGCGTCAGAGCTTGATGGTCAGGCATCGCTGCTTTCTATGGTGACCAAAGACCTTACCAAAAAATACCACGCTGGAAAGATACTTAAAGCAATAGCAGAAAAAGCAAATGGAAGCGGCGGCGGCAATGCAGAAATGGCTCAAGGCGGCACAAAAGACGTCAATTTGGTAACGTCTGCCCTGAATACTCTGCCTGAGATTCTATCTTCTCATTAAAACTGAGAGCACAAAGTCCGAAGCAAAAGAAGTGACTTTCTTACCGATTCAAACCGTACTTGTTCTCTGTCTCCTGAAAACTGACAAGTAATAACCTGCTCCTGCCCATGAGAACTCCTAACGGCAAAGCAGACATGTCCGACCGGTTTTTCTTTGCTTCCTCCAGTGGGGCCTGCCACTCCGGTTACCGCTGCACTCAGGTCTGCTCCCGTTAGCTCCATTACCCCTCTGACCATTTCAAGAGCAGTTTCAGCGCTTACTGCACCGTAGTTTTCCAAAGTGTCGGCGCTGACCCCAAGCGCTTTCATTTTTAAGTCGTTACTATAGGCTACAACTCCTCCCAAAAAAACCTGAGAGCTGCCCGGTACTGCCGTTAAAAATCCCGCTATCATTCCACCCGTGCAGGATTCGGCTGTTGATATGGTTAGTCCCTTTTTAGAGGCATCGCTTATAAGCTCACTGCATAGCGCTGTTAGTTGCTCTATCTCAGGTATGCCTGAAATCATTTTTTATTTCCATATATTCTACTTAGGTTATTCATAGCTGAAATATAATAAGGGTCTATCGCAAGGGCTTTTTTAAAGTACACCTCGGCGCCCTTGGTGTCACCCTTTGCCAAATATATAACACCAAGTCCGTTATAAACGTGAGGGGAGTTGGGAAGCAAGCTATCTGCAAGAGTATAATTTAGTTCAGCCGCATCAAAATTCTCCATACGAACATAAACATTTGCCAGGTTTACATATGCTGGCGGATAATTCCTCTCTATTAGTATTGATTTTGATAACACCACTGCCGCCTCATCATATATTCCTCTCGTTGTATAAGCTGCTCCAAGATTGCTGAGGGCTATATAATTATTTTTTGTCACTCTGATTGCGTGTTCAAAGAGCGTTATATCGGTTTTCCAAAAACCAACCTGTGTGTGCGCTGTAAGCGTATTAAATATAATGATTCCAGCAAACGCTGCTGCAACTATTGTTGTTTTGATCTTGTCGGAATTTCTGGGAACCGCCATTGCTGCTGCTAAAAAGATGCCAATAGACGGTAGGTAGGTGTATCTGTCTGCCATAGACTGTGACCCCACCTGCACTAAGCCTATCACAGGCACAAGAGTGCCTATAAACCAAAACCAGCCTGTGAAAAATGCAGGAGCTTTTTTAACGTAAATTATAACTAATGTTGTTAGCGCTATAAAAAAAGAGATTGCTATCAAAGTCTTAACCACAGGTGCCGGCCGCTCAATTGTGTATATGGCTGACATGTTTGTTGGATACATGAGCTTTATGAAATATGTCATATATGCGATAAAGGCATTTTTGAGGCGGTCGCCTAACGTTAAATACTCAAGCTTTGCCATAACTCCACCGGTATTTTGAGCACGGAACGTTATAATGGAGGAAATGACAGAAAGAATAAACATCGGGATTTTTTCCGTAATCAGCGGTAAAAGCTGTTTAAACCCAGAGCCGGGATGACATCTTTTCAAAGGCCAAAAGTCAATCAGCAGCAGCACAAATGGAAGCGTTACAGCCATCGGTTTTGACATAATAGCAAGTGCATACATGAAGGTTGTAAGAAAAATAAATACCCTCTTATGGCTCTTAGCGTAATATGAGTAGGAGAGCATTGTCAGCATCCAGAAAAACCCGCAAAGCACATCCTTTCTCTCAGCCACCCATGCAACCGACTCTACGTGCATTGGGCTTACAGCAAACATCACAGAAACAAACGCCGCTTGCCACTGTGAGTCAAGGAGTTTACTAAAAAGTATAAACAGCAGGACAGAGTTAAACAAGTGTAAAATCAGATTTGTGAAGTGATGACCTCCGGGCTTAAGCCCATATAGTTTCACGTCAATCATATGTGTAATAATGGTCAACGGGATCCAGTTGTTGTCAACAATGGACGTAAATGCCCACTTAATGTTTTCAACACTTAAGCCCTTCATTACACGGTAATTTTGTGTTACATACTTTTGGTCGTCATAATTTATGAAAGCAAAGTCTTTTACCTGAATGTATATAAAAAGTGTAAGAGCAATTGTGGTTAGAACAATTATATCCGACATCTCAAGCGGAAATTTCCAGAGTTTCACAGTTTTAGTGTTTTTCATTTTTGTTTCTCATAGTCTCTGCATCCCTGAGATTTTCACGGGCTATGCTGAAATATGGATTTAAATTAAGCGCCATTACAAAACTCCTTTTAGCATCCACTGCTTTTCCCTCAGCCATATATGCCATACCTATGCCGTTTAACGCTGTATAAAGCAGCGGGTTTTTCTTTATTGCCTCGCTATAAAAGTAGATAGCGTCTGCGGTACGGTTTTCATTAAACAACACATAGGCAAGATTTATATAAGAATGCACATAGTCTGGGTTTATCCTTATAGCCTCATTAAAATACTGCTTAGAAAGTGAAAAGTTTCCTTTTATAGCATAAGCTGTGCCAATGTTATACAGCGCTACGTAGTTATCCTTAGTAACCTGTGCAGCCCGTCCAAACAACGTGAAATCATCTTTCCAGTAATGCACCTGTTTTTTAGAAGTTATGCTAAGTATTATTATAACAATCAGCAGTATTGAAATCAATATAGAGGTTTGATTTCTGGTCTTGGGTTTAGGCAGCGACATAGCAAGCATAAGAAAAAGCCCAATGTATGGGACATAAGTATATCTGTCTGCCATTGAATGAAGTCCTATCTGGACAACGCCTGCTACCGGAAACAGTGTGCCAAGATAAAATAACCACCCGACTAAAAGCCATGGGGATTTCTTAACAAACTTTATTGAAACTATTGTGACAGCCGCTATAAGTACAACTGATAATAGAACATAGCTAAGTGGGATGGCTTTTTGAAGCGGATAGAGCGGCGATAACCCATGCGGATAAACCATCATGTAAATATATTTTACATATGAAATGAGAGCGTTTTTAAGCCTCAGTACAAGAGGGATTGCTTCAAAGGGTTCCTCAGAGCCAATTTGAATCCTATAGGTAATAAAACTTAAAATCGCTGAGAAAATAAAGAAAGGGATTTTTTCGGCAATTAGCCATGCTGCTGATTTACCCTCATTAGTGGAGTGTGTGAAATTAAAGCGCTTAAGCGGCCAAAAATCAAACAACAAAAGCACAAATGGAAACGTAACAGCCATAGGTTTTGACATAAGCGACAGCATGAAAAAACACAGCGCACAAAGGTGTCTTACAATGCGGGGTTTACTTGCATATAAGAGATACGAAAGCAGGGCAAGCATCCAAAAAAATGTGCTCAGTACGTCCTTTCTTTCTGAAATCCATGCCACAGACTCCACATGCACGGGATGCACTGCAAACAGGGCAGCCGTTAAGGCGCTGACAATTAAATTACCGGTCATTAGCTGTACGATTACAAAAAGAAGTATTACGTTTAATGTGTGCAGCATTATGTTGGTTATATGGTGGCCTCCAATGTTGCTGCCATATATGGAAACGTCAAGCATGTGCGATATAAGCGTAAGCGGAAGCCAGTTGCTGTCAACCACTGCCGTAGATGCCCACACTATCGACTGACGGTTTACACCCGATAACACCATTTGGTTTTGGCTTACGTAGAGGTTATCGTCGTAGTTAACAAAGCCAAAGTGAGCAGTTTCGGAATAGATAAAAAGAATTGCCATAATCAAAAAAATGCAAACGGCTGTTTTAGTATAGACTGAGCGTTCCATTGCTTATATTATCACTTTTCTCTGAATTATTAATTATAACACTAAAGTAAAGTGAAAAAGAATTAATTGCCTATGCAGTTAGCTCCGCAAACAAAAAAATGGATTCCTGCCTTCGCAGGAATGACAAGAAAAAAAGGAATGACAAAAAAAAGAAATGGCCCCCTTTGTCATTCCCGCCTACGAGCGGGAATCCAGTCTTTTAACTGTATCATTTGCTGACTGAAAAAAATCTACAGGAGTTAACTCAATAAGCATTAAGAATTATAACCACAGATGAACACAGATAAATTAAATTAATTGCCTATGCAGTTAGCTCCGGTAGAGGGTTTTCTGTCATTTAAAGGATGTATATAAAATAACTGGATCCCGCATCAAGTGCGGGATGACAAATGAAGGCGTAGTTAGCAGTCCTGTCATTCCTGCGAAGGCAGGAATCCAGTTTCTTGTTAGCGGAGTTAACTCAATAAGCATTTTAAATAATTCTAATCAGTGTTTATCAGTGTTTTATTTTATGTGTTTTTTAAAAGTGAATAGCTATTTGCTGATGCGTTCTGGGTGAGTGTATATGTTAAATCTGTTTCCTCTTATAAAGCCAATCATTGTAATACCAAGAGCATCGGCTATTTCTACTGAAAGCACTGTCGGGGCAGTCCGGCTGGCTACAACAGGGATTTGCCACTTGCCGCACTTAGAGCCAATCTCTGAGGAAAGCCTGCCGCTAAGCAGCATTAGTTTGTCGTCAAGGGCGATGTCATTAATTATGCAGTGCCCAATCGCTTTATCAACTGCATTATGCCTGCCGATATCCTCTGTCATAACCAAAATCTCTTTTCCATCCGAGATTGCGGCGCTGTGAATACATCCGGTTAGATTATAAGAAGCTGAGCGGTGTTGAAACTCATTAAAAAGCCGCCTGATGCTGTCGCCGTCTATTTTAAAATTACCGATGTTTAATTTTTCTCCAAACGTTTTTTTTGTAGTTATGCCACCAATGCAGCCCGATGTCACAGCCTTTCCCTCAAGCACCACCTCACCCTCCGCCTCAATATCTACCTCTATGTTGTCGCCATACTTAATTAACATCTTATCTACACACCAGCTGCCGCGTATCACGCCCTCAGTCATAATAAACCCTGTCACAAGCTCTTTAATCATAACAGGAGAGCAGTACATCGCCAACACTTCAGTGCCGTTTATCCGTAACACCAGTCGTTTTTCTAATGCTATCGGATCACTCAGCAATTCCCTGTCATTGCCGCTAACCCGATAAATATTTCTTTTTATGTAGATATCCATTGAGGCTAAATCCTTGTCATCAGCATACATTACAGAAAAACTCCTTTCCAAGCAATTCAGGGAATTCCTCAGCCGGTATCGGTTGGCTAAACAGAAACCCCTGCACCTCGTCACAGCCAAGAACGCTTAAAATTTTTAACTGCTCCAGTGTTTCCACTCCCTCGGCAATTACCCGTAATTTTAAGTTGTGCGACATGTCTATGATTGTCCTGACAATTGTAATATCATCCGTATCGCTTGCTATTTCTTTGATAAACGATTTGTCAATTTTTAGTTTTTTAAACGGTAGATGTTTCAGATAACTAAGCGATGAGTACCCTGTGCCAAAATCATCAATAGCAACGCTAACGCCGCAGGCGTTAAACCTCCGAAGCATTGAAATAGTGGTATCCACGTTTTGCATACAGAAACTCTCCGTAAGTTCAAGCTCAAGATTAGCCGGCGCCATCTGTGTTGTGCTCAGTATCTGAAAAACCGCACCGGCAAGGTCATAGTGTCTTGACACTTGGGTTGTTGAGACATTTACGGCAAGAACGATTGGGGGAAGCCCTATATTAAGCCAAGCTACGGCTTGTTTACAGCTGTCAAGGAGCACCTGTTCGCCAAGAGCCATTATTAACCCTGTATCTTCTGCCAGTTGGATAAATTTATCAGGATACGGCAAACCCCTCTCCGGGTGCCTCCAGCGCACTAATGCCTCTGCCCCCATAATTTTTCCGGTCTTTATATCCAGCTGTGGCTGATAATACACTACTAGTTCACCTCGATGTAGCGCTAAGCGCAGCTCCTTCTCCATCGCTATGCGCTCGTTTACGGACTCATCCATCTCCAGTGTAAACATAGTACAAGTGTTTTTCAGTGATTTTTTTGAATAATACATGGCAGTGTCTGCGTGTTTTAACAGCTCCTCGGCATCGTTTGCGTCATTTGGATAAAGGCTTACACCGACACTTGCAGTAATATTATAAACGTTTGTGTTTATCTCATACGGCTCAGTTAAACATGACAATGTTTTTTGCGTAACGATTTCAATATCTATGTCGCTTTTGAGGTTTGATAAAATTACTGTAAACTCATCGCCGCTCATGCGGCAAACGGTGTCGGTATCACGGACACATTTCTCCAGTCGTGAGGCAATAGACTGAAGCAGCATGTCCCCGACATCGTGCCCCATGGAGTCATTAACGTTTTTGAAATTATCTATGTCTATGTACAAAACGCCTATGGTGCGTTCATACCGGGCGGCGCTCTTTATTTCCTGACGCAGTCTGTCAAAAAACAACACACGGTTGGGTAGCCCTGTAAGAGCGTCATAGTTGGCCATGTGCTCTAATTTTTCCTCCATACGCTTACGCTGGATAATGCCTGACAGGGTATTGGCTACCGACATAAGGAAGTTTTCCTCTAAGGAGGTGCGTATATGCCCATGCTCTACGTATAGATTGATTACTCCAACCACGCTTTCTTCTGATTTAATAGGTACACAGTAATGCCCGTGTTCAACCATGCCGTCATATGTGACCTCGTGGCGGTCGTCAATAGAGGATGTAAACACTACCTCACCGGAGAGAGCGGCAATGCCGCATAGACAGCTGCCAAATGTTACACGGTTGCATTTTTTTAACAAATCCCATGATATACCCCTCTGCGTTGTCATCACAAGCTCGTTGGGGTTATCCTCAACAAGAAAAATACACCCTGTTTTCTTTGGCGATAACCATGGAACTGTGCTTATTAGTTCAAGAATTCTGTCCAGATATTCCTCAAGGGTAAGCGTTTGAATAGATAGCTGCATGATGGTATTTATCACGTTTTGAATCATATAGTTTTGAGCCGTCTTTTCCTCCGACTCTTTACGTAAAATTATACCGGCAATCGTACTTGCAACGCTTTTTAAGAAATTTTCGTCCTCAGTTTTTCGTTCATATCCGTCGTCAACATAGACATTGATTACTCCAAGCAGCCGGTCATTTGAAACAATGGGAACGCAGTAGTGCCCGTGGGGTAACATATCAGAATAGCGGATTGTATGGTTTTCATCGCCAACACTTGATGAAAATACAATCTCCTTTTTTAATGCCGCACATCCGCACAGACATTTGCCAAGAGGCAAATTAGAACATACATTTAACTGTTCGTCAGTAAAATTAAAATGAGCCGACATTTTAATCGTTTCAGAAATCTTGTCAAACGTATATATACATCCTTTGGATTTTAGTGAAATCCACGACACTGACATCAAAAGGTGCAGTATCTCGTTTAACTGCTCCCGTAATGAAATCGGATGCAATGAGATATTCAGAATTGAGTTGATAACATCCTGGACTTTAACCTTGTGATTAATATCAGCCTGCTTATGACGTAACTGCTGTATAATTTCCTGCAACTTCTCGCTTGCTTCGTAGTTAAACAGCTTTATTACGCCTAACATGGAAAAAGCGATAAACAGAGCACAGATTGCCCTAAATACCTGAACTGGGATGTGGACAGTTGACAGGAATGTGTCGGCATTAATAACACTTGCCGGGAAAAACCCGCCTTTTGGAGCAACAAATCCCGCAAAAAAACCATACGCTATAAGGAATGTCACAGTAAAGAAAAAGTATTTATCGGCTTTTGAGTTTTCTATCAGGTCAGTCTCAGTAGAGTACAGCCTTAGCCCGACAGCGGTTGCAACAGCGCCGGGCAGCGCTAAGAAATATCGCGACAAAATATGAATGGTTTTAAGCGGCTCGGCTGAGTAATAAGCGATAATGAATATAGTTACTAAAATCACAGGCATAAGGTGCCAACTCAAATATTGAGTAATTTTCCTCATCGCTGCATTTTCACAGATTTTTAAAGTCCTTCTGCTAAACTCAAACAGGAAGCAAAACGAAGAAACAAGGAAAATAAGACTTGCTGTTTTTAAAATTGCATGAGCCGGATGTACAAATGACATCATATCAAGCCACTCGTTTATCCCGTGAAGAAACGCAAACGCAGATAAAATCCAGATAAAACCAGATAGTTTAAACTGTCCTTCTGTTTTAGCCTGAACGGATATTGCAACGCCCATAAAAACAAATGCAAACCCATAGACCAAAAACACGTAATCCATGTTGTGTCTAAAAAACTGCTCTACTGATTCCACCGGCAAAGCCCCCCGCCTCTTTTTTCAACCAACCCTATAGCGCTACTCAAAACGGAATGTCCAAAACGCACTACACCCTAACCTGAGCATTATACAACTAAAAATATATTATTGCAAGTATTTTTTTTGTGGTTAAAAATCTTTTAATACTTATTAATGTATATTGAGTTAACTCCGCTAACAAGAAACTGGATTCCTGCCTTCGCAGGAATGACAGGACTGGGAACCCCGCCTTCATTTGTCATTCCAGCCTCCGAGCTGGAATCCAGTCTTTTTTTTTACATATCCTTAGCTGACAGAATGCAAGCTACTGGAGCTAACTGCATAGGCAATTACTTATTTATAGCGAGTGACAAAAATATGTTAGCATTGAATTCAATAAAGATGAGATTGCCACAGCCCCTACGGGGCTTCTCAATGACGGCGTGGGGCTAGCCTCTCTATCTGTCATTACGAGGAGCGTTAGCGACGTGGTAATCTCATATCTATTATATGCTTATATACTTAACTCAGATACTTGGTTTTATGTCAATTAAAGAAACATTAAAAAGGACTGGATTCCAGCTCGTAGGCTGGAATGACAAATGGGCGTAACCACTCTCTCTGTCATTTTTTACTTTCTAGTCATTCTTTATTATCTTGTCATTCCTGCGAAGGCAGGAATCCACTTTTTTATTAGCAGAGTTAACTGCATAGGCAATTTCAGTTTCTCTTCTCACTCCTTTATTCTGAAACTTTCAGCAGTAACAGGGTCAGCAGGAGTTACGGTTATTTTGCCGCTTATCTTTCCCCAATAAGCAACTTCAACTTCTTTTTCTCTTTTTGCCTTAGAGTATCTGGCGGTTATTGAGGCGGTAAGCCTGATTAGTTCTGATGTTACACCGTTAGCTTTATCCATTAGTATGGTGGTTGGAGAGCCAACTTCTGTCACTGCAAAGGCGACTGAATCATTATCGATTAGGAGTTCAATTTTTTCGTTTTCTGCCTCATTTCTGCCAACAACCGCCTTGCATGTGGGAGTAAGGCGAAAGTGCCTCCCAATTTGGAGCAAAGAGATGTCTCTAATGGAGGCATCAGGGTCGTGCTTGAGAAGTTCCTTAAGCCTGTGTGAATAAATAGGGTCAGTGAGAAGACATCCGCCTGCTGGAGCAGGGTAATCCGTTAGCCCAAGCTCCTCAGCTAATGCCATCTGAGGTTTGCGGGTTCTGCCGTTCATTGCATAAAGCTGTGCTCTGTCAACAAGACCGTTTTCCTCAGCTATGGTTGGCTTAAGGAGTTTGGCACAAAGCGGTCTAAGGACAAGCCCTGCAACGCCTGCATCTCTGTCGATAAGAGGAAAACACTCACGCCTTTGGCTCATAGGCCGCTGTCCCAGCACCTCTCCGGTTACAAGAAAGTCGGCGCCAATTGAACGCATTAATGTGAGTGCCTCTTTAAGCATCAGAATTCGGCAGTCAATGCAGGGGTTCATGTTCTTGCCGTGTCCATGGCGAGGGTTTTTCACTATATCTATAAAACTTTCACCAAGTGTGATTGTTTCAACGTCAAATCCAAACTTTGCGGCTAAATCAAACGTAGGCCTCCCGCATGAGGATACACTTGAGGCGTCGCAGCCAAAATAGGTCTGAAACGTTACGGCAGTTATCTCTATGCCCTGTCTAAGCAGTACAAGCACCGCAAGTGTGCTGTCAAGACCGCCTGATAGTAACGCTACAGCTTTTGTCATCTACTAATTTACCAATGTGATGGCGTAAAAAGGAATTGCTGCACTCTTTAGCTCGTATGATTTTGCAAAGAATGGTTGAGACTTCTTTAAGTCATCCAATGAAAACACTCCGCCTTTTTCTAAAATTAGATAGTCAAGATTCATTCGCCCTTGATATGGAATAAAACCGCCCTGTGCAATTCTATAGTTTTTCTCTATGTAGGGCCAGGACTTGAGCTTCATAAAATCAGACAAGGAACTAACGTGGACAAAAATATATTTTGAATTAAATTTCTTTTCGTATGCTTCAACAGCCTCAGCTTTATCGGGAGTGCCCAAGCAAAACCTCTCGGCAAAGTAGCAGACTCCGAGTTTTTGAGCGGTTACGGTAAGCAGAAATCTGTCTTTCTCGGCGGTGTGCGCTTTGATGTACTGACCGGCTACGTCTATACCAAAAAACTGCTTATCATACTGTCTGGTCAGTGAAGCATTGACGGCTGTCAGACTCAAAAGAGGCACGATTAATGACAGTGCGGTTACGTAGTGGCTTTGCAGGTTTTTAAAAACAAGTGAAAATATATAGTTGACGCAGTGTGCCATGAGGAATGCCGCAAGAAACACAAACGGCATCTGGTAGTAACTGTGCTCTTTAAAATAGAAATTAAACACAGCGATATAACACACTAATGAAATAAGATAGAATGAGAAAAACCCACGTGCTTTTTTGTACGCAAGAGGTAAAAGCAGCAACCCGCCCAACATCAGCATTCCGTTAAAGACAGTATAGTTATCAACAAAAAAACTCATTAACGTGGCTGAGTTAGCTTTCCAAAAGTTTAGAGTAAACGGTTCAAAGAGTTTTATCTTATGAATTGATCCCTCTGTCAGAGTTTCATTTATATTTGTAATTTTAGTTAACCATACATAAAGAGGCACAGTTGCAAAAACCAAAAAACCGGAAATGGATATCCTCTTAGCAGCCCGAACTTTTTCAACAGTTTCCCTAATCGGAATAAAACCAATTACGGCAATAGCCGGAATGACAAAAGACATCTTAGCCATTGCAGCGATAGACAGTGACAGCGCCGATAGAAATGAATACTTAAAGGAGGGTTTTTCAACCCATTCAAAAAATAAGAGATAAAACAGCATGATGAAAAAAAGACAAGGCGCCTCCGGTTGGATGTTGCGTCCGAAAAACACATTTAACGGCATAATGGCCATATAGACAGAGGTAAGCAAAGAAAGATTAGTGTCATCAGTCAGTCTTTTTACAAAAATACAGGCAAGAACAATTGTGCCCAAAGAGAAGGCTATCATCTGAAGACGTAATGTCCAAAACGAGATGCCAAAGATTTTCCATAAAACATCGCCGATAGCCGGTATAAATGGCAGCTGCGGATACTCCTCATAGTATGGAATATCTCTGTCCGCCTCCTGAAAATAGACTTGTCTGTGAATAGATATACCGGTCTTATAGAAATTAAGAGTTTCGCTCAAGTGCTGGTTTTCTTTCATGTTGTGATAACCAACGCTTGGATAGTCTAAGTGATAAGAGCGCAGGTAAAACCCGTAAGCAAGCGCTACTATCAGAATTATTGCCGGATACTTAGTCTTAAGAAATTGCACATCACTCCCTTTACCATGAAAGCTCACATAGCATCTGTTTTATTAGTTGAATACTTTTAATTTTATATTTAGCTGACATCTTTGTCAACAGGTACACATCTGTAATCTCCTCAACTGCCTATTACAAGAATGGAATTATTGTTTTGCACGTTTTATCAGTTTTTACATACCCGTCTCTTTTTATCTGATAACCTAAGTATATAGTGGACCCCATTGTCAAGACCACTTTTTAGTGGACTTAAGGTATAGCCCTCTAAGAGGGTATTTAGTCTGTTAGTATAAGGGTAAGGGATAGGGTAATGCATCCTTACGCCGCCATCGCAAAATCAGAGCTTTTATAAACCTCGGCAGGTGTTTTGCCTCTAAGCGTAGAATGCGGACGCTCATTGTTATAAAAATCAAAATAGCTCCTTAGCGCTTTAATCAACTCATCAACAGTTTCATAATCTTTTATATAAACCTCCTCATACTTGACACTGCGCCACAGCCGCTCAATCATGATATTATCCATAGCCCGTCCTCTGCCATCCATACTTATCCGAATCCCATTGCTCTGAAGCACATTGATAAACGCTGCCCCTGTATACTGGCTGCCTTGATCTGTGTTGAATATCTCAGGACTGCCATAGAGCCTAAGGGCTCGCTCAAGGCTACTTACGCAAAAACCATCATCCATTGTCACTGACACCTCCCATGACAGCACATAGCGGCTATACCAGTCCATTACTGCTGTCAGATACACAAAGCCATGTCTCATTCGAATATACGTTATATCACTGCACCAGACTTGGTTGATGATAGTAATATCTAATAATCGCAGTAGATAAGGGTAAACTTTATGTTGCTTATTCCGTACTGTCGTTCTTTTTCTGGGTGCTATAGATACAAGACCCATCAACATCATCAAACGCTTTACTCGCTTGCGATTTACTTTATATCCTGCTCGGAAAAGAATGTAAACCATTGTGCGGCTTCCATACCATGGATGCATTGTGTACTGCTCATCTATTGCCCTCATCACCTTCAAATTCTCCTCGCTCTCCGGTACTGCCTGACGATAATAACTGGAGCGTGGAAGGCTTAGCAGGTTACACTGCTGACGAATACCCAATTCCTTATTTGCTGGCTCTATCATCGCTCGTTTCTCACTTACCGTTGCGCAAGTAACAGGCTCTTTTTTTTTAGCCAGTCCACTTCTACTTGCAACTTCCCTATTTGACTATATAACCGCTCTCGCTCTGATTCATATGCCGCCTGAGAATTTTCTTGCACTCCATTAAATAACGTTGACGCCCCTTCTACTAAATGCTTTTTCCATTCATTCACCTGGTTCACATGAATATCAAATTCCTGCGCTATCTCATTGGCTGTCCTCTGACCTTTGAGCGCTTCTATTGCTACTTTTGCTTTGTACTCTTTGCCAAACTTCCGTCTGTTTTTCATTTTATCCTCCCATTCATTACAACCAGCTCTATCTTAACTGATTGTCTCATATTTGGGATCCACTATAGTACATGATTAATTCTAAATCGGTAAAACTGAAACTCATATACGAAACATCAACTAAAAAAGCGAGGGAAACACATGGCGATTTTAAATACTGGGCATACTAAGCCTACTCTTAAAAGTAAAAATGCTGCAACACAAGACAGTCCGGTTTATGAAGAGGTCTCCGTTGTAAGCGTTCGTGACAGGTATAACAATTATCCGTCTGAAGGACTTACGCCGGAGAGGTTGTCAAGAATATTCAAAGAGGCAGACTCCGGAAACATCACCCGGCAGGCCGAACTGTTTTCAGAGATTGAGGAAAAGGACCCGCATCTGGGGAGCATCCTTCAGATTAGAAAAGCTCAGACGGCACGCCTTGGATGGGAAATTCTCCCCGCCTCAGATTCTCAACTGGATGTTCAGATTGCACAGTCTGCTAAGGAGATGTTTGATTACATCGAAAATTTTGAGGACGCCCTCATGGATATGCTTGACGCCATAGGTAAGGGGTTTTCAGTGCTTGAAATTCTATGGAGTTACTCCGAGGGCAAAGTGTGGATAGATAATCTTAAATGGGTCAATCAAAAAAGGTTTACTTTTTTTTCAAAAGAAACCATTTTGCCGCTGCCAAATCTTATAACCGACTCCGAGCCTATCTATGGTGAACAGCTCCCGCCAAACAAATTTGTAATCCATAAGTATCGCAGCCGCTCAGGCATTCTCCCTCGTGCCGGACTTCTAAGACCATGTGCGTATATGTATCTGTTTAAAACTTATGGCATTAAGGACTGGGTGGTATATAACGAACTGTTTTCCGTGCCAATGCGCATAGGTAAGTATAAATCCGGCGCCGGCAAGGGTGAAATAGAGGCGCTTAAGCAGGCCGTGTTTAATCTAAGCGTTGACTCCGCTGCTGTGATTTCCGACAACACTCTGATAGAGCTGCTTGAGTCCAAAATAAACGGCAACAGCTCAGCCTTTAACGACTTTATATCTTTCTGTGATAAGTCAATGACTAAGGCAATTCTTGGGCACACTGCCGCCGTAGAAAGTATGCAGGGAAAACTCGGCTCTGAGCAGGAGGCACAAAATGTCAGACAAGACCTGTTGGAATCCGACGCCGTAGCACTTGCTAAAACCATCAAGACCTACATCATAACCCCATGGGTAAAGTTTAACTTTGGCCCAAACATCGGCATCCCTAAGTTTAGATTTAATTTTGAGGACAAAGACGATTTGGAAAAGACGGCTAACACCTATAAAACCCTTGTCAGTATGGGTTTTACGGAAATCAGCACTAACCATATATACGAAAAATTCGGAATTCCTAAACCGATAGAAGGTGAAAAAACCTTGGGGGATAATGCCCTTAAAAAAACGAATAACAGATGAGATTACCACGTCGCTGACGCTCCTCGTAATGACGGATATCGTACAGCCTACGCCGTCATTGCGAGCCGTAGGCGTGGCAATCTCAGTCTTAAAAAGGAATAGGTTAAAGGAGGTAAAACAATGAAAGTAATTGTGTGCAGTGAGATAGTTAACACCGTAGATGAGGTGCAGATTATTCCTTATGGGTATCATAAAACCAGCAAGGGGGATTTTCTTTGTGATGACCAATCGGCTGCCGAGGTAATCAAAGATTTCCGCAAACGGCAAAACGATATGGTTATTGATTACGAACATCAAACTCTTACCGGCTCTGAGGCTCCTGCTGCCGGATGGATAAAGACACTGACATATCGGGGCACTAATGGCATCTGGGCAAAAGTAGAGTGGACTGACAAAGCCAAAGTCTATATTAACAGCAAAGAGTACCGGTACTTGTCTCCTGTGTTTTTAAAAGACACGGCAGATAACCGGGTCGTAAAGCTTATAAATGCGGCGCTTACGAATCAGCCGGCTATAGACGGCATGGTTCCGCTAATCAATAAGGAGGATGCAGCAGTATTAAAAGACAAACAAACGGAGGTAAAACAAATGAGGAGAGTATATGAAGCTCTGGGCTTAAAAGACGGGGCTAATGAAGACGATGCCTTAAAAGAGGTCATGGCACTGACCACTTCAGTAACTGCGGCTGCTGCCTACAAAGACATTCTGAAAGATATCGGATTAAGACCTGAGACGAGTGTGTCAGAGGTTAAGGCAACAGTGCTTGCTATGAAGCAGTCCCACGACACTGTTGAGACACTTAAAAAGGAGGTTATGACTTTAAAAGAAACCTTATTTAAACAGGAGGCTGAAACTGTTGTTGTTGCAGCCATGACTCAGGGCAAAATCATGCCGTCTCAAAAGCTGTGGGCGCTTGAATATGCTGCAAAGGATCCGGAGGGTTTTAAACTGTTTGTTGCCAAATCACCGGAGGTTGTTCCCCTAAGAGACATCACAGGACAAGCAGCAAAGGATGATGTCACGGCAATTGAGAAGACCCAGCGGACAGTAAATAAACAACTTGGTATCAGTGATGAATTGTGGATTAAACGCGGGTCAGCGACCCCAAGCAGTAAGTAATAGGAGGTTAAATAATGGCAGCTTTAACAGCAGACAGAAACACAGTGTCAAGAAGCGGAGATATGCTCCAGCTTGAGGCAGCAGCCGGTAAGACTATCTACCAGGGAGCACTTGTAGCCGTAGATGCAAGCGGTTATGCTACACCCGGCGCCACTGCAACAACAATCAGAGGAGTAGGCCGAGCTGAGGCGTATGTGGATAACTCAGGCGGCTCTGCCGGAGACAAAGTCGTCTCAGTTTCAAAGGGTGTCTTTGCCTACGGAAACTCAGCATCTTCTGATGAGATAACACGAGCCGATATTGGCAAGGACTGCTACATCGTAGATGATCAGACTGTAGCTAAAACAGACGGAACAAACACAAGGTCAATCGCCGGAAAGGTGTTTGACGTAAATTCCAACGGCGTTTGGGTTAAGTTTTAGGTAGGGGCGAATAATTATTCGCCCCTAAGGAAACAATAAGGAGGAAACAAAAGTGATACTAAATCAACAAACATTGGATGCCATATATCAGTCATTCTCTCTGGTATTTGACACTGCCTTTAACGACATTACGCCTCTCTATCAGCGTATTGCAATGGTTGTGCAGTCACAAACCAGAGAGCAAAAGTACGGATTTCTGGGAGCATTCCCGCGGATGAGAGAGTGGGTCGGTGACCGTGTGCTTCAAAACATCTCAACACACGATTTCACCATCAAAAACAAGGACTTTGAAAGCACAATAGAAGTTGATAGAAACGACATCGAAGACGACAATCTGGGAATCTACAATCCTATCGTTCAGGAATTTGCCCGCATTGCTGCAACGCACCCAGATGAGTTAATTTTTGAACTCTTTAAAGACGGCACTGCAAATGAATGCTACGATGGCAAGGCGTTCTTTGCTGCAAACCACACTGTTAACGGCGTTACTGTATCAAACTTTGCTGACGACAGCAACACACCGTGGTATCTTCTTGACTTAAGCAGAGCGCTTAAACCATTTGTGTTTCAAAGCCGCAGGAATGTTGAGTTTGTAAGTCTTGATAACATGAAAGACGCAAATGCGTTTTTTAAACGCAAGTACATCTATGGCTTAGATGTCAGATACAACGCAGGATATGGCCTGTGGCAGTTAGCGTACAGGTCTGAAAAAACCCTTGATGCAACCAACTACTCATCGGCACGTTCCGCAATGATGCAATACACTGATGATAACGGACGGCCACTTGGCATAATGCCTACTATGTTGGTAGTGCCTCCATCTTTAGAGGGCGAGGCACGCGCTCTTCTTATGAACGACACAACCACAGCCGGGGCTACCAACATGTGGAAAGGTACCTCAGAGCTTCTGGTTGCGCCTTGGCTGGAATAGGGGAGGTTTAAATGTATATAACGGCAACGGACATATGTGCGGTAATTAAAGAGGCGGCAGTCATTGAGTTAACGGATGACGAAAACACAGGGTCGGCTAATGTTGACTTTGTAAATTCTGCGATAACCCAATCGGATGGAGTTATTGACAGTTATCTGGCAACACGGTATAAGCTGCCGCTTTCTCTGGTGCCGGATGTCATTAAGTCCGTTGCCGTTACACTTACCGTGTATAATCTGTATCAACGTTCTTCGTTAGAAATTGATGAAAAGATCAAAAGGGCCTATACAGATGCGGTCTCTTTACTAAAAGACATTTCAAAGGGTGCAGCTTCATTAGGCCTTGAGGAAAGAACCACAACATCAGCAGATCTGGCTGAGTCAAACAAAACAACAACTGACAGGGTGTTTACCCTCGATAAGCTAAAGGGCTGGTAAGGGGTCAGCGACCCCCTGCGGTAAGGGATAAGAATGTTAAAAATCGAGGAAATGGAAACCCTGATAACAGATACACTGAATCAGGTCACTGGGCTTACCACTGTTGATATACACGTCGGCAATATTGAGGATGCACTCACAGGCAGCATGAAATTACCGGCAGCGCTTGTGGTTTACAAAGGCGCTAAGGCAAACCTACAGACAGAGGGAGGTTTGGAGCTTCTGTATAACGTTGACTTCAGCTTTACCGTCTTTGTTATCGCAAAGGGGGTCAGCGACCCCAGGCGTAACGGGAAAAAAGATACCAAAGTGGGAGTTAAAACGTTACTTGAGGACATAAGAGGAATTCTAAATGGATTACAACAAGACTCAGCCACTTTGATTTGGGAGGAGGAGAGTCTTGAGGTTATGACAAAAACAGGAATTGCAGTGTACTCCCAGCATTATAGATGCAGGGAGGCACTGACAGCTAAGAGGGGTCAGCGACCCACGGCATAAAGGAGTAATGTTTAATGAAAAAAATAGTTCACATAGGTTTAATAATAGCAATTTTAGCACTGGCAACCATATCGTTTGCTGATAGTTTTACATTGATTGAAAAAAGCGCAACAGGTGCGGCAGCCTCCCAGGTGTTAATCAAACCGCTTAAAGACTGGACGTGTCAGGTAACGACAAGCAAGGTGGCTGATAATGCAACGGTAGCCCTTGAGGGCAGTGTAACCGGCGAGTATTTCGGTAAGATGGTTAAGTACGATTTAACCGCTTCAGACCTTAGTGAAAAAACTGCCTTTTTTAGCGTTACAGGCATACCGGTTAAGTACGTCAGGGGCAATCTGTTAAATAACCCCGATAACGCAACCATCAAGATGTCCTGTATCGGTACGGAATAACAGGAGAAAGCGATGAAAAGGATAATAACGTTTATCATATTGTCAACATTATTTATTACTTCAGCATATGCGTGGCAGGTTAACGGAGGCTGGGGTGGGGCTGCATCATATGGCGGTGGCGGCGGCGATACATATAACTACAGTTATACTATTAACGGAGATACTCTTACCACCGATAATATCACAGAGGCCTCTCGTAAGTACTGGCATGATTACTTGCTTTATCAGACTCTTGCCGGGCACCTATACACTGACAATATAACAGAAGGCAGCAATAAATTGTTTTTTACAAACAGTAGAGCAAGAGCAGCACTATCAGCAGGCACAGGGATAGGATACGATTCAGGCACGGGTATTATCACCGCTACAGGTGGAGCAGGAACATGGGGCAGCATTACCGGAAATATAACAACTCAGAGCGACTTAGCTCCTTGGTTTCGTGATAGATTTGTACAGTATTATAATTTACAGAAGTTAGATAATATCACCGATGTAACAATAACATCTCCTGCTGATGGGCAAGTGTTAACTTATAGCTCTGGCAATTGGACAAATGCGACCCCATCGGGCTCTGGTGCAGTTACATGGGGCAGTATCACAGGGACGCTAAGTACACAGGCTGATTTATATAGTCAACTCATACAATCAGGCACTAACACAAAGATATTATTTGGCGATAAGACATGGCAATCCCTTTATTACGATAATATCACAGGGGGTGGTAGTCTCTCGGCTAAAGATATTGCCTTTACTGGTTCACTCTCAAAGACTACAACTAATGGTATCGCCTACTTTTATGGTAATAAGCTATACACAGGTGGGTTAGTAACGGATAATGTTACAGAGGGAATCAATGAATATTGGCATGATGCGTCAGTCTTTTCGGCGATAAATGGCAAACTCTACTACGACAATATAACAGACAGCGCAACGATACATCCTTTTACTGATACATACCGGAACTATCTTAATCAGAGTGTGACAAATACTGCAAGCCCGACTTTTGCCGGCGTGACAACCAATGCTGTAACAACGGGCACTCTGTATGCTTCAGCGCCGGTTACTTTTGCAAGCAGTATCACAACTCCGTTATCGGGCTACATGAAGGCTGTTACTTCAGGGGTAGTTACAGCAGCCAGTATAAATATGACCAATTTAGGAGATGTGAATATAGCCTCTCCCTCAAACAATCAGGTGCTGACCTATAATGGCACAAAGTGGGTTAATGCTGCTGCTCAGGGTGGCGGTTCATCAGTTGCCTTTGATAATTTCACTCTAAAAACAGGCTCTAATGGGGTCACCAAAGTAGCTGACAGAATAGAGGAAAATATCTTTATGAATGCCCTCAGAATATCCGCTAATGCCTCTATGTCAATGTATCAAATGGTAGATGGGATTGTGGATAAGTTTAAGGATAATAATACCATCAGCTTAACAGGTATAGTGGATCCCAAATATGAGACAATCAGTTAAGATAGAGCTGGTTGTAATGAATGGGAGGATAAAATGAAAAACAGACGGAAGTTTGGCAAAGAGTACAAAGCAAAAGTAGCAATAGAAGCGCTCAAAGGTCAGAGGACAGCCAATGAGATAGCGCAGGAATTTGATATTCATGTGAACCAGGTGAATGAATGGAAAAAGCATTTAGTAGAAGGGGCGTCAACGTTATTTAATGGAGTGCAAGAAAATTCTCAGGCGGCATATGAATCAGAGCGAGAGCGGTTATATAGTCAAATAGGGAAGTTGCAAGTAGAAGTGGACTGGCTAAAAAAAAAGAGCCTGTTACTTGCGCAACGGTAAGTGAGAAACGAGCGATGATAGAGCCAGCAAATAAGGAATTGAGTATTCGTCAGCAGTGTAACCTGCTAAGCCTTCCACGCTCCAGTTATTATCGTCAGGCAGTACCGGAGAGCGAGGAGAATTTGAAGGTGATGAGGGCAATAGATGAGCAGTACACAATGCATCCATGGTATGGAAGCCGCACAATGGTTTACATTCTTTTCCGAGCAGGATATAAAGTAAATCGCAAGCGAGTAAAGCGTTTGATGATGTTGATGGGTCTTGTATCTATAGCACCCAGAAAAAGAACGACAGTACGGAATAAGCAACATAAAGTTTACCCTTATCTACTGCGATTATTAGATATTACTATCATCAACCAAGTCTGGTGCAGTGATATAACGTATATTCGAATGAGACATGGCTTTGTGTATCTGACAGCAGTAATGGACTGGTATAGCCGCTATGTGCTGTCATGGGAGGTGTCAGTGACAATGGATGATGGTTTTTGCGTAAGTAGCCTTGAGCGAGCCCTTAGGCTCTATGGCAGTCCTGAGATATTCAACACAGATCAAGGCAGCCAGTATACAGGGGCAGCGTTTATCAATGTGCTTCAGAGCAATGGGATTCGGATAAGTATGGATGGCAGAGGACGGGCTATGGATAATATCATGATTGAGCGGCTGTGGCGCAGTGTCAAGTATGAGGAGGTTTATATAAAAGATTATGAAACTGTTGATGAGTTGATTAAAGCGCTAAGGAGCTATTTTGATTTTTATAACAATGAGCGTCCGCATTCTACGCTTAGAGGCAAAACACCTGCCGAGGTTTATAAAAGCTCTGATTTTGCGATGGCGGCGTAAGGATGCATTACCCTATCCCTTACCCTTATACTAACAGACTAAATACCCTCTTAGAGGGCTATACCTTAAGTCCACTAAAAAGTGGTCTTGACAATGGGGTCCACTATAGTTGGATATAAATGCGAGTCGTGTAATTTTCACACAATATTTTCAGGGGAAAAACAAGAAGAAGTACGGCTTCAGTTGCGTTTTGTCAACGATAGAATGGGATATTTTCGTGTTACGACTATTCCTCTAAAGACAGAGCAGGGTGCTGTATATGCAGGTCTTTCCTACTTTGAAGAGGATAGATCTGTGAGTATGTTCAAGTTAAATCACGATGAGAGAATACTTGCTTTTTTAAATACATTTACTCAACATGGTTTTACGAGGGCAAGGTACTTTGAGATTGAGGGCTTACCGGTTTGTCAAATTGATACAGATGGAAAAGGCCGCAAAAGATGGATTATGACTGCCGTGTCTGAGACTGGTGGCGGAGTAAGGGATGATTTTAAAGGAAAAAGAAAACCTTTTGATTTTAAGCCTAATTCAGATATCGAAAACAAAACTAAGTATATGGTAGAAAACACATCAGCAGTATCGTTATGGGTTGCTGATGTTGAAATGGGAAATGCCCCTAACTGGTTAAAAATTATATTCTATGACGAAAAAACAAATGAACCCATAGCAGTAATTGCAGCTGACAAAAGAGATGACCACATTTCAAAAGTGGGAATGGTTGGCTTTGAGTATTCAGATAAAAAGAGCAGGGAAATTTTAGACAATGGCACTCAGTTCTTAGAAGCTTTCTATCCATTACTTTCAAATGTTATAAGTGATTGCATATATGCCAAAAGGAAAGAACGTGAGATTGAGGTCAATAATAAAATTATGGACGCTGAGGCGGAAATTGCTAATTCTGACGACATAAACACAGCCCTTAACACACTATTAAAAACATGTGTTAGCTTGACAAATGCAAAGGGCGCAAATCTGATGAAACTAAGCACTGATAAGACATACATTGAAAAAGTAGCCGGTATGGGGGCTTTGCAAGAGTTATGGCCTAAAAAAATATCTATAACTGACAAACCATGCTCAATTACGAATTCAATTCCTTGTGTTATCATTATGAAAGAGAATTTAAAAAATAATAATATAAGAAGGCTTGTTTGTCAGGAAATACATGGCCCTTCACGTAAATGCTCTTTTATAGAGGATGAAGGTTTAAAGGAGTTGATTGAAAACGTACAAGTTCTGAAAAAAATTAAACAAATATTAAAAGAAAAACACACATGGGGCTGTTTTATCATAGATTATGAAAACGAAACTATAGGTACGATAAGTCTGCGCTACGAAGCCCCCTATAGTATAACTAACAGTACCGTAAAAGTGATAGAAAAATTTATAAACAAAGTAAGACCAATTTTAGCTATGGTTCGTGCAAAGGAGGAGGTGTCAACGCTGCCGATAAGAATTACCCATGAGCTAAAAGCGCCTGCTGCACATATCCGCAACATATTGTCGAGTCTTAATAGAATTGAGGACAAAGAGGATTTTAATATAAGATATAAACAATATGCTGCTGCTTTATATAGGGAGGCAGAATTCATTTTAGCAACTGTAGATAGTGTAAGAACAGCAGAAACAGATTCTCGATGGAGAAGAGACGATATTCTTGAAAATCCAGGGCAGGAAATCGAAAATATCATAGAAATTTTTAGTGATAATGTGAAATATCCAAGCAAAACTATACTGTTCAATAGTGAGGGATTTCCTAAAAAAATAAAATTTGACAGAGACGCCTTTAGACTTGTGATTACAAATCTATTAACAAATTCCTTCAAATATACGCCTGATGATGGTAAGATAAAAATAACTCACAGGAGGGAAAAAGATTTTTTTTATATTTCTTTCATTGACAACGGAATAGGAGTTGAAGAAGCGGATAATAATAGTATATTTGAAAAGTACAAAACCGGTTCAAATATTAAAAGTACAGCTACTCAGGCAAGCGGCATAGGGTTAGCTACAGTCAAAAGTATAATGAAATATCATGGCGGGGATGTCGTTTTAGAAAGTTTGAGAAATCCAACAATATTCACTATAAAAATTGAAACGGAGATTATGTGATATGGAGAAAAAGACAGTACTTTTCGTTGATGATGAGCCGGATAGAGTGGACATATATGTTGATGAGCTCAAGTTTAGCGGCTGGAATGTAATTTTTGAAAATAACTTAAGAAATGCTGAAAACATTATTAAGGCGAGAAAAAATGAGATAAACATTTTGATACTGGATGTTATGATGCCTATTGATCCCAAAATTCTATTTGAAGATACAGATTGGTTTGGATTAAGACAGGAAACAACTTTCACAGGGATTGCGTTTTATAGCTACTTGTTAAGAAACAACTTAATAACAAATATCCCTGTTCTTATTTTTACGAATAACCCTGTAGACAGTATTCCCGAGGGTGTTTATGATGGTGTTGAAAACTTTATTGATATACGTGTGAAAACTAATGTGCTGCCTCATGATCTTCCAGAAATAATTAACAATCTATTGGAAAAGTATAATAAAGCAGATAAACCAAATATCATTATAGACAAGATGTTGCATTTTTTTCAATCAATCAAAGGCTTATTCAAGTAGAGGGATAGAGAGAATATGAACAATGTAATAGCTACTAATTATTTTTATAGTAATAGTTTCCTGTTGATACTTCTTATTGTGATACTTATTCTAACTTTAAAAAGACAATATATAGTAGATGACATTTTTAAGGATAAATATTCACTTAAAGTGAAAGATTATTTTATAACAATTGTCTTAGTCGTTGTATTATATTATGTAATAATTGGCTTATTGCTTCTATTCAGTGAAATTATTACAAGGGTTTTTTATCATAATCATGAAATATATAGTAAGGGAGGTAGTAAAGACACAAAAGAAACTACTCCAATATTTCAAATGTTTGCAATATTTGTTGCAGTTGTAACAGGCGTTATTTTTATGTACTCAAGCAGACTATCGATAATGTTAATGATAAGCTCAAAGAGATTACTAAAATACGTGATGATCTAAAAGGTATTAAAGAGGTAAACGATAAATATACGGATTTATACAACAAAGTAACTGCCAAAGTAAAAAATATGGGGAAAAGTACAGACGATCTATACTCAATAATATTTAAACCTGCTGAGCAAGTCTTTGCCTACATAAATTCTGCTTTAGGAGATAATGTAAATAATGACAGAGCTTTATATTTACATTCGGAATTTACATTTTACAAAGTGATGTTTTTACTTGCACACTCAGATAAGAAGAAGCGTAAAAATGCACTTAAAGAAATAGACAGACATTTAAAAGATGAAAATATTACAAAAAATATTGACTTAAATATGGTTGAAAACTATCTAAAATGGCATGGTGAACATGATGAGGATAAAGAGATAAGAGAAGAATCACTTAAGATTTTGGGCAGATTAGAACGCATAATCAGGCAAAAGGTATATAGTGGACCCCATTGTCAAGACCACTTTTTAGTGGACTTAAGGTATAGCCCTCTAAGAGGGTATTTAGTCTGTTAGTATAAGGGTAAGGGATAGGGTAATGCATCCTTACGCCGCCATCGCAAAAAAAGTTACCCCCCTCTTGTGCCTGACCATAGTGTAGTTCTAGATGATAAATTAAAGCGGCTAAGCTCTGATATCGATTTATTATCTAAGCCTTTTAGATTTTTGAGTATATATAGATTATTAGTTCCAATTTTTTTCATTATCATTGTAGGAGCAACTATGATAAAAATCTTTTATGCACAGAGTAGTATTCCTCTATTTATACCTTTAAGTGTTGTTAACATTTTTACTATTATTGGAATAGTTGGATTAATAAGTTCTACTATTATGATAGTAAGATTGAGAAAAGTAAAGAAACATTTATGTGCAATTAGTCAGAGAGGAGCAGAATATATAGTAGAAATGCTGCATAGTGAAAAAGGTAGACAGATGCTGTGGCAATTCATGAAATGGATGAAGCAGTGAAAAAAAACTAATCCGCAACTTTAGTTTGCTCTAAGAAAAGCTTAGGAGACAACCTTATGAAAATTAAAGATAAAATATGTTTTGTTATCGCCCCTATCGGAGAACCTGATTCTCCTGCAAGAGACAGATCGGACAAAGTTCTAAAGTTTATTATCAAACCCGTTACTGATAAATATGGGTATTGTGCTGTGCGAGCTGATGAGTTACCGCAACCGGGATTAATTACAACCCAAATTATTACTCACCTGTTTAATGATTCCATTATAATCGCAGATCTTTCTGATCATAACCCAAATGTTTATTATGAATTAGCAATAAGACATGTAATTAAAAAGCCTTTTATTCATTTGATAGAAGTTGGTCAGAAAATTCCCTTTGATATTCAGGGGATAAGGACAATTTCCTATAATTCTACGGATTTGAATAGTGTCGAAAAAGCAAAAAAAGATTTGGAAGCATCAATACGATATATTGAACAAAATCCTGATAAAGTTGATTCCCCTGTTCCTACGACCTTAGGTAGCGCTAAGCTTAGTAAAAGTTTAGATCCAGCTGACAAGGATAAGGTATCAATCGTGAATTTGATGGAGAATTTTCGCGCGGATATGTTGAATTTAACAAGCAACATCCAGACAGAACTGAAAGAAATGAGGCAGTGTATGTTTAATCAACAATTGGGAAATACCTCAAAAACTAAAGAAACAGATTTTTCTAAACTTGAGCGCATACAAGAAAAATTAGGGAAAGAAAAAAAATTATCCTCAGAGGAGGATACGCATGTTTAGTAGGAAGTTTTTTTTCGCCGGTTTCATACTATGGGCAGTTTTGATAGAAATATTGTCTCACATTTTAGTAGATTCTATCAATCCTATAAAGATATTTTATTTAAGTAATAACTTATTAGCTAAGATAGCAATCGGTGTTATGATGTTTTTTGGGGGAATGTCAATAATTCAATTTCTTGCATTGTCCACATCTTATGCTGATAGAATATGCCCAATTTGCGAAAAAAATTTGGTAAAATTTATACCTGTCTACGGAAAAGCTAAAATATGTTTTGCGTGTTTTAAAGCAGGGAGAGACACACAATATCATGACAAATGTTTCAAAGCTAAAGGAAATTGCCCAATATGCGAACAGGAAAACCCTTGGGATGTTTAAAATATTATCTTTAATGCTTATTGAGTTAACTCCTGTAAATTTTTTCAGTCAGCGAATAATACAGTTAAAAGGACTGGATTCCCGCTCGTAGGCGGGAATGACAAGTGGGGGCAATTTCTTTTTTTGTCATTCCTTTTTTTCTTGTCATTCCTGCGAAGGCAGGAATCCATTTTTTTGTTTGCGGAGCTAACTGCATAGGCAATATTATCTTTAATGATAACGGTTTATATAATGAACAACCGACCTTTCTTCAGTCTTTATATTGCCCAATTAAAAATTGGCTCTCAGGGTCATGGCGCTTGTGGTTGCTGTGTGCCGCAGATTTATCTGAGTTAGCATAACAATACACGCAATTGTGAATGCAACTGTCATAATGCCCAATGTCTTGGCTTACCACACAACCGCATCTCTCCCTCTGGTTTTTATCCTTCGATACATTTCTATCAAATCCAAAAAGCTGTTTGAGTAAATCATCATCAATACATTTACCACGCCTTATGCCAAAGTCCGAAAGGTCATGTTCCTCCGAGCAGCTAAAAATCTGTATTGAGTTTTTGTGTGCAATCTGTGACAGCTCGTCTGATATGCGGTTAATCCGCTCACTATCAGGATTAATATTATAAAAATTGATATGCGCCTCATTTTTGAGTCTGTCCAGATTTCTTATGACCTTCTTATAAAAATCAACAAAGCTGATAACTACCCTATTTGTATAATCTTTCAAAAGCTCGGCAATCTTCTCAAAATTCTTAACTATATACTCCTCTGTCGTAATATCGGAAATTATGATTGGATCAAACCGCCAGATAACTTTTTTGGGCCCAATCTTATCACTTAGCGATTTAAACGTAGAAATTATCTCATCAAAAGGCGGAACTGAGGGTTCAATCACTGGCGGGTATCCGGTTAGCGTAAATTGGAAATAGTATTTATATCCAAAATCTGACAGCTCATCCAGATGTCTCAACAAAGGGTGCGGATTCTTTGTCCAAAACACTATTGCATCCACGGCGTCCACTGAAAGATCAACTTTGGCATACTTGTGCGCATTGTAGGGGTTTTGAACACACAGATAACCTGCTCGTATTCTTTGTATGAACCAGTCGGCATAAAAAGCCGGAATATCCGTTCTTCTGCTTGCCGATATTATCACAAGGGCTACACGGGGGTTACAGTTTTTCTGCCGGCATTTCTTACATACAATAAAATATCAATCAGCACCATGGCGCCGTTTAAGACGTATAAGTAAATAACATAGTCAAAGTTATAGAAAAGCTTATGAATAAATCCGGAGATGTATCCTATGAAGACGATAATCAAAAAAAGAATACTTTTACCGTCGTTTTTGCCTGCTTTGCATGATTTATAAATTGAACACGGCCACGCTGCACCAAAACAAATCAACATTATTATCTCAAATATGCTCATTACTGCGGCGGTTTAACTTCTTGCTGAGGCAGAGGAACAGTATGCATCGGTAACTTAAACTCCAAAGGTGGCGCTTTTAATTCCTGCTGCTGCGGAGGTGGCGTCTCTTGAGGAGAGGTCTGCTTAATTTCAGATAATTTTTCTACAGATGCTCGTATTGCTTCAGAGCGCTCTGATACAGCGTCAACATCTTTTTTCAGACTTTCCAGTTTTGTGCGCAAATCATAATAAAAATACCATCCTGAAAAGATAATCAATATAAATAGAAATAAAAAAACAAAAAATTTGACGTCTTTTTTTACTGCGGAGTGCTCTACTGTTTCCTGCTGTTCAAGTTCAATTTCAAGTTTGGTCTTATCTGTCAAAAATATCTCCTGACCTCAAACTTATATATTTCCACATCATTTTCAAGAGGATTAATTCCGGCCTTCATTTTGGTAATCCTCAGCTGCTCAGCAACCGTGTTAACGCCCTCAAGGTCTGGCAGGAGCAGCCCTCGCCTGTTGCCATGTGCCACTATGACTCCATACTTTGCAGGGTTTAGTTCCGATATGTCATTTACCATCTCAGGATTTGTAAGCACGTCAACTGAATAAGTTATATCTTCAAGTTCATCTGAGCGTACGGGAGTAAAACGAGGGTCTTCTGTGGCTGCCGATACGGCATTTCTGATTATTTCCATTGCAACGTTTTCACGAATTGGAGAGAACGTCCCTATACAGCCCCTTAACTGTCCGCCCTTTTTCAGCGATACAAAAACCCCAGCCCGCCCTTTCATCTCAGCAGCCATATTTTCTGGGAGTGCTATCACCTTCTTGTTTTTAACGTATTCAGATATGGCGTCTTTAGCTAATTTTACAAGCTCATGCACCCTTAGGTTGCCCTCTTCATGGCATAATATGCAATTAACATAAGAGCATCTTTCTCATCGCAATCATCAAACAAGACAAGCTCGTCCTTAGCCTCACACACAAATTCCTCAGCTCTTTTGTATGTCTTTTCTATTATGTCATAACTCTTTAAAAGTGTAATGATTCGTTTCATATCTGCAGCGACGGCCTCTTCAGTTTTGCCCTCGTCAATGGATTTTATTATACTCATTACCTCGTCCCTTTCAGCCTCTGCAGCATATTTGAGAAGATATATCAGAGGTAGCGTGATTTTTCCTTCTATAAGGTCCTTTCCAAGCCGCTTTCCCAATAGAGTCTCATCCGCTTGAAAATCCAAAATATCATCGCACATCTGAAACACTATACCGCACTTAAGTCCAAAAGAGGTCAGAGCCTCCACTTTTTCCACCGATGAGCCGCCAAGCAGCGCCCCTATCCGGCATGATGCTGAGAATAGCGAACCGGTCTTCCTTTCCACTATATTTATGTAGTCCTCTTCAGTGATAGAGGGATCTGCGATTTTTTGCAATTGCAGGATTTCACCCTCAGTCATTTTTGTAGCTGCCTGGGCTATCGCCTCTACGATATGCGGGTCATGCTGCTCAACAGCAATTCTTAGGGAGTTAGCATACAGATAATCGCCAACTAAAATCACTACATGATTTCCCCATATAGAGTGAGAGGTAGTTTTACCGCGCCGCACAGAGGCTCCGTCAACCACATCGTCATGAAGCAACGAGGCCGTGTGAATTGCCTCTATAACGCTGGCAAAAATGTAAGCCTTGTCGCCTCTGTAGCCGGTTAGTGCGGCAGCTATTACCAAAAATAAAGGTCTTAAGCGTTTCCCGCCGCCTCCAATTATGTGCTGCCCTATGACAGGAATTAAAACAGCGTCACTTTTAAAAATATCCGTCAGATACTTCTCTACTTGTCTTAAATCCTTTTCGTATCTGTCAAACACGTCATGAGCGTTCAATAATTTGTCACATTTCAAGGTTTCTCATCCTTATTTTCTCGTAATCAAAACAGGGATCTGCAAGATAATGCATGTCTCCGAGTTTAAAAACTCCCGTTTCCGTTATTATAGCAGTTATATACCTTGCAGGTGTTACGTCAAAAGCTATGTTTCTCACTTTAATATCCATAGGTGTTATTTTACACTTCCCGGACGAATTTGTCACCTCATTGATGCAGTGACTATATTAATATATGTGTCCACTTTTTCGGGGGAATATCATTGTATAGTTAACGTCTAATAGCGTAAAAGTACCACTTCAGATATTTGGGCAGCCATTGGATTATCTTAAAGCGTGACTGTCCCTTTTCTCTGTCTTTCCAAGTGGTTGGAACCTCGGTGATTTTATATCCTCTGGTGTATGCCTTTGCTATAATTTCAAGCCCAATCTCAAACCCGCCGTCGCTTTGTATTTCAAATGTCTCAAGCATCGTGCTTCGGTAAAGTTTAAAACTGTTTGTAGCATCATACGTTGGAACTCCGGCGAATAATTTAAGCGTAAGCCCTGCTGTGCGTGACATGGTTTTCTTTATGACGCCACCGCCTATCTGTTTGCCACCCCTACAATACCTGCTGCCGCAGACAAGATCAAACCCCTCGTCCATCAGGGCGCACATTTTATCAACATCGACGTAATCATCAGACATGTCAGCCATTGTAACAAGTTTGTAATCACCGTCAGCAGTCTTAAGTCCCCATTTGATAGCCTCACATGCGCCCTTTTTAGGGTTCTTTAGCAGTTCCACAGACGCCCCGTTTTCCTTTAGCGCTTTTACTACCGGTACTGTGTTATCACTGTCATCGTCATAGACAATGTAAATAATGTGAGGGGTTTTAACCAAACTTTCTATCTCAGAAATCGTAGCAGATATATTTTCCGCTTCATTATACACAGGGATTATTATCGCAAGTTTGGTCATTATAATTTTATACTAAATCCCGCCAATTTTAATCTGATCGGCTATCCACGGGATTACCTCATCAAGCGATTCACTGAGAGTTGTTGTTGCCTCAAACCCTAAAATCCGCTTTGCCTTTTCAACATTTGGCACGCGCTTTTGTACGTCGTACTGAAACGGCTCATCAGATACGTATCTAAACGGTTTGCCGATGTTTATTTTATTCCATATCATCTCAGAAAGCTCTATCACTGTGGTTGATTGAGCTGTGGATATGTTAAAGTCATCGTTTATGGATTTTTCACTTTCTATACATAAGCGGATTCCTTTTGCAAGGTCTCCGGCATAGGTGTAGTGGCGGATTTGATTGCCGCTCCCCAGTATATGAAGAGGATCCTGTCCCTTAAGTACCTTTTGCACAATGTCAGGAACAACGTGACTCATAGCAAGTTTCACATTACCGGATAGAATCTCCCTCTCCACTTTTGCTCTCTTTTCTCCAATACCGACAGCATTAAACGGTCTTATTATCGTATAGGGCAGCCCGTACTGCTCATGTGCCCCCTTAGCAAAGTATTCGCAGGCAAGTTTCTGAAAGCCATAAGTGGAAAGCGGAGGAGGACACTTAAGCTGCTCCCCTTCAGGCGTTGGATAGGTGCTGGTGCTTTCAAAAACCATAGATGAGGAAAGTACATTTATTTTTTTCAGCTTCTTGTGTTTAAATGCCCACAGAGCCGCATCAAATGACGCAGCGGTGATGCGTTCGTTTTCAGCTATAAGATCGTAGGCAAGTTCATGAAACATTGATATGCCGCCAATTATTGCCGCAATTGCCGCCATCTGGTCACAATCAGATATTAACTCCTTTAGTAAATCCACGTTTTTAACATCACCCTCAACAAAGCGATATGAGGGGTTGCTGTCATAACTTTTTTCTACTTTGCCGTACTTAGAGTAGTTGTCAATTCCTACGACCTCGTGTCCATGATTTAATAGCTCCTCAACTAAATAGCCGCCGACAAAACCGGCTGACCCTGTTACCAGTATCTTCATAATTTAGAAATATCCCCCTTCACCGTAGAAATTCCAGATGTCCACAAGCACCTTTGATGTCTTATCAATTGTAAGCCCCTTGTAGCAACTGTGCGGGGCGCCGAGAATTAGTATGTCCGATGCCTCAATACATTCACTTAACGGTACCAGTCTGTCGTCTCTGACATACGGGTCAGTACAGAGCACCTCTTTTGCCTCAAACTCAAGGATTTTCTTAAGTTTATATGAAAGTGACTCCCTCTCATCGTCTATATCGCCCTTAAAAGCCATTCCGATGATTCCCACCCGTTTTTCCTTAAGATTATATTTGTCTTTCAGTCGTTTAACAATAAAATTGGGCAAGCCCTCGTTAATGAGCATAGCGGCGTGTCCCAGAAAGAACTCATTGTTACTGAAGGCGGCAAGCTGCATAGTGTCTTTAAAAAGACACGGGCCAGCGGCAAATCCGGCTTTGGCAAACCCTGCCATTCTTGGATAATGGTGCACCGCAGCATTATAGACCTTGTAGAAATCGACATTGTTTTGGGTAGCCACCTGATAAAACTGATTTGAAATGGAAAAAAGAATGTAACGCCACACGTTTGTAAAAAGCTTGGTTAACTCCGCTTCAAGTGGAGTGAGCCGAATAATGTCAGTGGTAAGGGCGTTAAAAAATGCACTTGCCTCATTAAATGATTTATCGTCAAAGGCTCCTATTATCTGAGGCAGACTGCTTAGCTCCTCCAGAGCTTTTCCCTCGGCTATTCTTTCCGGGCAGAAGGTCAATGCGATGCGTTTGCCGTGTGAATGTAAGAAATCCCGTATTCTCTCTGTGGTTCCCGGATACACCGTGCTTCTCAGTATTATGTGATGAGTGTCTGTAATATTGTCCATAAGGGTTAGGAACAGTTTTTTAAAAATCGTAAATTGCGGGTTAAGGTGCTCATCTACTGGAGTGCCAATAACAATAACCACAAACTTACATAGACGGATATCTGAATTGTTATTTGAAATGAACAGAGTTTTATTTAGCACCTCTTTAAGAGTTTCCTCAGCTCCTGCCTCCATAAACGGTACTTTCCCGCAGGAGACAGTTTTAATTGCCTCTGGGTTTATATCTATGAGCAGGACGCTCTTACCAGCCTTAGCCATAGTGATACCCATAGGCAGCCCTATGTGCCCAAGTCCGCCCACTATACAAATATCATACGACTTATCCACAGCTGCGTCTCCTCTTTATCGTTTATCTATCAGCAAAATACTAAAACAGTATGCCACGTATGCTACCATAACAGCTCCTTAATTTCAATACTGCAAAGTCCATTCTATAAAGATGGACTGTTAAACACGATTAATAAATATTTCATAGCTATGGTTAAAATAATACTTTCTATCGTTTGTCAACACTATGACTGATAATTTATGGATTCCCTTTTCAATTGATGATGTGGTAATCTCTGTATCGAAACCAGAGTATCTATAGCGAGGCATTTTGAAGTGAACAGCCACATCTACCCTGTCTGTTCCGTAGAAGGTTGGATACAGCGTATCATCTATTTTAATATAGACGCCGCCTGCGACATACTTTTTAAAAATATCAATTGCCCACCCATCTATCTTCATGATTTGCTGTTTGTCGTTTATTACAACCGGCTCCTTAATCTCTGCCATCTCTTTGCCGTTTAGAGAACAAATACAGTAAGTGCCTTCATTCAGAGCTTTAAGTTTGCTGAAAGGCGGCAAAATGTCATAGGAAAAGACACTATATTTTCTTTTTTCTAACATTGCTGCATTTTCTTTGAGCAAGGCCAAATTTGGTAACAGCCTCCATAAGTTTGTATTTGGTTGTGACTTATAGTTGTGAAGGTAATAAGCGAAAGATTTTCGTTGAGCTTTCCAGTGTTCTCCTGCTTTGATGCTGTCGCTTATAGAGATAATTGAACTATTCAATATAAGTATTAATAAAACAGCAAAGACTATTTTTGAAAGTTTTAGTAATTTTTTGTCTATATCTTCTGATAACAGCCCCAGATATATAACATATAAGCTTACAGGTCCCATTATCCCAAAGGGGATATATCTATCACTTACAGAACCATAATAATCCTCCATTGTGGCACGAGCAAGAGCAATGGTACACAATGTTATTGAAAAATAAGTGAGAGAAGTTAGCCAAAATAAATATTTTTGCAAAATATTTTTAGTCACTAAGATAAATAACAGAAGGGTGGCGATAACAAGAAAAACACCTACAGCAAAATTAACATAAGGCTGCGTGTATAGGAGCTTTCCAACTAAATGGAAAAAGTAATTTACAACTCGCCATGGATACTTAAACACGCTGTCGTAGGGAGGATGAAAAATACTTCTTCGGTAATCGTAGAAGTATAACAAGATAGTTGTTGATCCAAAAATGAACCATAAGAACAGCATAAGCATTTTCGTTTTAATGTTTGAAACCAATATTTGAAGAAACCCCACAGGCCAAACAAGCAGCCCTGAGGCCAGAGAAAATGTGGCGCTTATAGCACTGATTATACTGAAAGAAAACTGTAAGGAGACCTTTTTCTTATTTTCAACACAAGCAAGCGACGAGATTAAATAAAAGGTTAGCACACCGAAGAAGATAAAATAGTATCCGCAGCTCTGATTTGCCCATAAAATGCTCTCATGTTGTCTTAGGCTAAACATTAGGTAAGGAACAGGGAGAAAAAAAATCATATGAGTTTCCAAATCAAAAGATTCCTTAAATTTTTTATAGAACAAAAGTAGAGTTATAATCATAGATAGCTGTGTAAAAGCCATTTCTATCTTATTGTTATAGGATGTAAGTATGGCAAGCAAAAGCATCGCAGTTCTTTGAGTAGCAGGTCTGTGTTCGTTTTGCTGACTAAATAGATCTAAAAAAACACTTTTGCCGCTAAGAAAAGAATCAACCCTTGCAACCTCATCCCATTCATCCCACCATGGAACGTTGACCCCATAATACCATATAAATACAAAAACCATAAAAACTGGCAATAAACACAAAAGGAGAACAATTAATTTGTTGTTTTTTCCTGTTGTTCTAAGACACTCCATGATATTGGATTGCTGAGACACAGTCAAACCACCAGGATGTCAAGCACAGTTTTGTACATTAGTGCACAGACCTGTCAAGAGCTCTGTACTGAATGGCCTCAGAGATGTGGTGGGCTTTTATATCTGAGGAGGCGTCAAGGTCGGCGATTGTTCTTGAGAGTTTTATTATTCTTGAGTAAGCCCTTGCTGATAGTCCAAGACGCTGCATAGCCATGTCAAGGAGCTCTGTGGCAGAGTCGTTAAGCAGGCAGTACTTTTTTATATGGCGGGTTTTCATTTGGGCGTTAGAGAAAATTTTGTCGTGAGCAAATCGCTCTAACTGAATTTTTCTGGCATCTGCAATGCGTTTTCTGATTTGCTCCGATTTCTCACCGGCATAGTTAGACGATAAGTCCTTATACGGCACAGCCGGCACTTCAATGTGTATATCAAATCTATCCAGCAGGGGCCCTGAGATTCTTGCTCTGTATTTATGAATTTGCGGCGGCGAGCACGTACAGGCATGACGGTCATCGCCAAATCTTCCGCACGGACATGGGTTCATAGAGGCAATCAGCATAAAACGGGCAGGCAGATTAATTGTAGAGGCTACGCGTGAGACGGTTATCTCGCCGTCCTCCATGGGCTGACGCAGGGCCTCGATAACATTTCTTTTGAACTCCGGCAGCTCATCCAGAAACAACACGCCGTGATGGGACAGTGAGACCTCGCCGGGGCGCGGAATATGACCGCCTCCAATTAAAGCGGCATCCGATATTGTGTGATGCGGGGAGCGGAATGGTCTGGTTGCTACAAGCGGTTGTTTATCTCTGAGAAGCCCTGCAACACTATAGATTTGAGTTGCCTCAATTACCTCGGTAACTGTCATAGGGGGCAAAATTGAGGGAATTCGGCGTGCGAGCATGGTTTTCCCTGAGCCCGGAGGCCCCATCATTATGATGTTATGACCGCCTGATGCCGCAACTTCAAGCGCACGTTTGGCGTGTTCCTGTCCCTTAACGTCCTGAAAGTCCTCTTCATACAAAAAGTCTTTCTCTCCCATTGCAACTATATCCACTGTCGGATAACTTGAAAGTTCCTGACCATTTAAGAAATCTATGACGCCGCTTAAGCTCTTTAATCCATAAACTGATACTCCATCAACAATTGCCGCCTCAGGCGCATTTTCAGCGGGCAGAATCACTCCCTTGAAGTTTAGTTCCTTAGCTTTTATAGAAACCGACAAGCTCCCTTTTACGGGTTTTATACTGCCGTCAAGTGAAAGCTCGCCGGTTAGGATGTAATCATTCAGTTTATCAGCAGGGATTGCGCCCTCAGCTGCCATAATACCGATTGCAATTGCAAGGTCAAACGAGGCGCCCTCTTTTTTTAAATCAGCTGGGGCAAGGTTAACCGTGATTCTCTTCATTGGAAATGAAAACCCGATATTTTTAAGCGCCGCTCTAACCCGCTCCTTACTCTCTTTAACCGCCATATCGGGAAGCCCTACGATTGAAAACGCCGGCATTCCCTTTGACACTATATCAACCTCCACCTCAACAATATAAGCGTCTATTCCTATAACAGTACTGCTGATTATCTTTGACAACATTGTGTCGTAATTATATAGTTAATATGATATAAAATTCAATGTTAAAATTCTATGTAACACATTGTCGTTTCTGCCATTCACATCGGGACAAAAGTGCCTTATCCCGAGTTGCGTTCAAAGACATAAATAAAAAAATGGATTCCTGCTTTCGCAGGAATGACAAGAAAAAAAGGAATGACAAAAAAAAGAAATGACAAAAAAAAGAAATGGCCCCCCTTTGTCATTCCCGCCTACGAGCGGGAATCCAGTCCTTTTAACTGTATCATTTGCTGACGGAAAAAAATCTACAGGAGTTAACTCAATAAGCATTTAACGTATATTCGCATGAAGAAATGGTGTACCTATCTTGTAGCAATAATGGACTGGTATAGCCGTTACGCAGTGTCTCTGTGTGCGTGGGATTTTAGTCGTCAGGGGCTGCGACAGAGGTAGTTTTATAACCCGGGCAGCCTTCAAATCCTTTACAGCCTTTCTCTCTCAACCGGCACTCTTTATTTATACAGAAAGCCTTTACTTCACGTAACAATTTCCTTTTGCAGCGAGTTTGTGTCTCGGTTGTACTGCGCTTATAAACTATAGACATGCTCGTCCTCAAGCAGCTCCGCAAACTCATGCGCAGGAACAGGTTTGCTAAAGAGATAACCCTGAACCTCGTCGCAGTCAAAAGTACGCAGCAGCTCCAGTTGTTGAGTGTTTTCCACCCCCTCAGCTATCACTTTGATATTGAGACTGTGGGACATCGAGATAATGGTTGAGGTTATAACCGCATCGGAGGCGTCATACGGGCAGTTTCTGATAAAACTCTGATCTATTTTTAGAGTTTGAAGTGGAAAACGCTTCAGATAAACCAAAGATGAATATCCTGTGCCAAAATCATCCACAGAAATTTTTACGCCCAGTTCTCTTATTTGCTGCATCACTTTGATGCTTTCTTCTACGTTTTTCATAATACCGCTTTCCGTAATTTCAAGCTCCAGATGCTCAGGTGATATGCCTGTCTCATCCAAAATGTCAGTTATCGTCGTTAGCAGCTCATGGTGTTTGAAATGCTGTGCCGAAAGGTTTACTGAAATCACAATCGGCTTATATCCGGCATCGAGCCACTTGCGTCCTTGTCGGCAGGCTGCAGCTATCACCCACTTACCAATAGGAACTATCAAACGCGTCTCCTCTGCTACGGGTATAAATTTGGCTGGAGATATTAGTCCAGACTCAGGGTGCTGCCATCTTATCAGCGCCTCACAGCCTGCTATCCTGCCCGTACTTATATCTATTTGCGGTTGATAGTGGAGCACAAACTGCTCAGCCTCTAATGCCTCAACAAGCGCTTTTTCAAGAGTTACACGCTCCGTTATGGCCTTATCCATAGACGAATCATAGAACCTGTAGTCGTTCTTTCCATGCTCCTTCGCCTGATACATGGCCACATCTGCACACTTGCTTAATGCCTCAAGCGTTTCGCCATCGCCGGGGAAAATGCTTATACCGATGCTGACCCCTACCTTGCAGGAATGCTCGCCAAGCACATAAGGTTCATTTATGGTTGCTATAATCTTCTGAGCTATTGCGGCCACATCCGATGGCTGGACAATTTTTGAAACCAGAATTTGAAACTCATCGCCGCCCATGCGTGCCACAGTGTCTGATTTCCTCACGCAGTCCTCAAGCCGCCACGCCACCTCTTTAAGTAAAAGATCCCCTATATTGTGACCAAGCGTGTCGTTAACCAGCTTAAATCTGTCAAGGTCTAAAAACATCACTGCAAACGAGAAATTGTTTCTTGTAGCTTGAAGGACAGACTGTTTCACTCTGTCTTCAAATAGGGTGCGGTTAGGAAGCCCTGTAAGTACGTCATGGTGAGCAAGCTGTCTCAGGTGCTCCTCCATTCTTTTACGTTCCGTATCATCCAGCTTGACGGCAATGAAGTGCGTTATATCTCCATTTGGGTTTTTAATCGGGGAGATTGACAGATACTCCCAGTAGAGTGTCCCATCCTTTCTCATATTACACAGATCGCCCCTGAATTCGTTACCGGCTTTTATGGTATCCCACATGTTTTTGTAAAATGCCGCATCATGCTTACCGGACTTAAGAATACGGGGATTTTTACCCTTTACCTCGGCAAGCGTGTAACCGGTACACTCGGTAAACTTCTGATTTGCAAATTCAATGTTACCGTCTATATCGGTAATAACAATAGAACTTACGCTTTGCTCAAAAGCCGTAGAGAGTTTCCTTAAATCCTCTTCATAGCGCTTTCTCTGAGTGATGTCGTTTGCCACACACACGATGTCGTTTCTGTCAGAGACCCGCATAAAGGAAAAACTACATTGCACTGGAAATTTATCGCCGCTTATGGTTATAAAAGTGCCCTCAACATTACCTAATCCGCCTCTGCCAAGAGTGCCCATAGCTAAGGCCTCTTTCAGCTTACCATCCACCATCGGTTTTTCAGCAGGAATGAATATATCAGTAACAGGCTTTCCAATCAGCTCATTGCGCCCAATCCCAAGCACGCTTTCGGCGGCATTATTTACTGTCTTTATCTTTCCCGATGAGTCAACCACAAAAAGCATGTCAACCATAGCGTTAACCACGCCGTCTATATAATCTTTTGTTACTGTGGTATCATTTAAGCTCTGAGACATAGTGTTAAATGCAACTGCAAGGTCCCGTATCTCGTCGTTTGTTTTAGGGATGGTAATTCTCTGCTGAAAATCACCTTTCCCTATTTTAGCGGCAGATTTTGAAAGCTCACTCAGAGGTCTTACAAGTATATAGATTCTGTAGCCGCCCAAGAGGAAGATTAAAATATCCACTGCTGTCATCAAAAGCAGTACATTCATTAGAAGTTTGTGCTTTCTGTTAGAGATGTGTTCAAAACCAAGAGTTATTTTGTTGCTTATGTCAAGCAGAGCATTGTTGTTTACAAATTGTGTTCTAAGGGTATCAGTTATAACGCCTCCACCTTTTATGACATCAATGTCTTTTTTGAATGCGTCCCATATTCTAATGTTTTCCTCAAACAGCGCTGTCATTTCCTTCGGCGCATGTGTGATAACTACGTCGCCATATTGTCTGGGTTGTCCATTAGTAAAATCACTTGCGCCTTTACAGAGTATAGAAAGGCTTGAATCATACTTGCTTACCGCCTCATCAAGCAGTTTTACATCCGTGCGGTTTCCGTAAGCCACTGACAAAGCGTACTTGCTGATTGTCTGAGAAAGCATCCGTTGACGGCCTGCTATGTTGATTATTGCTGCGTCATACTTTTGCGCCGACTGGTAATAATAAATAGCAAGTAACTCTGCTACCGCTATTAATGTCATAAAAAGAAGGAGAGCACTTATTTTACTGCCAAGCGATATTCTCAAAAACTGTTCCTCCAGCACTCAGCGGTTTTCATATACTTTCTCTCTTTGCACACAACTTCACTTAGCCAAATTATAGCACACATAATTTAATAAGTGAAAGCCGATACCTTTCTCCCGCATGCTAATACAAGGAATTTCGTGACATCTTGCCGCCTCAAGGCAATGTATGTTAGTATGGTGTTAGATAAAAGTGATAAATACAACTTATAAATACTACATTCCGATTATTTTATTAATAGTTTCCGCCTTTATTTTACTTCAGAGTCCATTAGCTCCCTTTGCAAATAAAATGGTCTATAATGATTCGGCTATTTATATCTATTCAGCTAAGGAAATCCTTAAAGGTAAGCTAATGTATAAGGAAATTTTCGATCACAAAGGCCCCATGCTTTATGTAATTAATATTATAGGACTCTGGATACTAAAAGGGAATCTGACTGGAATCTGGCTGGTAGAATTATTTTTTTTATTTATCACGTCTCTGTACATTTTTAAAACAGCGAGATTTTTTGTTGATGATAAAGTGGCTGTTATCTCCTCTATATATCTTTTGTTTACTCTACCCCCACTGATTTCACACGGCAATATCCCCGAGGAATACGCCCTGCCTTTTATGGCCGTCTCTGGTTATATTTTAACCGGTTATATAACAAAACAAAGGGTAATGAAGTACCTGGATGTATTGCTTGTTTCAGTCTGTTTTTCCATGACCTTTCTTTTGCGCCCGAATCTTGTTCCTCTTTGGACAGGTTTTGCTGTAGTTATTCTTTTTAGTTTAATCAGAGAAAGAAAATATAAAGACATATTTACATACTCCTCATTGGTTATCACCGGAGTTGTCTTAACCGTTTTGCCTTTCTTATTGTACGCACTGAAAAATAAGATTCTCTCTGATGCAATATTTTGTATTTGGAAATTTAATATGGCATACTCAAACCACACATTAACTAAAATCATGCAAGCTGCATACAAATCCACAGAAGACATTAATAAAACCTATCTAACCATGCTCCTTCTTATTTATGTTTGGTATCTTGTTTTAAACTTTAAAAGGGAGGGTAATAAGCTCCTACATGCTGTTGTTATAATAAACATAGTTCTTACTATGTTTATTAGCTGTGGGTTTGGCTGGTTTTTTGTTCATTATGCAGTTGCCTATGTTCCTGTTGTATGTGTTGCCGTGGTCTTGTGTTTTTCAATAATTGCAAAATATGGCAAGGGAATTATCTTTCCTTTAGGGGTCATGCTCATTCTAACCTTTCAGGCGCTTGTAGTACAATATACAAGCATTGTTGACGCCTATGTCCCAAAGCCAGGGATATCAAGTGTTACAAACTTTATCAAAGATGCGACAAAGGAGGGAGATACGATAGCTATAGTTGGAAATGATTCCAGATTTTATTTTATGTCTGGACGTAGTTCATGCTCAAAGTACCACTATCTGAATCCTCTTTTAGACGTTGCTGCTTATAATAGTCTAATCAGAGGCGAATTTTGTGCCGATTTAATCAAAAATAAGCCGAAACTGATAGTGGTTCACACTCAGTACGGCATGTCTGGCTGCATAGCTGAGATTATCGGAAAAGATTACAATCCATCTACACAACTCAGAAATGGATCGATGGTAATCTACTTATTAAAGTAATACTCCATGTATATCCGAGTAATGGAAATGCTACAATCTCAATATTATGGGTAAGCTATCAGACAGGACAAATATCGTGACATTACCGGCCAGTGTATGCAGTAATATTTGCTCTGATAAACGGATTGATTTCAGCCATATTTTTATAATTGCAGTTTTCCCCATTATTTTGTTAATAGTAAACAATAAGTGGATTTTTACAAACGCATTTTTTATATTTGTTGATCCATGGATATATTTGGGTTATTTTTTAGATTTCTCAGGACACCTTAATGCCTTTAAAGTGGATTTTTATACAAATTATTTTGGCACGCGTTTCCCGTGGATAGTGCCGGGCATATTGGCATACAAATTCTTTTCCCCTCTTGCAGCCAATTATGTGTTACATCTTGGTTTTTTATATGCCGCACTTTTTTCGGCATATTTTATTATTAAAAATATCCTAAATAAAAACACCGCCCTATTCACTACTGTTTTGCTTGGCTCATACTCATATTTCCTCTTTTCATTAGGATGGGATTACGTTGATGGCGCTGAGATTACTTATTTCCTAATTATAATACTGTGTCTGGTTAATTTAAAAAAAACAAATGAAAACTTAGCTTTTTTCATAGGCGTCTTTTATGCGCTTTTACTATATACACACTTGTATATGATAATTTATACCCCGGCTTTTTTAGTATTTCATGGAAATAGTGCGCTAAAAACAAATTTGAACTTCGTTAAATTAATTACTTTTGTCTCTATCGGTTTCCTTCTTGTGACAATTTCTTTTTTCATTTTAAACTATGTTGTTTCAGGGCAGGTGGTTTTTTTTCTTCCTCAGATCAAAGTGGCAATGGACTTATCGCTTGGGCATCACAGGTGGAAACTCCCAATTGAGCAGTGGCTTTTCAATGCTGGACACTTGGTAATACCATTCATTGCCTTTGTGATAAACTTTATACTTATGGTTTATTCCTTTTTTAGAAAAGCAAATGAAAAAAAAGTTCTCCTATTACGGTTATTATATATTTTAAGTTTTCTTATGGCCGTTGTTTTTGAATTACTCAAAAAGCCGGTACTTCAACAGATATTTTACGCTTCTAATCTAATCCCTTTTTTGTTTTTATCCATAGCTACGTGGTTTTATCCTTTTTTGGAAAAACTTAATCGTAAACAAATGCTTCTTGTTGTGATGTGCTCAATCACCATCTTGCTTATTCCATTTGGTTTATATTCTGATGCAGGTACCTATGTTATGATTAGATACAGGAAACTTTTAATGCTGCTTATTGTTGTTGCCGGCAGCGCTTTTATTTATTTTACATCAAACACCAAAAGATATATTGCCTATGTGCTTTTCTTTTGTTTATCTTTCAGCGTTATAAACTATCTGTCCTCTTTCAGGGAGGTTTTTCAAAACAGTAATAACGTACAGAGGGAGAGCGCTCATATTGCTGTTGTAAAAACAATAAAATACTTAATGGAAATCAACCCAAAGAGTGAATCATTGTTTTGGTATAACTCTGAAACTGATCCAATGGGGCGGTTGTTTCGTGCAGTTAACTCAGCATATATGTGGAGATACCGCAGGGTTAGCTCTGAATTCCCCAAAATTGACAAAAATATACATCCTGATAATTCCACTAAAATCGTTTTTCTTACCTCAAAGAACGAGGATTACGAAACGGCAGTTAATATCCTTAAAAACGTAAATTATAAAGCAAAACTTGTCTCCATGAAAACCATTGAACAAGATAATATAAATTTCAAAATATATTTTATCGCATATGACCAAAATTGAAAAAAATGCTTATTGAGTTAACTCCTGTAAAAAATTTTCATTCAACGAATGATACAGTTAAAAGGACTGGATTCCCGCTCGTAGGCGGGAATGACAAAGTGGGGACTATTTCTTTTTTTTGTCATTCCTTTTTTCTTGTCATTCCTGCGAAAGCAGGAATCCATTTTTTTTGTTTGCGGAGCTAACTGCATAGGCAATTTGAAAAATGTTTTATTCGGTTTTCTTTTTGGGTCTTTTGTTTGCCTGAAGGATATCTTTCCTCAGTCTTATAGATTGAGGTGTAATCTCCACGAGTTCGTCTTCTTTAATAAACTCAAGGGCATTGTCAAGGTTCATAATCTTAGGCGGAACTAAAAGCAGCGCATCATCTGAGCCGCTTGCCCTCATGTTAGTAAGTTTCTTCTCTTTTGTGATATTAACGTCTATGTCGTTTTCTCTGGAGTTTTCACCGATAATCATTCCCTCATAGACCTGAGTGTTTTCTGTGATAAATAGGGTCCCTCTGGGCTGCAAATGAAACAGCGCATAGCCTGTGGTGCGTCCGGCTCTGTCAGCTACAAGAGCGCCTGTTTGACGCTTACTTATCTGCCCCTGCCATGGCTCATACCCATCAAAAATATGGTTTAGAAGGCCTGTTCCGCGAGTGTCAGTTAGAAACTGAGAACGGAAACCGATTAGTCCCCTTGATGGTATTTTATACTCAAGGCGCACGCGTCCAAATCCCTTATTGTGCATTTTCAGCATCCGCCCCTTACGAATTCCGATTTGTTTTGTGATAACGCCGACAAAGTCCTCTGGGACGTCTATTACCAGCACCTCCATAGGCTCATAAGTTTTGCCGTCTATGTCTTTTGTAATTGTAGTAGGCATGGCTACCGATAGCTCATATCCCTCTCGGCGCATCATCTCTATAAGAATTGCAAGCTGAAGCTCTCCTCTACCCATAACCTCAAACGTTTCCATAGCGGAGAAATTAACTCGGATAGAGACATTATAAAGAAGCTCTTTTTCCAGCCTCTCCCTGAGATTTCTACTGGTTACAAATCTGCCCTCTTTACCGGCAAATGGGGATGTGTTTATGGAAAACAACATGGAAATAGTCGGCTCATCGACCTTTATGCGGGGTAGCGGCTTAGGGTTATCAACGCTTGTTACGGTGTCTCCGATGGTGATTCCCTCAATTCCGGCAAGCGCAATGATGTCGCCTGAGCACGACTCGTTAGTGTCAACCCGTTTAAGTCCATCAAAAGTGTAAAGTGAGACCACCTTAGTTTTCATCGCCTCATCGTGGGCTCTAATTACGGATATGGTGTCTCCGACTCTGACTGTGCCGGAAAAAATCCGCCCAATGGCAAGTCTGCCTACGTAATCGTTATAGTCAATGTTGGTTACAAGAATCTGAAGGGTTTCGTCTCTTTTGTCCTCAGGGGGAGTAATCCGTGTTACTATGGCGTCAAAGAGAGCCTTAAGGTCAGTTGAGTCTCCGTTAATATCAGTTTTTGCCACTCCTTTTTTGGCATTTGTGTAGATAATCGGAAATTCAAGCTGGTCTTCTTTAGCGTCAAGGTCTATAAATAGATCGTATATTTCGTTTAAAACCTCTGAGATTCTGGCGTCTGCTCTGTCTATCTTATTAATTACAACAATCTGAGGGAGATTGAGTTCAAGGGCTTTTTTCAGGACAAATCGTGTTTGAGGAAGCGGGCCCTCAGAGGCGTCCACAAGCAGGAGCACCCCGTCCACCATTTTGAGGGTTCTTTCCACCTCGCCTCCGAAATCGGCGTGTCCAGGTGTGTCAACAATATTAATCTTAATTCCGTCATAATAGACAGCCGTGTTTTTAGCCATTATGGTGATCCCGCGCTCACGCTCAAGGTCAATGTTATCCATCGCACGGTCTTGAACCCTCTCGGTCAGCCGGAAAGTCCCGGATTGTCTGAACATCGCATCTACCAGTGTGGTCTTACCGTGGTCAACATGTGCTATTATTGCTATGTTTCTTAAATCATCTCTTTTTTTCATAGCATCAATAATAACAAAGTTTGCCTGATAATGTAAAAGTTTTTTTTTCATGTTGAGACAAAAATGTTCACATTTGCAACCCACTAAACTATTTTCTTGCTTTTTTTACATCACTTATGCTAAGTTGTTTAACGTCTGCATCTGCAGAGCGCTTTCAATGACGATTTGTTGAGGAGGTATGAGTGGTTGTTTTTGCACAAGGCAAAAACATGCTCTTAAGCGCTGACTCTATCCATACCTGTCTTAGCTGCAGCCTTGTAACCCCCATGAGAACCGACTGAGATGTTAGTAATTGGATTAAAATTAAATATAGAGATACATGCTTTTGAATAAAGCATAAGAAAAACAACTTAAGTATGGAGGAAAAATGCTTCAGAACATGAAAACAGGCACACGGTTAGGGTTGGCGTTTGGTATAGTTGTAGTTCTACTCTTAGTTATAGCAATTGTAGGCATAAGCAGACTTGCTGATCTTAACGATGAGATGTCAAATATAGTCAAAGTGGAATATCCAAAGGTAGCGTATTGCAACGACTTGCTTGCGAGTATAAATCAGATAGCGCGTTCTATGCGTAATATGCTGATATTAGAGAATAAGGAACTAATACAAAAGGAACTGGATAAAGTTCAGGATACAAGAAAAAAGATTGTCGCTGACTTAGAAAAACTTACACCTCTGGTTAAATCTGAGTCGGGTAAAGCCGGATTAAAGGCCATTCTTGATGCAAGAGCTGTGTATGTTACAGGTCAGGACGAATTTCTAAAACTTTCAGCTGATGGCAAGCAGTCCGAGGCGAAGGAGCTGCTTCTGACAAAGGTACGGGCACAACAGCTTGCCTACTTTGACGCCATTGAAAAGCTAAAAAAACACCAGGAAGAGTCAATGGATAAAAAGGCTAAGGGGGCAGAAGAGGCCTATAAATCTGCCCGCACACTGGTCATAGCGCTATCTGTAATAGCGATAGTTCTTTCAGTAGTGATAGCTCTGTGGATAACAATGACATTATTAAACCAGTTGGGAGGCGAGCCTCACTACATAATGAGCATAGCAGAAAGCATTTCTGCTGGAGATCTTACAATCAAGTTAGCATCAGGGAAAAAAGAAACCGGCATATTTTTGGCGATGAAAACTATGCTTGAAAAATTAACAAGCATAGTGGGTGAGGTCAACGTATCGGCGGATAACGTGTCATCGGGCAGTATGGAGCTAAGCAGTACGGCTCAGGTGATTTCACAGGGAGCCACTGAACAGGCAGCTTCAGTTGAGGAGGTATCCTCGTCAATGGAGCAAATGGCGTCCAATATTAAACAAAATGCCGATAACTCCCAGCAGACAGAGCGCATGGCAGCTAAGGCCGCTCAGGATGCACAAGTGAGCGGAAAGGCCGTCGATGAGGCAGTAACGGCAATGAGAGAGATTGCAAGCAAAATTTCAATAATTGAGGAGATAGCCCGTCAGACCAACCTGTTGGCGCTTAATGCGGCTATTGAAGCGGCACGTGCCGGTGAGCACGGTAAGGGTTTTGCAGTGGTTGCCTCAGAAGTCAGAAAACTTGCCGAGAGAAGCCAAAAAGCCGCTGGTGAAATCAGCACATTGTCATCTACGACGGTAACGGTATCGGAAAAAGCTGGAACTATGCTTAAACAGTTAGTTCCCGATATTCAAAAGACAGCAGAGCTGGTTCAGGAAATCAGTGCGGCAAGTAATGAGCAAAACGTGGGAGCCGAGCAGATAAATAAGGCAATCACACAGCTTGACCAAGTGATTCAACAAAACGCCTCAGCCTCCGAGGAGATGGCATCCACTTCTGAGGAGCTAACATCCCAGGCAGAGCAGCTTTCGGCTGCAATAGCTTTTTTCAGAACCAGCGAGCAAAGAAGAGCCATAGCAGCGCCAGCGAAAAAACAGCCGACTAAAATAGCACACTTAACACACGAAAAGATTAAACCTGCCGCTAGAAAACCGCAAAAGGTTGATTTAGCATTAGACCACAAAGATGACAGTGATTTTGAGTCTTATTAAGAGGGGGTGTTAAAATGGCAGATGAAAATGAAATGATGCAATTTCTAACATTTAAACTTGATGATGAGGTGTTTGCTCTTCACATAGAAAAAATACGTGAAGTGTTGGAATTTACCAGTGTTACAAAAATGCCCAGAACCCCGGAGTATATGCGCGGAGTGATTAATTTGCGCGGCAGTGTAGTTCCCGTCATAGATTTAAAACAGAAATTTGGGATGTCACATACAAAAAAAACGGTGGACACATGTGTTGTAATCACAGAGGTCGAGATGGAGGGTGATAAAGTAATTCTGGGCGCTATGGTTGACAGCGTTAAGGAGGTTATGGAGCTTGAAAGAAGCGCAATCGAGCCCCCTCCTAAGATAGGAACGCAGTTAAGCAATGAGTATATCGAGGGAATGGGGAAGCAGGGTGAGGAGTTTATTATAATTCTGGATATTGATAAAGTGTTTTCAACAATTGATATGTCTGTGGTTGCTGAAATGAAAGGACAAGTACCTCCAGAGGAATAAGCTATTTTTGATTGGTGAACTGTTTCAATTTACTGAAGACAGCTATGTTAAATACCGATAAGTGTTTGTGGTGGTTAAATTAAATAAAGGAGATACCGTATGACCGAGTTAATGGAGGAGGTGTATCAACGTGCAAATCTTGCATCTTCAAACCAGATGGAGATGCTCACGTTTTTTTTAACAGACAACCAGATATATGGAATAAATGTTTTTAAAATAATAGAAGTGATTGAATGTCCATCAAAAATCATTAAAATGCCTAATTCTCATCCCTCTGTGTGCGGAACAATCAATTTCAGGGGGAAAGCTATCACTGTCATAGAGCTCTCTGACGTTTTGGGGCTGGACGCTGTGGACTATAAAAACTCAATAAGCTACATAATAATATGTGAATACAATCAAAGCGTGCACGGATTTCTGATTAAAGAACCAAACGCCCTGATTAATAAAAGTTGGTCGGATATTAAAAGCCCATCCTCTGTCATAAGCAAGTCGGCATACCTGACAGCGCTTACATACATAGAGGATGACAAAGCGGTTCAGATTCTTGACATTGAAAAAATCCTTTCTGAGGTAATAGGAATTGATGATGTTATTTCAAAAAACCTTAAAGCAGAACTAAAGGAGGGCAAGGTAGAATTTAAAGACTACCATGTGCTTGTTGTTGACGATTCAAGATCAGCAAGGGCTCAGATTCAGTCCGTGTTAGACCAATTTGGACTAACCTACACGCTTTTAGATAGTGCCATGAACGCATACCAGCTACTGGAGGATTTTTCAAAAGAAAAGACGCCGATAACCGATAGATTTAATCTGGTAATATCTGACATAGAAATGCCAGGGATGGATGGTTTCACATTTGTCAGAAAAATAAGAGCAAATCCTAAGCTTTCTGACCTCTTTGTTTTTTTGCATAGTTCTATGACAGGAGAGTCAAACATTTCAAAAGCAATGCAGGCCGGAGCCAACGATTTTCTCGGAAAGTTTGACCCCGATAGAATTGCCTCTAAAATTCTTGAGAGGATTACCTCTTTAGCTGGTAAGTCAGCTTAATATTAAAAAAAGAATCCTTTTATAATAATAGGACACTAAAGATATGCGGCTCTTACGTCATATATCTTATAACTGTGGCCATTAATATTCACATCATACACTAAACTATACCGAGCAAGTTTGTCGTAATTTACACTGAGCGTTTCTAATTCATGATAGCTTACCATGATGTGTGTTATGTTATATTTTTTTATAAGCTCCGAGGTTGCGGTTAAATAAATCTTGCCGACGTCCTCCCTTTTTCCATGGCTTTCATATCCCACCTCCCAGTTATATGCTCCATCAACGACAGCCCTTCCGGTAAGAGGGGGCACAAAATGTATCACACTGTTGCTTGTTAAAAAAACAGCATCCTTCGGTGTGTTTGATTTTATCCACTTTGCTGTAACCCTATCCCCGACACTGAATAACAGATGATTTGGTTTTGTAAAAATAATGTGGAACTCCGTTAAAAATGGCAATAGTGCCACAATCATTATAATTAACACTGCCGCCGATTTCTTAACAATGTTTCCCCGTTCAAACATATTACCCAGTTGCAGCCCGACAAAAAGCGACAATATTAAATCAAAATAAAAGAAAAACTTATTACTGTCTCCCCATGCAGGACTAAAACGATAAAAATTTAACAGGATAAAAAATGAAAACGTAACAGTAAGAGAAATTATGAGAAAAATGTTTTTTCTGCCCATTGCAACAGAGGACTCTTTATATCTTCTGAAATACAACACAACAGACACCAAGCCTACGATAAGGACAACGCCGGCAGCTCGAATCCAAAATATTATCCTTGAGACAATTTCTGAGTTAAACGGCTTTATCTCATGCAGCCCGCCTCCAAGTTTATGAACATCAAATCCTGAATAATAGGATGGTTTTAAGCCTGAATACAAAAACACTATCTGAAACACACCTAATAAAATCGGGGACAGCGATATGAGCGCTCGCTTTGTATCTCTACACATATATAAACACATTATCAGTACAATCGGACAGACCACAAAGAAACTATGAATATGAAAAAGTGGCAATAGTCCTGTAAACAGTGAAATCATAAAGAGATTATCATAATCGGCATCGTCTTCTTTATTGAGTTCTTTGTATGCGGCAGTCAGTATTATAAGAGCCAGAGGAAATCCAAACAGAAACGGTCTTTGAGGATGAAAGAGGTTTATAATGACATCCAAAAAATTATAAAACGGCTGCAGCATCTCCTCTCTGATACTAAGCAATGAGGAAAGTTTAAGCGGAGTATGAGTGACGGGAAACCCGATAAGCGCAAACAGAAGATTAAACATCCCGGTGTGTCCCATTATCAGGAGCGTTGAGGAAAAGAAAACCGCAGTTTCTGTCTTAAGCAGGGTTTTACAGAAATGATACAGAATGTTAACAAGAGCAAAACCATACAGGATCTGAGGGATAATCACAGAAGAAAACATTGGCATTCCGCAGCGCATCAGTATTGCCGAGTTAAAGTTAACAAGATAGTGATACCTTAGCGCATCTCCGGCTGATTGCAGGTTAGCGGGCGGGAAATCCATTTTTTCTACGAATGATGTAATCATAGACATGTGGTAGGCCATATCCGTGTAGTTTCCTATATACATAACGCTGCCGTCTGCTTTCTCCCACATACCAAAAATAAAAAACGGCATAATTACCATAAACAGATATGCCTGTACGTGCGACATACCAAAGTCATGATTTTTAAGTGAGGAAATGTCCAGAAAACGCACTGTAAGGAACAACATTATAACGCCGACACTCAGCACGGATACCATATTAAAACCAACAAGTGCCGATAAAATATAGACGCCCCAGGTAGAGAGCAAATTCCCGATAATTACGGCAAATGAGAGCCTTATCCAGAAGTTTTTGGAAAAATCAAAGCAACTCTCAATTATCAGTCCCAACAGTGTTGAAAGACAAATAAAGATGAGCGCTGTCATTTATTAACCGCTGTCAGCTTCCGGCAGCACCTGTTGAATGAACCTTCTTACGCCGAGTAAAGTATTTAAACACCTTGTTGACTAAAAAAACTGGGTCATTTTTCAACATGTAAAAAATTAGGTGTTTGCTTCGTTTAAGTTTTGTCGTAAATTTGTTGTTGTAATCGTAAAGCCATTTGGCTATCATGTTAACGTAGTTGTCAAAATCCTCTCTTTTAATATTTTTAACATAATAGGCGTCAGGCCAAAAGGGAAAGTTTGTCCAATCTGGATTTTTTGGGACCAGTCCTTCAGCTATACACTTATCATACTCGGAGCTTCCCGGCATTGGATCAAAAATATTAAAGGCAAGCTCACCAGCCTTAAGTTCCTGCATAAGATTAAATGTGTCAGCAAGATCCTCCAGGGTTTCGTCGGGGAACCCTGCCATAAAAAAGCCGCCCACACCGATTCCCTTCTTTGAGATACGTGCAAACGCTCTTTTTATCTGCTCGTTTGAAACATCCTTAGAGATTATCTTTTTAATTCTCTCGCTGCCGCTTTCCACTCCTATTTCAAGCTTTACACACCCCGACTTTGTCATCAAATCAAGAAGCGGCTCATCTATCAAATCCGCCCGTGTGGCAGTTTTCCAGCTCACGTTTACCTTAGACTCTATGAGAGACTTGCAGTACTTTTCTATGACAGTCCTGTTTATAGTAAAGGAGTCATCCCAAAACATTATGAAGTTTGTGCCGTAGGTCTCCTTAAGTTGCTGTATCTCCTTAATGACATTTTCCGGGCTTCTCATCCGCACTTTTTTATCCCAGAAATTCCTTGACGAACAGAACGTGCACCTAAATGGACATCCACGTGAGACAATCATACTGCCCAGTGACTTAAAATCAAATCTCTCAGGGTAGAGCACTGCATCACGGGCGGGAAACGGTATTGCATCCACATTTTCTATCGCTCTGCGCACGGGGTTATGAATAATCTTTCCATTTTCCTTAAACGAGAGACTCTCCACTTGAGTTAAAGGCGTACGATTCTCAAGTGCTCTGCATAACTCAAGCGTGGAATATTCACCCTCGCCCCTTATTACAAAATCAACCACTGGCAGCGATAAACTCTCATCTGTTAAAAAACTCGGATGCAGCCCGCCCCAAAGAACATAACAATTGGGACTGTACTCTTTCACAAGCTGACTAATCTTTAGCGATGAGCCAACCTCTACCGACAAAAGCGAAATGCCTACCATATCAGGCTTGTAATCCCTGAGTGTTTCTCTGACCTCAGCCCAGACAAAGTGAGTGTCGTCTTTTAAGGCATCCAGATATCGGTGGTAGCTCTTTGAGCGGAAATTAAAACCTATATCGGCATCCGGCAAGACGCATTCAGCGTTACTTTTAGGATTTTCGGCGTGATATATTGCCACCTCGTGACCGTTTTCCCTTAGCACTGCCGCAATGTAGCCAAGTCCCAGTGGAAAATACGGAGATTGCCCCATCCCTTTTAACCTTGAGTACGGAGGTCTTATCAGTAATATTCTCATCAGTGTTACCCCTTTTGCTTTGCTAATAAAGTGTCCTCTTTTTTAAAATACGGCACATCGCCGCCATTTAGGGCTATTTTGCTGCGCCACGCAAGATAGTACATGTAGTGCCACGGATATTTTGCCACGTAGGACTCTAGCCTGCTGACAAAAGCGGCTGTGTAGTTTGTTATAGTTTCTGTCTTGTCGGCTCCTTCGGGGCAGACAAGAGGCTGCTCTATAATCATTGTGTGGCGGCTGTTGTGTCCACGTACCATAAAGACAGGCAGTATTACCGCATTTGTCCTGAGAGCTATATCAATGGCTCCGGTTGAATAAAGCGCACGCTTGTCAAAAAACTCTACCTCTACCCAGTCCTTGCCGCCACCGCCATCAATTGCCACTCCAAGTATTTCATTTCTCTTCAGACACAAGAAAGCCTCCTTAAGAGATCCAAACACGTTTATATGGGTCACGGGAAGGGTCTGTTCGTGCCGCCATTTGATTTCCATGTTTTTTCTTTTTATGTATGAAACATCGTCCTTATCGTTCCACACGGTGGCAGGCGCTCCCAATTGGCTCATCTTGTATCCTTTGTACCCAATTGCAGGCATCACCATCTGATTTGCCCCAAAGTGCGCAAAAAGTAAGATTACTCCACACCCTTGCTTAAGCGCAATATCCAGATTCTCAAGTCCCACATACTCTATAAACAAATCTATGTTGTCTTTGTTGATGTTAGGAAACATCAGCGTTTCAATTTCATTTTGCAGAAAATTCAGTAAAGTCTCTTTTGCAATGTTGCGTACCTCCTCATCTGGTATATTGGGAAAAAGCCTTTTAACTTCTTTTGAATAGGCAAACTCCTTCTTTTTATCAATTTTAAAACCGATACTCCCAAGAGCTTTAATCAGACGGTACGAAAGCGAAAATGGAAGCAGCCCGACAAGATACCTAAACGGATAATAGTAAACAAACCTGAAAATATCCTTTACTACCTCTACTTTAAGACTCATGGCCGCTGCAACACCCCCCTTTCTCGCACTTTTACCCTCCTCAGTATATCCATTATGTAGATTTTCTCATCCATCTTAAAAATCCCTCCCCAAACGGCTAATACAAGAAATATCACCTCTGTCGTTATGACAGCAATGTAGCTATTATACTCTTTTATCAAAATCCCTGCACAGACCGATATGGCTGAGTACGCAAGAGCTTTTACTAAGGTAAAAACAGGGAGCTTTAACACAGTCCTGTTTAGTACAAAAAGCGAAACAAGGAAATTTGAAAAATATGCCGCTAAAGAGGCTATCGCTGCCCCCCTGTACCCATACACCGGAACCAAAACAACAAGTAAAACTGCTATGAGTATGAGGGAAACTAAATTACAAAGTATAAACTGCCTTTGCATCTTTAAGGAAATAAAAAACAGATGAGCAAAATTAGCCAAAAATAAAAACACTACCGAATAAGAAATAACCCTTAGAATCATCCATGATGATTCATACTTGTGTCCATAGAGTATTACCATAGTTTCCCTTGAAAAGACAAAAAACAGTATTGAACCATTAAGAGCAAACACAAGAAGTATTTTAAACATCTTGTCTCCTATATCTTTCATTCTGTCTCTGTCCGCTAAATTGGCTAAAATAGAAAACCGCGGCAAAAATACAGTCATAAGTACCTCGCTAAGAACCAGAGTCTGAATGATAATGCCGTGAGCTGTTTCAAAAAAAGCAACCTCCTCAGCCCCCTTCATGTATTTCAAAAACAACGCCGGCAGCCTGCCAACAATTTGAACAAACAGGACGCCAAGCCCCAAACTGAAGGCGTCTTTAAGAAATATCCTGAGGTCAGCCATAGGAACCACTTTAGCTGGAACTACAAATTTCTTTAACATAATCCGAATGCTAAGGATAAACTGTACAATCTGAGCGGCTAAAATAGCGATAATAACAGGCATAAATCCGCTTTTGAAATAAACAATGATTGCAACAATAATAAGCAATATGGCTGAATAAACGGTTGTAAGAAACATTTCATATTGCATTTTCTCGTATGCTCTGAAAACGTCTTTAGATAAATCCGAAAAGGCCCTGAATATTTCAGCAAAAGCCGAAAGGACAATTGCGATAAGAATAAGTTTATCTACCTTCATGATAATTGCAACACCGATTACGGCGGCAAATGAGGCTAAGCCAAGCCAAACTCTGACCTTAAGCGCAATCCCTATATAAAGTGAGGCCTTATCCCTGTGTTGAGATACCTCGCGCACAAGAGCCTGCCCAACCCCGTAGAAAGCTATACTCATTACACTTGCCGTAAGGCTTACAACAAAGACAAAGTTGCCGAAATCCACCACCGTAAGTACCCGTGCAAGGCCAAACAGCAATAACATCCCTGTGCCGATTCTAAGGATACGAGCAATAAAAATAAAAAGATAATTCCTCGCAATCAGGCTTACAGAGTCTTGCTCATCCGATAACAGGTCATCTCCGTGCAAAGGCGTGTTCATATTGTGATTGTAAGATACTATTTTATGTGTGGTTTTTACAATTAATTACATAAGTTGAAAAAAACTTGACAAAAACATAATGTTGTGATACGCTGTAATTTCTCCTTTACTTCACACCTCCTCAAAGAACAGGCCGTGCCCCCCTGCATGGCCTGTTTATAATCTCTGGCATCAGCACAAATCGTGATAGTTCCAGCATCTCCATATTTGCAACTCTTGACTTTTCATACTGAAATCATATAATTTGCATAGTGACTGATAAGTTAAAATTTCTGAGGCCTAAAATCCGTGTCGGCGTTATTTCCATTGTCATTGCAGCAGCGCTCACATTTGTTCTCTCAACTGCTGTAAGGTTAAATCAGTACCATATATGGAAACAAACTCCAGATATGTACTTCGTAGGTACAACTCCTATGATGACAACTGTTGACGCTTTCTACTGGATTAGAATGGCAAGAGACTATCAAAACGGACGATACCACGCAGGACAGACTGATCCTCTGAGGTTTTTCCCCACAAAGGCGTATGATTACCCAGAGAAAGAACCTCTTCTGTGTTTCTTACTCAGACTGGTATCAAAGCTTACATCAGGAGATCTATATACTGCCGGCATTTATCTTATGCCGTTTCTTGCAAGTTTGTTCGTCATTCCTCTTATCATATACTTTTACAGGGCAGGGTATCCGGCACTTGGCATAACAGGGGGGTTGATTACAACTTTTTGCCAAAGCTACCACGTTCGGACGTGTTTAGGACGCGTTGATACAGATTCGCTAAACCTGTTTTTTCCTTTTATGACCTCCTTGTTCTTATTGTTTACCATGAAGTCAAGATTTTTAAACCTGTATGCTGCTTTAGCAGGAATAACTATGTACATTTTCAACTTATGGTACCCAACAGAACAATTTGTTGAAATGTATTTTGCCGCTTTTGCGTTATGTCTCTTTTTTAACAAGGTCAACAAAATTGACATACTAGGAGCTTTGCTGATTTTTTTGTTTTTTTCAACTCCAGTTGGTTTTGCTAATTTATTTTTTAAGACTCCTGCCGGACTATCAAATGCTATGCTGCCTCCTGACTCTGTCAAGTCGCTCCTGCTGTTTTACCTTGCCACATTTGCTGGCAGTATGACACTTTATCTGAGTGTGTATTTGACGATGATTCCTTATGAGAGAGTTTTAGCAAAAAGGAGAGATTACATTTTACCGATAGCTCTGTTCTTTTTAGTATTCATTCCTGTAATATTGCTTAAGTTTACGTTATCACTTTCGGCGGCAGTGGTTTTTGTAACTGCGGCTGGATTCTATTACAGGAGCAAGTTTAAACTTTCTCACAGTATAGTAATAGTATTAACGACACTTGCGGCCTTTTCATTAGAGAGATGGTCGGATGTTAAAACTCTCAGCTCTCACATATTTACAACATACATGCTTCCATATCTATCAGCTTATGTGTTTCCGATACTGTCAAATTATGTATTTTTTGGGAAACACTCGTTTATGGGGGTTGAGTTTGGTGCTCAGAAGACAGCGCTCACTCAGGTATCTGAACTCTACAAATATCCGTTTATGGAAACAATGGCTATGATTTTGCAAAACCCTGTTCTTACAGTTCTTGGGCTTATCTTCTTTGCTGTCTTTGCCGTACTTAACATTAAAAAAATGATACCGTTGTCACCGGTTTTGTTATTAGGGATTGTTGCTTTTTCAGGCTCTAACCGGTTTGCCATGTATCTGGCTCCGTTTGTAGGAGTGGGGTACGGTTATTTTGTCAGTTTGATTTTGGAATCATCATATCTGACATTTAAAATAAAAAAAGAAACCCTAAAGATGACAATTCTCTACGCATCGGTTTTCGTTTTTTTTCTGATTATAATGAAGCAGACTGCCTTCTCTCTGGTGCCATCGCCATCCATTGCAACACCTTTATATTCGTCGTTTAAGACGATAGGCAGGACACTGCCGGAGAAATCGGTACTTTTCACGTGGTGGGATTATGGCTATGCGCTTGAGGATATAACAGGTTTTGCCACGTATCATGACGGGGGTTCTCAGGAAACGATAAAAACACTGTTCATAGCACATGCACTAACGACAGACAGTCAGGTAGAGCTATACAACATCATGAGTATGCTTGGCAAGGGCGGCTCTACGGTTACTGAGGAGCAAATCATAAAAAACCTTGGACTGAAAAAGGTCTTGGATGACGTGAAATATGACAAGTCCTATATTTTATATACTGTGGACATGATAATGAAGCTCCCGGCCATTCTTACATTACGTGGGATAGATGCAGTAACAGGGGAGGCAGAAAGTAGTCAGCCATACTTTATGCCGATTAATTGTCAGTCTATCAGAGATAGAGTTTTTACGTGTGACAACAGCAAGATAGACTTAAAATCTGGGACGATAGATGGCCGCAGGATTCTTAACAGATCTGTAGTGGTTGAAGACGGACAGGTGTTAAACAGCATAGAGTATGGGAACAGCAAAGGACTGTTTTTTGAAGCTCTCGCAAAAAACGGCAATATTTTTGCAATATTTTTGTTTAACGATGAGGTGTTTAACTCCAACTTTAATCAGATGTACCTGCTTGGCAACTACGACAAAGACCTCTTCACCGAAATCTACAACTCATGGCCGACAGCACGTGTGTTTAAAGTAAAAACACCTGTTGCAAAGTAAGATGTTCAGGTATATTCATTTACCTTTCTGATATAACGCATTAAGTCTCACACCAATCTCTTTATCTTCAGTAGTTAGCATGGCGGCTTTTTTTAATGCCGCTATGGCATCATCGTTTCTACCCATGTGTTCAAGTGCAGTTGCGATTAGTTTAAATGCCTCCACATCGTTTCTGTCTATTTGAAGAGTTTTTAAGAAGCAATTAAACGCCTCTTCATACTTTCCGTTTTTAAGCATAGTGCGGCCATACTGCTTATAAAACACACGCAAATCTCCGTTATACCAGACCGGTGCAGACGCTGCGTAGTATTTTCCAGCCTCCGTGTAACGCCCTAATCTTTTTAGAGTAATCAACATGTTGTAGTTTATCTCGGGGCTTTCAGGCATTATTTTATAAGCCTCAATGAAGTTCTTTAGCGCTGGTTCAAGATGCCCCTCTTTCAGGTAAATCTGCCCAAGATTGCCGTATGCCACATAGTTTAGTTTAGCAGCATGGATGGCATGTGTGTATAAGCTCACGGAGTCTTTCCAAAACCCGACCTGCCGCTGAGTCATCACAAAAAGCGCTAAAATAATTGGCAGCAGTGCACATTTTGACAGCAGGTTAATTGTTCCGTTCCTCTTTCCAGCCTGAGACACGCCCCACACAATCAACATAAAGATGCCTACAATCGGCACGTACATGTATCTGTCGGCAGCAGAGGCGTAACCGACATGAATAATGCCGATTACAGGCATTAGTGCGCATATAAACCACATTAGCCCCATCAGTATGTATGGCATCGTTTTTTTTAATTTTATAACTATTGCCGATGTGATTAAGATAACAATTCCTTCAACTGAGGCTATCGCTGTCTTGCTGTCGCCAATATACGGATAGAAACAAGACAGATTAAGCGGATACAGCACCTTTCCCATATAAAAAAACACTGAGTCAATGACATTTGGAATCCTTACGCTAAGAGGAATGATTTCAGTTGAGACAACAGAACCATAGCTGCCCTGTGACCAAATAGCAGAGAGTCCTCCTAAAATGGAAAAAACAAAAAAAGGAATTTTCTCAGGCAGTATTTTAAGCCATCCACGGGCTTTGAAACGTTCAAGCGGCCAAAAATCCAGTATCAGCATAATCACAGGGATAATCACGGCCTGCGGCTTAGAAAGCAGAGCAAGGACTTCAAAAAACAGCGCTAAAAGGAAATGCTCCCGCTTAGAATTCCGTGTGTATTTAACGTAAAAAATAAGACAAAGAAACCAAAACAATGTAGAGAGCACGGTCTTTCTCTGAGTAGCCCACGCAACAGCCTCCACATTTAGCGGGTGTATTGCAAAAAGCGCTGCCACAATGAGGCTTTCCCATTTTTTTGCAGTAAGTTTAAAAATGAGTATATAAAGAAAATAAACATTTGCTAAATGAAATAAAAGACTCACTCCATGATGAGGTCCTGCATTAAAACCAAATAACTCCACATCAAGCATATGGGAAAACCACGAGAGCGGATGCCAATTGGCAGCGTGTTGGGAAATGAGTGCCGCCGTTACAGCCTCTTTTGTAAAGGCGTCTTTAACTATCGGATTATTTATTATGTATTGGTAATCGTCATAACTTACAAATTCGTTATTAAACAGACCACGGTAGGCTATAATGGTAAATACAAGCACAGACATGAGAGATAGAGATAAAAGGTGGCTTTCAATATATTGTTTAGTTCTTCTTATCATCACTCAGCCCTTTGATAACTCCGATAAGAGCCGGATTAAGCTTTACTGCTTCTGCAAATTGATTTTCAGAGGCGGCAGTGTCGCCAATTTCCTTAAGTGTAAGCCCCATGTGAAGATGAAGGTCTGCCCTTTTGGGATGGTTTTTGATGCCCGTTTGCAAAACTGCTTTAGCTCTTTCATAGTCTTTAAGAGCAAGGTATGACAGTCCCAGATAGTTAAAGTTATCGGCATCATTAGGGTTAAGTGTGGTAAGCAAAGAGAAATAGGCTGATGACATTGTGTAGTCGTGTTTCCGTATAAGTTTAACTGCAAGGTCTTTCAAGGCAGGGATGTTTCCTCCTTCAGTAAAAAGAGGAAGCGCTGCCTGTATGTGTCTTTGAGCCTCATTGGTTTTGCCAACTCTTAAGAGCACATCCCACATATTAAAGTTAAGAATTTTATTATTTGGAGCGTATCTGAGTCCCTCTTTAAACATATCAACAGCCGTGTTAATTTCTCCCTTGTCCTTAAGGTACATGCCGTACTCGTTATAGGCAACGTAGTTACCCTCTGTAACATCTATGGAGTGTTTAAACAGCGCTCCTGAGTCTTTCCAGTACGAAAGCTGTTTGGCGCTAATAGAGCCAAGTGTGATAATCATTATCATAAAAACAGACACGGCAAATTTCTGATTATTTTTAGTGACCGTGCTCCACGCTCCTATTGTAAGAGCGGTAAAAAGTCCAATCAAGGGCACATAGGCGTAACGGTCAGAAAGTGAGGCACCCCCTATTTGAACTATCTGAGATACGGGTAGAAGTGTTACCAGATACCACAGAAATCCGGCAGCAATATACGGCGCTCTCTTTATCGTAACTACTGAGATAACGGTTACTGCCGTAAGGATTAAAATATCAGTGCCGACTGTCAGATAGTTTATCGTATCGCTATAAGGATAAAATACGGAAAGGTTAACGGGATAGAACATCTTTTTAATGTAACCGGCATAGGATGTAACGCCGTTTATGAGTCGCTCCGGAATTGTAACATCAGAGACAGCAACAATTGCGCCTGATTGTTTCTGAGAGATTATAGTAATTAAAGAGGCAGCAGCAGAGATAATGAACAAGGGGATTTTTTCATAAATCAGTCGTATCTTAACTTTTAAAGAGACACCTTGAAATCTCCTAAGCGGATAGAAATCCAAAATCAGTAGAGTGATGGGAAAAGTTACAAGCATTGGTTTAGCCATCAAGCCGATGATAAAAAGCACAGTCATGGCAATGTATGTCAACACTTTCGGTTTTTCAACATACTTGGTATAAGCCAACAGAGCTAAAAACCAAAACGTTGTTGAAAGAAGTGTTTTTTGTTGAGATACCCATGCCACCGATTCCACATTAAGCGGATGAACCACAAAAAGCAGTGCAGCAAAAAGAGACGGCACAGATTCATTTGAAAGCCTATACAAAACCGAAAAAAGCAGCGCCCCGTTAATGCCGTGCAAAAGAAGGCTGACAAAGTGAAACCCCTGCGGGTTAACTGCAAAAACCTGAGCCTCAGTCATATATAAAATCCACGTGGCAGGGTGCCAATTAGCAAAATAAACCGATTTTAAAGCCCAGACAATACCGTCAAGTGTAAGCCCAGCTTTAACTGCTGGATTTTCAACCACATAGTTAATATCGTCGTAGCTGATAAAGTCGTTGTGAATAATCCGAAAATATACAGCTATCGCAGTAAGGATAAGCAGCGGCAATGCTGCCCAGAACGACACAGTCGTTTTAAGCAGTGTAGTTTCCCCCCCTGGTTAGTATGTTTATTCATTTTGTTGGCCGTACCTATTACATTTTAATGAAAATATGGCGTCAGATGCAAGTGTAAGCAGGGCAAACGCATTTCACAGGAAATAATAATATATTGCCAATGCAGTGTAGCTTCGCTAAAAAACTGGATTCCTGCCTGCGCAGGAATGACAAAAAAAAGACATATCCTTCCTTGTCATTCCCGCCTACGAGCGGGAATCCAGTCCTTTTCTCTAAAAATTCTGCCTTGCAACAGAGAAGTCTTTTGCTGCTTTTTTCTCTAATGCGTTTCCCCTGCAAGTGTAAGTAAGCCGTTTTACATCTTGCTTTTTTTAACAAATCGGTATTATCATTATAAAGTGAAAAATATAATCGTGAGGCAATATGGTTATGAGTAAAACAATAGCGATAACAAATCAGAAAGGCGGGGTCGGTAAGACAACCGTGTCTGTAAATCTGGCGGCAGGGTTAAGCAAAGCAGGCAAAAAAACTCTGCTTGTAGATGTGGATGCTCAGGGAAATGCCTCCGCATCTGTTGGACTTATGATTGAAAGCGGCGGCAAAACTGTCAAAGACCTTCTGACAAGCGGCGGCAGCCCTCGGGATTTTATAACAACCGTGGATTCTCTTGAAATCATACCGGCTAATAATGCACTTAAAGACATGGAGGAGACACTGGTAAAAAATAAGTCCTTCGATGTCCTAAAAAAAGCTCTCGCACCAATTGTCAACGATTATGACTACATAGTGATAGATTGCCCGCCAAGCATTAACGCTTTTACTAAAAACGCTCTGACAATGGCCGAGCACATTATCATACCTGTGGATGTCGGATACTTCTCAATACTTGGCCTGAAGCAGCTTCTTGAAGAAATAGAACTTGAAAAGAAAATCCTAAATCCGGCTCTTTCCATATTGGGGGTTCTTGCCTGTAAGTTTGACAGAAGAACGTCTTTATCTCAGCAGGTGTTTGACACTCTGAGGGAGAGTTTCCCCGATAAACTCTTTAAGACTACTATTAGATTAAGTATAGACATAGTGCGCTCTCAAATTCAGCATAAGAGCGTTTTAGACTATAACCCCAAAAGCCTTGTTGCCCAGGACTTTCAACAACTAATTGAGGAGATATTAAATGGCTAAAAAAATACAGGTGATGGAGCGGTTAAGTGCCCTAAAACCGGCAGTTCCCACAAATACAAGACAACAGGCGGAACCCTCAAAAATCGAAGAGCCTGAGGTTGTAGCGGAGCCAGCAAAGCAATATTTGACCGTTAGCGCACCGGTACAGACGGATTCCTACACTATGACTGAGGTTAGACCGGGCTACATAAACCTTGCAGCCGAGAACATGACCGCTATGCTTAAAATCCGCGAGATTTTACTGAATGAGATTGGGAAAATCAACGTCGTTATTATAGACACATGGAAACAATCAATGATTGTGTCTTTTGATATTTTTAGAACCAATGCTGAAACAATTTCAGATATTGTTAAGAGCGTGTTTTTGAACTCATCTAACGAGAAGAAGTGACAGCTAAGACCCCAGGTTTTTATATGCCCTGTGTTTAACGTCTTCTGATTTGTCCTCCTCTTCCTCCTCCAGCGACTGAGCTGATTGTAAGAGGGCACTGCCCCTTATGTGGTCCATGGTTATGACGTTGTTTGTGTATAGAGAGTCATCCACAGTGCCTCCGTTTGTGTAGCTTTTGATGTAAGCTGTCACATGTTCAACCATTTTTAGGTAAATTTTTTGATCAGAGAAATACGATGGAAAATCAACAATATATTTCCGTATAAGCAAAAATAGCTCTCTGTTGCTGTAATCAAGCATACTGTAAGCACTGAAGGTCATGATAATGCTTCCCTCAAAGGTGTTCCACATTTTGACGAGGCTCCTCAGAAGAGTAGCAGGCAGCAGATCTATATTTTTGAACAGTACGATATTGAAATAAGAAAACTGCTCAACGCTGAAATCCTCTGACATCAGGCTCTCGCATGGTAAAACGCAGCATAACTTTGTATTGAGTTCAAACTCCTCAGAGTCAAGTATTCTGCCCAGTATGTAATGGGTGTAGGTGTCATCCTCATACTTAATGACCAAACGTTTGGTATTTTTGAACTCATTGAAAGAGTTCAGAAATCTCTCGCTATACGGCTCCTTTGCTAAAAATTCTCTTACTCTTATAGGCGTGCCGGTTATATTAATTCCTTTTAAATTGCCTCTCTTGCCTATATCGTTCATTACTTTGTTTGTGTTATTAACAATATCATCAAGAAACAGCAGTAATTTCTGCTCATCCATTCCAGTGCGTTTTAGTCTGTGTACTAAAACCGAGTTGGCATACTTGTCTTTTTCAATGAAAGCCTCTGTGGCAAGCATTGTCAGATTATAAATCAGAGAGAAGTTAAGAACGATTTTATTTAATGAGACTTTCATTGATTTATCAAGAATAATGTGAGGGAAACGAGCAAGGTGTGCAAGTACATAGCCGTCGTAAAGAGCCATGGTGGGCTTTCTGACAGAGGTTATGTAAATCTTATTTACCTGAATTAAATCTTTTCCGAAATTGATTTTTTCAAGAAAACGTGTCACCTCTGAGTATATTTTGGTAGGTGAACCGTAAAATCTTGTAAAACTCTTGTTGCCTTTTTGGAGAAATATATCCACGCCCTTAGTTTCAAGGTTTAAAATGGCCTCGGCAAGGTTTTGATTGTCTTTATAAGCAAAAAAAGGAGCGAGCTTAGAAAAGAAAACTGTTTTCAGGATTTTATATGAGTCATAGAAGTGTGCTCCCCACTCTGGAACCTCTATTTCCGAGGATTTCTTTTTTATATACTCAAGAGATACTTTTTTTACGGTATCTGTGCCCAGTCTTTTTATGGCATAGTCAACATCTTTTAGAGTTACTATTTCCTCTTCTGTTCTGATAATGTTGGCGCTTGCTGCAACCGCTTCTTTAAGACCGGGAAGTTTACAGACAAAGAGCTTCATCCGCTCCATATCACAGTGTGGAGCCTCAAGCTCAGCCATAAGATTAATCATGATGCCAAACATATCTTTCTCAACAAATCCTTTGATTGCCTCATCGGAGAGTCTTCTAAGCGGCCTAATGGTTATATCTCTGACCTTTTTTAAGTGCTTTGTGATAAACTCAGGAGCGTCAAACCCTCCCTGAAGTTCAAGCCCTATGTGTTTGTCATCCTGCCAGACCACTCTGCTTCTGTATTCATTTCCGGCGATTGTAACTTTAATCTCAAGCTCATCTATGAGGTCTGGCGACAATTTTCTCAAATTGCATCCACCCTTGCCGATATTAACTAAAATGCCAGTCTGTCCTATAGGGACATCCTCTACCAAATACCGGATGCTGCGGCGATTATTGAGGGGTTTCTCTTTTATCTCCGGCTGCTGAGGAACATTTTTTGCATTGTCGCTTTTACCGGAAAACGCATTAAAGAATCCCATTCTTCCCTCTTTTAACCTTTCTTGTCATTTGCCCTGCATTCAGCCAACAAATAATATCATCGGCACTTTTTGAGTAATGGTTTAGTGTAACATAAAAAAATAAAACAAATCTCAACTATCACTTATCCATAGCAAGGCGAAACCCCAGTCAGTTGAGTATGCGCCCGGGTCCTGCGTCTTGTCTGTTAGGGCATCGTACGTACTCTACGATGCTGCTCCAACTGCCGCCGCGAATTACGTACTCTATGCCGGAGTCCTTATTTATAGGATTACTGCGGGTGTGTTTACTATAGGCGTCGGTGTTATATAGATCGGCAACCCATTCCCACACATTGCCGCTCATATCGTAGATACACAAACCGTTAGATTTTTTCCTTCCCACAGGAGACGTCCCATTTCCCGAATTGCTGCCATACCATGCGTACTTATCGGCAGCGTTGCCGCCTGAGTATTTTTCTTTTCGTCCACCGCTTCTGCACGCATACTCCCACTCTGCCTCTGTGGGCAGACGATACACCATTCCGGTCAGTTCATTTAACCGGTCTATAAATTTCATAACATCTTTTCGGCTAACGCGCTCAACCGGATAGTTGTCGCCAAATTTAAACTCTGAGGGATTACTCCCCATAACGCTGACCCATTGACTCTGAGTTACCGGATATGTGCCTATATAAAAATCATCCACACAGACTTCATGCACAGGTTTTTCATTTTTAAAGCCATCCCCAAACATATCCCCCATCTGGTAACAACCGCCCACAACAAACACAAACTCCATACCGGTAAGGACATCTGTGTATCTGATTACGTCTTTTTGTTCATTTATTTCTACATCGTCCATTGCAGTTTTCCCGGTTTCATAGTGATCCCTCCAAAGATACGCCTTCAGCATGGTAGCACAAAAGAATTATTTTAGTAAAGGGGCAGCGCCACCCTTGTGCAAGTCAGCAATTCTGTATAGCCCTGACAGAGTTTCGCTCGGTAATATCCTCAAGAAAGCCGATAGCGCCGCTTTCTATTTCTGCGGCATTTGCCTCGTCCGTGTCAATGTGCATATCAAGATTGAAATCCCTGTGCACTCTTACCAACACGTTTCCAAAAATCAGCTCACGCCCCGTTTTTACTTTTACCATCACGACGTCCATATCGGTGACGTTATAAGTGCTTGCCTGATAGGGCGACATGTGGACATGACGTCTTGCGCAAATTACGCCTTTGTTTAGTTTAAGCTCACCGTTATCGCCCTGAAGGACAATTCCCGGAGTGCCTTCAATGCTGCCTGAGTCCCTAACCGGCGCATTAACCCCAAGTTTAAACTCCTCGGTTCTTGATATTTCCACTTGCGATTGGCTTCTGAAAGGCCCAAGAATCCGCACTCTTTCGACAACCCCCTTTGGCCCTATAAGATTTACACACTCACAAGCTGCAAACTGACCGGGCTGACTAAGCATAGCCTTTGGGGTAAGCTCTGTTTTGCCGTTAAACAGTATGTGGAAATCCTCTTTGCTTAAATGCACATGGTGAGCCGATACGTTTATTGGAAAAGGATTATGCCATTGCTCAGGTTTGCCCTCACCAGGGAGCAGCTCTTCAATTGCTTTGATAACTCCCTCACCCTGCACATCGCTAAAAGCGTTAAGTACGACCTCGTCTATATTAGTGCCGCCAAACAGGCTGAAATATGATTTTATGTACTGCTTTGCCATATCGCAGTATCCAGACAGTGCCGCTTTTGCTGCCTCGTCTTTGCCCTCAGCCGTCTTAATTGCATATGCTATGTCCTCTGCTGTCTTATTTTCCCTGACATTTTTTTCGTTACCGTTTAAGACGTCCTCAATTTCAGTAATTACGCAGCCCATCCGCATTAAAAATATAACGTTATAGATGTACAAAATACTCTCCAGACGATCCTTAAGGGGAAATGCACGGTCATTTTCAAAACAAACTTTCAGAGATTTTTTCAGCTTGCCTATGTTTACCTTTCCGTTCATCTGCCACCTCCTTGATTACTTAATCGTCCGACTATTTATCTTCTTAAGTGCCCTCTAAAACTTTAGCCCTCCTAAAAACTTTAATTACAGCCTCCAATTATCCATATAACTATAATTAGCAAGGACTGTGCCAATTGAAATACCTTTAATTACAATGACTTAGAAAATGCCGGCTGGAAAAGTATTCCCTTTGATGTCAGAGTTTGCCGGTGAGAGTAAATTTTGCATTGTGGCATAGATAGTACATATTAGGTAAGCATTGCCTCAATTGCAGGATAGATGTTATAATGCAGCCATGTTTCAGATATATAAACGCTTTTCAAAGAATGTCCGTTCGCTCTTATTGGCACTTGTAATTTGTCTTTCCTCTGTGTTTTTGATTAGTTATGCCGAGTTGCACTCATAGAAAACTTTTAACCACAGGTGGACACAGATAAATTAAATAATCCAAATCTGTGTTCTTCAGTGTTTATCTGTGGTTTATTCGGTTTTTGTTAATTTTCTTTTGTGCTATAACGATGGTTTTCTGCACCGCACACATTAACTTGGTATATTTAGCCAGATCTCTGCGATATAACTATCAACGCTATCCCCTCTATGAGGACAATCATATTAAAGAGTACGGAAATTTGGTGCAGTCTTTTAAATTTCCTCCGTAGCAAACCTTCATCGGTTCTGTCAGGCATCGTTTTATCAAAGGAATGTATTTTTGCTTTCAGCTCCTTAACTTGCGGATGAATGACTACATAGTTAGATATGCTAAAGATAAAAGCAGAAACAAGTAAGCATAATGTAATCGTTTGTAATCGTCTCAAAGGCCATGACAGAAGTAAGAGGTAAGATAAAAGAGAGAATCCGGACACGGCGACAACAAATGGAAAATACACAGGAAATAGATAACCTACTATGGAACCGGCTGCGTCTTTGGTGTTATTTTTAAATAAAACAGGCGTTACTATAAGAGAAAACATAATCATTCCCCCAACCCATAAAGCTAAGGAAAGACTATACATTGTATTAAACAAACTTCTCATAACTCAGATATACTGTAATATTTTGATTTATACATATACCACTTCATCGTAGGCTACTATATCATATTGGATTACAATAAAAAAGTAGATGCCTATGCAGTTGACTCCTTTTTTTACGCTTTTAACATATAAACCTACCTCCTCAGAATCCTGAAAACCCTCTGCCGGAGTTAACTACGAAAGCATTTTGAAATATTGGTTTTATTTTTTTTGTTGCCCTTAACTGCATAGATTTATAAAAAAAATAAAGTAACACTTGATTTTACCGATAAAGTTACTATATCATATAGGCGTTGCGCCGACATTGTAAATATAAAGAGGGAAAACCTCAGAAAAACAATAGGTTAGTTGAAAAAGGAGGCACTTAAATGTCAGAAGAAAACGATCTTCAGTACGAGATAGAGAGGCTAAAATCAAGGCTGGGTGATATGGAATCGCAAAATGCGCAGAGTGCGCACGCAGCACCTTCATTCAGCGCGCCACCTCCACCACCTCCGGCATACGACAGACCGGTCTCGGATGCGCGGATTGAGTCAGCTTACAGAACAACCGAAAAAACTACCGTTACATCAGACAAAGAACCCGGCTCCTCTGCCGAAAGCCCATTTGGCCCCATCGGAATGGACATCGGCACAAGTAATATCGTTATGGCGCAGAACAAAGGAAACAGTATCCACATTGTCAAACAAGTTAATGCCTTCTTTACAATCCCTCAGTCAAGATTTACAAAGTCAATTCTTAATAAAAACGAGGTTACATTCATTGAATTTGATAAGCAATACTATATAATCGGTTATTCTGCGGAAAATTTTGCTAATATGTTTAATACCAATACAAGACGGCCTATGGAAAAAGGATTTCTAAGCTCCCGTGAAAATGAGGGCATAATCCTCATGCAGTCAATAATAAAAACCGTTGTGCAAAAACCAAAGAAGTTTGGTGAGATTCTCTGCTACAGTGTGCCTGGAGATCCAATAGGGAGCACTGTGCTTTCCATAGGGCATCAGTCAATTTTAAAAATGTTTTTTGAAAGTCTCGGATTTACCCCTGTGCCGATAAATGAGGGGCTTGCCGTTGTCATGTCGGAGCTTGCCGACAGTAACTTTACTGGAATTGGTATAAGCATGGGCGGGGGCATGTGTAACGTCTGTTTATCATACTTATCTGTGCCTGTAATCACCTACAGCATCCAAAAGGGCGGAGATTATATTGATGAGTCAGTCAGCAAAGATGTAAACGAATCAGCCACGAAAATAAAAGTAATAAAAGAGGAGGCGCTTGACCTTTCAGTCCTTCCCGTAAATAAAGTGGAAATGTCTCTTCATATTTACTACATGGATCTGATTAACTCACTGGTTAAGAGTCTGCAACAGGTGATATCCTCCTCTGATAAGGTACCCAAGATTACAGCCCCAATTCCGATAGTGTTAAGCGGTGGAACGAGTATGCCCAAGGGGTTAAGGGAGAGATTGGAAAAGGCGCTGAGTGCCTTGCGTATGCCTGTTGAAATATCAGAGGTAAGGATGGCAAAGGATCCGTTAAATGCCACATCTAAGGGCGCCCTTGTCATGGCTATGAGCGAGGAGCGGTAACTTTTTGAATGCAGGCTTCGGTCATAATTTTCTCAGCAGATGAGATACGTGGAAATGTTTTATCAAAGATATTTAAGAAAGGCGGCTGTGAAAGCTTTTTACATAAAACAGTAGTGGATTTTGGTGCTGTGTCAGGGCAATTAAACCCTGACGTGGTTGTGTTGGATACCGGCAGTTTTTTCCAAAACGAACTGGAAGGTTTGGCAGGGAAGCTGTCTCAAGATATTAGAGCACACATAGTGCTTTTGTCAGAACCGGATGACACTGTTTTAAGTACACATGCCTCCGCACACTGTCCATTAAATCCATTTGATCCTGAGGGAATATTTACGGCGGCTGTAAAACTTATCGGCACGGAAAAAAAGAAAGAACAATTGGGTCAATCTACATCACTGATAGATACTCTAAAAAATTATCTCCGGTTGGATTAAGTAATGAAGGCACAATCAACTCTTCACAGAAAACATGGATAAGAAAACGATATGCTCAATTTTGGGGCCAAAGGGCGGCGTGGGAAAGTCCAATGTATCGGCAAACCTTGCTATAGCACTTGCTCAGATGGGCAAACGAGTTGTAGCTGTTGACCTGGATTTGGGCGGCGCTAATCTTCATGCGATTTTAGGAGTAAAAGAGGTTCGTTATACGCTTGAGGATTTAATTTTACGGAAAGTTAAGACACTTGAGGAGACGGCGATAGATTCCGGATTTAAAAATCTTAGAGTTATATGCGGCGGCACTGACGTTCACAATATAGCCAACATATCGTTTCAACAAAAAGTAAAGCTAATAAACCACATTGCGCGTCTTGACTGTGACGTTGTAATTTTAGACCTTGCTGCAGGTTCTTCATACAATGTCGTGGATTTTGCCTTTATTGCTAATCGTAACCTTCTTGTGACTACCCCTGAGGTTACGTCTCTGATGAAAGTCTATACGTTTATAAAATCGGCGGTATTTAGACTTCTGACGGTAGTATTTCGCGAGGCAAAAGTGGTTGAACTGCTTGATATTGTTGAAAGAGCAAAAGATGTTACGGCAAATCCGCATTTAAAATCAATTGAAAGCGTGCTTAATGAGGCTGAAAAAATAAGCCCTAAGGCTGTGGCTTTTGCCCGCAAGAAACTTAGCGGTTTCATTCCCGATATAGTCATAAACCGTGTGCAGAGCAAAAATGATGCGCAGGTAGGAACAGTGGTTTCAAAGCTGCTTAAAGATTACGTTGGGATTGAAAGCAATGTTTTAGCATATATTCCTGAGGATGAGGCAGTAAAAAAAGCAATATTTACGCTGAAACCGGTTATGGCAACAAGTCCTCAGTCGGAGTTTTCAAAGTCCATCCTTAAAATAGCAGCTTCTCTAATTACATAATATCAAAGCGGAAAAATAGCGACACTGAAACGCTTGTCTGGTGTTACTAAAGGTTTTGCCCTGAATAACACCAGCCTGTCTTACCCCCTGTGTAAATAAGACAGACTGGCATTATCACACGGCTATATGGTGGGATGGGAGCAGCCGGTTTATGGCACAATTATCGGAACATGGAGGTCGCTCCGACACTGATTCCATTACAAAGGTACATAGGCGCTTTTTTAGGGTAGGTTTTTTTTTAAAAGCTGCTCCCATTTTTCCTTAAAATCTCCTTCAAGTTTTATTACTCTGCTACCTTATAGTTAAGGGTAATACAAAGAAATGTATCAAATCAAGATAAATCTTGTTCTAAAAAAACGATATGTTGTGAATTATACTTCACATAAATCTTGGCGTCTCAAATGATACCAGATACTTCTCAAGAATAAGAAGACTTTGATACACTTTTTGCCCTGGATCAGTAAGAACGTAGGTTTTGTTTATATCCTGAGAAATTATATTTGCGTCTTTAAGAATTCTTAGATGAAAGACCAGTTTTGTGTGGTCATATATTGAGAGTTCTCTGTTAAGTTCCATAAAGCGTACGGTTTTTTTCCGGTATAGAACTTTAATAACACTGCGCCTTATGGGATTTGACAGAGCCATCAGAATTTTATCCATTTCAAGCTCACCTACTTCTTTTTCAAAGGAGGATTCCTCTATGACACGGCGAATTACTGTTAAAAAGTAGTCAACATTAAAAGGCTTTGTAACATAATCGCTTGCACCGCTCTTTATGGCTTCAACGGCATTCTCTATTGTGGCAAAACCCGTGATAACAATTATTTTCAAAAAAGGCTTGTTTCGTTTCAACTCTGAAAGAACATCCTGCCCTCTCATCTTTGGCATCACCATATCCAGAATCACAACATCATAGTCATTGACACGAGCCATCTCAATAGCAGTCTGCCCGTTTGAGGCCACAGCGACAGTATATCCTGAACCGGCAAGTATCTCCTCCATCAGCTCCCTCACCTCTGAATTATCATCAACCACAAGCACACTTTTCATTAACCGGTACCTCTACAGTAACCTACCCACTGCCCTTTGTCTTAATTATATTTCCTAAAAGCCCTACGAAACTTAATATAAACAATAATTGTGACTTTTGTCAAGGATTGTTAAATAATTTTTTAGCATTAACTTAGACAATTTGCAGCCTTGACTTTTTTGCCATATTCTTTTTATACTTTTTTACGGTTTTAAAAAAGATTAATAAAGACTATAAAAATACACATAAAGGAGAATGGAATAATGAGGAGACCTTTTATATCAGCCAACTGGAAAATGTATAAGACAACGGGAGAGACGAGGGATTTTATAAATGCGTTTTTGCCAGCTGTTAAATCAGTATCGGATGTTGACATAGTGCTGGCGCCGCCTTTTACATCATTGGCAGCAGCTGGTGAGCTTCTTAAGGGCACAAACGTTGACCTTTCGGCTCAGAACATGTACTTTGAGGCGGAGGGCGCTTACACGGGAGAGATTTCTGCTAAGATGATTCTTGATCTTGGCTCTAAGTACGTAATACTGGGACACTCGGAAAGACGCCAGTATTTTGGCGAGACGGATGAGTTTCTAAATAAGAAAGTCAAAGCTGCAAGAGCAGCGGGGCTTAGCGTCATATTTTGTATCGGCGAGACACTTGATGAGAGAAACAGCGGCAAGATGTTTGACATTATAAAACGTCAGGTTGTGGGCGGTCTAAAAGATGTTGATACCAATGGTCTTGTTATAGCATATGAGCCGGTGTGGGCAATAGGGACGGGAGTGACAGCTACTCCTGAACAGGCTCAAGAGGCACACAAATTTGTACGTGACCAATTGAGGAACGTTTACGGCGATAAGGCGGATGATCTCAGGATCCTCTACGGCGGCAGCGTTAAACCAGACAACGTAAAGGAACTTATGGCAAAGCCCGATGTTGACGGCGCTCTTGTGGGAGGCGCCAGCCTTAAGCCGGATAGTTTTGAAAAAATAGTGAAGTTCAGGTAACACAGAGATGCATATACTCTTACTAATAGTCCACGTGTTGGTTTGTGTGTTTTTGATTTTTGTTGTGTTGGTTCAAAGCTCAAAGGGTTCGCAGATGGGAGCGGCTTTTGGCGGCTCAAGTCAGACTATTTTTGGGGCAAGGGGTGCCGCTACTTTTCTTGCTAAGGCTACTACGGGTACAGCTGTTATTTTTATGATAACCGCTCTTTTTCTTGCAGTGTATGAATCAAGGAAAACATCGATTGTCACTGTGCCGCAGGCTGCCACTAAAAGTGCTCCAGCAGGGTCTAATCTTCCTTTAAGCGGCGCAGGGGTTGCACCTAAGAATGAGCAGGCAGCACCGTCAGATAAGTCTTCTAAGCCTTAATTGCACTCTGCTACGAGTTGCTTTTTATAAATGCTAAAAGAGGAGGGCTCTAAGGGCCCTCCTTATAAATAGGTAATCTCAATTCTGTGGAAACTAAGCATACCGATGTGGTGTTATTCGTTGACAGCGACAGCGAGAGGTCTGCAGTCACAGAGAGTGTTCTTTCCCATGCTGGATACACTGTTGTAAGTGCTACCGATGTTGTTTCCGCTTTAATCCGTCTTCAGCAGCTGACCCCATCTGTAGTTTTGCTTGATGCGGCACTCTTTGATGCCGGAGGGCTTGAGTTTATCGGTATCTTAAAAAAGCACTACGGAAACCGTGTGGCATTCATTATTTTAACTTCTGAAAGTAATGATGCTGCCTTGAGTAAATTATCCAGTTTTGATATAAAGTCATTTCTTACTAAACCTGTCTCATCACATCAGTTACTTGGCCTTGTCAGGCTTAACTTAGAGCTGATACGAAAAGACCGCCGCATACTTGACCTTGAGGCATCCAGCACATCCACACAATGTTCTCCACAGTTAAGCGTGATACAAAAGGCTATAGATATAATTCAGGTGGGCGTTATGATTATAGACAAAGACATGCGGATAAAGTACGTAAATCATGCGCAGTCTGCTATGTTAAACACCGTGCCTTATGAGATGACAGACAAATATATACATGATTATATGCCGGAGCAGTACTGTGCATATTCGGACGAAAAAGTGCACAGGAGCGAGCAGTTACTATTTAATAAAGAGGGCGGTTTTGTCCACATTCAACTTGTGTCGGATATGGTTTTGGATGACTTGGATGAACCCGCAGCTTATGTTTATTGCTGTATGGATATTACGAAAATCAAGGAAATGGAAAAAGAGCTGTTTGATTACAATGACCACCTTCAACAAATGGTAGAGGAACGGACGGCGGAGCTTCAGGAGTCTAACAAGGCGCTTGCGGCGTCTCTTAAGGAAAAGGAGGTTCTCCTAAAAGAAGTCCACCACAGGGTAAGAAATAATCTTCAAATCATATCAAGCATGATAAATCTTAGCGTGATGAATGTGACCGACCCTCAATCGCTTTCAGTGCTTAAGAGCAGCTACTCAAGAGTTAAGGCAATGACGCTGTTGCACGACAGACTATATGAGTCAACAGACATGGCCTCGGTGGATGTTGCCGGCTATATCGAATCTCTCTCCGGTGAGCTTATATCATCCTACGGAGCTTCTCAGCATAATTTGACTGTAAACACAAACATAGGGCCACTTAACATCAACATCATGATGCAATGTGCACTGATTTTAAATGAGCTAATTTCTAACTCACTGCGACATGCTTTCTCTAAAGACGACCGAGGCGAAATAGTAATTACCTTTAACGTGCAAGAGGATGGCAGCTACATATTAAGCGTAAGCGACAATGGCTGCGGCTTTAAAGACTCTGGGGCGGCTCAGACTGACACATACTCAGGCCTTCAACTACTCCGTGATGTTGTAAAGATGAAACTAAAGGGTTCAATTACTTCAGACACCACACAGGGAACAAGTTTTACCATAACGTTTAAAGATGTCGGCGGACGGTACCACAATAAGGTTTAAGTATCAGGCTGCTAAAAAATGTCTGCATAAATTGTTGATACGGCTTTTACGGCGTCGTCTTTGTCTTTAGCTCTAAAGAGTATCTTGTAAGTGTTATATCCTTTGTCATCGCTATATAGGAGCACCACGTCGCCTCTAACAGTTGGTATCAGTGCCTTAAACTTTGTAACCGCTATCATCGCATTATTGTCTAACGTGATGATTTTCTTTGAAGAGTCAAAAACAATATTTTTAACATAGCTGCTAAACGCTGTTTCGTTTATATGTGCGCAGGTTAAAACAGCAACAGACATCATCGCTGGTAGTGACAACATAGCTGCCGTAATAAATAAAGACTCAAGGAAATTATATCGTTTGAAAGTTGGCGAACTCTTCAGCCGTTTTAGCAGTTTATTTACCGGATTCCACAAAACTCCAAATATAATCGCAGGATGCAGGGCTGCCAAAATAAACAGCAAAACATAAAGGTACCGATTTCTTGTTTGCGTATGAACGGTCAGTTTTTCTCCGTCTGCTATGAGAGTAGTTGTTGAGGTTTTGGTGTTTGTTGTGAATCCGTTAAGGGCTGTCTTATCAGGAGGACTGGTAGATGGCTGTTTTTCATATTGCTTACAGTCTGTAAGTTTAGCATTTCCAAAATATGCAAGCCGTGATTCTGTGGTGTTATCAGTGTGCTCTTTGGGCATGTAGAGTTTATCCATACAATTCATCTCGGTTTTTTTCACCTGCCCAAGAAATGCGGGAACTGCTATTAAACTTAACACTAAGACTAAGGTCAGCACTAAAATTTTATCCGTGTTTGGAGTCATCTACTCTCCCTCCTTATGCAGCCCGCCTAAAAGTTAGCAGCCGTGTGACTTATCAACAGCACAGACTCCGGCATCTCAGCGCCAACGGCTATAGGTTGTTTCAATATACAATTACTGATTTAGCTGTGTCAATGTTATTACCTCCTTTGTAGTTAACTCTGTCAATAAGGAACTGGGACACAACAATCACTTTAGTTCAAATAATTTCTGTAGTCTATCATCAACCTCTTGTTGAATCTCTTGGGGTATTATTCCCCGCCGCTTGCGGCGTGAATGTTCGTTCAGATATTAGGTAGAGGTAGCGTTTACAGTGCAAATAAAGACTGGATTCCTGATTTCGCAGGAATGACAAAAAAAGAAGTGTGCTCTCCCTTGTCATTCCCGCCTCCGAGCGGGAATCCATTTTTTTCTGTATAAGTTGACTGTCCTTATCAATCGTTGCTGTAATCTCAACCGCTTCCTTGATATTTCTAATAGCCTCTAAGGAGTGACTTTGAGTTACCCAATACCCATCATCTTTGGGATAAATCATTACTTGTCTCATTTTTTGCCTCCACTTAATTATAATAACATTTAGGTTACTTGTCAAATGACTTATTCTTGCAAAATAATCATAGCATCTGTACAATAAACCAGTGGAATACATAAATCGACACATATTTGAAAAAAATTGAGGAGGCTTATTTCAAATGAATGAATCAAAGCCGTTAAGAGTAATTAATAAAACACGAAGAGATAATGATACAAAATTGAACCTGTCAGAGGAAGGACTAACGTCCCTGCCCCCAGAGATTGGAAATCTCACGAACCTTCAGTGGCTTATTATTAAAAGGAATCAACTAACAACTTTACCGCCCGAGATTGGAAAGCTCACGAAATTAGAAAAACTTTCTGTTTTTATAAATCAACTGACAAATCTGCCCCCTGAGATTGGACTGCTTACTAACTTACGTGAACTTTTCCTTAGAAGTAATAAGTTAACAAGTCTGCCCCCTGAGATTGGAAAACTTATTAACTTACGCATACTTTATGTTGACATCAATCGTCTAACAACTTTTCCCCCCGAGATTTTAATGCTCAAAAATTTAGAAGAGCTTACTATGTCAAAAAACCAACTAACAAACCTTCCCCCCTGAGATTGTAAAACTTACGAATCTAAAAAATTTAACTGTCCATAACAACCCCCTTGTAACACCACCCATAGAGATAGCAATAAAGGGGATTGATGCCATAATATAGTGGATCCCAAATATGAGACAATCAGTTAAGATAGAGCTGGTTGTAATGAATGGGAGGATAAAATGAAAAACAGACGGAAGTTTGGCAAAGAGTACAAAGCAAAAGTAGCAATAGAAGCGCTCAAAGGTCAGAGGACAGCCAATGAGATAGCGCAGGAATTTGATATTCATGTGAACCAGGTGAATGAATGGAAAAAGCATTTAGTAGAAGGGGCGTCAACGTTATTTAATGGAGTGCAAGAAAATTCTCAGGCGGCATATGAATCAGAGCGAGAGCGGTTATATAGTCAAATAGGGAAGTTGCAAGTAGAAGTGGACTGGCTAAAAAAAAAGAGCCTGTTACTTGCGCAACGGTAAGTGAGAAACGAGCGATGATAGAGCCAGCAAATAAGGAATTGAGTATTCGTCAGCAGTGTAACCTGCTAAGCCTTCCACGCTCCAGTTATTATCGTCAGGCAGTACCGGAGAGCGAGGAGAATTTGAAGGTGATGAGGGCAATAGATGAGCAGTACACAATGCATCCATGGTATGGAAGCCGCACAATGGTTTACATTCTTTTCCGAGCAGGATATAAAGTAAATCGCAAGCGAGTAAAGCGTTTGATGATGTTGATGGGTCTTGTATCTATAGCACCCAGAAAAAGAACGACAGTACGGAATAAGCAACATAAAGTTTACCCTTATCTACTGCGATTATTAGATATTACTATCATCAACCAAGTCTGGTGCAGTGATATAACGTATATTCGAATGAGACATGGCTTTGTGTATCTGACAGCAGTAATGGACTGGTATAGCCGCTATGTGCTGTCATGGGAGGTGTCAGTGACAATGGATGATGGTTTTTGCGTAAGTAGCCTTGAGCGAGCCCTTAGGCTCTATGGCAGTCCTGAGATATTCAACACAGATCAAGGCAGCCAGTATACAGGGGCAGCGTTTATCAATGTGCTTCAGAGCAATGGGATTCGGATAAGTATGGATGGCAGAGGACGGGCTATGGATAATATCATGATTGAGCGGCTGTGGCGCAGTGTCAAGTATGAGGAGGTTTATATAAAAGATTATGAAACTGTTGATGAGTTGATTAAAGCGCTAAGGAGCTATTTTGATTTTTATAACAATGAGCGTCCGCATTCTACGCTTAGAGGCAAAACACCTGCCGAGGTTTATAAAAGCTCTGATTTTGCGATGGCGGCGTAAGGATGCATTACCCTATCCCTTACCCTTATACTAACAGACTAAATACCCTCTTAGAGGGCTATACCTTAAGTCCACTAAAAAGTGGTCTTGACAATGGGGTCCACTATATAAGAACGTATTTTGCTAGTGGCAAAACTGTTGTACCGAAACCTCTTAAGGAGCCTCTTGAACATACCAAAAATTACGATGTGTTTATTTGCCACTCATCAGAGGATAAGGATTTCATCATCAACAATATACTGCCTGATTTCAAAAACAACGGGATAAGCTATTGGATTGATAATGAGCAAATAAAATATGGTGACCGTATAACAAATAAAATAACGGATGGCTTGAGAAATAGCAAGAGCATTTTAGTTTGTCTGAGTAAAAATTCTGCAAATTCAGATTGGATTCAAACAGAATATGGAGCAGCTCTACACAAAAATATAAAAATACTACCGACAAAAAAGTTATCCCTTTAAAGCTGGATAATTGCGATGACAATGATATTGATGATTTGATATATGATATAAAAAGGGCGAATTATTTAGACAAAAAATCCTATAACGAATTATTGGATTTTCTTTCAAGCGGAGTGGGTGCGGGTCAATAAACTGCTAATCGGCACTAAGGACATTAAACTCTAATCTACTGAGCTTAGCACCAAAACCGTATTAACGCCGCCAAAGCCAAAGCTGTTGGTTAAGCCGCAGCGGAATGAGCCTTTTAATTGTGACCCTGTGAGACTAACCGGGCAGCTCTCATCCTGTTCTTTAACGTTAATTGTCGGCGGCAAGATTCCCTTGCTTAAGGTCATTGCGGTAACCGCAGTTTCAAATGCCCCAGATGCCCCAAGCATGTGTCCTGTCATGGATTTATTTGCCGTAACAGGTATTGCCTTACCAAACACCTTATTGATTGCCAGTGACTCGGCATGGTCACCCTCGCGGGTGCCGGTTGCGTGAGCGTTTATAAAGTCTATATCATGAGCGGTTATGTTAGCATCCTTAATGGCAGCCTCCATTGCTTTAACTTCTCCAGCTGGGTTTGGTTTAACAATGTGAAACGCATCGGAGACATTCCCGTAGCCGATGATTTCAGCATACATATACGCTCTTCGGGCTGCTGCCCTTTCATAAGATTCTATGACCATAACGGCAGCTCCCTCAGACAGCACAAAGCCGTCCCGCGTTTTATCAAATGGTCTTGAAGCGTTTGGCGTAGAGGATTTTGAAAGAGCGCCGGATGCGCCGTATCCCATAAAACACAACCTGCACAGAGGCGCCTCTGTGCCTCCAGCTAATACTATATCACTGTAACCATGTCGTACTAATCGGAAAGCCTCTCCGATAGCCGTTGCCCCGGATGAGCAGGCATTAGAAATGCCCAGTGTGCGCCCTGCCATTTTAAACTTTTCTGAAATACAGGATGCCGCCATGCTTACTGTTGTCTTTGCCATCAAGTATGCGGATAACTTTTTTGCGCTGCCACTATAAAGTTTACTCATCGCATTATCTAAACTCGTTATCCCGCCACGGCTTGAACCTATTACAACTCCACAGTTTTCAAAGTATCCATCGTCTATATTGTCGCTTAATCCGGCGTCTTTAAGAGCCATTGCTGCTGAGGCCAATGCGTAATGAATGAAAGGGTCAAGACGCAACACATCCTTATCGGTTAAATATGCAGAGGGTGAAAACTTCTTTAGTTTACCTGCTGCATTAACAATGCCTGTAAAATCGTCATGGTGCAAAGTTATTCCGCTGACGCCATTCAGTAGATTTCCCCATGACTCGCAAAACGTGCTGCCAATCGGAGTTACAGCCCCAATTCCGGTTATCACTACACGTGTCAATGCGTACTCTCTTTATTCATATCTGCGTTCATCTGCGGATAAAAGTTTTTCCTAAAATTATTGCCTAAATCTACACTTAACTAAAAAAGCCGTTTATTACCTGCTCATCATATCCAACCATTACCTTTGCCCCGCCGTCTATTACAACGGTTGGAAAGGTTTCTCTTGGATTGTACTTTCTCAGCTCACCTAACAGTTTATCTCTTGAATCTGCATCAACCGTGTCCAGTTCAACAAGTATATATTCTAACCCTTTATCGTTTAAGAATGCCTTAGTCTTCTTGCAAGCAGGACATGTGCTTAGTCCAAAGAGAACTATTTTGCTTTTATTTTCCATAATGGCGTCATCCTCCGATGTTTATTGTAAATCTTATTCAACGAGTCGCTTTGCAGCCTCATAAACTGTGCTCAGTGCCGTTATATGCTCCTTTACTGCACCCATTTTATCAATACCATCAAAATAAATTGTCTCATGGACAGGTACGCTGATTGATCTAAAAAAAGCTGTCGCTGTTGCCCCACCGCTTTTAAAACCAATCTCTTTCTTCATTCCCCCAACCATAATTAATAGTCCCTTTCTGCCGTGGGGCCCACCCTTTATTGGATTGTTAAGCAGATACTTTTCACACCACAGCGCCTGTGCTCTGTCAATCAAGGCTTTAATCTGTGCCGTCAAACCAAAAAAGAAAATCGGCGAGGCAATTATAAATCTCTCAGATTCGTATATGGCTCTATAAACATCCGCCATATCGTCCGATATGACACAAAGGCCTGTTGTGTCGCATCCGCCGCAGTTGGTGCACGGCGATATGTTCATCTCAGAGGGGCGAAACAGTGTCACAGTGTGTCCACTCTCCACAACTGCCCGCATCGCCTCATTTAATAGAATCTCCGTGTTGCCCCCCGCTCTTGGACTGCCTAAAATGGCTGTTACTTTCATATTGCTCTTTATATTTTACTGATAAAAACTGGATTCCTGCTTTCGCAGGAATGACAAGAAAAAAAGGAATGACAAAAAAGAGACAATACCATCCTTGTCATTCCCGCCTACGAGCGGGAATCCAGTCCTTTTTCCTACATCCTCAGATGAAAGAAAAACATTTGCAAAAACTAACTCCGTAAGCACCTCAACTATAATCAGCTTAACGCTTCAAACACTTTGCCTACTAAAGATGCGCCGGGTTTTAGAGTCTTATCTCCCTCTTTTTGCCACTTAGCAGGACATGTTTCCGCTCCGTGGTTAGACAAATATATGTTGGCTTTTAGTTTTCTTAAAAGCTCATCCATGTTTCTGCCAAGGTTGTAGAAGTTAATTTCTGAATTTAAAAGCGTTCCTTCAGGGCTTATTATAAAGCTGCCTCTGAGATCCAGTCCGTTTTCTTCGTTATAGACGCCAAACAGCCTTGATATATTACCGGTTGGGTCAGAACCCATCGGGTATTTTACATTGGCCAGGGATTTTTCGTCTCTTTGCCAGGCTAGATGCACAAACTTAGTGTCGGTGCTGACTGTGATGACCTCTGCTCCACTCTTTTTAAAGTCCTCATAGAGTTCGGCAAGGGCTGCAAATTCGGTAGCACATACAAACGTAAAATCGGCTGGATAAAACACCAGCACCGTCCATTTACCTGCGGCTTTTAGTTTCTCCAGTGACACCTCACCAAAATCCCCTTTTGACGGCTCATACGTATCCATCGTAAAATCCGGCACAAGCTGTCCGGTCTTTAACCCACAACACACTGCATCCAATATATCCTCTTGTGTCATCCTTAAACCCTCCTGTTGAAAATCGTTTTAAACTACTCTTCTGGTGAAAGCCGATGGCTTTCAGGCGTTATCACGCTCTCCCGTTGCATTTCATCCGTCTTACTATCTCATACCAAGTTGTAGTCAGAAGCATAACAAGGCGGCAAGGAAAAAGCGACGGAGGCGTACTTTCTGTACGTTGAGGAGCTTTTGACGCTTGCCAACGAAGTTAGGCGATTGAATGCGGCTTGGTATCAGGCCTCTTCAAACGCCTCCTTTGGCGCATTACAAACCGGACAAGTATAGTCATCCGGCTGCTTGTCAAAGGGCATACTCTCTTTTGCATCGTCGTAAATCCAACCGCATACTGTGCATCTGTGCATAAACGTCCCTCCTATTTATAATTTACTTTATACATGCCGAACTTGGCGCACCGTAGTTTTTTTCGTGAAACTCTTTGACTGCTTTGGCAAACGTCCTGCCATATTCGTAACACTTTTCGTGGTCCTCATTTCTGAGGCGGTACTGTACCTGAATGCCAGGCTCAACTACCGGTAGTTTCATGCTTTTAAAGGTCTCATAGAGCCATTTAACTGCGCCACCTCCCCATCCGTAACTGCCAAATGCGCCCATCAGTCTATCCGATGGTCTTAAACCCTTAAGATGCACCATAAACTCGGCCACAGAAGGGAACACCTCGTTATTTAACGTAGGGGAGCCTACCAGACACGCCCTTGATTTCCAAAACTCCTTAATCGCCACACTCATAGGGGTTGCCCGCAGTTTTATTACCTTACACTGCACGCCGGCGTCTATTATTCCGCGCATGATGGGAAGCGTCATGTGCTCAGTGCTATGCCACATGGTGTCATAGATTATAGCAATCTGAAGCTTTGCCTTACCCTCAGCCATATCCAAGTACATGTTGAGGACTTTGCTGGGATCAGAGCGCCATATAACTCCGTGGTCAGGTGCTATCATGTCAATATCAAGACCCATATCTTTTATTTCACATATCTTTGATTTTATTAGTTTACCGAAGGGCATAAGAATATTGGCATAGTAGTCAACAACGGAGTCCTCAAGTTCAGTCATTGAATTTGCGGCAACAAACTCATCGTCAAAACGGGTTGTAGAGGCAAGATGCTGCCCGAATGCGTCCTGAGAAATCAAGAGTTTAGCGCCTTCAACATAGGTCATCATGGAATCCGGCCAGTGTATCATAGGGGTTTCCACAAATCTCAGTGTGTATTTTCCTGTCTTTAGGGTATCGCCGGTTTTAACCTCTTTGATATTCCACGAGGCAGTATCAAAAAACCTGTCTATCCCCTGTCTGCCCCTTTTTGTTGTGTAGATTGTGGCTGAAGGGGATAGCTCCATTATTCTGTCCAAAGAGCCGAGGTGGTCATTTTCTATGTGATTAATCACGATATTTTTTATTTTAGAGGGGTCAATAAGGCTCCTTATGTTTGATACCCCGACCTCGACAAAATCGTGCTTAACTGTGTCAACCAGGGTCGGCTCGTCATCCATTATAAGGTAGTTATTATACGTAGTTCCGCTTGGGGTAACGTAACCGTGAAAATCCCTGACTGCCCAGTCAACTGCCCCAGTCCAGAAAATGCCTGGCTTTATTTCTATAACATTCATTATCCAATTTCCTTGTATAGTTTATTTATCAAAATATGCTCTCAGCTCTTAAGAGGTTTGCCGCACTCTTTACATACAGGGTTCTCCTCATCACTCCAGACCTCGTTTTCATAGCTGCAACTTTTGCAAAACAGAGTGTCAGGCACTACAGATTTTATACTGCAAGCTGGTTTTTCTTTAAACCGCGACTCTGTCACTGGCCTTTCTCCATCCCTGTTGTTTTAGTTTTTCCATTCTGCTGTTAGCCCACGATTTCATCTCAGAGAGGTATCTTTTGGGGTCAACTTTGGCAAGCGCCAGAATCTGCTCCCGTTCCTTGATGCTGTCTGTGTGGTCACCCGGATACACTCCGCGCCATGAGCAGTAATCCTCATCAAAGATTAATTCAGGCGAAAGATTTTTCTTATGTTCAGAGGGCATACCGGCAGAAAGAAGGGTTGCTATATCCATCTCATACTCAAGTATCCAGCCATTGTCTTTAACCATTGTAGCAGGGTTAAACTCAACGCCTTTTGAACACTTTGGGCAATACACGGCAAGCAGTGTTTCAGGCGGCAGGATTTCGTTTTTAAGAGTTATACTGACCTCCTCGGAGGCACAGTTACATTTAAATGAGTGATCCATACACATAAGGTTTTCCTCCTCTTTTAGTCTTGTTTTATCATAGTGCCCTTATCGCCGCAGGCTGGGCACTTCTGTGGTTTACATTTACCGTCTTTTACGGCGCCGCATTTTTCACATTTAAAAACAGCCATGTCTTAAAAATCCCTCCTAATTTAGAGTTGTTATATCTGATTTGCGTTTTCCCGGCACTGTGGGCAGAGACCATAAAACTCTATCCGATTACCGAAGATTTCAAATCCTAATCGTTCGTTCTCTAGTATTTCAAGCTCGTATTCCCGTTCCAAGTCGGCTATCTTTTTGCAGTTTGTGCAAAACAGATGATGATGAGGGGCTGTGACTGTATCGTATCGTTTCCTGTGCGGATCAATTATCAGTACCATAAGAGAGCCTTGCCGCTCAAGAGTTTCAAGGGTGTTATAAACCGTGGCAAAAGACATAGTAGGAAATTTCCTTGAGACGTATTTAAAAATCTCTTCAGCTGATGGATGCTGCCTGTTTTCTTTCAGATAATCTATAATCGCCATGCGTTGAGGCGTGAGCTTTAAACCTGTCTTTCTATACGTAGCAACACTTGTCATTGCCATTGTAAACATGCCCCCAAATTGCAAAATGTAATGATTACAACTTACTAAATGTTATCATATTAGAATTGTTTTGTCAAGGAGTTTTTTTAACGCTTGTCATTGCCTATACAACATTGTTTGTGCTATAATTACACCTGTGTATCTCAGATAAGTTGATACCTGTTATTAGTAGATATAACCGAACATGGATGCAACACTGTTATTAAATGCTCAGTTATGTGTGACTTTTGTCACTGTCAAGGTCTCTGTGTAAGTGTTTATATGTCAAGGTAGTGTTGTATGGAAGAGGATTTAGTCGGGACAACGAAATCTGCAGTGCGGGTATTTGTTAGCCCATTTTTTAATTAAATAAAAAAAGGAGGTTGACGTACTAAAAGGATTGTGGAATTTTAAAGAGTAACATGTAAAAATGTCTCCATTTGGTAGTGCTGATACTGCGATGTTTATAGAGCAGCTATCTGTAGCCCGCTATTAGGAGACAGCGAAAATCAGGACAGGAATTGGGAGGGTAAGAAATGGTAAGAAATGCCGTGAGAATGAGCAGATTGCTTGTGTTTTTGTCGGTTTTTCTAAGTGTTGGATTAATATCTGCATGGCTGTTTGTAAATGAAGTCGGCGCTGCCGACGAACTGGCACATGGTAAAAAGGTGTTTGAAAGCCGCTGTGTAATTTGTCACGGCGCTAAGGGAGACGGCAAAGGCTTGATGGACGTTGTGCACCGCAACGAAAAGAAGGGAATGGTTTGGTCTGTATTCCCGCGTGACTTCACATCAGGTGTGTTTAAGTTCAGAACGACTCCGACCGGTTGTCTGCCAACCGATGCAGACCTCGTCAGAGTGGTAACCGGAGGCATACCCAGAGCGTATATGCCCTCATCGGTCGATTTGTCCAAAGAGGATGTGAAGGCAGTTACAGGGTACATAAAGACGTTTTCCAAGCGATGGACAGATGAAAAGGCCTGCAGCGCTATCCCCATAAAGAAGCCTTCTTTTGTAGGCTCACCTGATTCAGTAGCAAAGGGTGAAAAAATATGGGAAAATATGAAGTGCTGGGAATGCCACGGTAAAGAAGGCAAAGGAGACGGCACTAAGGCCGATAGCTTAAAGGACGACTGGGGTGACAAGGTTATTCCCTTTGACTTTACATCGGGTGCAACTAAGATGGGCTTTGCTCCTGAGAATGTTTACACCGCCTACACCACAGGACTGGACGGCACAGGTATGCCTTCTTATGCAGATTCTTTAAAAGAAGAGGATAGATGGCATCTGGTTTCTTATACATTAAAACTAATGGGAAGGCTTTAGCAGATAAGAGGAGGTAGAGATATGTCTTTTGATAGAAGAAGCTTTCTTAAGTATTTGGGAGTGGCAGGCGCAAGTGTTGGCGCAGGGATTGTTGCTCTTGAAAACGTAACGAAAGATGGAATAAAAAATACATTGTTGGGCACTAGCGAGGCTCAGGCTGACACTAAAGGCAGCGTTGGTACTCAAAACTATGATGTAAAACCCGGTGAGCTGGATTCATACTATGGTTTCTGGAGCGGCGGTCATTCCGGTGAGGTTAGAATCCTCGGGGTGCCCTCTATGAGAGAGCTTAAGAGAATCCCCGTGTTTAATATGGACGTCGGCTCAGGTTATGGCGTAACCAACGAAAGTAAGGCGCTCCTTAAGGGGCGTTTCTGCGGTGACACTCACCACGTTCACGGCTCCTACAAAGACGGTATCTATGATGCGAAGTACCTCTTTGTAAATGACAAACTCAACAACCGTGTAGCTCGTATCAGGATGGACTACATGGAGGTTGATAAGATTGTTGACGTCCCCAACATTCAGGGAATGCACGGGCTGTTCACACAAAGATTTCCAAAGACCGATTGGGTAGTGTGTAACGGCGAGTTTCAGGTGCCGGTACCCAATAGCTCTGCTACTTCTACCGATGCTCCCAGCAAGTACTATGGTATTCACTCCATAATAGACGCCGAGAAGATGGAGGTCGTGTGTCAGATTATGATGGACGAGAACATGGATTTAGCTGCCACCGATTACGGCGGAAAGTATTCTATGACCACATCATATAACACTGAAAAAGGCGTTACGGTTTCCGAGATGCTCGCTAACGACAATGATGCAATGTTGGTGTTCAACTGGGAAAGAATTCGTAAAGCGCTGAGTGCCAACAATTACAAGATGATTAACGGAGTGAAGGTAATTGACGGCAGAGAGGGCAAGTCTGACATAGTGCTGCGTATTCCGATTCCAAAAAACCCGCACGGCATAAACGTTACCCCTGACGGCAAGTATGCAATATGTTCAGGTAAAGTGGCGCCGATATGCTCGGTTGTTGAAATTGCTAAGTTGGATGAGGCGTTTAGCGGCAAAATCAAACCCAAAGACTGTATAGTTGCTCAGCCTTATATTGGTCTTGGGCCGCTTCACACAACGTATGACGGCAGAGGAAACGCCTACACGTCAGTGTTTATTGACAGCACCAATGTTAAGTGGAACATCCAGAAGGCTATTGATGCCGAAAAATTGGGCGCTGAAGAGAAAAAGAAAAACGCTCACATTATTGACGTTTTAGATATTCACTATCAGGTCGGACACATAATGGCCTCAATGGCTGAGACGAAAGAGGCCGATGGCAAATGGCTCATCTCTTTGAACAAATTTTCAAAAGACAGGTTCCTTAACGTGGGCCCAGCTAAAAACGAGTGCGAACAGCTCATTGATATATCCGGCGAGAAGTTGAAACTTGTTCACGACTCAGCCATATACATTGAGCCGCATGACTGTATAATTGTAAGAAGAGACATCGTTGAAAAGGTCGTAAAAGACAGATACAACATGTTTGAGCATCCGCTTGCCGTAACAAAGAGCGGTGTGGAAAGAAAAGGAAACAAGGTTACTGTAAAACTTACAGCAAACGCCCCTGTGTTTGGCCTTCAAGAGGTTAAACTCAAAAAAGGTGATGACGTCACAGTTATTGTTACAAACAATGACGAGATTTCAGACCTGGGACACGGATTTGCGCTCTCCAATTACAACATCAATTTTGTTGTCTCCCCGTTTCAAACTAAGTCGGTAACGTTTAAAGCTGACAAACCGGGAGTTCATTGGGCATATTGCACCAATTTCTGCCATGCCCTCCACCTGGAAATGAGAATGAGGTTTATAATAACCTAAGCGTATAAAATCTACAGAGAAATCTCGGGCGGCACACTCTTAGTGCCGCCTGAGACCCATCTTTATAACAAAAAGGGGTTTAACAGTGAAATTCAGAATAGTTATCAAAACGGTTGTATTGGCAGTGCTTTTTGCGTGTTCTATGGCGTATGCCGGAAATTGGTCGTATTTTGAGCATAGATATGAGTACAAGCCTGAGGACGTATTGAAGGCAGATAAGTTTGTACAAAAAGAGCATTATCTTGAAGGATTTATGGGCGGTAAACTTGTTGGTTATGTGATTAACTCAAAGGATTTCAGTTTAAATCATGTCGGGTATTCCGGTAAACACATTGAGACTTTGATAGGAATGGACACGGCAGGTAATTTGACTGGAGTCAAGGTGCTTTTTCACTCTGAGCCAATAGTGCTGATAGGGTTAAAAGAGGATAATTTTAAGGATTTTATTACAAAGTACGTTGGTAAGAATGTAGTAAAAGGCGTATCGCTTGGTAACGATATAAAAATGGATGCTCTTACGGGGGCTACTGTTACCGCAGTAGTGGAAAATGCCATAATTTTGGAATCGGCAAAGAAGGTTGCTGTGGCAGCCGGCTTGATTAAATATAGCGAGAAAAAGGGTAAGAGACTCAGCAAGAAATTTGAAGCATTAGGATTTAGCGAGCTGGTAGCCTCAGGGGGAGTTAAGAACCTTGTCATAAACCCTAAAGACCTTGGAATTGAGGGTAAAGAAGCATTTTTGGATTTGTATGTTGGAGTAGTGTCTTCTCCCACAATCGGCAAAAACATTTTGGGTGAGCGTGCCTTCAATGAGCTAATGTCAACGTTAAAAGATGATGAGCACGCCATATTCATAGCAGCCCGCGGGAAGGGTTCGTTTAAAGGCTCCGGGTTTGCTCGCGGCGGTGTGTTTGAAAGATTCAGCCTTGAGCAGGAAAACAGAAGCTATGTGTTTACCGACAAGGACTATAAAATCCTGACTGAACTATCGGCTAAAGGCGCACCTGAAATTCATGAGGGCGGAGTGTTTATCATAAGAGGTAAGGATTTTGATCCAGCATTACCCTTTAAATTAAAACTCATGTTAACGTTTAGAGAAGGAGTGACAAAGAAGTTTTATTCAACCACGGTTGACTATGAGCTTTCAGAAAGGTTTATGGAGTAATCCTGTGGATACCGCTCTTTGGAAAATCATCTGGGCACAGAAGACTGTACATATTTCGCTTTTTGCTGCCTTGATTGCTGCGGTCGTAGTTGTGTTTCTTTTGAAAAACCGACTGTCAAAGAAACCGGCGGTTTTTAATATAATCCGATACGGCATTTTGACAGCTTCGTTTTTCTATGTCGGACTGTATTTAAAAGCACAGCCAACCACAACAAATATCGGTATAGCGATAAGCTCTGCCAAAGATGGCAATTTTCCTCTTGAGTTGTTTCTTATGGAGCCGTTTATTTTTCTGTCTTTTGCGTTTATTATTGTGAGCTCCATAATATGGGGGCGCGGCGCCTACTGCGGGTGGCTCTGTCCTTATGGGGCTATGCTTGAGTTATTAAACGCAGTTATCGGTAAAAGGGTTAACCTTAAAGTGCCTCAAGGCGTGCACAAAGTGTTGCTAAAGTTAAAATACGCAGCGCTTGCTGCAATTGTTGGTGTTGCATGGTATAACTTCATGCTCTCTGAGTATCTGACAGAAGTGGAGCCTTTTAAAACCTTTGTGCTGAAACTAAACAGGCAATGGTATTTTGTGGCGTACTTTTTTGTGCTAACAATTCTTTCATTAATTGTATATCGGGCATTTTGCCGATACCTGTGTCCATTGGGAGCGGCAATATCAGTTCCGGCAGTTTTGAAAAAAATCCTTCCGATAAGCAGACTTAAACGAAGGGCGCTCTGCGTCAGTTGTAAAGTGTGTGCCAAATCCTGCGCCAGTGCGGCAATCAGCAGCACTGGCGTCATCAACTATGCCGAGTGTATGCACTGCTTTGACTGCCAGATGATTTACCATGATACACACAGATGTACCGAGCTTATTGGTAAAAAAAGGTGAACATTATCCGGTTGATTTTCGTATCTATTGCTGTTTTTTTAGTTTCTACTGCAAGCGCAGAGTCCGCCGTATTAAAAGTCGGCAACGGCGGTTTTAAGACAATTAATGCGGCTCTCGGTAAGGCAAAACCTGGGGATACGGTAGAGGTCAATGGCGGCACATACGCTGAGATACTTAAATTGGATAAGAAAATACATATAAAAGGCGTCAATAATCCCGTTATAGTTTCCAAAGGCGGTAATATTGTTGACATACTCAGTTCAGATGTAACCTTTGAGGGCTTTACGCTTAAATATGAAGGAAAGCACGTTACAGAGGATGTGGCAGTAGCGATACACGGTGGAACTATGGGAGTACGAATACAAAACAATATTTTTAAAAACGTTATGTTCGGGGTGAAGGTTTTAGAGAGTTTTGATACTGCAATTACAGATAACGTAATAGAGGGTGTTGACGACAAAGACGAATCAAACCGCGGCACATGTATAACAGCAGTGGGTACATTAAACCTTGAGGTGAGCGGCAATAAGGTCACAAGCTGCCGCGATGGCATTTACATGGAGGTTTCACACTATTCAACGGTAACCGGTAATGAGGTGACAAAATCTCGTTACGCCATTCATACAATGTGGGTTGACTCCGGTAATTTCAGTGACAACACCGTCATTGACAATCTTGTCGGTATGGCCATCATGTACACCAAGCACACAGTTATAAACAGAAACGTTGCAGTTGGAAACAAGACTCACGGATTATTAATAAACCAGACGATAAGAAGCGAAATAAATGAAAACATATCTATAGGTAACTCAAAGGGAATATTCCTGTACAATTCAATAGAAGATGAGGTAAAATCTAATCTCATAATGAATAACAACATTGGAATTCACAGTTGGGGAGGCTCAGAGGAAAATAAAGTAACAGGCAATTCTCTAATTGACAATGAAGTGCAGGTAAAGTATGTGGCAGCTAAAGACCAGGAGTGGAGCGGCAACTATTGGAGCGACTATCTGGGCTGGGATATGACAGGCAAGGGCACAGGGGATATGCCCTATGAGTCAAACACAGTGGTTGACCATATTTTTTGGCGTTATCCTTTAGCTAAACTTCTCTACAGCAGCCCTGCTATGCATGTTTTAAAAATAATAGAAAAACAGTTCCCAATATTGAAAGTTCCAAAGGTGACAGACAAAGCTCCCTCGATGGTTCCTTTTCATAAGGATTGGAAAGCGTTGAAGGCAAAATACGAAAAATATCAACCCGCCAATTATCATATAGATTCAGTGAAACTCTCTAACACCGGAGGCATGTAGTGAAAATTAGCTTCAAAGAGGTGACAAAACGTTACGGGGATTTTGTTGCGCTGGAAAAAATTAATCTTGAGATAGTGCAGGGCGAGACGTTTGGTCTTGTGGGGCCAAATGGCTCAGGAAAGTCAACCCTGATGAGGCTTCTGCTTGGCATAATAAAACCCACCGAGGGCACTGTGCTCTTTGACGGAGTATCGCTTAGCGAAAAGGGCTGGATAGAGATAAGAAAACAGATTGGATATATGCCAGAACGGGTGTCCTTTTATGACAACCTTACGGGGCTTGAGACACTGGAACACTTTGCCAGAATTAAGGGCGGCAGTGTTAGTAACATCAAAGGCGTGCTCGGAAAGATTCTTTCAGATGAGGCGCTAAATAGAAGAGTAGGGGGGTATTCTAAGGGTATGCGTCAGCGGATTAATCTGGCTCAGGCGCTTCTTAATAATCCCGCTCTTTTGGTGTTGGATGAGCCAACGTCAGGGCTTGATCCGGTTGGAGTGCGAGAGCTATACGGAATCCTTGATGAGTTAAAAAGCGTAAGGAATATGACCATAGTGCTGTCCTCTCACATACTTGCTGAGATAGAGGAAAAAGTACAGCGAGTCGGGATTATGAAAGAGGGAAATATAAAGGCCACAGGCTCGCTTGAGGAGCTTTACCGTGGGTTTAATCTCCCGCTTAGACTGGTTATAATGCTCAAAGAAGACGGCGACAAGAGGATTGTTGAGCTGTTAAAGGCAGAGGGCATGGACAGTATGGTTATCAGAGACGGCACTCTTACAACTGACCTGCCAAGAGATAAAAAAATGAGTGTGCTTAGCTGCATATTAGAACATAAGGATTCGTTTTCAGATTTCACAGTGCGGGAGCCAAGTCTTGAGGAGGTGTTTTTTGGTATTCACTGATGCGCTAAGAGCGATGGCTGTCAAGGAGTTATCGGATAAATTAAAAAGCAAATGGGTCATTGTAATAACGCTTGTGTTTGCTTTTTTTACTTTGATAATTGCCTATTTTGGTTCGGTATCCTCTGGGGTTGTATCATTTACAAACATGAGCGCAACTATTGCAAGTCTTACAAGTCTTGCGGTTTATTTTATTCCCATTCTTTCCTTAACTCTTGGCGGCGGAATCATTGCTGATGAGAGAGACAGGCACACGCTTGATTTATACATGGCGTCGCCAATTTCAGTGTTTGAGTTTTTGGCGGGAAAATTCATTGGGCTTGCTGCCTCACTGACTATTCCAATTATTGTCGGGTTTTGTCTTCCAGGATTTATACTTGTCATTAAGGCAGGACCAGGGTCGTTTGCCAGTTTTTTGATGTTTGTCGTTAATTCTATCTTTCTTGGAATCATGTTTTTAAGCCTGTCGTTTCTTGTATCGGTTCTAATAGTGGAAAGAAGCAAATCCATTGCGTTTACGGTGTTTTTGTGGCTTTTGTTTACAATCCTATATGATTTAGCTTTGGTAGGGATGCTTATTGTCACAAAGGGAGTTCTTAGCCCAAACGTATTTTCCATCCTTCTGATGCTTAACCCTGTGGACGTCTATAGAATCCTTAATTTTATCACAATAGGGCAGTTCTCGGTAATTCTTGGACTTGCCTCAGTTGAGCTCCCCAGCTTTATGAGCAGGTATGTCTTGTGGGCTGTCAATCTGTTTTGGATTGTTACGCCGCTTTTGATTAGCTATTTTGTGTTCAAGAGAAAATACTTAAAATAAAATGTATAGTGAAGGAGGATTTCCAAATGCGTTTAAAGACATGGAGTTTTTTAGCGGCGCTTACGTTAATGGCGCTAAGCTTGAGTGCATACGGTTACGACACGGTTGACGTTAAAAACGGAGCAACCATAAAAGGGGTTATACGCGGCGCCTCCCCTGCCGATGAGGTCATCAATGTAACCGAGGATGAGGCGGTCTGCGGAAAAACAATCACATCAGATAAGTATGCAATTTCCGACTCAAAGGTAAAAAACGTTGTTGTGTTTGTCACAGATGTTAAAAAAGGGATGGCAGTGCCTAAGAAAAATGTTGAGCTTACGATGGATAAATGCAAGGTGACGCCGCATGTTTCAATCGGTTTTTTAGGCGGCGAATATGTCATTAAAAATAACGATCCGATTTTACACACCGTTCAGCTAAAACTTGGGCTTGCCTACCAAAAAGAGGCTTCAACGCGCCCGCTTGTGGATGGTTCCACTATTTTAAATCTTGCCTTTCCCACACAAGGGATGGAACTAAAAAAACCGATACTGGATTTTCATAAGTTTACAAAAGAAACTGGCTACATTCGTGTTAAGTCAAACTCGCATCCATGGATGAGGGGCATAGTGTTTGTGTTTGATCACCCGTACGCTTCAGTTTCTAACGACAAAGGAGAGTATGAGATAACAGGTCTTATGCCCGGTAAATATACGCTTAAGTTTTGGCATGAGGGACTTGGAGAGGTGGAAAAAACCGTGGTGGTATCAGAGGGGGAAACGAAAACTCTTGATGTTGACTTAAGCGATAAATCTAAGACACAGGTTGACACTAACACACATGCGGGCCCTAAAATTCAATTTAAAGATAGTGTTTATAACTTCGGTACAATCAAACAAGGCAAGAGTGTGAAACATACCTTTAAGTTTGAAAATACGGGAACAGATGTTCTTGTTATCAAAGACGTAGTACCGGCATGAAGGCGGTGCACAAAGGCGTCTGCCAGTTCGGTGGAAATAAAACCCAGGGGGAAGTCTGATATAAAGGTTACTATCTTATTTGACGGCGCTCCCGGGCCTGCTAAAAAGACAGTAGAGGTGTGGAGTAATGATTCCAACACAGGAATGGTTACTTTAGTTACTGAAGGAACAGTCACAGATTAAGGTATAATCTGGTGGTGTGCAATCTTAGAGTGATGATTTCCGGGTGGTGATGAATAGGAGAGAGTTTGTAAAGGGAGCAGTCGGTGCCGTGGGGGCAGTGTTATTAAGCAAGGTACCGGTGTTTGGTAAAGCCGTAGAGGATGCCGCTGTAAAGAGTGTCTCCTTGAAGCTGACCTATAGGACTGAGTTTTTAAAACCAATTAAGAAGGAAAAAGTCTGCTTATGGGTTCCCATACCGCAGAATGATTCATGGCAGCGCATTACAGATTTTGAAGTCAGCTCGCCTTTGAAATATAAGCCTTATGGTGATGATGCCGGGGCTTTTAAACTCCTCTATCTGGAATCAAAGGGCATTAAGGCCGGCGTTCCAGTTACCTTAAAATACAACATGAAAAGACTAACCGAGTCAGCGGCTCTGGATAACAGTAAAAACCCGAAAGACTTCCTAAAACTTTCGGAGTGGGAAAAAATCAATGACAAAGTTGCCGCCTTTGCCGATAACCTTGCAGGAAACGAAAAGGACCCGGTAAAGATAGCCCGCAAGTTCTATGACGCCGTAATTGACAGGATTGAATATGTCCATGAGGCTTGCACACGCGGCGTCAGTGTGATGGCTTTTGAAGAGAAAGCCGGCCGCTCCGACGACTATAATGCTCTCTTTAGAACCATGATGATTCACAAGGGGATTCCTACAGTTTGGGAACAGGGAATTGCGCTTCCGTATGTGTCTGAAATGAAAAAAACCGGACGGCTTGAGGCTGATTGTATAAACAGTTACAGTTGGGTTCGTTTTCTTACCGCTGACAACAAATGGTTTCCGGTTGATTTGACTTATGGTAAAAGAAGACCAGATATTAGGGATTACTGTTTTGGACACGTTCCCCCAAACAGAATAAGAATGTCTATTGGGCGCGAGATTACCCTTACCCCGCCTCAAAAAGAGATTTTAAACACCTTTAGCAACACACATGTAGAGTCAAACGGCATTCCCCTTATATATGGACACCACTACAAGAATATGATAGACTATGAGCTGGTTGCAGTGGAGACATGATTTATGATAGGAAAAAATAAAATTAAAGCGCTTTACGTGATGCTTGTTTTTATGCTATCATTAACGGCTGTTGCGTATTCATCTGAGGGGGTGAGAGAGGGTGAGCCTCCGCCTACTTTTAAGATGATTGATGAAAACGGTAAGGAGTTTGATATAAAGAAACTTATGGACAGACCAGCGATTATGTACTTTACTCACAACAGCTGTCATTATTGCACGCAGGTAGTAGCATTTTTAAAGCGGGCACAGAGTAAGTACGGTAAGGATAAGATTAGCATTATGGGTATAAATATAATGGCGCGGGATGCAGCTTTGGTAAAAGCCTATAAGCGGGATTTGGGATTTACATTTCCCATGTTTGCCGGTAACAGACCTGATGTGCTTACGGCATACAGGATAAACTATGTGCCGGTGATTGTTTTCATAGATTCAAAGGGCTTGGTTTACAAAGTGGTTGGGCATTATATACATGAGAAGGTGCTTGACCAGTATATAGAGGATATAATGAAGAAGTAGGGTAATTTGTATTGGCAAAATCTTGATTTTCAAGATGATTGAAAACATTAAAAGGTTTAAGCGGAGGTAAAGTAGATGAAGAAGTTAGTGGCTCTAATGTGTGTAATGGTGTTTCTTTGTGTGAGTGCTGCGGCGATAGCAGCTGATAAGTATGAGGTCGTGGATGTAAAAGACGGCGGCAGCATTAAGGGAACAGTGAAGACCTCAGGTGCGCCTGCTGATCCAGTTCTTAACATCAATAAAGACACCGAGTTCTGCGGCAAGTCCCACCCTGCTGGAATGTATATAGTAGGAGCCGGCGGTGGAGTTCAAAATGTTATCGTAGCAGTAGAGGGTGTAACCAAGGGTAAAGCAGTACCTACAACTGAAACTGTTGTAGATAACCTCAAATGTGCTTTTCATCCGTTGGTAAGCATTGCTTATGTTGGTCAGAAGTATGTACTGAAAAACAGTGACTCGATATTTCACAACACATCGCTTGGTTTAATACTGGGCGAGGGCAAAAAAAGAACAGTGTATAACTTAGCTCTTCCTAACAAAGACCAAAAAATAGAGAAACCTGTAAAAGTAGCCGGCCTCCAGAGTGTCTCCTGTGATGCACACGCATGGATGCGCGCATATGTTTATGCAACTCCGAACCCTTACGCAGCAGTCACAGACGCCAACGGCGCATATGAGATAAAGGATCTCCCAGCCGGCAAGTACAAAGTTAAATTCTGGCATGAGGGCTTTGGCGAGGCGGTAGTTGATGTAGATGTAAAGGCAGGAGCAGCTGCTACTCTTGACCACTCATTTGCAAAGAAATAAATTATCCTTAATATGAAGCGGGTTCACCACGGAAATGTGGTGAACCTTGTTTCTTTTTGACATAGTGATGGTAAGACCAACTAAACGTATAGGAGATGAATATGGCAGACGTTAGCCCATCTAAAAGCCTGATAAAAGGGGTTATAAAGTTAACCTTGTTTTTGGGCATAGGTTTTGCTGTACTTTTTATCTTAAACAAAGTTCTTGCAGCACCCACGGAGGACGGTTACAGGTTTTTCCCTGTGATTGGAAGCCGTGTGTGGGTGTGGGTAATAGCGCAGCTTCACCTTAATTTTGCTGCCTTTGTTTTGGGTGTTCCGATTTTTGCCGTTTCGATGGAGTTTATAGGCTGGAGGCGTAATGATGAGAGGCTGGATAGAATCGCTTACGATTTTACGAAGCTCTTTACACTTGCCTACACGCTTACGGCTGCTGTCGGTACGATACTGTTGATAAGTTTACCCGTGCTGTATCCAAAGTTTATAGATCATTTGATGAAAATCCTTGGGCCTACGTGGTGGGTCTATGTGGTAGTGATGTATGTTGAAACGCTTGTCTGCTACTACTACTTCTACTCATGGAAGCAGATGAAAGGTAATAAAAAGGGAAAGCATGTAGCCCTTGGCGGCCTTCTGAATATCATGGGCATGACCATGCTTCTAATTACCAGCGCATGGGTTGGGTATATGACAACGCCGGGCGGGGTTAGCGACACCGGCGAGCTTATAAACCGCTGGCACGCCATTAAGACCTACATGTGGATACCTCTTTCACTTCACAGACTTGTCGCAAATGTTGTGTTTGGCGCAGGTATTGCTGCAGCTTATGCAGCTTACAGATTTATAACCGCTGAAAACGATGAGCAACGCGCCTATTACGACTGGATGGGTTATACATCGGCGATGATTTCTATCGGATTTTCACTGATTTTGCCCGGAGTTGGCTACATGTTGGGTGTTGAAATCTACACGTTTAACGAACAGATGGGAATTCAGCTTATGGGCGGATTTTTTGCGTGGCTGTGGGTTATGCAGGCAATTCTAATAGGTGCTATTCTTATGTTTGTTAACTACTACCTTTGGATTTCCCTGAATAAGATGCCAGGGGGCGAAAGGTATTTCAAATACGTAAAATTCCTGTTTATTGTAAACCTGCTGTCATATGCAGTGTGGCTTACGCCTCATAGCATAGCGCTTAGTCTTGAAGAGGCAAGACGCATGGGAGCATATCACCCGGTGCTCGGTAGTCTTGGTGTTATGGCCTCTAAAAACACGGCCGTTGTTGTGTCCTATATGGCCACGTTTTTAAGTTTTACCATCTTTAAAATAAGCAACAAAGAGCCTGTGGTCAGTTGGGCTAAGCTCGGGCATGCCATTAGAGCTTTCGTGATAGTAGGGTCAACCGTTGCTGCTATTGCCATAGGTATTTACAGTTATATGGTAACATCCGCGGTGAGAGTGAAGATTCTGTCGCCAATCCAGTTTGGGATATTTTTCCTCTCTATAATAATTCTCTTTGTGCTTGACTCTATGATGTATAAAGGAGCAAAGATTATTGGAGAGCCAAAGTGGGGCAAAATGCCGGAGCGGTCGCAGTATGCACTAATAGGAATTACTGTGACATTTACGTGGCTTATGGCAATGATGGGATACATGAGAAGCGGAGGCAGACAGTTTTGGCATGTGTATGGAATCATGAAAGACACAAGTCCGGATGCCTATTTACCAACGCATGGTTATGCTGCAGTTGTTTCCTCCATTGTCACAGTGATATTTTTTGCCCTGATAGGACTTCTGTTTTGGAGCATTATGAAACTTGAAAAAGCGTCAGAGAAGGGGGGGGCTAAAACATGAAAGGCGGCATTCTGAAGTTATTGATAGTTGTGGTAGGGCTTAACATTTTCTTTGCCTATATTGGACTCTATTTCCTGCCTCAGTCTGAGTCACGCCCTCCTAAGGAGACAAAGATAGAGAAGGGAATAACGCAGGAGGACCTGATAGCGGTCGGTGAGCAAATCGTGTTTAGCAAAGGACAGTGCATGGTATGTCATCCGGTTAAAGTAGAGGTCGGAATGCGGGCACCTGCAATTTCAACTATTGGGGCTGAGATGGAAAAAAGCGCTAAAGAGAGAAATATGAAAATGGAGAATTATGTCTTTGAAGCACTGGTTGATCCCTCTGCTTACATTCAAAAGGGATTTGAAAACATGATGCCCTCCATCCACAAGCCGCCAACATCGCTTACTGACGGAGAACTGATTGCTGTTGCTGCATATTTACAGAGTAAAGGAGCAAAGGTAACCATCTCCTATCCGGAATCTGTCCCTATACTAAAAGAAGAGATAGATAAAGAAGCCAAGAAAGGAGGTAAATAATAGGAATGATGAAAATATATCCTATAATTGCTGCCATTGGGCTTTTAATAACGGTGATTTCAGTGTTAAAGAAATCTCCATTTTTTAATTTCATTGGTTTGCTGACTCTGATATACGGGCTTTTAAAAAGCGTGGGAATTATCACGGCTCCTTTCCCGGCTCAGGTTATGACAATGTACATGTGTATGTCGGTGTTTTCGCTGTTTATTTACTTTTCGATTCAGGAGTCAACATTTGACGCTTTACTTGAGCCGATGAGAGCGGTTTTAGCCGATGACAACAAACGGATTTTAAGAGTGCTGATAGTGTTTATAGCGTTACCTCTGTTTGCCGGGTATTTGACTTTTGACAAGGTAAAACCTAACTATGAACCGCCGGTATCGGCAAGAATAGTGCATCCGGAGCCGGTTTCCTCAATTGAATTTAGAGGAAAACCGATTACCATCATAGGGCTTGAAAATCCGCTTAGAAAAGATGCGCCTAACATGGCAAAAAATCTTGAGGCCGGAAAGAAAATCTACTATCAGAACTGTTTCTACTGTCACGGAGACGATCTTGATGGCAGAGGGCATTTGGCACTGGGCTTTAATCCGGTTCCGCCTCCATTTAGGGGAACTGACACTATAGCGCAGTTGCCGGAGTCTTTTGTTTTCTGGCGTATAGCTAAAGGCTGGAGAGGGTTACCTGCAGGCAGCACCCCTTGGAATTCTGCTATGCCTTCTTTTGAGGATTTCCTTACTGAGGATGAAATCTGGCAAGTGACTCTGTTTATCTATGAAGCCACAGGCAATAAGCCGAGAAGTTAACTAACACAGAAGGAGTGGGAAAATGAAGAAAATTCTTTTAACGATACTACTGACTGTGATTTTATGCTCGGCGTGGTATTTAACCGCAAGTGCAGATGATAGTCAGGGTAAGAAACTCTATAACGGATGGTGCGCTCAGTGCCATGGTTATGACGGGGATGCAAAGTCTTACACAGATAAGTTTTCGATGCCTAAGCCCAGGGATTTCACTATGGGCACGTATAAGTTCAGATCAACACCGTCTGGGGAACCCCCGACAGATTCAGATATTACAAAGATTGTCAGAAATGGTAACCCGGGCACATCTATGCCGCCATGGACCAGATTTACCGATGACGAGATAAAGGCCATAGTTGCGCATGTTAAGACATTTGCTCCTGACATATTTAAAGACGCCGGTAAACCTATAACCATAGGGACGCCCCCAAAGGCCAGTGCAGATTTAATTAAAAAGGGCAAAGAGCTCTTTAACAAGGCAAAGTGTGTGGAGTGTCATGGCAAAGAAGGGCGCGGTAACGGAGAGAAGGGCTGGCAGGACAACTTCAAAAACGACTGGGGAGACCCTATAACCCCTGCCAATTACACACATCCGTGGGAGTTAAGAAACGGCTCAAACGTAGAGGATATTTTTAGGACAATATCGGTAGGATTAGGCGGCACCCCTATGACCTCTTACATTGATTCACTTAAGGATGAGGATAGGTGGGCTTTAGCTGTGTTTATAAAATCGCTTCAGCAGGAAAGAAAGCTGGGCGTGGCTATAAAGATCAAAAAAACCGCTGCAATTCCTACGAAGGTTGATGATCCTGCGTGGGATAAAGTAGAGTCAATGGATTTGCCGATGGGCGGTCAGCTTATGTTTGAACCCCGTGACTTTACGACTCTTATCACAAACGTCAGAGTGAGGGGTCTATATACGGACAAGGAGCTTGCCGTGATGGTTGAGTGGAGCGATAAAAAGCCCAACAACGGCTCTGATGGCAAGCCAGCTGACGCCGTATGGATTCAATTCCCAGAAAAGGTGTCTGAGACGGTGGAAAAACCATATTTCTTCATGGGTGACAAAAAGCACCCTGTGTATCTATGGAGCTGGAAAGCCTCTGATGCCGGTAAAGTTACAGAGCAGCTGGCAAAAAGCTATGAAAACGTCGAGGATTTACAAAAGCACGACGTAACAGTAATAGCTGGATATAACGACGGCCTGTACCGTGTGGTCTATAAAAGAGCGCTAAAAACAGGCAGCAAGGATGATTTTGAAGTGGTACCAGGCAAATTTGTACCATTTTCAATTGCGGCATTTGACGGGCAAAATGACGAAAGCGGCATAAAGTGCGCAGTTTCAGCGTGGTATTATTTGATGCTTGAGCCTGCTACGCCGTTAAGGGTATATGTGTTTCCGCCGCTTGTGGCACTCTTTGTGTTTTTTGGTGGACTATCACTTAGCAGGAGTTTAAAGTCTAAAAAATAGTGAACTGCTTAAAAGTTTATAGTTGGTTGATAGTTGTTTCACTGTTATTTATATTGGGTTGTTCCAAAGGGGAGGATACTAAGTATCCTCCCCTTTCATTGGATAAAGACAGCACATGCAGTGTGTGCGGAATGACACTTTTGGAGTTTCCCGGCCCCAAGGCACAAATGATTTACACAAACGGCCGGTATGATTTTTTTTGCGGCACATTGGATTTGTTTACATTTTATCTGCAGCCGGACAGCCCCAAGAACATAGCCGCTATCTATGTAAACGACATGGGCAAGGAGGACTGGAGTCATCCTACTGGGCACTGGATTGACGCAAGGACGGCATTTTTAGTTTACGGAGCTGAGGTTAGGGGCGCTATGGGAGACATACTGGTTCCTTTTTCCTCTCAATCGCAGGCAAATGATTATATAAGTAAATACCGCGGCAAGCTGGTTAGTTTTAATGACGTTAATATGGAAATGCTGCGGCCCTTTATGACAGGTCATCATAAGAAATAGGTGTTTTGGAGAAATACCATGACAGTTGACGAAAGAGTGAAGCAATTAACAGAAACTCTCATACATAACGATAACTTTGGTGCTATCAACAATGCTTTTCTTGATTTAACCGAAGACCATGAGTTTCGGCAGCTCGGAAAGCCGGAGATAAACAATAAAATTAAGGAAACTGTCACTGCCGTATCAAAAGTGGTAGTAAAGGATGCAGAGATAACAGAATTTATGTCTTTAAGCGTAAGGAAATATCAACTATGGCATGGTTGTTTTTTTGTGAATAAGCGACTGGCCACGTTCTTTTATTTTGAAGAGTTCAACATGGGACTTCTTGCAATCACAAAAACAAGAAACCATACGGATCTCATCAGGATCACTATGTCCAAACATTCACGCTGCTTTCATTAGACGCTAACAATTAACTACATCAAAACATCTTACGGAACCCAATCTCAAGCTTACCCTATGTACCTTAGTTCAGCGTAGAAGCTTACCCCACGCTCACAATAAATGCGCCATACACTCAATTCTGAAACTCAATCAATTTACATTGACCTTGCTTGATTGTAACAGGCACAAAAAACTAAAGTCTGTAGTTTAAACTACAATATAAAATCTTTTTCAAAAAAATTCTGGGTTAGGTGATAGTATTTCTTTCCAACATACGAAATAAGCCCTTCATTTCTCCATTTATCAATCACATGAGTGACAGTCTCCCGTAGGAGCCCTGTCATATCTGCAATATCCTGATGAGTGAGCTGAATGTCTAATGTGATGCCGTCTGCTGCATGTATGTCAAACTTACTCACTAACTTTAAAAATAACAGTGTAACTCTTTGATGAGCTTTGTTATAGGTTAATCGTTCAATTAGATCATTTGCTTCTCGTACCTTAGAGCATAATTCTGTCATCACACAGTAAAGAAACTTTGGGTGTGAATTAATCAATGTCAGAAAATCATTTTTAAACAAAATAGCAACAGCAGAATCTTCAAGTGCACGCACTGTTGCCACTGTTGTTATGTCATCAATCAGAGATAATTCACCGAAATGTTCCCCCGTTGTTCTTATCGCAAGAGTTACGTCTTTTCCATCGCTGTTTGTGATATTTACTTTAAGTGTTCCACTTATGACCATATACATATATTGGTTTTCAATATCCTGGTGAATAAACACTTCATTTTTTTTATATTTTCTTATTACAATTTTTTCAGCGATTGGTTTTAAATCTGTGTCGTCTAAAACAGACAATAGCGGCACTTTACGAAGTAGAACAAGTGCATCAATTTCATTTTCAATTTTCTTCATTTTCGATTAAACAAATAAAAAAAATTCTCTCAGTATAGCCCTCTCGTGTAAATTATTAGAACAGTTAGCGCAACATTTTGTCAAGATATCACGGATATGTAAATTTACCTAATATGGTACTTCTTGAAGCTCCTGTTGATGATGGCACATTTCCGGTGAGACCAATCAGTGTTCTGTAACCAAGTACAGCAAAACTCACCGCTTCTTTAGCCTCAGGCGGTATCCCGTATTCCGATATGTCTTTAATCTCTGTTCCAATTGATAAAAACAACTCTTTCAGGATTTCAATAAGATACGTGTTTTTAACTCCGCCCCCTGTCACTATAATTTCAGTCAACTTATACGGCCTTAGAGCATTAAATATAGTTTTCACCGTAAAATGAGTTAATGTGCTGACAATGTTCTCCTTTTTCAGATGATTGTACCGGTTGTGAAAAATATCTTCGGCGAGGGTTTTACCAAAAGTCTCACGGCCTGTTGATTTAGGCGGCTTCTTTTTTAAAAATGGATGTTTCAACAGTTCTTTAAGGAGGGCTTTATCAACAGTACCACCACGCGCTATAGAGCCGTTTTTGTCAAATGCTCGTTTATTGCCGCTTAAAAGCATTACCGTGTCATCAATTAGGGAGTTGCCGGGCCCTGTGTCAAACGCTATAAGGTTTTCCATTTTTTCGCTTAAAATCGTAACATTTGCCATTCCTCCGATATTTAAAACAGCTGTTATAACTCCGGGTTTTTTAAACATCAGGTAATCGCTAAGCGGCACAAGAGGCGCCCCCTGTCCTCCAAAAGCCATATCCTTGGGGCGAAAGTCAGACACTGTAACTATACCAGTGCGTGCTGCTATTATAGAGGACTCCCCTATCTGAAGCGTAGAGCCTCTCATTGACCGCACCGGCGGAATGTGACATATTGTTTGACCGTGTGAGGCAATAAGTGCAATCTCATCAGCTGTAATACCGGATGCAGTTATTAACTTATTAGCGCAGCGAGCAAAAACCTCGCCAAGCTCAAAGTTAAGCCTGCATATTGTTTCCGTGTTACCGCTAAAGGCTGAGCGGATCTTTATTCGTAACTTTTCTGAATAAGGCATGTGAATATTATGCAGGAGGTTAACGCTTATAGCATCATCATTGCCAACTCTTCTAATGTCAACCAATGCGCCATCAACGCCGTCATGCGAGGTTCCGGACATGAGACCGATAATTTTTATGCTTTCATTATTAAAATGAGTGTTCAAACTTTAACCCCACTCAGAGCGGCACGCAGTGAGCCTCCGGAGTTCTCAAGAGCCGATGCGGCCTCACCTTTAGTTAACTTTTTTAGTTCCATTAAAATAGCAGTCTTTGGATTACCGCCGGATGCTGCAATTAACTCTGATGCGCACTCAGTTGTGCAGTTAGTTAGCTCAGACACTATTTTTATGGCGCGTTTTTTGAGTTTTTCGTTAGACGGAATTACGTCAACCATGTAACCGTCATAAACACGCCCTAGTTTAATCATAACGGCTGTAGAAATCAGATTAAGCACAATTTTAGTGGCAGTCCCTGCTTTAAGGCGCGTTGAGCCAGCTATCAGCTCAGGGCCTGTTACAACGTTAATAGAATTGGGGCAAAAATCGCATATATAGTTGTTACAGGTAAGGAGCCATATCTTAGCGCCTTGTTTTTTAGCCTCTTTTAAAGCGGAAAGCACATACGGCGCTGTGCCTGAGGCGGTTATTCCAAGCACCATATCAAGTGACGTGATTGATTTAACTGCATCAGAGCCTGCCACAACATTGTCCTCTGCACCTTCTATCGGCATGGTTAAAGCATCGGTGCCGCCGGCTATAACAGCCTGAATCATTGTGGGAGGTGCGCTGAATGTGGGATACATCTCGGATGCGTCCAACACTCCAAGACGTCCGCTTGTGCCGGCTCCAGCATACAGAAGCGTACCTCCGGCACGTATCGTTATATACGCATCCTCTATCGCTCTGCATATAGACTCCCTTGCCGCCTCAACAGCCTCTAACACAGCCCTGTTATCAGCGCTCATAAGGTCAAAAATCTCCCCAACAGACCGGGTGTCAAGCCCTCTTGACTCTGGATGCAAACTTTCCGTTAACATTTAGTGTATTTTAGCATTTTCTGATCATGATTATTCGTATTGACAAGCAGCGGTATTTTGTTATAGAATTTTTAAGCGTAACGTTTAAACATATGGAGGCACAGCAGCAGATGAAAGAAAATGTAAATACGTTTGACAGAGGGTCTTTTTTGACGGCACATCCGATATTTAACCCTATATATGTGCTTTCGTTTTTGACTATCATGTTGACAACATTTAAGGAATTCCCTGACTTTAAGGTTATTAAAGGCTCTTTAAACACGCATGAAATAAGCGTAAGGAGTGAGAAATCTGAGCCGGACTTTCGTAACGCTCCCACGCCCGGCGGCAATGGTAAGTTTTATGCAGCAGCGGTGACGCCTTCTTCACCAGATGTCCTTTACATAATAAAGGAGGGCACAGGCGGTGGCACTGTTTCAATAAAAGAGGGGGATAAAATATCGTGGAAAGGTCAAGTAGGCTCAATAGGTCATTTAAAAAAGGATAAAAAGCTCTCTATTATTGCAACACCGTCGTCACACTCTTTCATATCATCATGGAACGGCTGTAACACTGTAACCGGCTCTGACTGCTCAGCCATTTTCTCATCCGGTAAAGTTATAAAGATAAAATTTGAAAAAATAAAATAGATTGCCTTTGCAGGTAACTCTGTTAATAAAAAATGGATTCCTGCTTTCGCAGGAATGACACTCCCCTACAAGGGGATTTCCCTATGACGTACTCATTTGTCATTCCCGCCTACGAGTGGGAATCCCGTCCTTTCAACTATATCTATGCTGGCTCTAAAAACATCTGCTGGAGTTAACTCAATAAACATTTTATATAAATATGTTTACTAAGCAAAAAAAAAGACTTTACATGAAGTTTTTTGTTAGAATATTTTTTTGCTATTTTATGAGTCCTTATTAAAGGAGGATGTATGTTTGCTAAATACGCTGTGAGAGTCTCATCTGTTGTGTTGGTCTTATTGTTTTTTCTGACAGCAGTATCCGAAGCCAAAATGTATAGATGGAAAGATAAGAGCGGCACAACTCATTTCACGGACTTTCCACCTACAGAGGAGGAACCTGCAACACCTGATGAGGAACTTCTGCCAACTCCTTCGCCTCCAAAAAAACCTGCAGTAACTGCACCCGGACATGACACAAAAGTTATACCAAAACAAGATAAAACAGCCGCACCAATCACACAACAACTAAGTAGTCCAACCCCTGCTCCAACTCCAACACTAACACCATCACCGTCTCCAACTCCGACCCCAGTTGTTACAGCCTCAGTCCCGCCGCCATCTCAGAATAAGCAGCCCTCAGCAACTCCGGTTCAAAACATACAGCCGCAAAAACAGCCCGTTAAGAAATTTCCTGTTACAGTCGGAAAAACGAAAATAACTCCAAAATCTAAATACGCACTGTTTAAAAACTTTGAAATCATATCCATAAAATACCCGATGTTTATGACGGTTGCCCCAATTGTAATATTTCTGTTAGCCATGTTTTTTGGCTATTCACTCTTTAGGATTGCAAAGCTCCTTGAGATACCTGCTGTATTAATAGCTCTTATTCCTGTTGTCAACTTCTACACGGTTGTTATTGTTTCGGGAAAGCCTATGTGGTGGATGGCTCTTTTGCTTTTTCCGTTAACGCTGCCGTATGCTTTTACGTCTTCATACATGTCGCTGGCTGAAAACCTTGGACTTGATAGAAAAGCTGGGCTTGTTCATGCAGTATCTTATGTATTTTTAGGAATATCCTTTGTTTGCATAGTGCTGCTTCCGGTCTCTTTTTTACTAACAATCGCAGAATCTGTTTTTTTGCTTCTCGGTACACTTGCGTTTTTTTTAACACCAGAGTATCTGATATTTTTATCAGGCAAGAAACGTAAACAGGATGAAATGTTCGCTGAGAGATTTGCTGATGGGCAGCTCCCCTCCGAACGAAAAGCATGGGACGATGTATCGGATGAGTCAACTGTCGATGTGGCTGCTGTAGGAGCCGGTTTGGCAGCCTCCCGTGGTTTTTTAGGGAAAGATTTCTCTTATATAGACGACACTGTTGCTGTATATAGCGATGACCAGGATGAGGCTGTAACTTTAGAACAGCCTGCACCGGCAGAAGATGAGGAAACTCTCACTATCAACAAAGGGGAGGCCCTCGGGTTTGAAGTTGTAGAGGATGACTCCTCCCATGTTGTGCATCGGTTAGATTCAGATGAGGACTCCGCTCTCAGAACCGATGATGAGGAGTATGAAACAATCACCGGCATCGGCAATACAGATGTATCAGATGACAGACTGGACGCACCCTCTGATTTGACCGCATCTGATGACGAATTTAAACTTGTTGACGATGAGGGCAGTGGTGATTTTGATCTTTCACCTGAGCTGGACTCAGACCTTGTTCTGGAGCAGCCATTAGATGAGACAAATGTAGAGAATCAAAAACCTTACGAAGATGCAGAGGTGGATTTATCGTCATCGCTTGAAATAGATTTGGGTGATGAGCCGCAAGTTGTAAAAGATGAGCAATCCAGCTACAGCGAGGATGATGACTTTGAGATTAAAGATGAGGATTATGACTATTCTGATGATTCCACTGTTGTTTTAGGCCAGGATATAGAGGACTTTAGAATTGATATAGATGACAAAGCACAGATGTCGGTGTCTGAGAAGTCAGATAGTGTCATAGAGCCTGATTTTGAACTTTCCCTTGACGATGAGCCGAGACTTAGTGATTCAGCAGTGATAGCTACTGAAGAAAGCGGTGTTCCTGATTTAGACGATATTGCCGACCTTGAACTTTCTCTTGACGATGAGCCGAGACTTAGTGATTCAGCAGTGATAGCTACTGAAGAAAGCGGTGTTCCTGATTTAGACGATATTGCCGACATTGAACTTTCTCTTGACGATGAGCCGAGACTTAGTGATTCAGCAGTGATAGCTACTGAAGAAAGCGGTGTTCCTGATTTAGACGATATTGCCGACCTTGGGCTTACACTTGATGATGGCAGTGATGCCGGCCCAATTCTTATAGATGAGGAGGAGACGATAGTGCCCTCCAAGTTGTCTTTTGAAAATTATGATTTATCGCTGAATGACCCAACTATGGAGCTTATCAGTGGCAGCGAAATAGCACCTGATGAGACTTTACCGGATGTTCCCGTCTTGTCAGCTGATTTAGATATTGCCGGCATTGATGACATATCAACCGATAATACGCCGACTCAGGAGGACAGCAGCAGCCGTGGTAAAAAGAAAGGCGGTAGAAAGCCGCGTGGTTAACAAAGCAGTATTAAGCAGCATCGGCTGATAGAGAATAGATGGCATACAGAGACATCAGGGATTTTATAGGTTTATTAAAAAAGAAGGGACTTATCAGGTATGTTAAAACCGAGGTTGACCCTGAGCTTGAAATAACAGAGATAAACGACAGGTTTGTTAAAAATGGCGGAGAAGCGCTTTTTTTTGAAAATTGTAAAGGAGCACAATTTCCATGTGTTGTTAATTTGTTTGGTACTTTTGAAAGGATGTGTCTGGCGCTTGAGGTTGAAAGATTAGATGATATTGGCACAGAGATTCTTGAGTTTTTAGAGCCTGAAATCCCTACAAATCTTATATCCAAACTGCGTGCCCTTCCTAAGTTAAAGCGCCTTGCCGACTTTTTACCTAAATACGTTAAAACAGGCCCCTGTAAAGATGTCGTAATAACAGAAAATCCGTCGTTAAGTATATTTCCGATTCTAAAAACGTGGCCCTCTGACGGAGGCAGATTCGTAACCCTTCCTATGGTGTTTACAAAAGACCCGGAAACCGGCGAGCGCAACTGCGGTATGTACCGTATGCACGTTTACGATGAGTGCACAACCGGTATGCACTGGCATATGCACAAAGACGGAGCAAGACACTACAGAAAAGCCGAGCAACTGGGCAAGCCGCTTGAAGTGGCAGTGGTAATTGGTGCAGACCCAGCCGTGATGTATTCCTCAACGGCACCGCTTCCGGAGGGAATTGACGAGATGCTCTTTGCCGGATTTTTACGGAAATCGGCTGTTGAGCTTGTTAAGTGTGAAACTGTAGAGCTGGAGGTTCCGGCAAATGCCGAGATAGTCCTTGAGGGGTATGTTAATCCATTTGAAAGAAGAGTGGAAGGGCCATTTGGCGACCACACCGGTTACTACTCTATGAAAGATGATTTTCCTGTGTTTCATATAACCTGTATTACGCACCGGAAAGACGCCATATATCCTGCCACCATAGTGGGAAAGCCACCGATGGAGGACTGTTTTATAGCAAAAGCCACCGAGCGGATTTTTCTACCGCTTTTGAGAAAGCAGCTGCCAGAGGTGGTTGATATGAATTTGCCTCTGGAGGGAGTGTTTCATAACATTGCTTTGGTCTCTATAGATAAGCGCTATCCGGGGCACGCAAGAAGAATTATGTATGCGCTCTGGGGAATGGGGCAGATGAGTTTCACTAAGATGATAGTTATTGTTGATAAATGGGTCGATGTGCAAAACACATCTGAGGTTGTCTGGCGTATTGGCAACAATGTCGATCCAAAGCGGGATGTAGTTATCCTTGAGGGGCCCCTTGATGTGCTTGAACATGCCTCAGCAATTACTGCTTATGGCGGAAAGCTGGGAATTGACGCCACCAAAAAACTCCCCTCAGAGGGGTTTCACAGGGAGTGGCCGCCTGATATTACGATGGATGAGACAATCATAAAATTAGTTACTGAAAAGTGGAAAGATTACGGTTTTTAATTGAGGAGTTTTAACACTAATACAGGTTGCATTCAAAGATATAAATAAAAAACTGGATTCCTGCCTTCGCAGGAATGACAAGAAAAAGAGGAATGACAAGATAATGAAGAACAACAGAGAGTAGCACGCCACTTTGTCATTCCAGCCTCCGAGCTGGAATCCAGTCCTTCTTTCCCACGATTATATTACCTTTGGGAAGTGGTATTACCCTATACTTCAACATAATCAAGGTCTTTATCGAAAGTCTCCTCAAGATGATAGTACGCATAGAAAGCAATCAGCATACACAATGCGCCAACCATTGCTGCTGCGTTTAAAATGCCAATGTAATGCCTTGCAAATTGAAAAGCAGACGTAATCGGTATAACAGTACCGCGTATAATATTTGGTACAGTGGCGGCAACAGTAGCTCTTATGTTTGTGCCAAACTGCTCAGCTGCAACGGTGATGAATATTGCCCAATAACCGACAGCAAAACCAATGAAACTACAAAACGTATAAAACAAAGCACTGCTTACCCCGCTTAGCATGAAATACCCCGCTATAGCAGCTGAGGACAAAAGAAGAAACACCAACACAACTCTTCTTCTGCTGCGAAGGCACTGACTTAAAAATCCGCTGCCAAAGTCCCCCAACGCTAGTCCCATATAGCAAAATGTCACAGCCTCGCCGGCGCTGACCGTGCCAGTGATATTCATGGCTTTAGCAAACTCAGGCGAAAGTATTATCAGAATTCCCACACAAAACCATATTGGAAGCCCTATCATGATAGACTTCATATACTTAAAAAAACGACTCTTATTGGTAAACAGCATAAAGAAATTCCCCTTGATGATATTGCTTGCAGCTATCTGCTGATACATCCCTGATTCGTAAACACCAACTCTCAATATAAGAAGTGCCATTCCGAGGCCGCCTCCGATAAGATAAGCCATTCTCCAGTGGAATATTTTTACTGTATAGTTAGCTGCTACTGCGCCCAAAACTCCGATGGTGGCAACAAGCATGGTTCCGTAGCCTCTGGTTTCTCTTGGCAGGCTTTCCAGCACTAAAGTTACACCGGCGCCAAGCTCTCCAGCCAACCCTATGCCGGCAATAAATCTCCATAAAGCGTAGTACCCGACAGAGTCAACAAAACTATTGGCAATATTCGCTGTTGAGTATAAAAATATTGAACCAAAAAGTATCTTTACCCTGCCTCGTTTATCCCCAACGACCCCCCATAAAAACCCTCCAAGCAGCATCCCCGCCATCTGCATGTTTAGCAGAAAAACCCCCTGATTTAATATCTCCGATGAGTCAACCCCTATAGCCTTAAGGCTCTGAACCCTAACAATCCCAAAAAGGATGAGGTCATAAATATCAACAAAATACCCAAGTGCAGCCACTATTACAGAGAGCGAAAAAAACTTGTACATCAACTTTGTGTTGTCTTTTTTGTGTATGGCAGAAGACCTCCGGCAAGAATTAATTCCGTCTCTCTTTGGTTAAGGTTAGATGCACAGGTAAATGTAAAACCGCCGGTCTCATCCGTTACAGTGTAGGACTGACTGCCGGTTACAGATGCTTTCAGTCTTGAGATTTTTAGTCTGTCACCTTGTTTTATCTTTTCAATATCAGCCGTATTATCAAAAGTAAGCGGAATAATCCCAAAATTAATCAAGTTAGATCTATGGATTCTTGCAAAAGAAATGGCAATGACAGCTTCAATCCCTAAAAACATCGGCGCAAGTGCCGCATGTTCACGAGATGAGCCCTGCCCATAGTTTTCACCGCCAATAATGATTCCGCCACCGGCCTTTATCGCCCGTTTAGAAAATCCCTCATCAATGCTGCTAAACACAAAATCGGAAATAGCCGGAATATTTGACCTAAAGGGTAAAACCTTAGACCCAGCCGGCATTATGTCATCTGTGGTGACATTGTTACCGAGTTTTATAAGAACCTCTGCTGTAATCTCATCTTTTAGCGGTTCCTTAACCGGAACTCCCTTGATGTTTGGCCCCTTTACAATTTTCACATCAGCAGCGCCGTCCTTAGGAGCAACCAACATATTACTGTTAACAATGTAATGGGACGGTTCTTCTATTTCAGGTATATTTAAGTCGTTAATATCCCTCGGATCAACTATTTTACCACTTAGGGCTGCAACTGCGCACGTTACAGGGCTTGCCAAATACACCATAGCGTCCTGTGTACCGGAGCGTCCCTCAAAATTTCTGTTAAAGGTTCTCAGTGAAACGTGACCGCTCCCAGGCGCTCCACCCATCCCAATACAAGGGCCGCAGGAGGACTCCAGCATTCTTACCCCTGAGGCTATCATCTCACGCAGACAGCCATCCACCGCCATCATCTCATAGACCTGCTTAGAGCCGGGATTAATCAGGAGATTGACATTTTCAGCCACATTCTTACCCTTTAACACATAGGATACCGCCTTCATTGACTGATATGAGGAGTTTGTGCATCCTCCGATACAGACCTGGTTGACCTTTGTACCGGCTAGTTCTCTGACTGCAACAACATTGTCGGGGCTATGCGGCATGGCTATCATAGGCTCTAAAGACGACAAGTCCAACTCTATTACGCTGTCGTAGGAGGCATCAGTATCGGCCTTTAATTCTATCCAGTCGGAGAGTCTGCCCTGAGCTTTAAAAAATTCCATTGTGTTTTCATCGCTTGGGAAAATAGAGGTGGTAGCGCCCAACTCAGCGCCCATATTGGTTATGGTGGCTCGTTCGGTTAAGTTTAATTCTTTGACTCCGTCTCCGCCGTACTCAAAGATGCTGCCGACCCCTCCCTTTACGGTAAGTTTTTTCAGAAGTGTCAGTATAACGTCCATAGCAGTGACGTATGGTCTGTTGAGTTTTCCAGTGAGATTTACAAGCACAACTTTGGGCATCGTTAGTTCAAATGGGGAGCCTGCCATAACTGTTGCGGCATCAAGTCCACCCACTCCGATAGCTATCATAGCAGCGCCGCCGTTTGTCGGGGTGTGACTGTCTGTGCCAAGAGCAATTCCGCCGGGGCGAGAAAACCTCTCAAGATTGACCTGATGACATATCCCATTACCGGGTCGTGAAAAGTACGCCCCAAACCGCGCAGCAGCGCTCTGTAAAAAGGCGTGATCATCAGGGTTCATGTAGTTTGACTGTATCATGTTATGGTCAACATAGGAGACTGCAACCGGAACCTTGACTGTATCAACCCCGATTGCCTCAAACTGAAGCCATGCCATTGTTCCTGTTGCGTCCTGCGTATAAACCTCATCCACTTTTAATCCAATAGGAGTGCCGCAAGTCAGCTCCCCGTAAACCTTGTGTGATTGAAATATCTTTTGCACTAAATTTGCTGCCACAAGTGTGCCTCCTGTTTTCTTTCTAAGTGTACTATGGTAATAATAATTAAAAGCGCAGGTCAAGTAGGCGAAACTTAATTAAGTCAAAAGATAATCTTAATACAAGTGTTACTCTTTCCCTGTAACGCAACTACAAGCAAATTACTATAAATAGTTTATCCATTAATGGATAAACTATTACAAAAACATCTTAAAATTAATTATAATACAGGTTATTGAATGAGTCGGTGAGGAGGCTTTAATAATGGAATTAAACCAAAAAGATGTTTTAAAAATAATACCAACACATCCTGATGACCCGTACGATTTAAATTTTACATCAGCCAAAGCTTATATAAAAGTGCTTGTCATAAACTGTGGCAGCTCCTCGCTGAAGTATTCACTGTTTAATGTGCCTGATAGCCGGCCGTTGTTTGAGGGTTTGATTGAAAAAATCGGTTCAACCTCACCGCTCCACAAGATTAAAACACCCACAGGGGGCAAAGAGTTACCGTGCGATGTGAAAAACATCGGAGAGGCATTTCAGACAATGGAGCATGTTCTTATCAATGAAGACCATGGTGTTTTGAAATCCTTAGATGAAATTCAGGCGGTAGGGCACAGAGTGGTTCATGGCGGGGACAGGTTTTCAGCCTCCGTTGTAATAAACAAAGAGGTTAAAGACGCCATAAGAGACTGCTGTGTGCTTGCCCCTTTACATAATCCCTATAATCTTGCGGGCATTGATGAGATGGAAAAGCTTCTTTCCGATGTTCCAGCAGTTGCAGTTTTTGACACAGCATTTCATCAAAGCATGGCTGAGCATGTTTACAGGTATGCGTTACCTTATACACTTTGCAATGAAAAACACATCAGACGATATGGCTTTCACGGCACTAACCATAACTACGTAGCGCTTGCAGCGGCGATGTATTTGAAAAAGCCGATAGAGGAGTTAAAGTTAATAACCTGTCATCTTGGCAATGGCACATCAATGTGTGCAATAGACGGCGGACTGAGCGTTGATACAAGCATGGGGCTGACTCCGCTTGAGGGACTTGTAATGGGCACAAGGGGTGGTGATATTGACCCGGGTGTACTTTTGTATCTTATGCGTGAGGGCAGCACTGCCGCAGAAATTGATACGCTCTTAAACAAAGAGAGCGGTCTAAAGGGAATAACCGGCTCAAGCAATGATATGCGGGAGGTGTTGAGTCTTTCTGAAAATGGCGATGACAGGGCTAAGTTAGCGGTCGCTATATTTGTCTATAGGATAAAGAAATACGTGGGGGCGTATGTTTCTATTTTGGGAGGCCTTGACGCATTTATCTTTACCGGAGGCATAGGTGAAAACTCCGATATCATCCGCAGCCGTGTTTGCACAGGGTTGGAACATATAGATATACGGCTTTCAGATGCGCGCAATAAAGCGGCGAAAGCAGTACGCGGTAATGTGGTTGACATATCGGCTGATGGTTCAAATCCTGTGATTTTGATAGTGCCTGCCGATGAGGAGCGGATGATAACAAGAGAGACAATTCATGCTCTTGAAAGGTATAAGTAAACATCTTTAGGGTACAGGTTGTTTTTATGAGGGGAGGGGTTGCTGTGGATTACAAGGAAATTCAACACATTCTTATGGATGAGCTTAGGCTTATGCACTATCCGATTGCCGTAAAGTTTATTTTTAATGATACTGAGCTTGAGGATTTTAAAAACAATGTCACTTACCACAAACCGGTTCATCCGATAACGTTTTGTCAGTTTGAAATTGGTCCCAGAATGAAAGGGCAAACAGTGCTGGGCACAAAAGAGACGCTGGGGTGCGCCAATGCGCAGTTTATTTTTGGATGGAAACCGCTTGATGAGGCTGAGATAAAATCTCATCAGAAATACACCCGTGATATGGAACAGGCGGAAAGGTTTTTAAAGACAAAATCCCGCTTACCGGAGGGACAGTTAAGGGCTTTTGTTGTCTCGCCTCTTTCAGAAACCTACTTTGCGCCGGATGTCGTTCACTTTTATTGTGACAACATGCAGGCATACCATCTGGTTGTGGACTATATGGCTGCTCTGGACGTCCATCCGTTAAGGCCGTCTCTCACTATGAACTCATCGGCTTGCGGAGGATGCGTATTTGCTTACAGTGAAAACACGTTAAACATGTTGACAGCTTGCAGCGGCAGTTATAACTCAGGAAAGACCGAGCGGGGCGAGATTAACGTGATGATTCCCGGAGGGCACATAGAGCTGGTGACTCAAAGACTGTTGGAAAGGAAAAAGCTGTCTGGCAGCGCCTCAGTAACAAGACCCGGAGATCTATTCCCCGGCGCCGATGTATGCAAAAACTGCCCGCTTATTATTTGCGTTAAGGCAAAGGGAAGTTAAAAAGGGATATAGATACTAAATGTCAAACATTAGAGTGCGGCTGCCGTGGTCATTATAGCAACCTGTCTCTGATGATTTACCAAATAATCTTAACACCGTATTGCTTAATAAATGGGTCATTCGTAATTATAGGTAATTCCTCAGATTTTGCCTGAGCGACAAGTAGTCTGTCAAATGGGTCTTTGTGGTACATAGGTAAGGAATATACACCAAAGGCATGGTTTATATTCATTGGCAAGCACTGTATAGAATTTGTAACCATTTGTTCTGTTACGAATATCTCTGGTTTGTCCGGTAATGTCAATCTTCCAATTTGCGCTTTTATTACAATTTCAAACACACTGACAGCGCTAAGGTAAAGCTCAGTGCTAACATTACTCATAATACGCACTGCCCTATCTGATAACAAAGAACTGTCGGTTATCCACCACAGAAAGGTGTGGGTATCCAGTAAGGCTCTCATTTATAGAAGGAATCAATTATGTCATCGGGCAATGGCGCTATAAAATCCTCATGCAGAATTATTTTACCTTTAGCTGTATCAGGGATTCTTGTAGTACGTCTGTCGGCAATAGGTATAAGCCTGGCAACAGGCTTACCGGCTCTGGCTATTATTATCTCCTCACCACTGCTTACCTTGCTTATAAGCTTTGATAAATGAGCTGCTGCCTCATGAATGTTCACTTTCATGCTTAAATTATAAACTAAATTACAAAAGAAGTCAAAATTACAGATTTCGTACAGGACTCTTTCAACCTTGACAATACATTTTGTTTCACTCGTTTTAATTCTGGGCATCGCAGCAAAACAGCCATGTATTTGTGAAGCGATTCTTTGAAAATTATTAAGTCTAAATTAAAAAGTGCTATAAGCGTGTGTAAGCGAAAATTATTAATGGGATATTTTATGGATTTTATGTTAGAATCTCAGAGTTATGTTTATTAGTAATGAGCAAAAAAAGGTTTGAGATGGATAGTAACATCCCTGAGTTTACAAATGTAAAGAGATATCGCCTCTCTGAAAGGAAAAGCAAAGTAGATGTTTCAAAAACCGGAACCCCTTATAGTCCAGGCGGCAGTTTCAATGATTTTTTAAATACTCTCCCTGATATCTTAGCAGCAGGGGATTTTAAATCCGCAGTCAACGCTATAGTTAAAGCAAGGAATAAAGGCGCACCCGTAGTGCTTGCTATGGGAGCGCATCCCATTAAGGTCGGTCTGTGTCCGATTATAATAAATCTGATAAACGAGGGGCTGATTACCGCAATTGCAACAAACGGCGCTTCAGTTGTTCATGATTTTGAACTCTCTTACATGGGCTATACCTCAGAGGACGTATTAGAGCACCTTAATGACGGAAGCTTTGGTATGGCTTATGAAACCGGAGTTTTCTTAAATGAGGCTATAAATAGCGGCGTTGAAGAGGGATATGGAATAGGGTATTCTATAGGAAAATATATAAACTCAGAGCCATCTATGAAGTTTGCCGAAAAAAACAGTATTTTTGCTGCCTGCTTCCGTAAACAAATTCCTATGACCGTCCATGTTGCCATAGGAACCGACATAATACATATGCACCCGGAGGCTGACGGGGCAAAGATAGGGCTTGGAAGCATGAGAGATTTCAAAATTTTTACCGGTGTAGTTTCTGGACTAAATCACGGAGTGTTTATAAATCTCGGCTCTGCCGTACTAATCCCAGAGGTGTTTTTAAAGGCTCTGACTCTTGCAAGAAATACCGGAGCCTGCGTTGATAACTTTACAGCCGTAAATATGGATTTCATACGTCACTACAGAGCGCATGAAAATGTGTTAAAAAGACCAACCGCAAACGGCGGCAAGGCAATAAGCCTCATAGGACACCATGAGCTGATGTTTCCGCTTTTAGCGGCGGCAGTGCTTGAGAAAATGACTACTCAGCCGCTTAGAATTATTAAAGAGGAGTTTTAAGTGTTATGGATATAAAGAAAATGTTGGATGAATCATCTCAGTATGTGATGGAAACGTATAAGCGCTTTCCTGTGGTGTTTTCTAAGGGCAGGGAAATGCGTCTGTGGAGTGTTGACGGGAAAGAATATTTGGACTTTCTTGCAGGTCTTGCCGTTAATGTCTTAGGGCACTGCCATCCTAAAATAGTAGTAGCAATCCAGAAGCAGGCACAGCGGCTGATTCACGTCTCAAATTTCTATCACAACGACGTGCAAATCAAGCTTGCACGGCTTTTGATAAAGTATTCGTTTGCCGACAGGGTGTTTTTTTGCAACTCTGGAGCTGAGGCAAATGAAGCCGCAATCAAACTCTCCAGAAAATACGCTAAAGCGCGTCATGGTGAGCACTGTGTAAATATAATAACTGCTACTAATTCCTTTCACGGAAGGACTCTTGCTACAATAACAGCTACAGGGCAGCCTAAGTTTCAGAAAGGATTCGAACCCCTTGTGCCGGGCTTTAAGTATGTGCCGTTTAACGATTTTGATGCAATTGAGGATGCCGTTGACACAAACACTTGCGCCGTTATGATTGAGCTGATTCAGGGCGAGGGCGGTGTGCATGTGGCTGATGAGGACTATTTAAAAAAATTGCGAACGCTTTGTACCGAAAAAGGTGTTTTGTTAATTTTTGATGAGGTTCAAACCGGGATGGGACGTACAGGCACGCTGTTTGCCTATGAACACTACAATATAGAACCAGACATCATAACGCTTGCTAAGGGGTTAGGAGGCGGAGTTCCCATAGGGGCTTGTATGGCACGAGATGACGTTGCCAAAGCCTTTGAGTACGGAAGCCATGCCTCCACTTTTGGCGGCAATCCGCTGTCCTGTGCCGCATCCATTGCAACTCTTGAGACGCTCCTTGAAGACAGCATTATGCTCACTGAGTGTAAACGCCTTGGAGGTCACCTGCAAAAATCTCTCTTAAAGTTAAAAGACCAATTTCCTAACATAATAATGGATGTAAGGGGAAGAGGGCTGCTGCTTGGAATGGAACTCACTCGTGAGTGCAGTCAAGTAGTGCAGGCGTGTTTTGAAAGAGGAATACTGATTAATTGCACGGCAGGTAATATACTTCGCTTCTGCCCTCCTCTTATTGTCAAAGAGGAGGATATTGATAAACTCATCGCAGTACTCACTGAGATTTTAGCGAGGTTATCGTGAAAAGAGATTTTTTGACATTTTGGGAACTATCACAAAAAGAGGTTGAAAGCATACTTGAACGTGCTGCCGACCTTAAAACCGTAAAAGCTCAACATGAAAAACCCCTTAGCGGCAAAAGTGTGGGGCTTCTGTTTGAAAAGTCCTCAACACGTACACGGGTTTCCTTTGAGGTCGGGATATATCAGCTTGGCGGGCAGCCGGTTTACATTCGCGGCGGCGACAGCCAAATGGGGCGGGGTGAATCAATCGGCGACACTGCGCGTGTTCTTTCCCGCTATTTAGACGCTGTGGTTATACGGACATACGCACAAGCAACTCTTGAGGAATTTGCAGCGCATTGTACAAAGCCTGTCATAAATGGTTTGAGTGACACACATCATCCCTGTCAGGTGTTGGCAGATTTACTTACCATAAAGGAGAAAAAGGGCACTCTGCAAGGCGTGAAATTAACATATCTTGGCGATAGTAATAATGTTACAAACTCGCTGATTGAAGCCTCCATAAGAATGGGAATTGTGCTTTCCATAGCATCTCCTGCTGGATATGAACCTGAACCGAGTATGATGAAGAAAGTCAGCGACATAGGCTGTCAGGATATAAAAATATGCAATGACCCTATTGAAGCTGTAAAACATGCCGATGTTGTTTACACTGATGTGTGGATAAGCATGGGGGATAAAGACACAGATCAACAAAAGAAGAAGGATGCCCTGAGACCGTTTCAGATTAACGATGCCCTCTTAAAATATGCAAACCCTGACGTCACAGTGCTGCACTGTCTGCCTGCCCACAGAGGAGAGGAAATAACCGGCAGTGTCATAGACAGCCCGATGAGCGCTGTGTTTGATCAAGCAGAAAACAGATTGCACACGCAGAAGGCTCTGCTTGAGATGCTAATAGGATAGCTTTGGAGTTACCCACTTTGGCGGCTGGAGTTTCTATAATCCCATTGGGTGGTGTAGAGGAAATCGGCATGAATATGACGGTTTTGGAGACGGATGACTCCCTGATAGTGATAGACTCCGGTCTTATGTTTCCAGAGGAGGGTATGCCCGGCGTTGATTTTGTTATCCCCGACTACTCTTACATTTTAGATAATAGAGATAAACTAAAAGGAATAATAATAACCCACGGGCATGAGGATCACACAGGGGCTCTACCGTTTCTTCTTAGGGATTTAGACCCGGATGTGCCGGTTTACGGTACACTTCTAACCATAGGGTTAATAAAAGATAAACTTAAGGAATACAATGTTAAAAACTTATTGTTTATAATAATTAAGCCGAGAGACAGGATAACGCTTGGCGACTTTACGATAGAATTCATTCGTGTTGCACACAGTATAGCCGACGGCGTTGGGCTTGCCATTGAGACCCCTTATGGCACAATTGTTCACACGGGCGATTTTAAGTTTGACTCAAGCCCTGTAGATGGTGAGTTTCTGGATATATCAAGATTTGCACAATACGGCGAGCGCGGCGTGCTGCTATTAATGTCTGACAGCACAAACGCCGAGCGCGGAGGCTTTACGCCGTCAGAAAAAGTAGTACGGGCTGCATTTGAGGATGTCTTTGCTAAGGCCGCAGGACGGATAATCATTGCCACATTTGCTTCAAACATACACAGAATCCAGCAGGTGGTGGATGTGGCGGTTGAGTTTGGGAAAAAGGTCGTTCTCTGTGGTAGAAGTATAGAGTCAAACGTGCGGATAGCGATGGATTTGGGTTATTTGAAAATTCCAGCTGAAACGTGTCTTAAGGTTGAAGATATTAAAAATCTTAAACCTGAGGAGACAGTCATTGTGACAACTGGGAGTCAGGGAGAGCCGATGAGCGTGTTAACCCGCATTGCCCGCAATGAACACAAACAGATAAAGATTAAAATCGGAGACACCGTGATAATCTCGGCAAAGGCAATCCCAGGCAACGGAAGAGCGGTTGGCAAGATAATCAATCAACTATTTAAAATCGGAGCAGACGTTATTTATGAGAAAGTAGCAGATGTGCACGTCTCCGGACACGCCTCCGTTGAAGAGCTTAAACTAATGATTAATATAACTAAACCTAAATACTTTGTGCCAATTCACGGCGAGTACAGACATCTTCACCGTCACGCATACATAGCTGGAACTCTGGGCATTGCAGTGGAAAACATATTTATGCTATCTAACGGCAATGTGCTTGAAATCAATCAGGAGGCGGGATTTCTTGCCGATGGTGTAACCGCAGGGAGAGTTTATATTGAAGGGAAAAACCTCTGTGACATTGGCGACATGGTGCTTAAGGAACGTAGGCGGCTTTCTCAGGACGGCGTTGTCATTGTGCTCATTTCAATAGCTAAGGAGGACGGCACTATAGTCTCAGGCCCTGACATTATAACGCGTGGTTTTGTCTTTGAGAGTTCATCAAAAGAGATAATGGATGAGGCCAGATCCCTCATTATTGAAACCTTTGCCGCTTTGGATGACTCTTTTGAAAAAAATGTTATAAACATATCGGCAAAAGTAAAAAGCAAACTGAGAAAATTCATAAGAAACAAGACTGAAAAACGCCCGATAATTATGCCGGTTGTCGTTGAGGTGTAGTGTGCACCAGAAGTTTGATATTACGTTATCAGTGCTGCCGTTAAAAGACAGAGAGGATTATATTTTGAAATTACTCTATCTATCTGACTTAAGAAAATTATATACTAAAATAAAACTGGAGGTAGAGAAAATGCCTATAACGATTGATTTAGAAGACAGCGAAATTTATAAGGAAGCTGTGGAGAAGGGGCAACGTAAGGGTTGTTTGAGGGCATTGAAGGAATGCTTGAACTCAAATTTGGTATCAATGGACTTGGGTTAATGAATATTGTTAGAGCTATAAATACTTTGGATAAACTGGAGGAGTTCAAAAATTTTATCAAGAAAGCTGCTTCAGTAGATGAATTGAAGGAGTTTTTGGGTAAAAATGTATAACACTAATCAGCTAAAAATGCTGACTTTGACCATAACTGAAACAGAATAACTTTTTAAAACATTCATTCATAAAGTGATAGCATGTTCAACAAACTGTGTAAACCCTTGAGATACTGTATAATATATGTTTTGCTTTCTCAAGCGTATAAATATGAAAATAGCGTAATGGAGGAAATCCGGTGGAGATAGTGCAGGCAATTGTGTTAGGAATAGTACAGGGAATATCGGAGTTTTTTCCGATAAGCAGCACAGCGCATTTAATTTTAGTGCCGTGGTTTTTTGGATGGACAGGCGCTGTGGATTCCCTTGAGTTTGATATTGCTCTGCATGTTGGCACTTTGCTTGCCCTTGTCGTGTTCTTTTTCAAAGACTGGCTTGAGATGTTTTTTAAAAAGCATAAGAGAAGACTTCTCTTTTTGATAATTGTTGCAACTGTGCCGGGGGCAGTAGCGGGTAAGTTGCTTGATAAGTTTGCAGAGACCTCGTTAAGAAGCCCTTTGATTATAGCGATAAGCCTGATAGTTGTCGCAATTGCCATGTTTATTTCCGAACGGGTTGGAATAAAAGTGCAAACTGTGGAAAAATTAAGTTTCTTAGATGCACTGTTAATTGGTGTAGCGCAGGCTGTTGCCATAATTCCTGGCGTGTCACGCTCAGGTGCCACCATAACTATGGGTATGTTTTTGGGGATGAAAAGGCATGAGGCTGCAAGGTTTTCTTTTTTAATGTGTACACCGATTGTGGCAGGAGCTGCGTGTTTACATGGTTATCACATACTAAAGGCAGGACATGCCGGTTTTAACTTGTCAATGTTTGCCTTTGGCGTGCTTGCCTCTTTTATTTCAGGAGTGCTGACAATTAAATTTCTACTGTCTTTATTTAAAAGATTTTCGTTAAACGGATTTGTTTATTACAGAATTATTCTTGCTGTTGTGATAATAGCTGCGATGGTATGGCAGAAGTAGTAAGAGGTATAAAATATGAGATAAAAGGGCTTGCTGCCGTTTTATTGGCGCTCTTTACGGCAACGTCTCTGCTTACATATAACAAGTGGGATCCCTCGCCTTTTACCTACACCGATATAACCGCCGCTAACTATTGCGGCATAGCCGGCTCATACTATGCCGATATATTGTTGTCTTTCATTGGAAGCGGAGCTTTTATCTTACCGTTTTTTCTGTTTTACTACGGGTTGAGGAGACTTATCGGCTCTGTAAAGAAAAAAGAAAACCTCGTTGGCTCATTTCTTTTATTAGTCACGTTGCCTATGGTTTTTGCCCTTGTTTCCGAGACATTCAACACATTGGCAGTGACTGGAGGGTTATATGGCGTTGTTTTGATTAACGTTCTAAAAAAACCGTTTTCACCGGTATTTGCATACATTGTAACACTGTCCGTTTTTTATACCTCAATAGCCATTATGTTGCCAATTAATCTGACCTCTATATCTTTCAGACGGAATCCTAAGACAAAAGGCGAGCCGATACCTGCCACCGCTGGTGAGACTCACAAGGATAACGGCATAGAGCCGGACTTTAAAATTATCAAACACAAAGAAGAGCCGCTTGAAGACGAGAAAAAACCCACCGTGACAGTACGACAATTTAAAATGACGCCTGAAGTGCGCGAGGGTCAATATACGCTTCCCAAAGCGGAATTGTTAAGCAGCAATGACACTGAAAAGTATGAATTAACCAGAGAAGAGTTAATCCTGGCGGCCGATATTTTAAAAAATAGACTTTCAGATTTCAACGTAGAGGGGAGAATCTCACAAGCACACCCTGGGCCTGTTATTACCATGTATGAGTTTGAACCGGCACCGGGCGTTAAAATCAGCAAGGTGGTCTCACTCTCTGACGATCTTGGGCGCGCTATGGGCGGAATTAAAGTCAGAGTGTCATTAATACCCGGCAAAACCCCAATTGGTATTGAAGTTCCTAATGAAAAAAGAAGTGTAGTCAGCCTGAAGGAAATCATAGCATCAGACAGATTTGTTAAAAAAAGTTCTCTGCTAACCCTCTGTATGGGTAAGGATATTTACGGTAATCCTATTGTAGAAGACCTTGCCCGTATGCCGCATCTTCTTGTAGCTGGAACAACTGGTTCCGGTAAAAGTGTAGCCATAAATTCTATGATTATGAGCATTCTTTTTAAAGCCAAACCCTCAGAGGTTAAAATGCTGATGGTTGATCCTAAACTTCTGGAGCTTTCAATCTATGAAGGGATTCCGCATCTGATTTCAAATGTTATAACAAGTCCTAAAGAAGCCTCAGATGCCCTAAAGAAAATGCTGCTTGAGATGGAACGCCGTTATCGTTTGATAGCAGGGCAGGGGGCCAGAAACATAGAGATGTTTAATGCCTCAGTGACCGATGAGGAAAAGCTCCCCTATATAATAGTAATCATAGATGAGCTTGCGGATTTGATGTTTACGGCGGCAAAAAATGTGGAGGACTCAATCGTGCGCCTTGCTCAGATGGCAAGAGCATCAGGGATACATCTGATTGTAGCCACACAGCGCCCATCTGTGGATGTTATAACGGGGATAATCAAGGCTAATTTCCCCTCAAGAGTAGCCTTTATGGTCTCTTCAAAGGTTGACTCAAGGACGATACTGGACACTCATGGGGCGGAAAAACTGCTTGGGCGCGGAGATATGCTGATGCTTAGCCCGGGAGCTAAGATAACCCGTGTACACGGCGCATTTGTCGATGAGAGTGAAATAAAGGCGGTCGTGGATTTTGTTAAATCACAGGGCCGGCCGGATTATTCTATTTTTGAGGATTTGGTAATGGAGGAGGCACAATCTGCCGATACCGAAAACACTGTCAGCGACAAAGACGATGTGTATAAGGATGTAATCCGATATGCGCAAACTATGGGAGAGGTGTCAATCTCATCAATTCAAAGGCGGTTTAAGATTGGCTATAACAGAGCGGCGCGGATTATGGATATGCTTGATGAGGACGGTCTTGTAGGGCCCCCAAAGGGCGCCGGTAAACCAAGAGATTTTGTTTCTAATTAAAAGTTTACATTTTTACTTTTCAATTAATTTAGAGCGAGGAGAAAAATATAGACGAAAATTCAGACTTGCTATCCACTCGGTGTAATCAGCTGACTTATTCATCTCAAACCCGCCTCCAACCGCTGAATATTTAGTAACGAGCTTAAGTCCCTGCAGGTTAAAATAGTATCCAATTCCTTTTTTGGTATCCCCTTTGTAAACATTGCCGCCTGCATGGTAATCTTCAGGATAGGGAAACATCGGAGCATCATCATTTTGAGCATGAAAATAACCGGCTGAGAGCTGGCCGTCAATAAAGTAATCCTTGCACTGGTTTACTTGAAGGTGTGCAAACGGCCCAAACATGTAATAAGCACCAGGGCTGTAGTACCCGCCGTATCCATGAGTGTAAAAGCCGGAGTTTTTATCAAAATGCATGTCTGTCAGAGTTATTCCTGTTGAAAAGTTTGTTATCTCAGCCATAAATGTGGCGCCCAAAGAGATATTGCCGTGATATGCAAAGTTATCAAGCACATCTACTCCATTATAAGAGTCGTATCCCCCCTTTATTGATAACCAAACAGGCTTGAAAGGTGTAACAATAATCTCTCCCTCAACACCGGTCTTCACCACCCGTCCCCATTTAGCACTGCCGTAAGGGTCTTTTAATCCAACATAAGACAGTATGGACTCCTCAATAGCTGTCCTGTGAACGTTAAAATTCCAGTGTTTTGTCCCTAAGAGAGCGTCAAATGTTACTGTTGGATCAATTGTGCCGTTAAACGGAGTTGTGCCAAGTTTAATGGCATAGTGAAGCTCTCCTTCTTTTTCCAATTTAACCTCAGGTGTATAAACATAGGCTGTAGTCATAAGAGAGTTTACAGGGTGTAACACATTTCCAGAATAGGTGCCCGTAAACGGGATATCCGGCGCAGTGCCCGAAGATAGCTGCTGGTAAGTGGCAGATACAGTTATTTTTTTATCTGGAGCTATTGTAAAAGAGTATCTCATAGGGGTTGAATATTCTCTAAGTTTAGAAAACCCGGCCTCACCGGTTTTAACCCTCATAGAAAACGATTTTGAAAATACCGATTTTTCCTGGTTATAATAACAAGAATCTGAACTGCAATAAGAGTAAGCTGCTCTAATGGTTTCACCCCTATCAAAAAAATAATCTCCTGATATCTTTTTAAGTTTTTCATCACCAAGAGTCAAAAGCATATTGGCAAATGATTTTGCTTTTTCTACATCACCGGCGTCATCATAGGCTGATAAAATCACCTGAGCCGTTGCCGGCTCCTTTTTAGTCTCAAACACAGAAAGAAACACAGGCAGTGCATCGTTAATGCGTCCTTGTTTATATATGCTCCAGGCTAAAAGAGTTTTATCATCGGCATCGCCGCCACTTATCTCTATAGATTTCAAAGTAAACTCTTCAGCCTCTTTATAGTGTTGCGCATCAAAAGCCTCAGATGCCCTGTCTTTATATATACCGGCTTTGATGTCTTTAAAATCTGCTACAGATTCATACTTTTCTATTAACTTCAGAGCCTCGTCAATCCACTTTAACTTGACAAGCGTGTATATCAGACCTGAAACATTTGTGGCGATACCGGGCTTCATAGCTTGAAGTTTTGAAAATCTCTCATAGGCGCTCTCGTAGTTTTCTTCGTGGTAAGCGTGCCACGCAAGCGCAGAAATTGCATCAGTGTCATCAGGGTTTATAGATAGGATTTTTTTTGCGATAAACTCAGTGTTATTCTTATCGTCGTTAAGCTCATCGTGCAGCAGGGCAAGTTTTATTTCAACAAGTTCTTTAGTATAATCCTCAGGAAGTCTGTCCCGTTCCTCTTCCTCTTCAACAATCGCAATAATGTCTGCTGTTGGCAGCAATTTGTTAAGCGAATAAAACACACCCTTTCGGATTCCCCATTCTTTTGGACAGGATTGAAGCAGTGCCTGAAAGATTTCCAGAGACTCAGTTTTTTTATCTCTTTGGTTTAATGCTTCACCGGCATCAAAAAAAGTGCCAGGAAGAGCACATTTCTTTAAGTAATTTTGATGCGATTTTGTAAGATTTAAGAGCTCATCAACATTGCCGTCATTTATTGCTGTCTTAACCTGTTCGGGAAAGAGCGCATTGTCTATTATTTCTTGAATTTTTTTTCGGTCTTTAGCCTCAAGCATGCTAAGATATGAGGAGGCTTTATCAAAATCCTTTCTATCAATCATCACCCATACAATATCTGAGACAACATCCTTTACCTTATAACTCTTTGCAAGGAGCATCTCCAAAATGGAAACAGCTTCGTCAGTTTTCCCAAGTTTTATATAACAACGGGCTAAACCTAAGTTGGCGTCAAGCACGCTTGGCGGGAAGTTCAGTGCATACTTATAGAGATCTATAGCTTGTTTGTAGTCGCCTCTTTCGTAATACTGCCAGCCCTTATAAGTATAGAAAGAGCCGTCGTCTTTTTTTTCTTCCTCCACTTTCGGCAAATCACTGATAATCTCTGCATATGTTTGGCTCTGACACAAAAAAACGACGACAACCGCAATAAGCAGTGTTTTTACAGATTTCACAAATCGCTGCCCTTTTTTACAAGAAGATACAGAGTGTTGGAGTAGTAATTGTCCTTTTCGTTTGCGAGCTTATCTTGAGCTTCTTTGGATAATTTGGCGCCTAACTCACCGTCTCCAGATTTTGAATAGGCTTGAGCATAGATGGCATAAAACCCGGATGGTGCGGTATCTGTTGAGGCTTTAGTGGCATTGTCTGATAGATCAATTTGAGCCGCAATAGAACCGGCTTGCTTATATATTTTTGAAATCTCCTTAAGACCGTCAGGGTAAGGAGTCCGTTTGTCCAACAAAAGGTAAAGAACCGTCCTTATCGCATCATAGCCAAACACCTGGGGATTTTCAGTGCTAACCTGAATTCCCTTGCCGTTTAGGGTAACCCAATCGGCAGGAAGCTTATACTTACCAAACTTACACTGCTCTAAAATAGAAATAGAGTCTTTATATGTTTTTTCCCAAAATGCTTTATCATCAATGGTTGCAAACAATTTGTATGCTGGAGGGATTATGTATGATGGGTTTAGGGTAATAGCATCGTTTTTTGTAAATCCATAGTAACCGGGCAAAAGTACGTTCATTCCCTGCCATTTAACTGCAAGATTTACTCTTATTGCCTCTACTATTTTTAATCCGGCAGACTTGTACGCATTATCTTTCCACTTCTCCGCTGCCTTAATAAGCGCAAATGCTATTAATACATCGCCATCTGTGGCATTGTTGTAGTCAATGACATCCCACTTATCGTTTGCCCGCTTGCCCCAACTCCACACAGACAAGCCGTCTTTTCTAACCATCAGATTATTTTTTGTCCATTTAAAGAGTTTGTCAAATGCTGCCCTGTCATTGTATAAAACGCTAAGGAGCATACCGTAGCCCTGCCCTTCGGAGTGGCTTATCTGCCCCTGATAGAAGTCAACTATGCGGCCGTCAGCCTGAATAAAGGTGGATTTGTACTTTTCCCAAAGCTCTTTATCGTCTGCGCCGGATAAACCAGAAAATAGCATTGAGAGAATTACGCTAACTACTACTATCCGAATTCTTACCAACGTTCAGCCTCCTTTTTCTATATGCTTTTAATATAACATATAAAGTAGAGCCTATCACAGTCACAGCTAATCCAATGGCCACATAATATAGCCACGGGTAAACGTACAAATACGCATCAAGCCTTGATGTTACACCAGTCTTGCCTGAAAAGTATTTTTTCCCGGTGCTTAGAGAGATTACCTTATAATCAGGCGGGGTGAGGTCAATGATGTTGAGGTCTCCCTTGCAATCTCCCTGAACATTAGAATCTAACAGTGCTTCGGAAACCTTAAAGACGTCTTTTGTTGCTGCGGCAGTCAGCAGTATTGCTGTTTTTCCTTGAGCATACGGCGATTCAAATTCCATAAGAGCGCCTTTGTTTTCACTCATATTGACCATTTGCTTACTTAGAGCAATAGTTATCTCATCACCCCAGCTTTTTACTATAGGATATGGTATTACAGACTTGGCTGTAAGTTTTATCGGAGTTATCTCTTTGATATTTTCTGGAATTGTACCGACATCGCCAATCACCATAATATCACCTTTCCATGTTTTGGGGTTAGTATAAGTAAACTGTGTAGCAAACAAAGGATATCCATTTTTCTGAGTGATAAAACCAATTAAGTTAAAAGCTGATGCAATTGTATCAAAGTTGTTGTTTGTCAGATATATCAGTGATTCATAACCGTCTGGCCATCTTGTAATTGGAAAACCGCTGCTCATAAAAAGCTCCAGTTTTGGCAAATCTACGATATGTGGCATTGCCGGAAACTTCATAGAGGATTTCCCGAATATGGTTAAAAAAAGATTTCTAAACTGAGGCAATTCACAATTTTTAGTGACTGAAGGTACCAGCACAGGCACAAAAGTAAGCAGATTTGCCCCCACTTTAAACATGTGTGTAGGTATGTTTATTCTGTAATCCTCAATAATTCCACCACTGGGATTATCAAGACGTATTGCAGAAACACTTACGTTGTTTATCAAAATATTCAAAACTGAATCTGACCTCATCCCTGCACCGTATGAGTACGTCAGAAAAACCTCGGCATATTGATTAGGTTTTATAAAAAAGTCCGGCGACAAACGAAAAGAAACACTTTTTGACATAGAGTTAAATCCTATAAAGGTAAAGTCAGTAAAATCCATTGTCTTAAATGTGTATTGTTTGTTTGGAACAATAGTTTGTCTGCCTCCGTAGAGTGTGATGTCAGGCAGGGTTAGCTCAAGTATAGTAGTTTCGCTGTCATCCGGGTAAGGATATGAAATGATAGCCATCGTCTCTGCTGCCAGCTTCACATGGTCTGCATTCTTACCGGATATAATGAGAAGTGCGTGCTGTGCATCTTCTTTTTCCCCTGTGGGTAAATTCATAACCTTAAGAAACGGCCCCTTAATTTCAGTCAAGGTTATTCCCTTTTGTTTAAGATAGTCTGTTACAAAGCTGCTTTCACCCACAATTACATTGTCAACCCCGGGTTTGATTTCTTGAGAGACGGTAAAAACAACCTTCTTATAGTCAAACTTCTTGGCAATGCTTGAGGCTACTATGCCTGCATTTGTAACCATATCCTCTTTTGTGCTTGAAACAACTATGTTAATCTCACCATAGGGCAAAAGTTTTGGGTCAAACAGGAACTTATCAAGGGAGGACAGTTTCTGAGGTATGGGACGAAGCGTGTATTCCAGCTCCAAAAAAGCCTGGTCAAGCCTAAGCGTGGTCCAAAGTTCTTTGGCGCAGATATCCTCGCACTCATTGGCATAGTGCTGGGCTACTTCAAAGGTCAGTCGGTTATAACCAGGTTCAAATAGAAGTTCAGGTAAGACTATTTTGGCGTTTTTATCAGGAAACTGGGGAGTGAGAGTAAACTGCTCTACGGGAAAACCGTTTAGTTTAACGACCATACGGGATCTGCTGGCTAAGAGTGCTGTTGAGTTGGTGTAGCTGAAGTCAAGAACAGCTTTACTTAGTTTCCATCTCTCTGGAATTGCAATAGAGAACTCAGCTGTTGCGCCCAAACACTTAAGATCAAGCGCTTTAACGGGGGCAAGTTTATACAAGGGGATTTTCATTACCTCAGCATCGGCAAATTGCAAAAAAAACATACATAAGCACATCGGGATAAAAGCTAAAACGCTCTTTGTTTTCATGTTAGATCGGCATCTCTTTACTTGTAACAACTGCGACATAATATAGCAAATATTTGATAGATGTGTCAAGCATTATTTCTGCTTAGTTTCAAATATTTTAGATTTTTTTTCATTGACTGAAAAAGCATCTGAGAAACCACCACAATGCTCTTTTTAGTGCCTGATACACCCAGTTTTAAGAGGATGAGGATTATACTTAAAGCGTTTGGAGACTTTTTTCTTTTGTTCCAGAAATCTACCCATCTTTGGCTGTCTCCATAGACTAACCCTACGACGTTTTTAAAAGCCTCCTCATTTGAAACAATAAACTCACAACCGCAAAGGATATGGTCAGATCTATTGAATATTCTCTGAATCTTTGATCGTACAGAATACTGGTTTCCGTAGCTGTCTGTAAGTTTGATTATTATCTCATCAAGCTGCTTTAAAGGAAGCGATAGATTAAGCACAACACTAGCGCCGGAGAGGGAAAGGTCAATGATTTTACCATCGAAAGGTTCATTTGATTGCGGCAAATAAACGCTTGCGTTATAGTTTGCCCACAAACGATGATGGCGGCGTACTTGACGGCGCTCAAAAAACGCTCCCAATGAGGCCATAGCCAATATTACGTTAAAGATGCTCCATGCTGCTGTGACAGCGATAACATCTCTGTACAAAGGAAACTCAACCCACCTTATAATGGCTACTGGCACGGCTATGAACATTATGGAGGTCATAATTAAAAATGGAACCGCCATTTTACTTAATGATTCACCCTCGGATGTTTGTCCTTTAGGCGTCACCTTAAACGATGGGGAACGGGGGTTTAACACAACGCCAAGCACCGCCGGAAACAGATATATTGACTGTACGCTTTCATACAAATCCGAGAAGAATGGCCATCTGTACTTTCCTGAAATATAATCCGTAAGAATTAGCGAACACACCAAGTGCGGCAGTGCATAGATTAGCACCTGAGAGGTGGAGGCAAAAAATATCTTAAGGTTAAGCAGTAAAAAAGCCGCAGGAGCCACATAGAAAATTACTCTTGATATTCCAAAAAACCAAAAACCGCAGTCATTGATATAGCAAATCAGTTGGTAGAATTTAAGTCCTTTTATAAATAGCGGATTTTTCAAAATAAAAATCTGTACCATCCCCTGTGCCCAGCGGCTTCTTTGCAAAATAAAATCATCAAACGTTTCAGGGGAAAGCCCGCAAACCATCGGGCGGCCATAGTAGATGCTGTTATAACCTTTGCCATGAAGCGACAGAGCGGTCTCGGCGTCTTCTGTAATCGTCTCTCCAGAGATGCCGCCAACCTCCGTAAGATATTTCCTTCTCATAATAGCCGCAGAGCCGCAAAAAAATGAAGCATTCCAAAAATCAAGCCCCGGTTGCCCCCCGCGGTAAAACATCTCGTTTTCAGCGGGCGCATCTGCAAATGCGTCAAGGTTTTTCTCAACCGTGCTTGCATTGATAAAAAAGTGAGGAGTTTGAACAAATGCAAGTTTTTCGTCTTTTAAGAAATATCCAACGGTGTTCATTAATATGTCTTTTGAGGGAACATGATCGCAATCCAGAATCAGTATGAGGTCGGAGCTGGTATGTCCAAAAGCGTGATTAAGATTGCCAGCTTTAGCGTGGATGTTTCGTTCTCTTGTGATGTAACCGGCGCCATTTTCCTTAGCCATTCTTCTGAATTCATAATGACGCTCCCATGACGCCCCAGAAATCTTAGGATTAATCCTTCTTGCCAAAGTGCCGCCGTCGTCAAGCACATAGACGTTAAGTTTATCTTTGGGGTAATCTACCTGAAGTGCTGCAATTACCGTTACTTTGACTAAATCTAACGGTTCGTTGTACGTTGGAATGAATATATCAACTGAGGGATACGAAGAAGTGTCAGCCGGCAGCGGCACAGGTTCATTTTCTGTTGGCCAGAGGCTTACAAAAAGCGATAAGAAATGTAGTGTAATACCATAAAGCTCAGCCAAATAAAGCAAAGCCATCCCTATAAAATCAGATAAATCCGTGTATATCAGCGTTTCAAAAGTCCGCCAGTATAGGTAGCGCAGTGTTATGAGAGAAGCTATGAGCATAAAATGGATACGCAACGGAGGAAATTTAAACTTTTTAATGCGGTTAAAAATTATTAGTATTGCTATCAATCCCCAACTGACTATAGCTTGCGCATAAACCGGCAAAAGCAAGCCGATAAGATGAAAGTACAGCAAAATTGCTGCGCCCAAAGCTACATATACGCCAACAGTGTAACCTCGCCTTGTTTGAACAAAGTGTCTGTGTATGAAGCGCTTAATTGGCGTCCTTATCCACTCCGTGATGTATAGTGCGCTTGGGTTGATCATCGGGCGCTGAAAACATATTCATTCCCTTTACAATCATAAAAACAACGAGAAACGTAAGAACAAGATAAACTATTAACTTTACGGCATTGGATTTCTTCTTTCCCGGCTGCACAGTAGCAGCGTCAGCAGCCTCGTCTTTTTCTATTTCAGTTGTGTTCCAGTAGGCTTTGTATATCTTAAACTCACCGGATTTTCCCTTAAGAGACGTTGTCTTAACAAACCTGCATAATATCTCGTCCTTAGTCTCTCCGGCAGCGATCTTTGCAGCCACATGCTCTCTCATAGCATTGTACGTTTCCTCGGAGATATAAATCTCACTGGGATTGGCCTGACTTTCAAACCTTGACGCAACGTTAACCACATCGCCGAATATGTCGCTTTTCTCCACTATACCCTGTCCAGTATGTATGCCGATTCGTATAAGGATGGGAACTACGGATTTCTTTTCAAGATTAAACGCATCAATCGCTCTCTGCATAGCTGCGGCTGACTCTACCGCATCAGAGGCATCCTCAAAATAGGACATTGTGCCGTCGCCCATAGTTTTTACAAGAGTGCCATTATGTTGAGATATGAGTGGAAACACAATTTCGTTGTGCTGTTTAAGTATTGTTCTGTGAAACATATCGCCGTGCTGTTCGGCCAGTGCGGTTGAGCCTTTAATATCGGTAAACATCACTGTTATGATTTTTACAAATTTATTTTTGAATAGCTCATCAAGCTTCTCACGCTGCGAAATTATGTCTTCTACGCCAAACTGCTCTGCCGAACCCTCCGCCGGCGCACCGTCTTTCTCTTCCATTGTAACTTCGCCCCCTTAGTACTTTTTCTGATAACATCTGTAATGATAAAGACATCGCTACGATAACATAAACCCGAAAATACGTCAAGTTTCCTTCAGGGCAAACGCATTAGAGAAAAAAGCAGCAAAAGACTTCTCTGTTGCAAGGCAGAATTTTTAGAGAAAAGGACTGGATTCCCGCTCGTAGGCGGGAATGACAAGGAAGGATATGTCTTTTTTTTGTCATTCCTGCGCAGGCAGGAATCCAGTTTTTTAGCGAAGCTACACTGCATTGGCAATATATTATTATTTCCTGTGAAATGCGTTTGCCCTGAAGTTTCCTTTGACATTTGTCTCTGTCACACTTATAATAAGATTCGCATAGAAAAGCGCAAGTTCGGCAAAGGGATAGGTTTATGAAGGAAAATATCGCAGCAAAAGGTAACTACAGACTAATCCGCAGTTTACCGCTTTGGGGAGTAGTCATCACAGCCTTGTATCTGACCTCTTTATCAGGATTTTTGGTGTTTCATACCCTTGCTGAGTTATTTTGTGTGATTATAGCGTTTTGTATTTTTATTCTTTCCTGGAACACACGCAGATATATGCAAAATAATTATCTTTTCTTTATCGGCATATCGTATTTTTTTATCGGCAGTCTTGATTTGGTGCACACACTTACCTATGAGGGCATGACTTTAATACATGTTCACAGTGCTGGAGCGACAATCGAAATATGGATTTCCGTAAGATATATTGAGAGCATTTCACTGTTTATTGCTCCGTTGCTTTTGTACAAAAAAAGGCTTAGGGCTCCCATTATATTTAGCGGTTACGTGGTTGTAACCCTGATGGTATTTGTCTCAGTTTTCGTATTGAATAACTTTCCGGAGTGTTATGAAAAAGGGGTTGGGCTTACGTCATTTAAGAAAAACAGCGAATATATTATTTGCTGCATTTTAGTAGTCTCACTGATTCTGTTGTATAGAAAAAGAAGTTTTTTTGATAAAGAAGTTCTGAGACTATCTGCCGCCTCAATATCTTTTGCAATACTTACTGAGCTATGCTTTACCTTCTATGTTGGTCTATATGACGAAATTAACATGGTGGGGCATTTCTTTAAAGTGTTTTCCTACTACTTCATTTATAGAGCCATAGTTGTCACAGGCCTTAATAAGCCATTTGATCTGCTGTTCAGAACTCTGAAGATAAGCGAGGATTCCCTTCAGAAAATGAATACCGAACTTGAACGGAGGGTTGAACAACGTACTACACTGCTTCTGGATGAGATTGCAGAGCGGAAAAAGATTGAAATCAGCCTTGCCCGTTTAAATCGTGTATATGCCGTTGTAAGTGAGACAACCCATCTGATAGTGCACGTTACAAATACCGGTGAGCTTATGGATAAAATATGCAAAGTCGGGGTTGAACAGGGATCTTTCATGTTTGTAACTATAATCAGATACAACGAGTATAACGATACTTTAGAACCTGTGGCTTTTAGTGGGCATACTGAGAATTATACAAACTCAGCAACACTTGTTTCAAACTGTGATGACAAGGACTCTGATCCGGTTAAAAGAACCATTCAAACCGGCAGCTTTTACATCTGTAACGATATTATTTCTAATGAAACCTGCACTGAGAGGAAAGAGGAGGCGATTAGTCAAGGGTATCAGTCTTATGCCGTGTTTCCTTTAAAAGTCTTTGAGAAAAATGAGGGAGTTATTATGTTTTACTCAGGGGAGCCGGATTTTTTCAGCGAAGAAGAAATCCTTCTGCTTGATGAGCTATCTAGGGATGTTTCGTATGCTCTTGAAAATATGGAAAAGGAAAAGATAAAAAACCAGATAGAGCAGCAGAACAAAGCACTTGAGGAACAACTCGTCCGCTCTCAAAAGATGGAGGTTATCGGGCAGCTTTCAGGCGGCATTGCCCATGATTTCAATAACATTTTATTTTCGATAACTAATTATATTTATCTCATGCTTAAAAACTTAGACGAAAGTCATCCACTAAGAAAATACGCCGAGGGCATACAGTTAGCCTCCGAAAAGGCATCAAATCTTACAAGGTCGCTTCTTGCATTCAGCAGAAAGCAGATAATTCAAACCAGGGTCGTTAATTTAAACGATGTAATATCACACATAGAGCCTATACTAAGACGCCTGATTCCTGAGGAAACAGAGCTCAGAGTGGAACTCACCGATGATGACACCAGCATAATGGCAGACCCCTCCCAGCTGGAACAAGTTCTCTTAAACCTTATCACTAATGCTAAAGATTCCATGCTTGCAGGAGGCTTTCTAATCATAAAAACAACCGTTGTGCAGCTTGACAAACCATACATTGGTAAAAGATACTATGACGTCAAAGGCCCGTATGCTCTCTTAGCAGTAACAGACACCGGCTGTGGAATGGATGCTGAGGTTATGAGCAGAATTTATGAGCCCTTCTATACAACTAAAGAAATAGGCAAAGGGACTGGTTTAGGGCTTTCCACAGTCTATGGAATAGTAAAGCAGCATAATGGTCTGATTAATGTCTATAGTGAGCCTGAACTTGGCACTTCTTTTAAGGTGTTTTTTCCGTTGGCAAATACAAGGGCAGAGCGGTTGAAGGCATCGGAAAAGTCAGAGGTAAAGGGTGGAGATGAAACAATCCTGATAGTTGAGGATGATTCTGAAGTTAGGAGGATAGTAGTGGAGCTCTTGCAAGACGCCGGCTACAAAACCATTGAGATACAAGACGGTCAGGAGGCTGTGGAAACTTACAAAAAACGCAGCGGAGAAATTCACATGGTAATACTGGACGTTATAATGCCAAAAATGAACGGTGAGCAGGCTTACGATAAGATGAGAGATGTAAAACCGAGCGTGAAAACATTGTTTATGAGCGGTTTTTCCTTTGATGTTTTGTCAAAAAGAGAAACTGTGCCAGAAAACTTTGATTTTATATCAAAACCATTATTTGCAGAGGAGTTTTTGTCAAAAGTTAGAGAGATTCTTGATAAGTGATAACAATAAGCTAAAAAGTAAAATTGCGTATGCAGTTAACTCCTTTAATAAAAAAACTGGATTCCTGCCTCCGCAGGAATGACAAAGGAAAAAAGGAATGACAAGAAAAAAGAAGTCCCTCTCTTGTCATTCCAGCCTACGAGCTGGAATCCAGTCCTTTTCCTCCACCATTACATTACATTTTTGGATGCTGCTTGGTATTAGGTGATAGAAAGCTGCTTATTTATCTGGGAAAGCGCACATACGCAATATAATGCTGACCCTTTTGCCGGGATACTAATTTGCCATTACAGCGCTTCAAAATATTATTTGTTATTTCAAGTCCAAGTCCAGTCCCTCTCAGGGAATTAACCGCAAGCTCATTTCTGATAAATACATAGGCAAAGCGGGCATCAGCCGACAATCTTATGTTAACGCTGCCGCTTGAGTATTTCACTGCATTGTCAATGAGATTATACAGGACGTCTCCAATGTCGTTGGAATTAGAAGATATAATAATCGGTATAACATTTAAATGAAAGACTGTTTTGGTCTCAGAGAGCGCAAAGAAATCTGTTGCTTCAAAAATACAATCTCTCAGATTAACATTCTCATTTACAGTTTTTCCCTTTTCTCTGAGCATTTTAAATGTGCGTTTTAAGTCAGCCTCTATTTTTTCGGTAGTTGAAAACAGCCTCTCAGTTGCCCGCTTTTCACATGGGTTTTCCCTTAGAATTTCAATATTTACTTTTAGAATTGAGAGAAAATTACCAATCTTATGGTTAAAGGAAAGAAGGAGCAAGTTAAGAAATCTCCCGCTGTTTTCACTTTCTCTTACAAATCTGGACACAATCAGATACGTAATGAGAATCAGAGAAAGAAACAACGAGGACTCTATACCGAAAACTATAATGGCAAAATCCTTTATTTTATCTTCAAAATATATTCTTTTGACATAAAAGTACGTCCGTGTTCCGTTAACGCTTTCCTCAGTCAATAAAGTCAAAGATTTTTCAGGAATATGTTTGTCGGTTGCCACGATATACTCCGGCACACAAGCTGTATTTTGCTTGTACTGTCGTATTGTTACAGAGAGTTTGTCCAATAAAATCCCTTCAAGCGTTTTTCTGAAATACGTTACGCTTACAAAATTCAGAACAGAAAACCAAACCACACTGACCACTATAAACACAATCAGAATTTTAGCACCGGTGTGAAGCGGTTTCATCTGCGGCGACTATGCCTGCTTGAAGCCGTTAAATTGTGTCAATATTAGCAAATTCAGGCTCATGAAGGGGTAAAAGAATATCTGCCATAGCCTTAACCTTAAGCATTATGTCGTAAGAGTCATAGACGTTAACGTGGGTTCCGGGAGGTATTACCTCCATATCCATTCCTCTTATGGCAGGGGGCGGGTTGAAATTTTCCATGATACAGCAAAACCCTGTGATAACAGCCTTACCAGCCGGGGTTTCAACCATAACGCTCATGCCGCCCTCGGTATGAGCCGGTGTGTGAATCATAGTAATGCCAGGCAGCACTTCGGTGTCTTTGGTAAGAGGTTTAATCTGACCACTTTCTTCTACCTCAAGAATATAGTCCTCCATATAGCGGAAATCAAGCGGGTGGGGTTGATGAATTCTAATAAGCTCTTTCTCATGGACGTAGATATCGGCGTTTACACATTTATCATCGTTTTCACAGTGGTCGTTATGCAAGTGAGTATGAAGTATGATGTTTAAATCGGATGGGGAGAGGTTCCATTTTGCAAGCCCCTCCACAAAGGTATAGACTTTAGCGCCGAGTGCTTTTTCACGTGCTGCAGTTTTTCCGGGTGCCGCCTCTCCGGTATCAACGACAATTCTGACGCCATCGCCCTCTATTAGCCAGCAATATATGGGAATGTTATACATCTGCCCATAGCCGTACTGATAGGTCATCATGGTTTTATCAAACAACTTTGACCCCATCACGATGGGATGAATCTTATACTGTGTCATAGCCAAACCTCCTGTGAATAAGTCTTTTCTGATTATAGCAATTCGGCTTTAAAAAAGTAATTTTAAAAAGATGAAAGGTGTAAGTATTGACAAAAAAACAAGAATATTTTAATATTAATTATGAGAAGTGTCATCAAAGGGTCGGGTAGCAATCCCTAAGGCTGTAAGAGTAGATTTAAACATACACGAGGGGGATACTCTCTCTGTTTCGGTAGCAGATGGAAAACTGATATTAGAGCCTGCGGTTAATGATATGCGCTCTCGCAGTTGGTTTTGGAAACCAGAGATACAACAGCGAATAGGCAGCGCTCAGGAAAACTTCAAAGCAGGTAATTATGATCGTCATACTATAGACGAGTTTATAGAAATACTTGAGAAAAAAACCGGCACATATTGAAAAGCGTTATTATTGTTGACGTAGAGCCGGAGTTTTGGTCTGATTTTGATAACCTTCCTAAAGAAATTAAAAAAAAATTTAAAAAGCAATTCAAGTATCTTAAGGAAAATCCTAAACACCCATCTTTGAAGATTCATAAAATTCAGGGAACAGATTATTGGGAATAATGCTTATTGAGTTAACTCCTGTAGATTTTTTTCAGTCAGCAAATGATACAATTAAAAGGACTGGATTCCCGCTCGTAGGCGGGAATGACAAAGGGGGGCCATTTCTTTTTTTTGTCATTCCTTTTTTTCTTGTCATTCCTGCGAAGGCAGGAATCCATTTTTTTGTTTGCGGAGCTAACTGCATAGGCAATTTGGGAATTATACGTGGATAAGTTCTACCGCTGCGTTTTTACAAAAGAAGAAAACCTGTACAGGCTTTACTGTATAGGTACTCATGACGTGCTCAATATCCTTTAATAGAATTAGGGTACTTGGTTCAAACTCCAAACGTCTGACAGAAACATATTAAGACTGTGAATTGAGGAACGTTTTGATAATTCCGCTATTTTCGGTTGACAGTTCTATAAATTCCATACCGATAAGTGAGTGATCGGTTTTGCGCTGAATTGTTCTTGACATGGCTTGTATGTTTTCCATAGTTCTGTTGAGTAGCCGAAAAGTTATATAGAACTCCTTATTGTATTGGAATTCCTTATCCGTAGCAGTTTGAATTCTAATGAAGCATCCCTTTTGGCTTATGTTTAAAATAACGGCGTCATATGTTGAAATTGTAGCAAGCTCAAGCACCTTTGCGGCAATTGTGACCTGTACTCTTTGCTGCTTGCGTTTTGCGACCTTTGGGCGTTTAAACGCACCGTATCCCCATAGTTGGTAACGGTTTATCACAACTTTTACCTTAGAGGGCGGAACTATGGTTTTTACAGCAAATTCATCAAGCGATGTATCTCTCTTAATTGCCACTGTCGGCACAGTGTTATTACTTCTAAGGACTGTGTAGGCAATCGGAGCGTTGATTCTTTCTCCTCTTTGGGTGACAATTGCCATTTCATTATTTGCCAGTTGCACGTAAGTCCCTGGAGGATAAATACCAAGATTTTTAATAAATACAGCAGAAAGATCAGGGTCAAGACTGTCATTTTTATTTAAGAACAGCTCCTTAAGCGCAACCGTTGGAAGCAGAGGCTGACGGTAATATCTGCCGGAGACTCTGGCACAGTAGATGTCAGCCAGCGCTATCACTCTTGCTGCCTCCGTTATCGCTTTGTCCTTAAGCTTTGAAGGATACCCTGTACCGTCAAGCATCTCATGGTGCTGAAGCACAGCGGTAAGCCACTGGTCATCTGTAATGCCAAGCCGTTTCAACAGCTTAACACCTTCTAACGGGTGTCTGTTTATCTCCTCTTTCTGATATGGCGACAGTGCCTCCTCCTGAAAGTGGAGTCTCTCTTGGAGCTCTACCATTCCCACATTCATAGTTAAAGCGGCACATATCAGAGAGGAACGACCCTCCTGACTCCAGCCCTGTTTTTTTGCCACTATTTCGCACACTATAGCAGTATGAATAGGATGCTTGACCGTATATCGGGAGTCATGTTCAAGCATAATGGTTCCAAGGGCTAAGTCCTCATCAATGCTACAAACGTCTTGTACAATTTTGGCTGAGTTGCGAATCTTCTTTTGAAATTCCTTCTCTCTTGTTAAATTTTCAAAGAGTCCGTCTATTTTTATACTTAGAAGGTCAAGGTTTTCAAATGGCAGGTCAGAGTCAACTATCTTTTCTATGTCAATGTCTTCGTCCTCTTCCGGTATGACATCATCGCCCTCAGCATCTACCACAAGTGCACGGGATATCCGAGCAATGTCTTTATCTGTCACGACATAGCCGCGCCCGAGCATTAATTGACCATTTTCGTCATACAGCGGCCTGTCAAGAGGTTTACCTACCATAGCCCCTGACAATCTGAGCACTCGCATCTTCATTGTGTCAATTCCACCACAATGAAATATATCATTGATTATACATTTTTATCAAGAAGTGGTGATTTTAGTAACTAATTATTCAAAATAAACATTCTGGTGTAGTCAGTCAAATTCATTTGCATATACACTTGTATTACACATCTTTTGTGAATTCCTTAAGTGTTGGCAAATCTGCAATATCTTTAAGACCAAAGTACTGAAGGAACTCTCTTGTGGTACCAAAAAGCAGGGGTTTCCCGGGTGCATCTTTGCGACCTGTGATTTTTACCAAATTTCTTTCAAGCAATATTTTTATAGTCCAATCGGAACCGACGCCGCGTATTTCCTCTATCTCAACCCGTGTTATGGGCTGTTTGTATGCTACAATGGAAAGAGTTTCAAGGGCTGCAATGGAGAGTTTCCCCAGAGATTTTGTCTTCTTTAGCACCTTTGCCCACTGCGCATAAGCGGGATTTGTTGTCATTTGATAGCCGCCGGCTATTTCAGTTATCACAACACCGCCGTCTCTTTCCTTGTAGGCTCTTATAAGGTCTGTCAAGGAGGACAATATCTCAGCATCCGTTAAATTTGTAAGCCCTTTTATATCACCCGCAGAGAGCGGGTCTCCAGCTATAAACAGAAGAGCTTCAATTACTGCTGTCTGTTCGGTTTTTTCCATGTTGAGTATTTTCCTTGATATTTGAGCTCAAAATAATAATTTCTTAGTATAAACAAAAACACAAGAAAAAAGACTCTGAAATCGTATATAATTGTACTGACTTATGAAAGCACTCGTAACCGGAGCAACTGGTTTTATAGGAAGCCACCTTGTAGAGGAGCTGGTAGGGCAAGGGTACTATGTCACATGCCTTGTCAGAGGCGACTCTGATTTGAAGTGGATAGAGAATTATCCAGTTAAAAAAATACTTGGTGACTGTTTAAAACATGAGATTCTCCATAAGCTTACTGATGAGTTTGATTATGTGTTTCACCTTGCCGGTTTAACAAAGGCTGCAAACACCAACGACTTCTATTCTACAAACGCAACCGGAACGGAGAATCTGATAAAAAATGTGATCAAATACAACAAAAACGTAAAAAGATTTGTCTATATAAGCAGTCTTGCAGTTGGAGGACCATCTATGGATGGGGTGCCGCTCTGTCCCTGCTCACCGCCTAATCCGGTCTCCGAATACGGCAGGAGTAAGCTTCAGGGCGAGGAGGCTGTCATAAGACAAAGTGATGAGATACCGGTTACCATAATAAGACCGCCTGCGGTTTACGGCCCAAGGGACAGGGATTTCTATATGCTTTTTAAGATGGTTAAACGAGGATACCTGCCCTATTGGGGCAAATCGTTCTATTCCTTTATCTATGTTGAAGATTTGGCAAGAGGTATTGCAAATTCGGTAAAGACCGAGAAAACTATCGGAAAAACATACTATCTAACCGATACAGAAACGTATTCTAACGAGTTTCTTACCGACACGATAGCCAGTGAGCTTAAATGCAAGTACATTAAACTCCGCATTCCAAAAAGTGCAATTCCTTTTATTGCTAACATTATACAAAAGTTAACTAAAACAAGCATAATAAACTCTGACAAGATGACTGAGCTTAAGCACACGCACTGGACATGTAATTGTGAAGATGCTGTGAATGATTTTTCATTTAAACCAGAGGTAACTTTGAGAGAGGGAATAAAGTGGACAGCAAACTGGTACAGGTTACACAAATGGCTGTAGTAGAAAACTCAAAATCTATATTTGATAAGTGCTCTAAATTTACCCGGGCAAGAGATGTTATGGCGCTGGGACTTTATCCGTATTTCAGAATGATTGAAAGCGCCCAGGAGCCGGTTGTCACGATAAGCGGGCGGCAGGTTGTCATGGCCGGGTCAAACAACTACCTTGGGCTTGCTAATCATCCTAAGGTTAAAGAGGCAGCCATTGAGGCAATAAGAAAGTATGGCACAGGTTGTGCCGGTTCAAGGTTTTTAAACGGCACACTGGATATACACGTTGATTTAGAAAATAAGCTGGCTCAATTTATGCGGACAGAGGCGGCTCTCATTTTTACGACTGGTTTTCAGGTAAATCTCGGCGTTATTTCAGCCCTTGTCGGGAAAGATGATACCGTTGTCTTAGATAAGATGGACCATGCGAGCATCATAGATGGCTGCAGGCTTTCCTATGGGGAGGTTAAGAAGTTTCGTCATAACAACATGGACGACTATGAGAGGGTGCTAAAGGATGTATCAGAGAGCGGAAGGAACACTCTTACCGTGGTTGACGGCGTATTTAGCATGGAGGGCGACATAGTGAACCTGCCCGGGTTAGTGACTGCTGCAAAAAAGTACAATTCCAAAATAATGGTAGATGACGCTCATGGAATAGGGGTACTTGGCAGGACTGGACGGGGCACGGTGGAGCACTTTGGTTTAGAGGCTGATGTGGATCTTATCATGGGAACCTACAGCAAATCACTGGCCTCGGTGGGCGGCTTTATAGCAGGCAGTGAGGCTATAATACATTATATAAAGCACTTTGCAAGGTCTTTAATTTTCAGCGCCAGTCCAACTCCTGCAACGGTGGCCACAGTAAGTGCCGCATTAGATATAATAGAGAGCGAGCCGGAGCGAATAGAGACACTTTGGAAAAACACAAGAAAGATGATGGATGGGTTTAAGTCTATGGGGTTTAAGACAGGACCATCACAGACCCCCATTGTGCCTGTAATCGTTGGGGAGGATGAGCTGGCCTATAAGATGTGTAAGATGCTGCTTGATGAGGGGGTGTTTGTAAATGTAGCAGTCCCGCCTGCCGTCACACCTGGAATGTCGCTTGTAAGGACAAGTTTTATGGCAACTCACACGGATGAGCATCTTGATATTATTCTGAGCGCTTTTCAAAAAACAGGTAGAGCATTTGGTGTTATCAAGTAGTGATATGCAGATAATAGAGGTAACAAATAAGCGGCAGCTTGTGGATTTTATCAAATTTCCACTTACACTTCACAAAGACGATCCATTCTTTACCCCTGAACTTACCCGTGACCTGAAAGAGCATCTTTCGGCAGAGAAAAACCCGTTTTTTAAACACGCCGATGTTAAGTATTATCTTGCCTTTCGTAACAATGACTGTGTTGGGCGCATTGCTTCAATAGTAAACCGGAGACATCTGGAATTTCACAACGATGGCGTCGGGTTTTTTGGGTTTTACGACTCTATCGATGATAAGTTGGTTGCTAAATCGCTTCTTGATACTGCGGCAGTGTATTTGAAATCAGCCGGGCTTTCTGTGATGCGTGGGCCTATGAATTTTTCAACAAACGAGGAATGCGGCTTTCTTATCGATGGGTTTGAGCATCCTCCGGTTCTGATGACTCCGCACAATCCGGTCTATTACATGGCTCTTATGGAAAGCTGCGGAATGAGCAAGTCTAAAGACCTCTATGCCTATATAACAGACATACCGGAGGCACTGCCGGAGAAAGTTGAGCGGGTGGCGCAGATAGCTGAAAAAAGCGGCGTCACTGTGACAAAGATAGATAAGCGGCACTTTAATGAGGAGCTTGCGAAATTCAAAGAGGTGTATAACAGCGCATGGGAGAAAAACTGGGGCTTCATCCCGCTAACGGACGAGGAGCTAACTTATATTGGCAAACGGCTTAGTCAGATTATAGAGCCGGATACGGCTTTGGTAGCTTCAAAAAATGGCGAGCCGATTGGATTTTTAGGGCTTTTCCCAGATTTTAATATTGTTTTAAGGAAAATGATGGGCAAGCTCAATCCTATTACAATAGCTAAAGCGCTGTATTACTCACGAAAAATCAAAGGGACACGGCTCTTGCTTTTGGGCATAAGGGCAGGGTACAGAAACCGTGGAGTTGACGCATTGCTTTTCAGAGAGGGATTTAAGGGCTGCCGCAAGCACGGGTTTAAGTCTGTTGAGTTTTCATGGATACTTGAAGACAACCTGCCCGTTCAGATGTTGGTAAAGATGATTGGCGGCTCGCTTTACAAAACCTTCAGGATTTTTGAAAAGGCGATATAGCGGAAGTATTTTTATCTATACTCTGTAGTGCCGTAAGCAAGCCTACTGCAGCTTTCTCAAAATTGCTCTTACAGGGGAGCCGTCACTGTCTGCTATTTTTAGAGGAAGACATACGAGGTCGTAATTTCCCTCTGAGACTTCTGATAAATCAAGGCTTTCAATTATCCATATGCCGGCGCCAAGCAGCGTTCTGTGTACAGGCTCGGAGCTTCCACACTGTGCGATTGAGTAATAATCAATTCCAACTAAACTGATTTTACAGGAAACGAGATAGTCTGCTCCTTCTTCTGTTAGATAGACATATTTTTCATAAAATTGCGGCCTCTTTAAATGTTCTGTTGAGTTAACCGTTTTAAACAGGATCCGTTGTCCTTCTTTAATGGCGTGTTTTTTAAGTTCATCTGCTTTTATGGATTCCCTGTCATTTATGCAGATTACTCTTGAGTGACCTACTGTGGTTGCTATAGGCATTTGGTCTATTGACAGACCGTCTTTGATAAAATGCAGAGGGCTGTCCATATGAGTGCCGGCGTGAACGCTCATAGTAACTTCTGAAAGATTCATATTGTCTCTTTCCATAGTCTTTTTTTTTCTGATGTAAAAAGGCGGATCCCCCCTCCACACCACCATATCCGTACTAAGGGTCAACGTTACGTCAATCCATGGTTTTATCGGCACAGGTTCCATTGAGTAATATTCTTTCTTTTTTCGGTGTAAAAAAGCAAATGTTAAATTGTAATAAATTTTATTGCCTATGCAGTTAACTCCGTTAATAAAAAATGGATTCCTGCTTTCGCAGGAATGACAAGAAAAAAAATGACAGGAAAAAGCATTCCCTACTTTGTCATTCCAGCCTCCGAGCGGGAATCCAGTTCTTTTAAATATATCATTTGCTGACAAAACACCATCTGCCGGAGTTAACTCAATAAGCATTTAATTTTTTTTATAATATGTTGACTTACACTATAGTGCTGTAAACAAGATATACTATAAAAGTAAAATTGTGAGCAGACATAGAAGGAGGATGGTTTAATAATGAATATAGCAAAACTTAAACAGGCTGAGCAGGATTTTTTCGATATCTATCCAGGGGGATTTTCAAACCCAATTATCCAGGAAATTGCAAAAAAACATAAACTTGTTCAAATGACAGAACTTGCATGCAAACTTTTTGATAAAGCAAACTTTGAAAATCCATCAGATATTGTAACCGGAATGATCCAAATAGTTACCCGCTCCTCGTTAATTTCAATATTTGAAAAGCCTAAATTTCGGGATTTTGCAAAAGCCCTGCCCTCATATATGCAGGAGCAAATGGCAAATGCCCTATTTACACTTCTTTACTCCGATCAAGATTCAGGGTTTGAACTGCTTGTTAAAGCATTCAAAGCTGGAAAGCTGGCAAAGTGGTCTTTGGTGTCTGTATGTCCTTTTTATGTATATCCTCAAACGGAAGTATTCATGAAGCCTACGACAGTCAAGGGTATTATTGAGTTTTTTGATTTGAAAGGGCTTGAGTATAAACCTAATCCTACATATCAATTCTACAAAAAATATAGGGATGTCATAAATGAGATGAAACAACACGTTGATCCTTCACTTGCTCCGGACAACGGACATTTTTCCGGCTTTTTAATGATGACTATGGAACATAAGGGAGACTGTTGAAGCTGACTGGTGAGTGCAACCCTTAATGTTTACAGATTTTCGTATAAAACATGCAAAGTGCTCTCCGATATGTTAAACTTGCTGAGTGAATGTTGCAGGGAATAGTGGATAAGCGAATATGACAGAAGAGCTCAAAATGAAATCGATACGTCTCAATGTTCCCACAGTGTTGACGTTAAGCAGGATTTTGCTGATACCGGTGTTTCTGTACGTAACTCCGATGCAGCCGATAGCAGGGGCTGCGGTGTTTGGACTCGCTGCAATTACGGATTTTCTGGATGGATATCTGGCAAGACGCTCCGGGCAGGTTACAACGTTTGGCATCATAATGGATCCAATTGCGGATAAGTTTCTTGTCATTGCCGCCCTCATACTTCTTGTCGATATAGGCTATCTTTCTATATGGCCTGCTGTGGTGATAATTGTCAGGGAGTTTCTTGTCACAACACTAAGAGTTGTGGCACTTTCAAAAGATATTGTGATAAAGGCCGAACTCGGCGGTAAACTTAAGACGGGAGCCCAAATAGCTGGAATCCTCTGTATGATAGTGGAGAGTAATCTCTTTAGCTGGTTTAACTTCTACACTATTGGGCTTATGTTTATCTGGATTTCTGTGGTTCTTGCCGTTATCTCAGGTGTGCAATATACGGTAGTGTTTTGGAGGAGGATTTGATGGTTTTATATCTGTTACTTTCTTTTCTTTTGGGCTCAATACCCTTTGGCGTGGTAATAGCCAAAACAAAGGGTGTGGATTTGACAAAGGTTGGAAGCTGTAACATCGGTGCCACAAACGTGCTGAGATCAGTGGGGAAACTGCCGGCTCTCTTAACTTTCCTTGGAGATTCACTTAAGGGCGCTGTTGCCGTGCTAATTGGCAAACTAACCGGACAGAGCGATATAGCCATAGGACTTATGGGCATATTTGCCGTACTAGGCCACGATTTCTCTATATTTATGAAATTTAAAGGCGGTAAAGGGGTTGCAACAAGCATCGGAACCGTTCTGTTTTTTATGCCCTATGCCGGTGTGTTTGTTGGACTCACGTGGATTATCACGGCTATGATTACAAGATACTCTTCGTTGTCGGCTCTTGTTGCGTTTGCACTGTTACCATTTGCATCCCTTTTCATATATGGTCAGATATTTGATAAACTTAACTTCAGCCTAATATTGGCTCTTCTGATTTTTTATAAACACAGGGGAAATATTGCCAAACTTCTCAAAGGCGAGGAGCCAAAAATCGGAAAAAAGACAGGTGAAAAAAGCAGTAGTTCTTCTTAGCGGCGGTGTGGATTCCTCCACAACCCTTGCCGTTGCCGCATCTGAGGGGTATGACGTTCATGCGCTGTCGTTTGATTACGGACAAAGACATAAGATAGAGCTCCAATTTTCAGGCCGCATAGCCGCACAGTTTAAAGTTAAAAAACACACTGTTTTGACTTTTGATTTAAGAGAAATCGGAGGCTCAGCTCTTACCTCTGACATTGAGGTGCCTAAAGGCAACTCTCATTCTAAATCAATTCCTATCACATATGTGCCTGCAAGAAATACGATTTTTCTTTCCTTTGCCCTTGCCTTAGCTGAAGCCACAGGCGCAGCTGATATATTTATTGGAGCCAATGCAGTTGACTATAGCGGCTATCCCGATTGCCGCCCCGAATATCTCAGGGCTTTTGAGGCTATGGCAAATCTGGCAACAAAGGCAGGAGTGGAGCATAGTGCAAAGTTTAAAATCCATGCGCCGCTCATTTATTTGTCAAAGGCAGAAATTATAAAACTTGGCACATCACTTGGAGTGGATTTTGCTCTAACACTAAGCTGCTATGACCCTGGCCCCACAGGAACGCCCTGCAAAGAGTGTCAAAGCTGTATAATAAGAGCAAAAGGGTTTAAAGAGGCTGCAATTGTTGATCCTTGTATAGCAGAGCATTAATTAAACTTACCCCTATGATAACTCCGGAATCCGCCAAATTGCCACAGCCTGTTTTGCAAGCCACCTTTGACGGGAAACTATTCTGTCAGGCGTCCACTCTTTATGTTCCAAAGGAATGCTCTTTGTAATTTCAAATTCGCTTTGTTCGTAAAATGCTATCTTTTGTTGATATGACATATTAGCGATGTCACGATTTGGCCCTGCTGTCAAAAGAGTCATATTACCAATCCAGTAAAGATAGTTTTCTACCTGTTCATCAGTAAACTCCGGCCAGTTATCCTCTGGACTTTTAGGAAGAACATGCTCAATGTTGTACCGATCGCTGTTTTGATCGTAATCTTTGCCTGAGATGTTTTTTTCAATTTCAAACAGTATATAACGGACAACCTTCAGGTTTCGCGAGGTACGAAATTGTTTTTCTGCAAAAGCCATATGAAATTGCTCATCTGATGGGTAAATTGAACGTAGAGAATGGATTATATCTTTTGCATTATCCAACTCTCTTTTTGAAATTCTCACTGCCATAGCATTATATACCCGCTCTTGTTCGTTTGGAGGAAGAGCTCCTATTATATTGTAGCGAAATGAGGCAATAGTACACGCTCTTAGAATCCGTGTAAAATCGTCATCATTAAAAACTTCTTTAGAAGCTAACAACATGGAATAAGGTTGTTTGACATTGAACATTTTTAGCTGGCTAATGTACTTCTTCTGTTCATGCGTCCACAAAGAGTTATTGGCATCGCTTAAGGCTATGTAGATATCTGATTTTTTATCCATTTTTCGTATTAGTGAAAATACGTCAGCTTTGTCTTTAATATTTTTTCTGATAGTTTTAAAGAGCTCAGAGTGACGTGCCAACGGGTTGTAGCTGTTCCAAAAAACTCTAAGAAAATCAGGGACACTTTCGCTTCCAAGTTTATCTACTATGTTCTCCCAGTGATCCTCAAGAGAGCTGATTTCATTTTCATGACTGCCCGAGCTGTGGACAACTGAAAAAAGGTAGTTTTTAAGCAAATCGGTAGCTGATAGCCGCACACCTCTTGCATTTAGCGTTTCAAACACGGTAAAAGCATTTAACTCGTCATTTACGGAAATGACAGTAAAAAAAAGGCGGTCTGCTAACTTATCAAGAAAACGAGCCAATTCGGCACCGTTATTAGTTTTGTCAAATTTAGCATTAATCTTTTTGTCAAACCACTCGAACCCTTTACGAAGTAACTGTTCAGAGGTTTTAAGACCTCGTTTGGAGGGGATATCAAGAGGTACAAGGTAGGTTTGATAAAACCTGTCATTGTGGCGGTTGAGTTTTAATTTTGAGCTTGGAACCAGTGTCACTGGGTCAAGGTATCCAATGTAGGTATCTCTTAGCGCGCCAACTCTGCGGTTATTATTGACAGCATCAATACTTTTCTTAATAAGGTTTTGCAGATTATTTAACACGGCTAATACAATTAGGCTTAATGTAGTAATCCGCTGCTGTCCGTCTATGATATTGTAGTTTCTTTCACTCTTAGACTGCAGCACAAGGTAACCCATGTAGTGACCCTGCTCTTCATCGGGTTCCACAGTTTGCATTATATCCTGCCACAGGTCATCCCATTCCTCCTCTGTCCACGAGTAATCCCTCTGAAACATTGGTACGGTATATACTAATCCGTTTCCCATTAATTTGCGAAACGTTTGGTTTGACGTATTGAAGTTAGTTACTGACATCTCTGCCTCCTAATTTATAATCCGTTATATTATACTATAGCTGCATTAAAATTATATTTTGCATAATCGCTGTCGAATATATTAGACTTAAAGAGAGTATGATTAGCCGCATTCAGGAAAAAGTCAGTGCCGGTGTGAGATTAACCCAAGAGGAATGTCTATTCCTTTTTGAAAGCGATGATATTTTTACACTTGGACAATTGGCTGATTTTAAGTCAAAACAGATTCACTGTGACAAGGTCTATTACTCAAGAAACCACCATGTTAACCCAACTAATCTGTGTGTAAATCGGTGTAAATTCTGCTCCTTCAGCCGTTCAACCGGCGATGAGGGCGGCTTTGAACACACAGTTTCCGACATTATCAATATGCTTAAACACTCCGATGACCCTTTCAGAGAACTTCACATTGTTGGCGGACTTCACCCCAAGTGGCCATTTGATTACTACGTTAATCTCCTAAGCCAGATAAAGTTAAACTTCCCCCACGTTTATATAAAAGCCTTCACCGCAGTGGAGATAGACTATATGTCTAAACTAAGCGGTTTGACAATTGAGCAAACTCTGCAAATCCTGAAAAATGCCGGTCTTGATATGCTGCCTGGAGGCGGTGCCGAAATTTTTGCAGGCTCAGTGAGAAATGCCCTGTGTCCTGAGAAAATCTCAGCTGAAGCTTGGTTACATATTCATCAGATAGCCCACTCTCTGGGAATAAAAAGCAACGCTACGATGCTTTACGGTCACATTGAGTCGTTTGAGGACAGAGTTTCACATCTCACTGAGCTTAGAGACCTTCAGGATAAAACCCACGGCTTTTTTGCATTTATCCCGCTTTCGTATCAACCTAACGGCAGAGTTTCAGGCACTCGCTTTCACTCTGCTATTGACGACCTTAAAACCATTGCCATAAGCCGCCTGTACCTTGATAACTTTCCCCACATAAAGGCCTATTGGATTATGCTTGGCGAAAAATTAACTCAGGTTGCCCTGCTTTTTGGCGCTAACGATATTGACGGCACTGTCATTCAAGAAAAAATTGCCCACAGTGCAGGCGCTAAATCAGCCGAGAAATTGACAGTTGCCGAAATAGAAAATCTAATAAGAAAAGCCGGTAAAATCCCTGTTGAAAGAACCGCCCTATATGAAGAGGTCACGTAGTGACCAGAATTACCCAAAAAGAAGCGCTGGAACTTTTTAACACTGCTTCAACTCTTGAGCTTGGTAAGGCAGCCGACTCTGTCAGGGCGTCACTTCACCCAGATAAGACTGTCACCTTTATAGTTGATAGGAACATCAACTACACCAATGTGTGTGTAAATGAGTGCAGTTTTTGTTTGTTTTTCAAAAAACCCGGCGACCCTTCAGCTTACATTATAAGCGAAGAAGAACTATTCAAAAAAATTAAGGAAACCATTGCCTGCGAGGGCACACAGATTCTCCTTCAGGGCGGACTGCACCCTGATCTCGGACTTTCCTTTTTTACCGGTATGCTTAAGAAAATTAAGGACAGGTTTACAATCAACATACATGGTTTCTCTCCTCCTGAGATATGCGACATGGCTAAAAAGAGCGGGCTTTCCATTAAAGATACCCTATCGGAGTTGAAATCGGCGGGGCTGGACTCAATTCCCGGAGGTGGTGCTGAGATTCTGTCTGACAGAGTTCGTGAGGCTGTAAGCCCAAAGAAAATAAAATCTGGGGCTTGGCTTAGCGTAATGCGTGAGGCGCATAAGCTTGGCATGAGGACGACTGCCACTATGATGTTTGGCTCGGTGGAAACTGTTGAGGATATTGTGGAACACCTTGATGCTGTAAGAGCGCTTCAGGATGAGACCAAAGGGTTTACCGCATTTATCCCATGGACATTTCAACCCGGAGACTCAGCGCTTGGTCAAAAGTCAGAGCTTGCAACCGCAGTTGACTATCTACGGGTGCTTGCCCTAAGCCGTCTGTATCTTGATAACGTAAAAAACATCCAAGTGTCGTGGGTAACGCAGGGACTAAAAATAGCGCAGACGGGGCTTAGGTTTGGAGCTAACGATTTTGGCTCCACAATGATAGAAGAAAATGTGGTAAAAGCTGCTGGGGTTACCTATACAGTAACAAAAAATGATATAATAGAAGCTGTAAGGGCTGCGGGGTTTACCCCGGCACAAAGAGATACGTATTATAGCGTTATAAAAAGATTTTAAGAGGTGTAGAAAAATGTCTGAACAAGAGCACTTATACGATTGTATAATAATAGGGGGTGGACCGGCAGGGCTTTCTGCCGCACAATACTTGTCTCGGCTTGCGCTAAAAACCGTAGTGCTGGATAAATCAAAGACAGCAGGAGCGCTGGCATTTACAAATAAGATAGAGAATTATCCCGGCATTACTAAGCCGTTAACTGGCGCTGAGCTTCTTGATATTTTCAGAGCACAAGCCGTCACCTTTGGCGCTGAGTATGTGGAGAGTCAAGTTATAGGAGCACTGCTCGATAACCCGATAAAAGAGGTTTTTACAATGGAGGGCGTTTATAAGGGGCGCTCAGTCATAATTGCCACAGGAGCAATGGGACGGAAACCATCTTTTAAAGGCGAAAAGGAATTCCTTGGCAGAGGTGTCAGCTATTGCGCCGTGTGTGACGCTGCCTTTTACAAAGACAAAACCGTGTGCATAGTGGGAGAATCTGATGAGGCAGTGAAAGAGACCTTTGTGCTTAGACGCTTTACCGATAAGGTATCTCTGATTGCACAGACTGATAATCGCAAACTCCGTGATAATCCGCAGTTGATCGCTCAAGATATAAAGGTGCTCATAAACAAGAGAATTGAGGAAATCAGAGGCAGTGAAATAGTGGAAAGCATTGTGCTTGTGGATAAGTTGTCAAACGAGCAAGAGATTTTGCCAATGGACGGCGTGTTTATGTATCTTCATGGAAATACTCCGATTGTTGACTTTCTGAATTTTGCCGTAGATATAAGCGACGATAGGTGTGTGATAACTAACAGAATGATGGAAACTAATCTTGAGGGCGTTTTTGCCGCAGGGGATGTCACCTGTGTAGAAGTCCGGCAGGTACTGGTTGCCGCCTCAAACGGATGTGTCGCCGCTCTTTCGGCTGAAAAATACCTGCACCACAGAAAGAGAAGAAAATACGTATGGGGTTAAATCACCCTTCTGCCATTTACTATATCTCTAAACTTAATTCAATTTGAAAATTTTTCTACAAAACTGTAAAATAATACATGATGCTTATATACTTAACTCAGGTACATGGTTTTATGTCAGCTAAGGATACCTTAAAAAGGACTGGATTCCCGCTCGGAGGCGGGAATGACAAAGGAGGGGATTTTCTTTTTCTGTCATTCCTTTTCTTTTTCTTGTCATTCCTTTTCTTTTTCTTGTCATTCCTGCGAAGGCAGGAATCCAGTTTTTTCTTTGCGGAGCTAAGGGCATAAGCATTTAATACATTAGGATAGCTTTAAGGACAACACTTTTAAATAAACGGGAGGTCAAAGAGAGATGGCCGACAAGGACATCATTGCGATTAACGAAAAGGTCAAAAGGGAAAGTGCGTTTGTAACCCTGCTTTTGTCGGAGCTGGAAAAGGTGATAGTTGGGCAGCGGGAGCTTCTTGAGCGGCTGCTTATAGGAATTTTGGCTAATGGTCATGTGCTTTTAGAGGGTGTGCCGGGACTTGCCAAAACCACTGCCGTTAAAGCCCTTGCAAAGGCCATAAGTACCGGATTCAAACGTATCCAGTTTACGCCCGACCTGCTCCCTGCCGACATCATAGGCACTCAGGTGTATAACCCTAAAGAGGGGACGTTCACAACTAAGAAAGGCCCTGTGTTCTCTAACATCATACTGGCTGATGAGATAAACCGCGCACCTGCTAAAGTACAAAGCGCTCTCCTTGAGGCTATGCAGGAGAGGCAAGTGACTATAGGCGATAACACATATAAACTCAACGAGCCGTTTCTGGTGCTTGCCACGCAAAATCCGATTGAACAGGAGGGCACATATCCTCTCCCTGAGGCGCAGACTGACCGCTTTATGCTGAAAGTTAAAATCACTTACCCAACCATCGACGAGGAACATAAAATCCTAAAACTGATGGCTTTTACATCCCCCGATGTTAACGTCTCAACTGTCGTTACTCCAAAGGAAATCATTGATGCTCAGAAGGTTATAGATGAGATTTATATGGATGAAAAAATTGAGAAATACATCGTTGATATTGTCTTTGCTACACGTAAGCCGCAAGACTATAAACTTGCTGACCTTTCCGGTTTGATTCAATACGGAGCATCTCCGCGTGCTACAATTTATTTGGCTCTTGCCTCAAAAGCCGCCGCATTTATGCAGGGCAGAGGGTTTGTTACGCCGCAGGACGTTAAGACAATTGGGCATGACGTTTTACGCCACCGCGTAGTGGTTAGCTATGAGGCAGAGGCCGAGAATGTAACCTCTGACGATATAGTACGCCGTATTTTTGAAGAGGTGGCTGTCCCATAGAACCAATATGCTGACGCCTGAGATAATTAAAAACATCCGCAGGGTGGAGTTGAAGACCCGCCGAATGGCTGCCGATTTTTTTACTGGTCATTACCGGAGTGTGTTTAAGGGCATGGGGATGGAGTTTGATGAGGTGCGTCAGTATGTTGCTGGAGATGACATCCGCTCCATAGACTGGAACGTGACGGCAAGAATGGGAGAGCCGTTTATCAAAAAATTTGTTGAGGAGCGGCAGCTTACTATTATGTTTCTCCTTGATCTATCCCGTTCGTGTTCTTTTGCCACAGTCAACAGACTTAAGCGTGACCTTGCCGCAGAGCTTTGTGCTGTGCTGGCGCTTTCCGCCAATAAAAATAACGACAAGGTTGGGCTTATCGCCTTTACCGATAAGGTGGAAAAGCTCATTCCACCAGCTAAGGGACTAAAACACATCCTCAGAGTCGTGCGGGAATCCCTCTATTATGAGCCTACAGGTAAAGGCACTGACATTGCTGCAGCTATAGAATATCTAAATAAGATTACTCACAGAAAAGCAGTTGTTTTTATTGTCTCAGATTTTCACGCAAAAAATTACGAAAAAGCCCTCGCAGTTGCCAATAAAAGGCATGACGTCATAGCGGTAACTCTTACCGACCCAATTGAACTGGAGATGCCCAACGCCGGAATGATTACGCTTGAGGACGCCGAATCCGGCGAGACTTTGCTTGTTGATACATCAAATAAAAAACTGAGAAAAGAGTATAGTGACAACGCTCTGAAAATATTTAACCAGCGCAAGCGTATGTTTAGAACCTGTAACATTGACCACATTGATATAAACACGGATGTGCATTATTTAAAGACATTGATTAAATTTTTCAAAATGAGAGAGTGGAAATTAGGACATTATTGATGTGTTATGATTAAAATGCTTATTAAGTTAACTATGGTAGAGGGTTTTCAGGATTCTAAGAAGGTGGGTTTCTATGTTTTTTAAAGTGGAAAAAAGGACTGGATTCCCGCTCGGGGGCGGGAATGACAAATTAAGGGGCGGGAATGACAAATTAAGGGGCGAGAATGACAAAGGAGGGGTTTTCTTTTTCTGCCATTCCTTTTTTTTTCTGTCATTCCTGCGAAGGCAGGAATCCAGTTTTTTATTAGCAATGTTAACTATAAAGACATTAACATTCATTTTATCAATATTTTTTATTCTCATCACGGCACACACGTCTTTTGCCTCAGCGACTGACCCTGTGGCATCGGTAAACAAAGACTCTGTGGCAATCGGCGAAAAGTTTACCTATACAATTTCAATCGCACATGATGCGGAATTCCCTGACCTTGGCAGCAGCGTTGATAACCTAACGGTTGTAAGTAGCGGCACAAAGACAAGCGGCATATTTACTAAAGTGTATTCTAAATGGTATGTGATGAGAGGGTTTACTGTCGGGCAATATACGATTCCTGCCTACACGATAAAGTATAAAGATGGCGGGTTTTTGAAAGAAGCTAAGACTCCTCCTATTCGTATAAGTATTATAACGCAGCTACCCGATAACGCAACGGAGATTGCCGACATCAAGGGGATAGAGGATGTCGGATGGAAACCGATTCATTCATGGATTGCAGCCGGAGTGCTGCTGGCGTTAGCACTTGCGGCATTGATTTATTATTTGATAAAACGCAGAAAACTAAATAAAGGAAAGCTGCCCCCGCCTTTACGCGCTCATGAAACAGCGTATGAGGCGCTTCGTAAACTTCATGAAAAAAACCTTATTTCGGCAGGGTTAATCAAGGATTACTTCACCGAGCTATCCTTAATTGTAAGAGTCTATATAGAAAACAGATTTTTCCTTAAAGCGCCTGAGATGACCACCATTGAGTTTCTTGCTATGGTAAAGGACTCAACAGTGCTTACTGAGGCACATAAGGCATTGCTGAGGGATTTTTTAAACCGCTCGGATATGGTCAAATTTGCTAAATACGGCCCGACCACTGATGAGATAGAGATGAGCTTTATAGCCGCTAAACAGTTTGTAGATCAGACGCGGGAGACGCCCTTAGCTTTATGATGGATATTATTAAACAGTTTTTGACTTTTAAAGCGCATCCTGCCTCCTCGTTCATGTTTAAAGACACGTGGGTACTGCTGTTAATACCCGTGCTTGTTGCCTTACTGATTATAAGAGAGCGAAAGATATCTGTCCCTACTATCAGATTTTCCACGTTTACTCTTTTAGCTGACATTACGCCGACATTTAAAACCTTAGCAGTTAAGTACATCGTGATTTTAAGAATAATTGCCGTGATTTTATTTGTTATGGCACTGGCAAGGCCGCAAAACCGCCTTGATATGACCACAGTTGAGACAAAAGGGATAGACATAGCGCTTGCTGTAGATTTATCAACGAGTATGTTTGCGGAGGATTTTTCAATTAAAGGCAAACGCCAAAACCGGCTGGATGCTGTAAAGGCGGTAGTGCAGGATTTTATAAAAAACCGCAGCGGCGACCGCATCGCAATGGTGGCCTTTGCCGCACGTCCATATACGGCAAGCCCACTTACGACAGACTATAACTATCTGCTTGAAAATCTGGACAGACTTAAAATCGGAATGCTTGAAGACGGCACAGCCATTGGAAATGCTCTTGCCGCCGCAGTAAACAGAGTTAAAGACACAAAGTCATTGTCCAAAGTTGTCATCCTTCTAACCGATGGCATAAACAACACTGGCACTATATCCCCTATGATGGCAGCTGAGGCAGCTCGTGCGCTTAGTATCAAAGTATATACAATTGGAGCTGGTTCAAAGGGCCCCGTTCCATATCCCATGAAAGACCCATTCGGTAACACCGTCTATCAAAATATACAAAGCGATGTTGACGATGCTACGTTAACCGCAATAGCAACACTTACTGGAGGGCTCTACTTCAGAGCAACGGATTTTGCATCGCTTAAGAAAATTTATGCAGAAATAGATAAACTTGAGAAAACCAGTTTTGAGGAGAAGCGGTTTTTTGAGTACAAGGAGTATTTTCACTTTTTTCTGATACCTGCGCTTATTTTATTGTTGTTCGAGATATTGCTTAAAAATACGTTTTTAAGGACAATGCCGTGAGATTTGGGAATTTTCAATTGGCGCATTTTTTGTGGGTAGTTGCAGCGGTTGCTATATTTTATGTGCTTGCATTTAAAAGCAGGAAGAGTGCGCTCAATGGCTTTGCAGCTTCGGAGCTTTTAAAAGATATAACTCAAGGTTTAAGTTATCGGAGGGTTTATTTAAGGGCTGCTCTTATTGTAATTTCTGTGTTACTTTCAATTGTTGCGCTGATGAGACCTCAGTTTGGGTTTCATCTGGAGGAGGTCAAACGAGGCGGCTCCGATGTGCTGATAGCGGTTGACATCTCTAAAAGTATGCTTGCAACCGACGTTAAACCAAACAGACTGATACGCTCCAAACTTGCCGTAGAGGGTTTAGTAAAGAAACTCAAGGGCGACCGTGTTGGGCTTATAGGATTTGCCGGGCGGGCTTTTCTATTTGCTCCACTTACAGTTGACTATAATGGATTTTTACTTGCCTTAAACGACCTTAGCGTGAAATCAGTTCCAATTGGGGGAACTGATATTGCAAGCGCAATAGATGAGGCTATAAAAGTTTACAATGTAGGGGGAGAAAAAAGCACAAAAGAGAAGTCGTTAATTCTGATAACTGACGGCGAAGACCTTGAGGGCGGAACTAAAGAGGCTGCTGAGAGAGCAAAAGCGGCAGGGATTAAAATATATGCGGTAGGGATTGGAACTGCTGAGGGTGAGCTTATTCAGATAACCGATGAAAAGGGCGGCGTGAGTTTCTTAAAAGACGAAGAAGGCAACATTGTCAAATCCCGGCTGGATGAGGGCACGCTTGAAAAAATTGCGCTTGCTACGGACGGGGCTTATATAAAAGCGACTGGCGTCGACCTTGGGCTTGATATTATCTATGAAGAGAAAATCTCAAGCGGCAAGAATTATGCGACAGAGGATAAAATGGAAAGGCGTTATAATGAAAAATTTCAGTACCCGCTTGCCGCAGCTTTGCTTCTGTTAATGATAGAGGCATTGATTGGTAACAGAAAGAGGGTTTTATGAATATAGCCGCTATGCTGATATTCGCAGTAGTTTTTGTTATGACGCCAAACTTGGCAAATGCAGCGATATTTGATAATCCGGTAAGTGAGGGCAATGAGCTTAACAAAAAGGGTAAATATGATGAGGCAATCCAAAAATATGACAATGCTCTCAAAAAGACCCCTGACTCAGATGTTGCTAATTATAACGCAGGCACAGCTTATTACAAAAAGGGTGACAATCAGAAGGCGCTGAGCCATTTTACAAAATCGCTGTCAAGTAAAGATAAATCTCTTGAGATGCGCTCAAACTATAACATTGGAAACACTCACTATATGACGGGTAAATCCGCCGAAAAGAGCAACCCCAATGAGGCAATATCATCTTATGAGGGCGCACTTCAATATTACAAACGGGCACTGGAACTTGACGACAAAGACAAGGATGCCAGATACAATTATGAATTTGTTACTAAAAAAATCCGTGAACTAAAAGAACAACAACAAAAACAAGATAAAAAAGACGACAAAAAAGATGATAAGAAAAATCAGGATAAGAAAGACGATAAAAACGGACAAGATAAAAAAGACAAAGACGAAAGCAAGCAAGGCGATAAAAAGGACAAGCAGGATAAATCCGATGAGAAGAAGGAGAATCAAGATGCTTCACAATCGCCACAGGAAAATAAGACGGAAAATAATGACAAGAAATCTGGAGAAAAAGGTAAGCAGCCTCGTCAAATGTCAAAAGAGGAGGCAAAGGCGCTTCTAAATGGGCTTGAAAATGACAGCCTGCAGCATAATATGACTGAAGAGAAAAAAAGCGGCTACCCAAAGGTTACTAAAGACTGGTAATGAGAGATGTTAAACTGTAAGACGGGTCAGCTACACCAATTCAAGGCGAAGTTCACGCCCGACAAGTGCAGCGGCGCGTTGCAGTGTTTCAATTGTCACGTTACCTTTTGCCTTGATAATACGGTCAACCTGTGTGCGGCTTGTGTTCATAAGGGCGGCCATTTCCAGCTTGGTAATTCCCTTCTTACGCATTTCCTCGGCAATCTGCCACGAAATCACGCGTATAGCCGCCTCCGTCTTAGCGGCTTCGTAAATGCCCTCCTCGTGTAGAAACTCATCGAGCGTTGATCCTAAATGTTTATTGCTCATTCAGTTTATCATTACACCAAATTTTTAAGTTCATCGATTGTAATGCCCGCCTTTTTGATAATGTTGCATAGAGTTCCTTTTTTTATTTCTTTATGAAACGGAACAACCACTGAAATGTTTTTTCCCAGATTGTGCATAAAGATATGGCTTCCCCGTATGTGGTCAACAACAAAGCCTTTACGCCTCAGTGCTTTTACAACATCTTTTCCGGAGAATGTTTTGCTCAAAGAGCCATTTCCACTTCTTTCAAAATGACATCAGGCCTTGATTTTATCTGATTCAGTTTTTCAAGTCCTTCTATATAAGCATGTATAGCTTCTTTGGCATTTTCAATGGCCTCCTCTTCAGTATCCCCTTGTGTAAAACAACCGTCCAAAGCAGGCACTGTAACGTTGAAACCGCCTTCGTCGGCAGGCTCAAGTATTAAATTGAATTTCATAACAAAATCTCCTATTTATACCATATTTTAAGCACAGTCATCGTCTTTCAAGAAGGCGCAAGGCTTCGCACAATACCTCATTTTCAGAACCATAAAGCCCTCTGGCTACTTTCATTTTACCAGTTTGCTTTGTTGAGAAACTCTATGTCTTTAAGTTGGCCGCTCATGTTTAGAGTATATCAATTGGTGAGACACTTTGCAAGCGTAATTTGCGATGTATCAATAATTTTGTTTGGTTTTTCAGAGCCTGATGGCGTCAAGAACCTTTTCTTTACCTGCTCAATTCGTCAGCCAAAAGAACAGTATCATCGTGACTATATGGCGGGGAGGATGCGCAGAGGATTTGTAACGGCTCCACTGCCGTGTTTTTTATCTTATGCGGTAACCCTGGCTCTATTAAAATCGTGTCCCCTGGGTTAACTTCAAACTCATCACCATCTATGTGCATTAGCCCTGTGCCTGACACTACATGGTAGAGCTCTTCGGTAGCTATATGCTTATGCCACAAAGTTTCTTTCCCTACGGCAATTATAGCGCTGGCAAGGCTCTGGTTTTTATTCCCATGAACGGATGGATGCATAAGCTCACGTATCTCAGAGCCGTCCTTTGTGATATAGGAGAGCACCGATTTAAACTCGGATTTAACTATCGGCTTCATATGAGAGTGTAATATATGATTTTAACGAGGGTCAAGGTAAATATTTTCAAACTCCACAATTTTTTGTATAATATTATAGTGATGAAAAAATTGACAGTGCTGTTGTTGTTAATACTGCTGACAGCGGCTCTTGAGTTGTCGGCAGCCGAGTTGAAATTTGAGTTATCTGTGGATAAAACCACGCTTGCAATCGGCGAGGGTACTCAGTTAAGTCTGACATTTACAGGAGACAGGGGTGTGCCACAGCCAAATCCGCCACAGATTGATGATTTCTCTGTTAACTACATGGGCTCATCCACCCAGATGTCCATCATAAACGGCTCCATGTCAAGTTCGGTCTCCTATAATTATTCCTTAGTGCCGATGAAAAAAGGGGAATTTAAGATAGGCCCGTTTTCTGTGCAACACGACGGTAAGACATACTCCTCCAATACAATAACGATTAATGTGGTAGATGGTCAGGGAGGCGCTTCTCAACAGCAGCCAAAAACGCAGTCTCAGCAAAAAACGAAAGCTGCCGGAGATATGAAAGACCGATTATTTATAACCCTAAAGCCGTCAAAGACCGCCGTCTATGTTAATGAAATATTCACAGTCAAGGTTAAACTCCATGTCAGAGACATTGCAGTGCGTGAAGTAGGCTTTCCACAGGTTGCTGATGGCGGGTTTTCACTCAGTAATTTTGAAAAACCTGTTCAAACCACTGAAAACATAAATGGACTAACCTATCAAACTGTGGAATTTACAACAACTGCCTTTGCTGCCACAGCCGGCGGCTCAATGAAACTTGGGGCTGCCACACTGGATTGTAACATCATGATAAGGGAAAATCGGAGGATGTCTCCCGGGGGAATGTTTAACGATGATTTCTTTAACAATGTCTTTGCTTCACTGAGACCGGAGCCTGTTAAATTAAAGTCAGAAGCTGTCACTGTCAAAGTGTTGCCGCTGCCTGAGGAGGGAAAACCGAAGGGATTTAGGGGAGCACTTGGGAAATTTGAAATGAGCGCCTCAGTCACCCCTGAAAATGTAAAAACCGGTGACCCGGTTACGTTAAAAATGACATTCTCGGGAAAGGGTAATTTTAACACCATAACGAAACCAGAGCCTGAGGAAAATGCCAATCTTAAATACTATGAACCCCAGATTAAGCAGGATCCAAACTCTAAAAACTTTGATACGGCTGTTATACCGCTTACAAATACAGTGACGCAAATTCCGGAGGTAGTGTTTTCATATTTTGACCCGGATGAGAAATCGTATAAGACAATAAAACGAGGACCGTTTCCGATAAAGGTGACAGGAGCGGCTACGGCAACCGCAGCTAAGATTGTTGAGCAGTCAAAAATTCAGGGAACAACCCCTGTAGAGAAAGAGGTGTTTGCAAAAGATGTGGTGTTTATAAAGGAGCATCCCGGAAATCTTGTTAAAAGGGGGGATATGGAGAAGATGCTCTACAGAAACCCCATATTTTTATCACTTTCGATGCTTCCCCTGTTAATTTATATATTTGCCCTCATACACGCAAAAAGGAGCAAACGGCTGCGTAATGACGTCCAATATGTAAGGAGATTAAGAGCGCCTAAGCAAGCACGTGAGGGAATAAAAGCTGTCAGAGTTTATCTTAAAAACTCAAAAGAAGAAGAATTCTATAACACGGTGCATAAGACCGTGTATGAATACCTCGGCAATAAGCTCCATCTGCCGCCTGGTGAAGCAGCAGATGAGAAAATCTACGCATTATTAGAACAGAAAGGTGTGGAAACACAGTTACTGAAAGAGATATTAAACGCGTGTGAATTAGCACGGTACGCCAAAGGCGGAACAGTTGGCAGCAGTTCTGAAATGGAGAGGATTTTTAAACACCTTGAAGACTTTATTGATAAAACCGAAAGGACGCTTTAGCAAATTGATGAGAAAACGCTTTAAATTATTTCTGCTAATAATTGCCCTAACTGTGCTTGTCTTGCCTCAAATGGCGACTGCAGATAGTGCGGGTGAGGTTTTTAAACATGCTTCTGAGTTTTACGTTTCCGGTAATTACGATGCGGCGCTAAAACAATACGAAACTCTGATTAAAGAGGGCTACGAAAGCGGCAACCTTTACTACAACATCGGTAACTGCTACATTAAAAAGAACAACATCGGCTTTGCAATATTGTATTACGAAAAAGCAAAAAGACTTATACCCTCTGATGCCGATTTAAGGGCAAACTCAGAGTATGCCTCATCTTTAATAAAAAATCGTCAAAGCGGCAGTAAAAACATTGAATCATGGATATATCGCCGCATAGAGAGGGTTTTTGATATATTTACAACAAATGGGCTGACTATGTTGTTGCTATTGCAGTACGTTTTGATGACTGCTGTACTTATCAGCAGCATTTACTCAGAAAAGATAAAAAGGTATGCCATGCCGATAGTATTGTCAGCAGCATTACTGTTCCTTCTGTCGTCTTATGTATTTTACGAGCGAGTTAGTGTAAAAGAGGCAGTAGTGTTAGCTGAAAGAGCAGATGTCAGATATGAGCCTTTTGACAAAGCAACAGTGTTTTTTACTATGTATGAGGGAATGACAGCAGATGTAGTTGACCTCAACAACGAATGGTACAAAATAAAACGGGCCGATGGTAAAACAGGCTGGGTGCGTATCAGCGATATTGGATTAATATGACGGTTGATAACACCAGAGGACTAAATATGACGTTTTGTGTCAAAAAGTGACAACATTTGTTAGTAAATATCCTAAAAAATAAATTTTATCTATAAAATAAGCGCTTCTTCCGCTGGCATGTAAATTGCTACAATATGAGCAGTCAAGCGGTTTTTAACCGCCAGATTAAAGCAGTATGGAGGACTATGATGTTTAAAGTTATGTCGGATATGAAGCACAGAGGGGATAGAGGCTTTACGTTGATTGAGCTTTTGATAGTTATCGCAATCATAGGGATTTTGACAGCAATCGCAGTGCCAGCGTTTCTTGGGCAGAGGGAAAAAGCGAAGGTTCGGTCAGTTGAGTCCGGAGCAAAGGGAGCAGTGTCAGACTTACAGGCATATCTTGATGCTTATGTTGGCGGCGACCCCTACATAATAGTGACAGACACTGCAGGTAACCAGGGTTGTTATGAGGCCACAACAGCCACTGCCACAGGTCACACTTGTAATGCTGTTTACAATCAGGCAAGCTCAGGCACATACACTGCATTCCCTAACGGTGCTGTTACTGTAATCAGCCACTTTATTTCACACCACTCATTTAAAGGGGATAAGAGCCCTTACACTGGAGACCCGTTATTTACATCTGCAGCTCCCACCGTTGATGGTCAGGTCTTTGTAACGCCAGCATCCAGCCGTGCAGTTAACATAATGGCTTATACCACAAACTATACATCTCCAGTATTCAGCCAGATGGTAACCACTCGTTAATTACTAACAATATCAGCCTCTTTACTAAAGAGGTTTAAAAAAGAACAGTAACGGGAAGGACTAAGCGTCCTTCCCGTTGTTTTGTTAACAGGCGCAGAAATATGGAAAACACTGACAGAATAGATTACTTACGCCACACTGTGTATGCGGTGAGTATTTTTATAATTTCCATTATTATCTATGCTCCGACATTTAGAAGCGGTCTTATATGGGATGATCAATACGTACTAAGCGGCTTCTCACTCATCAGCAGTAAACACCCCTATGATGTTTTTCTCTCATCAGGTCTTTATTATCGCCCTCTTACAATCATTTCACTTGGCCTTGACTACGCTCTATGGTATGGTAATCCCTTTGGTTACCATATCGGCAATGTTGTCATTCATGCACTAAACTCTGTGCTTGTCTATGTTGTCTCTGTGATCATACTTAAAAATTGGAAGCTTTTTTCACACGATAACTTAAGCGCTTTTTGGGGTGCACTCCTCTTTTCCCTGCATCCGATTCATACCGAATCTGTTGCCTGGATTTCCGGTAGAACTGATTTACTTGCTGCGTGTTTTGTGTTGTTTGCTTTTATTGCTCTTTTGCTCTTTTTACATGAAAAAAAACGTGAAGGAGTTTTTCTTGCAGCGATTTTTTTTCTGTTTTCGCTTCTTTCTAAGGAAAACGCTATTGTCTTTGCACTCTTAGCGATTCTGTATGCCTCTATTGTCAAAGCAAGCCGTAAAGAGATTACACTGATTTCTGTCTCTATGGCCTCATCGCTGGGTCTTTACGTGTGCCTGAGAAAACTCGTATGGTTGTCTGATTTATTTAAAACTCCTGGCGCCTCAGGAGCTTTTTTAAAAAAGGAGGTTCTTTCATTTGCCAGCGTTAAAAATCTTATATATGCAGTGAGTTACTACTATGAAAAGCTGCTCCTCCCCTGGAATTTAAATATAATCCCTGAGATGCCATCCGGTCAGGCCTATCTTGTATTATTCATTTTGCCGATTCTTTTATTGGTATTTTTTGTATTAAGACGAGATTTTTTCAGTGGCTTTTGGTTGTTTTGGCTGATTGCCTTTCTGTTGCCCTCACTAACCATAGCTGTCTCTCAGGTAGCAGAGCCTATCGGAGAGCGTTACATGTATCTGCCGTCTGTGGGGTTGTCTTTTTTACTTATGATGCTCTTTAAACTAAAACCTCAAAACGTAGGTTTAAAAAGACAAATTAGACTTGCCATAATTTTTGTCATATGTTTAGCGTATGCGATTTTGACATATAACCGACTATTTGACTGGCGCTCAGACTTTACGCTTTGGCAGGCTGCCGCTAAGCAAAATCCGCATTCTGCAGCAACAAAAACCAATTACGGGCTGGCTTTGTTATCGGTACAGAATTACGATGAGGCGCAAAGACAATTTTCGGAGGTACTTACTCTTAAAAATCTAACCCATGACAGTAAATCCATGCTGTTTAATGCTATGGCTTTAGTTGCGATAAACAAAAAGAACTACGAAAAAGCTGAGTTGCTGCTTTATGACTCGCTGAGGGAAAATATTCGCAACGTTGCCTCCTATCATACACTTGGGTTTTTGTACATGCAGTCAGGCTCACAGGTTACTAATGATCCTGCAAAAAGGAGGACATTTTTCCTGAAAGCCATACAGACATTTGAGGAATCATTAAAGTTTGTACCCGATGTCATGGAGGTGAACTTTAATATGGCTCTTTGTTATCTGGATTTGGGAGATTTAAAACGTTCTAAAGGTTATTTTGACGCCGTTATACAGAGGTCCCCTGATTCTGAACTTGCACAGAAAAGCGGTGCGTTCTTATCATACATTGAGCGTAAAGAAGGACAAAGATAAAACACAGATTGTCGCTGATGTGAGTATCTGTAGTAAAATTCTTTTTCCTTATATACAAAAAAACCCCACTTTTTATACATGGAATTTTGCTAAAATAGTTAAATGCTTGTAGGTTATGGGATTTTAGCCGGTGAGACAGTCAAGGTATCTTCACCTGGCATCGTGCAGATTTCTGTTTTTAAGGAATGGGACGGTAATATAAGTGGAGCGGTAAATACGTCAACATACTTAAAATCACTGGGAATTCCGGCTGTGTTTCATCCTGTGGGGTATTTTCTTTCTGAAACCAGAGAGGAGGTAAGACGTCAGAATATGGATGCGTTGCTCTATTTAGCCAAACACTCAACTCAGCCCATGATAGTGCATGATGAGACCACACCGTGGAGTACCCCATTGGTTGGACAGTATGAAGAGGCGTATGAGGAGGCTCTTAAGAAAATTACCGAACACTGTCCTGTCTCTATCGAAAACGCCTCAAACACATTGGATGTCACACGGTTTTGGCACAGGTTTGCATCCTCAATAACATTGGACATAGGTCATGTTCAGGCCGCAGGGATTGATTCTGAGACATTTGTAGAGGAGCTTGATTCCGATCTTTGCAGCAAGGTTGAGTTTATCCACGTGCACAGAGCAAACGGTCCTCATTATAACGGTGTCACTGACCACTGGGGGCTTACCCCAAACTGCAAAGAACTAAAGGCGTTGAGGAAATTTCTGAAAAGGAACTCTAACGTTAAAATTATTCTTGAAATAATAAACAAAGACGATGTCAGAGAGAGTCTTGCTCTTATAGAAGATGTGGTAAGGGAGGTTAACTATGCTGTTAATACCGGCAATTGATTTAAAAAACGGTTTTTGTGTAAGGCTGCTTCAGGGCAAAAGAGAGGAGGTCACTCAGTACTCAGACGATCCTGCAAGCACTGCAAAGAGATGGGTGCATGACGGGGCTGAGTTAATCCATGTCGTTGACCTTGACGGCGCATTTAGCGGAGAGCAGAAAAACATAGAGAGTATAAAGGAGATTCGTGCGGCAGTGGATGTTCCAATTGAAGTCGGTGGGGGCATAAGAAGTATCGAGCGAATTGCAATGCTTCTGTCCCTTGGGGTTGACAGTATAATTTTGGGCACAGTAGCCGTTATAAACCCCATGCTTCTTGAGCAGGCTTGTGAAAAGTTTCCCGGTAAGATAATTGTAGGTATTGACGCTAAAGACGGGAAAGTAGCGATAAAGGGCTGGGAGGAGGTCACAGAGGTTGATGCTGGGGCACTTTCAAAAAATGCAGAAAAAGTTGGAGCCTCGGCAATTATTTATACGGATATTGTAAGAGATGGGATGCTTTCCGGACCAAATGTTTCTGCCACAAAAGCTATTGCTGAACGGGTGAAAATACCGGTTATTGCTTCAGGTGGGATTTCAACGCTTAGCGATATTGAAAATCTTGCTAAAACCGGCGTTATATATGGCGCTATCACAGGGAAAGCAATTTATAGCGGCGCTATACATCTTAAGGAGGCGATAGAGTTTGTTAAAAACATTAAATAAATCTACCCATAGCGCCTTGCCAGCTGTTGGTGTGTACGCTAAGGAGCCTCCAATTAACTGCGGTATTTTTTTTAGTAAGAACCTCTTTAGTAAGGAATATACTTTATGTTGTCATTCCTGCGAAAGCAGGAATCCAGGTCACTTAAAGGAGGTTTTAAAAGAACTGGATTCCCGCTCGGGGGCGGGAATGACATATAAAAAAAACTTAGAGAGAGTTTCTCAGGAGCAGCGTTATGCTTGCTAAGAGAATAATACCGTGTCTTGATGTGCGGGACGGGCGGGTTGTAAAGGGAGTTAACTTTGTAAATCTAAGAGATGCCGGAGACCCCGTGGAAAACGCCATTTTTTATGACGCTGAGGGTGCCGATGAGTTGACGTTTCTTGATATAACGGCATCTCACGAAAAGAGAAAAATCATTCTTGATGTTGTGGAAAGAACTGCGGCTGAGGTGTTTATTCCGGTAACAGTCGGAGGGGGAATCAATACGCTTTCAGACATCAGCGATTTACTTAACGCAGGGTGTGATAAGGTATCAATAAACACGGCGGCAGTAAAAACCCCTGGATTTATCAAAGAGGCGTCGGAGCGTTTTGGCAGTCAGTGCATTGTTGTGGCAATAGACGCTAAGCGCAGTGTGGGAGCAGCAGGGGAGTTGCCCGATTGGTTGACATCTGATGTAAATCTGCATGGACTAAGTTTAAACGCTGGCTCTGGTGCAGAGGGAGAAAACCGTTTTGAAGTTTACACTCATGGGGGCAGAAAGGCGCGCGGCATAGATGCTCTCAAATGGGCAAAGTACATGGAGGAGCTGGGGGCGGGAGAGATACTGCTTACAAGCATGGACAAAGACGGCACTAAGAGCGGCTATGACATAGAGTTAAACAGGGCAATTTCTGAGGGAGTCGGGATTCCAGTGATAGCCTCAGGGGGTGCCGGCACACTGGAACATTTATACGATGCGCTGGAATATGGTAAAGCTGATGCTGTTTTAGCCGCCTCCATTTTTCATTTCAGGGAATATTCCATCAAAGAGGCCAAAATGTTTCTTGACTCTAAAGGCATTACGATGAGGCTTTAGCGTATAACCCATGGAGCCTAAGATATCAAGAGGGCGGCTGCTCTTACTTGCAGTTTTGACTGAATCCGGGGCACTCTTGTGTGCTGTTGCCATGTCATGGTACTACGAGTTTGATCTTATTCCAACACCTAAGAATATTTTAAAAGAGGCAGCTTACGGAATCCTGTTTGCTGTTTTCCCGTTTGCGCTCTTTATTTTTACGCTTTCAAAGAGCGCTGACAATATTGGTTTTCTCAGGAAATCAAGAAATTTTATGCTAAATGAGATAAGAGAACTGTTTTCAGAGGCGAAGGTGGTGGACGTCTTTTTTATATCAATAATCGCAGGAATATGTGAGGAGGCGTTTTTTCGCGGCGCTCTTCAGTTAAAAATGGGACTTATAACCTCAAGTCTGGTCTTTGGGCTGTTTCATTTTATTAATCCGGTATATTTTGTATTTGCTACTCTTATGGGCCTCTACCTTGGCGCCCTGTATTCTTTCACGGGCACCCTTCTTGCTCCAATGCTCTGTCATTTTGCTTACGATTTTGCAGCACTGTGTTATCTCATAAATTACACAAAAAATGAGATTATCTGACATATCGCCCGGTAAGCCTTTGTATGAACAGGCATACTTGTACTATAATACGTAGGCAATGAAATTGTTAATCTGTTAACTCGGAGGGGAAAATGAATTTGAATAAATTTTTATCGCAGGTAAAGCAGTTTGAGGAGTTGAGTGATGAGGAGTTGAGGGTCATTTCAGAGGCTGCCTCCGTGGTGGACTACTCAGACGGCATGTACATAAAGCGTGTAGGTGAGATGAGCAGGTTTTTTTATGTTGTCTATGACGGCAAGGTACGAGTGGCTTTAGAGTCTGGCGATACCATTACAATGTTTACACGCGGGGATATTTTTGGAGAGATGTCCCTTATGACAGGTGAGCCCTCAGGAGCAGATATAGTATCAGAGGGCAGCTCTCAGGTTGTAAAACTACCAAGGGAACTCGTTTCACATATTATTTCAGGAAATCCTGCGGCTATGACAAAAATAGCCAAAACCATAGCCCACCGTCTGATTAAAAGAGATAGCAGCGAAAACGAAAAGTCTTCAATTCGTAACGCTAAAACTAAATCCAACGACCCCTATGATCTGGATTTTAGCTCAGCCATAGATCCGATAAAAATACTTGTCATAAATTCCAGAGCTAATTCTCTGAAGTTTTCACTGTTTGACACACGGTACAGTGTTGCCGCTATGGATGGGATAGTGGATAAAATCGGAACGTCATTGTCTTTTTATAAGGGGTCAGGCTCAAGGGGTGATTTTGAAGGAGACGTGTTAGTCGGCAGTATGGAGGAGGCGATTAAGCTTGTGGTGACACTGCTTACCGATGCTAAAGGGGGCGTCATCGGCAAAATTGAAGAAATAACGGCGGTTGGACACCGTGTGGTTCATGGCGGCAACAAGTTTTATAATTCTATAGTAATAGATAAGAGTGTGATAGAGAACATAAAGGAATTCAATGTGTTTGCTCCCTTTCATAACCCTCATAACTTAGAGGGGATAGAGTGCTTGATGAGGCTGCTCCCTAATGCCTCTCACGTTGCGGTATTTGACACGGCATTCCACAAGGGGATACCCGAACATGCCCGCAGATATGCACTGACTCCCAGCCTAAATACCGATGATAGAATACGGCGTTATGGTTTTCATGGAGTCAACCACCACTACGTGACACTGAAGGCAGCCGAGTATCTTAAAAAAACAACCGGACAGCTTAAGGTAATTTCCTGTCATCTCGGGCACGGCTCCTCGATAACGGCAATAGACCACGGCAGAAGCATTGACACCAGCATGGGGATGACTCCGCTTGAGGGACTTGTCATGGGCTCACGGAGCGGGGATGTTGACCCCGGGCTGCTTCTGTATCTCATGACGCTTGGCTACACGGCTGATGATTTAAACAAGATGTTAAACGAACAAAGCGGCATAAAGGGAGTCAGTGAGGTTAGCAGCTACATGGAGGAGGTGCTTGCAGCTGCGGAGGATGGAAATAGAAAAGCAGAGACGGCTGTCAGTATGTTTTGCTACAAGGTGAAAAAGTACATAGGATCATATATAGCAGCTCTGGGCGGATTAGATGTTTTGGTATTTACAGGCGGTATAGGCAGTAATTCAACGGAGGTGCGGGCAAGGATATGTCAAGGGCTTGACCCTTTTGGCATAACTCTTGATGACAACGCAAACCGGCAAGTGCGTCCATTTTTAAGACAGGTTGAGGAAATATCAGAGGCAAACTCTAAGGTCAAAACTCTTGTAATACAGGCCGATGAAAAGCGTATGATAGCTCGTGAAACCCTTCACGCTCTGGGCAGACACACCACTGTGAGCAGTCGACAACAGGAGTACAAACAGACCCCTATTCCTGTAAACGTATCAGCCCACCACGTGCATGTTACACCGGAGGCATTTAAGGTACTCTTTGGCGAGGGCAAACAGTTGACCGAAAAAGCGCCACTTAGTCAACCCGGTCAGTATGCGGCAAATGAGACAGTTAATCTGATTGGCCCCAAGGGAAGAGTGGAAAAAGTGCGCATACTGGGGCCTTACAGAAAGGACTGTCAGGTGGAAATATCCCGCACGGAGGAGTTTAAACTTGGAATAGATGCGCCTGTCAGAGACTCCGGCGATATAGAGGGTACACCGGGAATTACGCTTGAGGGGACAGTTGGACAGTTAAAACTGGAAAAAGGCTTAATTTGCGCAAGACGTCACGTTCACATGTCCCCAGAGGATGCCCTCAAATTTGGACTAAGAGACAGAGATGTTGTGCTTATTAAAATAAAGAGCAAGCGGGAACTGACATTTGGCGACGTTTTAGTCAGAGTACATCCTGATTTCAGACTTGATATGCACATTGATACGGATGAGGGAAACGCTGTGGAACACGAGGCAGGTATGGTTGGCTTCATTGAGGGCATTCAACACAGAGCATATATGTAGTTTTGCCTTTACCATTAATTCAGTTAACAAGAAACTGGATTCCTGCTTTCGCAGGAATGACAAAAAAGGAAGACGGAATGACCTCACCTAAAGGGGATTCCCCTGTAAAATCGCTCCCATCCTTGTCATTCCCGCCTCCGAGCGGGAATCCAGTCTTTTTTAGGAGAGCTAACATCTGGTTTTGCTTTCAATTTTTTTGAATATTATCACAATTTATGTTACAATTGGCTACTTACCGCCTAACTCAAGAGGGTAGGATAAGAGATGACTATGGCGCTAACGCTGTGGAGGTACTATGTATAAAGTTCTGTTGATAGAAGACGATGATACAGCCAGAAAGCAGTTGGCAAAGTTTGTTCAGAAGGAGCGCTTTGAGGTAGTACAGGCCGAAAACGGGCGTGTTGGTATAGAGCTTTTTGAGTCTGAACATCCACACATAGTGTTGACTGATTTGAAAATGCCTGATATTGACGGCATGGAGGTCGTTCACACTGTTAAACGCCTATCCCCTGAGACAGAGATAATCGTATTTACCGGCTACGGAGAGGTGGACACGGCAATAGCAGCCATTCGCGAAGGGGTATTGGACTACCTGAAAAAACCGATAGACCTTGACGCTCTTAGTATGGCTTTGGGACGTGCTTCAGAAAAAATCAGCATGAGGCACTCAGAGCAACTGTATCCTCATATTCTTTTAGCTGAGGATGAGGAAACACCACGCATACGGCTTAAGAGGATATTAGAAAAGGAAAATTGGAGGGTTTTTGATGTTTCAAACGGTGAGGAGGCTCTCAGCACATTCATCAGCACAAAGATGGATATTGTTCTTTTAGATATCAAAATGCCTAAATTGGACGGACTTGAGGCGCTGCATCAGATGCGGGCCATAAATGATGATTTTGAGGCAATAATTTTTACCGGTTATGGTGATGAGCACAGCGCCATAAATGCGATGCGGTGTGGGGCAGTAAGTTTCTTAAGAAAGCCGGTTGATCTTGACCAACTGATAGCTACAATTGAAAAAGCGCTGGAAAAGCTCTACAGAGACAGAGCGCTGAGGTATCGCACGCGAGAGCTTGAATTAGCCAAGCAGATTCTCGCTCATATTACCGACGAGGAAGAGGTAATACTAAATATCCACAAAAATGTTGTGGAACAATCACTGACTTTTGCCCAAAAATTAATGGACTCCATTCCCACACCGGTTATTGTAATAAATAAGGACCTCACAATAATATATATGAATAAATCTATGCTTGAAGCGTTAGATTTCACGCCTAAAAGGATTGACGAGAAACTGCTTGAAAATTTAAAAAATCTTGGAATTAAAGACCTTTCTATTGAACAGATAACCAATGCTATAGACATCCTATTTTTAGAACCCGGTAAATTAGAAATCCTAAAAACAGGCGCTCATTCGTTAATCACCCTTACTTTGATTACGGTTGTCGGCGATGTTAAGGAACATTATGTCTTGATGGCGATGCGCGGCGAAAGATCGGCTTAGGGAGCTGAAGCATGATGTCAGGTTCAAAAATTGTTCTCATCGTTGATGACGATAAGATGACAACTGCTCTTTTGGAAAAAGAGTTATTAAGAGGTTTTTTTACTGTTTTTACTGCGCCTGACGGTAAAACAGCCCTTGAAAAAATAGATACTACTAATGCCGGCATTGTCCTTATTGATGTCAACCTTCCCGACATAAACGGAATAGAGTTAATTAAAAAAGTTAAAGCAAAAAAACCTGAGTGTGAGATAATAATAATTACCGGCTATGGAACTCAGGATATAGCTATTCAGTCGCTTAAGCACGGGGCCTTAGACTACATAGAAAAGCCTATAAACATAGAGGAGCTTTTTGCAGCATTGGGAAGAGCTCAGGAAAAACTTACCGAAAAAAGCTCCCTCTTTACCAAAAACACTCTTTTAATAATTGATGACGATGAGGTGGTAATAAAGAGACTGAAGAGGTTTTTTGAGTCTGAGGGGTTTGAGGTGTTTACAGCAACAAGCGGACTAAGAGGCTTAGAGATTATTGAATTCAGTAAAATAGACGTTGTTATTTCAGATATAAACATGAGCGATATGGACGGCATAGAGGTGATTACTGCGGCTAAGAAATATTATCAGGACATAGAGGGCATTATGGTAACAGGCGCTAACGATGATGAAAACGCCATAAGATCCCTTCGTGCTGGGGCTATAGACTATTTAACTAAACCTGTTAACCTTGATGAGCTGCTGTTTTCTGTTAAAAAGGCCATAGAACGAATACACCTTAACAGAACACGTCTCTACAGAAACCGCGAGCTTAAGATATCCACAGAAATCATCTCCAAGATGAACGAGGAGCTTGAAAGAAGGATACAGGAAAGGTCAACTGAGCTTAGCAAAATGCAGGTGCAGCTTTTTCAGACTTCAAAACTTGCAACACTCGGTGAGATGTCGGCAGGGCTTGCACACGAAATAAATCAACCACTGGGCGGCATAGCTCTTGTTGCCAAGAGTTTTCGCAAGCTCTTAGAACGGGATAGTTTAACAGAGACGGAGATTGTCTCCGGTCTCAATGACATCGAATCATCTGTAAAAAGAATGACTAAGATAATTCAACACATCAGGACCTTTGCCAGACAGGATACCCTGAAATTCGTAAAAGTTGATGTTGTTGATACAGTGGAGTCGGCTTTCAGCCTTTTGGATGAACAGCTAAGGCTTCATGAGATAGCAGTCATAAAGGACTTTGAGCCCTCCCTCCCTCAGATTATCGGAGAGCCTTATCAACTTGAGCAGGTGTGGATAAATCTTATCACTAACGCCCGGGATGCTATGGATGAGAAGGATAAGCAACTATGTGCTGCAAGGATTGAATCATGTGATTACAGCAAGCGCCTCAACGTTACCGTCAAATACGATATTGATTTAGACTCTGTGGTTGTGACAGTTGCCGATAATGGAATTGGAATGAATAGAAAGGTCAGAGAGCGGGTGCTGGAACCGTTTTTTACAACAAAAGAGGTCGGACAGGCAACAGGACTGGGACTTTCGATAAGTTATGGTATTATAAGAAATCATAAGGGTAGAATTGAAATAGAAAGCCTTGAAGATGACCATACAACAATAAAAGTGATATTCCCTACAGAGGATTCTCCTATTTATCAGAAGTTGGAGGAGACAGCTGAAAAACACGATGCGGTGATGGCAGCAAACAGTGAAAGGTTGTCTTAGGGAGGCAGCTGACACATGGCAAAGTTATTAGTTATAGATGATGAGATAATCATACGGGAGAGGTTAAAGAAACTGCTCTTGCTGGATAAGTATGAGGTGTACTCAGCGGAAAACGGCATTGAAGGCCTCAAAATGTTTGAAACTCATGAGCCTGATATAATAATAACCGATATTAAAATGCCAAAGATAAGCGGCATAGATGTTTTAAAAGAGGTTAAGGCAAAAAACACTATGGTCGAGGTTATTATGGTAACCGGTCACGGCGGCGTTGAAACTGCTATAGAGGCAATGAAAGAAGGGGCCTTTGGCTATGTACAAAAGCCGATAGAGTACGATGAGCTGCATATAGAGATTGAAAAAGCGTTAGAAAAGCAGCAAATGAAAATGAAAATTGACTCAAACGTCAAGGAGCTTGAGTACAGGGTCAATGAGTGGGAAATTACCTTTAACTGTGTCAGCGATATGCTCTCTATTCACGATAAAGACTATAAAATCGTCAAGTGTAACAGGGCATTTGCTGAAACTTTCAGCTTTAACCCTGAAGCTCCCGATAACAAACTTTGTTTTGAAATTTTTGACTGTCAGGAGGAAAGAGAATGCCTTAATGTTAAAACCTGCAACACTAAGCACTCTTGTATGACGGAGAAGTACTGGCCGAAGCTCGACATATATTTTGAGGTAACGGCATCCCCGATTTTTGGGGTAGATGGGGAGTTTAAAGGCTCTATTCATATTTTTAAGGATATTACTCAGAGGAAGCTCTATGAGGAGAAAATAAAAGCATCGCTTCAGGAAAAAATCCTTCTATTGCGTGAAATTCACCACAGGGTTAAAAACAATATGGAAATAATCTCAAGTCTGTTGGAACTTCAGATTGAAGACTCAAGCGACGAAGGGCTTATCAGCATGTACAATGAGATGAAAAACCGGATACGCTCCATGTCTCTTATACACAGGCTGCTGTATCAAAGCGATAATTTCTCTGAGGTTGACTTTAACGAATACACTATAAACCTTATGACTGACCTTGTAAACTCCTACTGTGTTGATCCGTCAATGATAACGGTTAACATAGACATTGATAATATACTGATAAATATGGACACCGCCATGCCGTGCTGTCTGATTATAAATGAACTTGTAACGAACTCGTTAAAATATGCCTTTACAGAGACCGGCACGATAGATATTTCCATGAAGAGCGTTGGTGAAAAAATGTATGAATTAGTGGTGAGCGATAACGGAAAGGGCATACCAGAGGGGTTTGATATAAATCAATCGTCATCTCTTGGATTAAAACTGATTAGAACACTTGCTGAGTATCAGCTTGGCGGCAAGATTGAAATGAACACACGTGGCGGCACAGAGTTTAAACTTAGATTTAAGGAACTTCAATACAAAAAAAGAGTCTGAAAATAACTAAGGGGTGACATGGAAGAGAAAGCAAGGGTTTTAGTCGTTGAGGATGAGGGCATAATAGCGTTAAACTTGAAACGTAAGCTGGAAAAAATCGGCTACATTGTCACATCTATAGTGCCATCGTCTGAGGAGGCGATATTAAAGGCTGAGACTGACAAGCCTGACATAATTATGATGGATATTGTAATACAGGGAGAGATGGATGGAATTGATACTGCGGCAGAGATAAAAAAACGCTCTGATATCCCAATAATTTTTATGACGGCTTATGCTGACGATAAGCTGCTGGAAAGAGCAAAACTAATAGAGCCGTATGGGTACATTGTTAAAGCGTCCACCAATGATAAAGAGATATGTGTAACTTTAAAGATGGCGCTTTACAAACATAAGATGGAAACATACCGCAAATCCTCTGAATATAAAGATATGCTCTTAAAGGAAATCCACCACAGGGTCAAAAACAATTTCCAGCTTATTACCAGTCTGCTAAGTTTGCAGTCAGAGGCGATAGAAGACGAAACCCTGCGCAATGTATTTATTGACAGCTTTAACCGGATACGCACAATGTCAATGATTCACACAAAACTATACCAGTCGGCAGACCTGTCAACTTTGGATTTTGCCGAATATGTTCAGGAACTGTGCGCAGAACTTGTCAATTCTTACGAAATACATTCAAACACTCCGGCTATTAAGCTTGATATCAACATAAAAAGAGTTGATATAACTACAGCAATCCCTTGTGGGTTGATAATTAACGAGCTTATCTCAAATTCTATGAAGTATGCCTTTAAAGACGGCAGACAGGGTGCGATATTTGTCAGTCTTAATGAAGATGACAGCGGTAACTATGTTTTAATCACAGGGGATAACGGAGTCGGGATTCCTGAGGGTTTTGACTTAAGCAAAGCACGCTCTCTTGGAATGCAGTTGGTACATGATTTGGTTAAGCGAAAACTCAAAGGTACAATAGATATAGACACAACAAACGGTACGACATATCGGATGGTTTTTAAAAAGACCACAACTGAGAGTGTTTAAAATGTTGCACAAACTAACTAATACTGAGTTGCGTTCAAAGATATATAAAAAACTGGATTCCTGCCTTCGCAGGAATGACAGAGAGAGTGGTTACGCCCCTTTGTCATTCCCGCCTGCGAGCGGGAATCCAGTCCTTTTTCTTCGCTATTATATTACCTTTTTGGAGGCTACCTGGTATAAGAGGATAATGCAAATATGATGACTTCTAAAAATAAGCAAACCAAAGGATTTTTAAGCCGGGTTTCACTAACCGTAAAAATTGCGGCTATTACAATAGTCATAGGGATTACTCTTAGCACTGTGTTGGACCATTTCCACAGAAAAGCGTTAAAGGAAACCTTTAATGCACAGCTGCTGGAAAGACTGGAGACTCAGGCAAAAGAAGACAGAAAACTATTTGATACTCATTTCTTTGGTTATCACAGAGCTGTCAAAGCATTAGTAAACCACTATTTCTTAATCAATTATGTTGAAAAAGTGTCATGGAGTGATAACACACCAGTAAAGGTTTATCAAAAAGAAATCCCGCCATGGCTTCCTCAGGTTTCCGTTTTAAAATACTATCCTGAAATTGAATATGCGTTACTTGTTGACAGTCACAGAAAAATCAGGGAGGTTTATACTGAGTACTCCGACCCTGTTCCACCTTCACTTACTTCAATAAGCGATTATGTAATTGAGACAGCGATTGCACATTCCTTTATAGCACGACTTGATGGAGTTAACTATGTCATCGCCTCAGGGATTATAAAAAACGAAAATAACAAAGAAACTGACAGCCTTGTGATTGTTCACAGAATTAACAGTGATTTTCTAAAGGATGCAATGGGCACGGACAAAGGGATAGTCGCACTCTACAGTGATGATGAAAACGCTGTAATATCTACAAACGCTCCTGACATGATATCCATTGGTAAAAGTCTTGATGACCTCAAAACAGAGTATATGTTTACGGGAAAATCGTTTTTAGACTATGGTGAAATAGAAAATAAGTATTCGTTTATATCGTTAATATCAAAAAGCACATTTGCAGGACTGAGCGTAAATATCCTCACCCGCAGTCTTAAATATAATGTTACTACGGCGTTTGCTCTTATTGTATCGTTTGTTATTATAGTGCTTTATATGATGAGGAAAGTACGGATGTTAGACGACTACATAGCTGATGTTTCAAAGCGTCAATTAGGGATAGACTGTCCAACGTTAATTAAAAGCAAGAACAGATTTATTAGAAGCGACCAAATTATAGCGCTTGAGTACAGGTTTCACAGTCTCTTTGACAAGATAGTGGAGGCAAAAAGACAACTTGAGAAAAAAGCTGTAGATCTTGAGCAGGTCAATAATGAGCTCAAAGAGGCTACGGCTCAACTGGTTCAAACTGCCAAACTCTCGGCTCTTGGTGAGCTTACCGCAGGGGTTGCCCATGAACTTAACCAGCCGCTAAACGGCATAAAGATAATCTGTCAGTCAGTCATGAAAGACATACAAAAAGACAGGCATAACCCAGAGGAACTCGTCACAGACCTTGCAGATATAGTTGAACAGGTTGATAAAATGGCTGCCATCATTGACCACATGCGGATATTTACAAGACGCTCTGACACAATGGTTGTTGAATCGGTAAATATTAACGCTTTAATTGAGGCGTCATTTAAACTCTTAGGCCAGCAGTTAAAATCTAACAACATAATGATAAAAACAAACTTTTCGCCGGAGCTGCTGCAAATAAAAGGCGACCATATCAGACTTGAGCAGGTTATAATTAATTTGACCTCTAATGCAAGAAATGCGTTAAAAGCCAGCGGCAAAGCTGAAATGCGGCTTGAAATAAAAACCTATTGCTCTGATAACTTTAAGCTGCCCTCAGGCACAAATTCCATAGTAATCGAAGTACAGGACAATGGGCATGGAATTCCACAGGCGATTAAGGATAAAATCTTTCAGCCCTTTTTTACCACCAATGAACCAGGAAAAGGCACAGGACTTGGGCTTTCGGTATCAAGAAAGATAATTGAAGAACATGGCGGGTTGTTATTGGTAGAGAGTGAAGAAGGTATTGGGACGACATTTAAGATAGTGCTGCCAACTCCTGAGCAACAAGCTTAAGCACATAAAACGGAGGTATTTCCTATGTACAAGGTACTTTTGATAGAGGACGATGAGACAGCCAGAAAACAATTGGCAAAATATGTTCAAAAGGAGCGTTTTGAGGTAATATCGGCTGAAAATGGGCGTGTAGGTATTGAGCTTTTTCAGTCAGAGCATCCGCACATAGTGTTGACAGACCTTAAGATGCCTGACATTGACGGACTTGAAGTGATTCATACTGTTAAACGCCTGTCTCCTGAGACAGAGGTAATAGTGTTTACCGGCTACGGAGAGGTTGATACCGCTATAGCGGCCATTCGTGAGGGAGTTCTGGATTATCTGAAAAAACCGATAGACCTTGATATTCTGAGTCTGGCTTTGGGTCGGGCAAAAGAAAAAATCAACATGAGACACTCCGATAACGTTGTTCCTCATATTCTTTTAGCCGAGGATGAGGAAATTCCTCGCATACGCCTTAAAAGGGTATTAGAAAAAGAGCAGTGGAAAATTTTTGATGTTGCAAACGGAGAGGATGCAGTCAGTCTTTTTTCTCACACAAAGATAGACATAGTGCTTTTGGATATCAAAATGCCAAAAATAGACGGGCTTGAGGCTTTGCACAAGATGCGGGAAATTAATGACGATTTTGAAGCGATAATTTTGACTGGATATGGGGATGAGCAGAGCGCCATACAGGCGATGCGGGATGGGGCGCTGAGTTTTCTCAGAAAACCAGTTGACCTTGACCAACTTATACTTTCCATAGAAAAAGCGATAGAAAAGCTAAGCGGTGACAGAGCGTTAAAATATCGCACCCGTGAGCTTGAACTGGCAAGGCAGATTATCGCTCAGATTACAGAGGAGGAGGATGTAATAATCAATATCCATAAGACCATCGTGGAACAGGCAATGAATTTTGCCCAAAGATTATTGGACTCTATTCCTATGTCAATTATAGTAATAAAAAGAGACCTTACATTAATCTACATAAACAAATCCATGCTTGACATGATAGATTTCACACCTGAAAAGATTGACGAAAAGCTGCTTGATAATCTGAAAAGAATCGGGATAAAGGACATTTCAATTAAACAAATAACAGACTCAATAGATATCCTTTTCAACGCACACGGGCGGGTGGAAACAATAAAGACAGGCACATACTCATTTATCACGCTGACACTGATTACGATAGTCGGCGAGGTAAAGGAAAATTATGTTTTAATGGCAGTGCGTGGTGAAAGGCTGCCTTAGTAGCTACTGATTGATGTTGACCCTAAACAAGCGCGGGTTTACCACAGGCGCAGGCGCTGCAGCCGCTGCCAAAGCCGCTGCCATATTCCTTAAAACCGGTACGCTGCCAAAAAGCGTTCACATCCTGCTGCCAAACGTAAAAGAAAGTTTGCTTATTAATATTCACAGCGGCACTCTTACGCTCAACATTAACACGGCAACTGCCTCAGTAATCAAACTAAGCGGCGATGACCCGGATGTAACCAACGGACTTGAAATTGTTGCTGCACTACGGCTGCTTAAACACAGTATCCACGGAATTGCTGTAACAGGAGGAGCCGGAGTAGGCAGAGTGACTAAAGAGGGTCTTCAGCAGAAGGTTGGTGATTGGGCAATAAATCCTGTGCCGAGGGCAATGATAACTCAGTCAGTCAGCGAGGTGTTTTCTGATGATTCGGTACGTTTAGAGATTGAGATTTCTGTCGTTAACGGAGAACTTGCAGCGTTAAAGACTTTTAATCCGCGGCTTGGTATTACAGGGGGAATCTCAATACTTGGTACTACCGGCATAGTTGAACCCATGAGTGTTGACGCCATAAAAGAGACTGTTAAATGCGAGATAGATGTGTCATTTTGTGAAAATCCGGACAGTATTTGCCTTGCTCCGGGAAAAATTGGCGAAGATGCCCTCAGGCGTATTTTGCAACCAAGCAGAGTGGTACAGTTTAGTAATTTCCCGGGGTTTGCTATGGACTATGTCAAACAAAAAGGTTTTAGACACACAATAATCGGAGGGCATCCCGGTAAATTAGCCAAGATTCTTATGGGATACGCTGATACCCATTCGGGGCGTTCGCCGCAGGCTACAGCGTTTGTTGCAGAGTTTATGGGGCTAAACGATAACTATAATACGGTTGAGGAAATAATCGGCAAAGTTGCCAATATTGGGGGAGATTTTACAAAACTGGCGCATGAAATTTGTGTTAAAATTCAGAACATTTACAGGATACCCTCGATAGATGTATATTTGTTTGATATGAAAAAAACGCTGATAGGACACAGCACATGCACAGGATAACTCTGATAGGGGTAGGCCCAGGTGGCAGCGATTATGTAACGTATAAAGCCGTCAAGAGCGCTCAGAGCTGTGAGGTCATAATTGGGATGAAACATCAGATAGCGGCAATTGGAGAAATCACTGGAAAGACAATTTATGAACAAAGCGGCATAGAGGAGATTTTAAATATTGTCGGTAAAAACGAGGGCAAAGCCGTAGGGGTTTTGATAACTGGAGACGCTGGGATATACAGCCTTGCTGAGAAAATCATGGAGAGGTTCGGACGGGATTCTGTTAAAGAGATAGTGCCTGGAATATCAAGTGTCATGGCGTCTTTTGCAAAGGTAAAAGAACAGTGGCTTAACGTGAAAATTATCTCTGTGCATGGCCGCCCAATTGAAAGACTAAACGATGCTTCTCATCACGAAAGGGTTGCTATCCTCTGTGATAAGAAAAATAACTCAATGCGGGTTTTAGAAGCACTCTCTCAAATGGGAGTTTTAAACAACAGCAGCATTTACATTTGCCGTAATATCACCTGTGACAATGAAAAGATAATAGAAGTAAGCACCCTTGCGGATTTAACGACGCCAGAAGAAAGTGACAAAGAAGTAGTCTTAATTGTGCCTGCCAGATAGCGGCGCCCTGAGTATCATACCGGTGTAATCCCCTGAAGACGCTTGATTTCTATGAGTGCTTTGGAGTATTCGTTTTTAGCCATTTTCTCCTGATATATTGCGGTTACGTAATCGCTTTGGAATTTCAAGACGTCATTTAAAGTGGCAAGACCGGCTTTAAACCTGCCCTCCTCAGCTTCTAACTGTTTTTCAGCGGCAAGTCGGGTTTTTTCAGTTGTCTTGATTTTCTTTTCTGCAAAAATCAGGGCATTTAGCGCATCGCGCAAAGATGACTGAGTGGTTTGTTCAAGCTCCAATATTTTCGCCTCGTATTGGTCTTTTTCATAAGACGCCTTATTATAGTAGCCCTTATATTTACGGTTTCCAATGGGAAGCGACACGGTAAGCCCTATTTGCCATGCAAAATCACTCCCAGTTTTCATTTTATCAAGTGCAGTGCCGTGATTTTCGTTAAGCCCTATGTAGCCGTAGGAGCCGGTTAGGTCAATCTCTGGGAGCATCTGGTTTTTGTAGTATTTCTTTAGCAGTTCCCGGTTTTGTTTTTCAAGTTTAGCGCTGAGGTAGTCCTGCTTATGTTTAAGCGCAGTTTCAACTAAAGCGTCTAAGTGAGGCGGCACAACCGGTTTGACCGGAGCCGAGACGGGCTTAAGCTGCACATCTTTTCCGTTTATGTTTAAGAGAGTCTTAAGGGCATTTTCAGTATCGGTTAGCGCTTTTTCGGCGTCAAGCAGATTGCCCTCCCGCCGTGCTATCTCCGCCTCTGCCGTGTATATGTCAACCGGAGCGCTTAAACCAACATCTATTTTTGCCGTAACTATTTTTTTGGTGTCATTGGCAAGCTTAAGACCAATGTTAGCCGCCTCAACGTTACTCATTGCCGAGGCCAAATCCCAGTACTTTTTAGCCGCTTCGGCTATCTTTTCAACAACTGTGGAGTCATATGTTAACTTTGCTATCTCAAATGCATTTTTATACACGTTAATGTTTGTACTTTGCACCGATGTGCCAAAACCTTTCAACACCGGCTGAGTTATGGATAATTTCACCTCAGACGTGTAATATGGATTAAACGTCAGGTAGGAGGAGTTTCCCCAATAGCGGTAGTTTTCAAATGACAACTCATACTGTGTGCCGGTAAGCAGTTTGCCGGAAAGGTAAGAGGTGTAAGAGGATGTACTGGACTGAGAACTGTCGTAAGAGGTGCTTGAAGGCTCTTTTGTATAGGAACTTGCTATCCCTATAGATACTGTTGGATCAAACTCTCCCTGATATATCAACACATCAGAGGCTGCAGCCCCTGGCTTATAGCTTTCTGTCTTTAAGCTCAGATTCTTGTTTAAAACCATAGCTGCCGCATCCTCAACCGTCAGCTCCATCTGCTCAAGCGCAAAGAGCCGATGAGCCGGTAAAACTAAAGAAATCAAAAACAGAAAACAAAAAATAACTTTGTAGTTAACTCCTTTAATAAGAAACTGGATTCCTGCCTTCGCAGGAATGACAAAAAAAGAAAAAAGAGTGACCTCCCCTAAAAGGGATTCCCCTGTAAAATCGCTCCCCTCTTTGTCATTCCCGCCTACGAGCGGGAATCCAGTCCTTTCCCATATATTCTTAGCTGCCCAAAAATCTTCTACTGGTGTTAATTTAGTAAGCATTAAATAAAGTAATCTAATTGAGCTTCCCATCGACGATTATTATATCATTTTTTGCCTTTCAAAACTGTTAAATTTATGATAGACTAAATGGTGTGATTTTCCTGAGAAACAGAAATTATTAACCGCATGTTGGCGGTTGCAAAAAAGGAGCAATAGAGTCAGATGAAAACCACGTTGATAGCGCCAACCCCGCCGGATGTTGCGGCGTTTGGCGTAAGAACTCTTTCAGCTTATCTGAAAAAGCACGGCAAAGAGGTTAGAAATATATTCCTGCCTGGTGGAGTTGAGAAATTTAAATATAAAACCGGCTTTAAGTATAACTACGAACAGAGATTTATGGAACAGGTAGTTGAACTGTGTAAAGGCTCTGACCTTATAGGGATTTCGTTTATGAGTAACTACCTTGACAGGGCAACACAGCTTTGTGAAACGTTAAGGGCTGCCCTTAAGGTGCCTGTTGTAGTGGGAGGTATTCATCCCACTGTAATGCCGGAGGATTGTCTCAGGTTTGCCGACATCGTCTGTGTCGGCGAGGGTGAGGAAACACTGCTTGAACTTGTTAATGCTATTGAAACAGGTAAGGATTACTCAGACATTCAAAATCTGTGCTTAAAGAAAAACGGTGCTGCCGTTAGAAACCCCATGAGGGCGCTTGTGCAGGATTTGGACACAATCCCGTTTTGTGATTTCGGAATGGATGAGCACTTTATCTATGATAATATCAAAAACTCCATTGAGCCGATGTCAAAAGACCTCCTGAAACGGATGTTTCCACTTGAGCCGCATGTTGAGGGAACATTTTATGATTCATACAAAAGGACTCTTAGTTTTAAAGTCATGACCACACGAGGCTGCCCTCATCACTGCTCGTTCTGTGCGGAAAAGACTCTGTCAGAGATGTACAAGGGCCAGAGGTATTTAAGAAAACGCAGCGTTAACAACATCATAGAGGAGCTTTTGTGGGTAAAGCGCGAGTTTGACTTTGTGGAGAGCATATTTCTTTTTGATGATACATTTATGGTCAGAGGGGAGCCTGAAATAATAGAGTTTACCGCAGCTTACAAAAAGCACATCGGATTGCCTTTTCATATTCAGGCAAGCCCAAGCACGGTCACTGAGGGCAAAATGGAGGCGCTGATTGACGCCGGCCTTGCCTTTGTTGAGATGGGAATTCAGTCTATGAGTGAACACGGTATGGCACTATATAAAAGAAGCATACAGGCAAGCACAATTTTAAAGGCTGCCGATGTGTTTCATAAGTACAAAGAGAGAATCAATCCGCCGTGTTATCATATAATTTTGGACAATCCGTGGGAGAGCACATCGGATGTTGCAGAGACACTTGATCTTATCCTTGAGCTTCCGAGTCCGTTTTGGCTAAAGCGTGCATCACTAGTGTGTTTTCCTGGAACTGACCTCTACGAAAAAGCAAAGCGTGACGGCATTATTAAAACTGAGGAGGATGAGTGGCGTGAGGTTTATTCAAAGCACCTCCACGCGCCGCATGGCTCCTATGTCAATTTTCTGACATATTTGGCCGGTTTTTCTCACCTCCCGCGCTTTATTGTAAAGCTGCTTGCCGCTAAATTTCTTATAAAACTCCTTGATAAAAAAGCGCTCAATGGGTTTTACAGTTATTTAAATAGAATAGGAGAAAGACTGATAGTCGTATCAAAAGGTGTCCGTTCACTAATGAAAGGTGATTTTCATCGGATATACAGATATTTTGTACGGACAGCGTCTAAGACATCCTAAGAAAAAGGAGGGAATGTACAATGAAATTTATATGTCTAAAATGTAATGTAGAAATGCCTGTAAACAGGCAGCATGGTGCTGAGGCAGGTACAACGTTAACTTTTTCCTGTGGTGGTTGTGGAGCGTCTTTTTCAATGGTTGCCAACCCTATGGAGGAAAAGATGATAAAGGAGCTTGGCGTCTTTGATGGCAAGCTGAAAGTGCCAGAAAATCCGGCTGAGACTGTAAGAGCCGCTGCGGGGATACTACAGTGGGAACCGGAAGCGCTTAAGCGGCTTGATAAAGTGCCTGTGTTTGTTAGGTGGATGGCCAAGTCGTCTATTGAAAAACATGCGCGGGAGAAGGGATTAACTACAATCACCGTCGCTCTGATGGAGGAGGCGAGGCATCTTTATGGAATGTAGGAGGAGTCATGTTAATTAAAGGAAAATCATGGAAATTTGGCAGAGACATTGATACTGATGCTATAATTCCGGCAAGATACTTAAACACGTCAGACCCGGCGGAGCTTGCAACGCACGTGATGGAGGACGCCGATAAGGATTTTTCTAAGAAAATAAGCCGTGGGGATTTAATAGTAGCTCTGGAGAACTTTGGCTGCGGCTCATCCAGAGAACATGCCCCTATTGCCATTAAAGCTGCCGGACTCTCTGCGGTTTTAGCAAAGAGCTATGCCAGAATATTTTACAGAAACGCCTTTAATATTGGACTGCCGATTTTTGAATCTTCTGAGGCCGTTGAGGGCATAAAAGAGGGCGATGTGGTTGAAATTGACGCCGACACGGGAGTAATTAAAAACCACAGCACGGGAGTGGAGTTTAAGGCTAAGCCAATACCTCCGTTTATGCAGGAGCTGATAAACTCCGGCGGCCTTATTGAATGGACACGGAAAAAACTAAAAATCGCCTGAGGTCACAAAAATTACATGGAACAAAAGGTAGTTAATGTAGTAAACAGGTTTAAAATACTTTTGTCGGAAAAAATTACAACAAAAGAGATAGTTGTGTTTGGCTCACGTGCAAGAGAGGATAACACTGAAAATTCCGACCTTGATATTTTAGTTGTTGTGGAGATAGCAGGGCATAGTGTTGAGAAAGTAATTAGTGACGCTGCATGGGAGGCAGGGTTTCCCGATGACATACTTATAGTTCCTGTAGTAATTACACTCGATCAATTAAGGGACAGCCCTGTTAGAGAGTCTTCATTTATCAAGAATGTGTATAGAGAAGGCATTTTAGTTTGAATAATGATGTTTTTCAGCTAGTAAAATATAGACTTGAACAGGCTCACGATTGCCTAATACCGAGTTGTGTTCAAAGATATGCATAAAAAACTGGATTCCTGCTTTCGCAGGAATGACAAGAAAAAAAGGAATGACAGAAAGAAAAAAGCATCTCCACCATTGTCATTCCCGCCTACGAGCGGGAATCCAGTCCTTTTCTACTACTATTATATTACCTTTCTGGGAGCTACTTGGATAATGTGTTTTATTGACAAACACCTGTTCAATCTAATATCATCAAGGTTACACGGATATGATTTTATCGGACAGAGACATTAAACAATCTTTAGAGAGCGGGCGGATAAAAGTTGTACCAAGCCCGGAGCTTGACAAGCAGCTTGGCGCCTGCACGCTGGATATGCGGCTGGGTAACGTTTTTAGCGTGTTTGAACACAGCAGGTACCCCATACTTGATTTAAGATCTGGAATTAAAATAGATGACATTATGACTTCAATTACAATACCTGATTGTGATAGATTCATTCTTCAGCCGGGGGAGTTTGCTCTTGCTATGACCATAGAAAGGCTTGAGCTGCCGGATGACCTCGTAGGACGCATTGACGGCAGAAGCAGTCTGGGACGCCTTGGACTGATAATTCATGGCACCGCCTCTACGTTTGAGCCGGGTTGGAAAGGTAATCCCACCCTTGAGCTAAGTAACATAGGCAGAATGCCGATAGCCCTTTATCCGGGTATGCGAATATGTTCTTTTACGTTTGAAATGCTCTCCAGTCCTGCCGAGGTCCCTTATGACAAGAAAATGAGTGCAAAGTACATGAATCAGGACGGCCCACTTCCAAGCAAGATTATTGACGATGACACCGTATAGACAAGCGGTATGAAAGGAGTGTTTTTTGATATAGGGTCAACTTTGGTAACAGGCCCTGATATATCACCCAGTAAAGCTATTGCCAAAATTCTTAATATTGATGCCAATTTGGTCAAAGATATAATAATGGTTACAGATCTGACATCTTCATCCGATTTAGTCAAAGCTCTTGCAAACATCGTAAAGGTTGAAGAGCTAACGGTTCACACTGACAAGATTGTGCACCTCTGGGATACTCAGGAAAGTGCCGCTAAGGAAATAACAGGTGCTGCTGAAACAGTTAAGTCACTTAAAAAAATGGGTCTCCTTATAGGCCTCATTTCAGATATATGGTCGCCATACTATAAGTCTTTCAAACGTGCCTGCCCTGATATTGCAGCCATAGCTGACAGCGCTGCTCTGAGTTTCAAAGATGGTGTAAGAAAGCCAAACCCTGTGCTATTTGAGAAGGCTTTGGCTTCACTTAATTTGACTCCTGACGCTGCCGTTATGGTTGGGGATTCGTATGTGAGCGACATAGAACCAGCTATGATGCTTGGAATGCGCACTGTGTGGTGCTTGTTTCGTCCAGATAGTGAGCTAAGCTCAATTGTGCGTGTATTTAATGGTGAACTAAAAAAACCTGATTACGTTATAGGAACTATTTCCCAGTTACTGACACTGGATTTATGGAGTTGAATTTATGAAAATTTTAAAGATCAAACATTTTTCCACCCAGCAGTTGATTCAAAATCTTAAAAACATCACTATGCTTCATGCCCCTGAAATTCGTCCATACAAGGATGTGTCTATCTCGTTGGAGCATATTTCTACGGATTACCTGTACCCTGCACAGTATTACGTCTTACAAAAGGAGCTAAACAAAGTACGCAATCTTAGGTGGGAACTACAAAAACACAATATAGACATTTTTAATTTAAACGGCTATGTGAAAATCTGGCTTGAAGGCGAGGATGAGCCGATAGACCTTCTGCCTCCGGTGATTGAAGAGTCCATAGAGAAAAACGGGCGTGTCGTAAACATTATAAATGACGGAATGCACAGGGTGTTTTTATCCCGTCTTGAGTGGGTAATTCCTCAGGTTATTTTTGTGCGCGGTATTCCCAAAGACCTGCCCTATTATGCATACCCAATCCCAGAGGGTTGGAATAAGGTTGATATTGTTGAGGATTTGTCTGAGGGTTTTCTTAAGAAATGGCACAGAATTGAGCAGTATAAAACCCTCTACAGAAATTTCAACTCTGCGTTTGAAAATGTCGGTGGCCCAAGGGGTCATAACGTTAAAAAGAGTTAATGGAATTTGTCCCTGTTTATTATAAAGACTCCCTTACCATTATAAACCCAAATGGTCACGTTGGGGTTGTCACCTTGTGGTCAAAGCCGCAAGCCGTAATAGAGAAATTCAAAGAGGCAGGGGTTGACTTAAACGAATCAAGCTCTCCAATTGCCGCTTTTGGCACACTCTATGGCAACGGGCTAAAACACCTTCTTGCCAATTTGCTCTATAACCCTCAGATAACACATATCTTAATTTGCGGACGTGATACCGGTGGATCGTTGCAGCATTTGTTGAACTTTTTTAATAAAGGTGTGGAAAAGGAAACTCAACTTGGCATTACAAGTAATAGAGTTATCGGCACATCAAGATTTTTGCCAGATGTATTAACTCCTGAGTTATTTAAAAGCGCTCCTAAGTTAACCTATATAGGCAGCGACCCTGAGTTTAAAAAGAAACTAAATGATTTCTTTGATAATCTGCCTGCGAGATTAGACAAAACAGAATTTGAACGAATTTCAGTTGAGCTGCCGGAAATTACACCATCGTATTTTCCTTCTAATCCGCTCAGTCATACCATTGTTAAAGATACTCCGCTTGAAGCATGGAAAGAGTTAATCTTTTGTCTGGATCGTTTCGGGCGGATGGTAGAGCTTGAACCGGACAAGCGCCGCAAGGAGCTTCAAAACGTAAAAGTAATCGTTGAAAGTCCAACAGAAGAGGACAACGAGCTGCTAAATCCGTTTGGATTTTCCATTGAGGAACTTAGAGACTACCAGAGCAGGGTTATGAGTGACATTGTTGAAGGAGATTATGGCTACGGTAACAGAATCAGGGCTTATTTTGATGTGGATGCCTTAGAGGTTTGTATTGAAAAACTAAAGAAAAATCGTGAGGACAGGCGTTCTTATATTGTGCTATGGGATTCTCGTACTGATCTAACTGACACTGAGCGCTCTTCTCCGTGTTTAGCGACAATTTTTCTCCGGGTGTTTGATAATAAACTGACACTTTCAGCAACTTTCAGAGTGCATAACGCACTGGACGCATGGGTAAAAAATTTCTATGCGTTGATGGCTATTCAAAAACATGTTGCAGAGCTGACAGGAATATCGGCAGGAGCTATAACTGTAATCAGTCACTCAATAAGTATTAATCCCGATGAGGGATATGAAAAGGTTCAAATGATTGTCCGGCAACTCCGTGATAATTTTAAGTTTGAAGCCGACCCAAATGGACAGTTCCGATTTAAAATTGAGGATGGACAAATTGTTGCAGAGCATATCTTTAATGGAGAGAAACTTGGTGAATACAGGAGTAAAAAAGCCGAGCGAATACAGTATGAATTGAGACGTGACAGGGCAATATCAGACATTGGTCACGCTATTTTTGTCGGCAGACAGCTTGCTAAGGCTGAGAGATGCTTACAAACTGGCGAGGCATTTACAGAGGACTTGTAACACTTTTGAGGATTTAGCGTTTCTAACCGGCTTTAGTTTTCTTTGAAATAGCATCAACAAACTCAGCTGCGGCTGTTCCTATGTCATCTGATTCCATGATACCGGAGGCTACGGCAACAGCATGAGCGCCGGCTTCTAACACGTGTTTAACGTTTTCAAGCGCAATGCCGCCTATTGCAACAACAGGGATTGACACCCGGCTTAGCACTTCAGAGAGTGCCTCCACACCTTTTGGAGCACCAGCGTCTTTCGTTGTTGTGCGAAAGATTGGGCCAAATCCGATGTAGTCAGCGCCCTCCTCCTCTGCCCTTACCGCCTCCTCAACGCTGTGCGTGGATACTCCGATTACTTTATGCCGCTTTTTGGTAAAAATTTTTCTGACATATTTAAGCGACATGTCGTCCTGTCCGATGTGCACACCGTCTGCGTCCACAGCAAGAGCAATATCAGGGTAGTCATTGATAATCAGTTTGACGTTGTTAGCCGATGTCAAAGCTCTCAAAATTCTGCCGGTTTTAAATATCTGAAGCCTATCGCTTGTTTTATCTCTTAGCTGTATCCACGTAACGCCGCTCCCTATAGCCGACACTGCTGAGTCAAAGGCCGGTTTAATACGGTCGCCTCTGTCCATAATCAGACAAAGCCCGCTTTGATAGAGTCCCCTGTAACTTTTCATAGATGACCGCCTTTTAGTCTTTCAAGGTATCCGGTATCAAATTCGCCGCTTAGGAAATCAGGATTAGTAAGAACGGTTTTATGGAAAGGTATTGTTGTCTTTATCCCTTCTATTTTGAACTCCGAAAGAGCTCTCTTCATCTTGTCAACGGCATCCTTACGCGTGGCGCCGTGAGCGATAACTTTGGCTATCAGTGAGTCATAGTAGGGCAGCACAGTGCAGCCGCTATAGATGTATGTGTCAACTCTGATGCCAGGGCCTCCGGGCAAGTATAAAAACGTTATCTTACCTGGAGACGGCGCAAAAGTGTAAGGGTCCTCGGCATTAACCCGGCACTCGATAGCGTGACCCTGTATTTTTATATTTTTTTGCTTTATGCTTAGCGGCAGCCCGGAGGCCAGCCGTATCTGCTCTTTGATTATATCCACTCCTGTTACAGCTTCTGTAACAGGGTGCTCTACTTGAACTCTAGTGTTCATTTCCATAAAATAAATACCGTCGTCTCTGTCAACTATGAATTCTACAGTTCCCACGTTCCTGTATTTAAGGACTTCTGCGGCTTTAATTGCATATTTGCCGAGTTTTTCTCTCAGTTTTTCAGTAATGACAGGGGAGGGTGACTCTTCAATTAATTTCTGATGCCGCCTTTGGACGGAACAGTCCCGCTCGCCAAGATGAATAGCAGTGCCATCACCTCCCACCGCTATCTGAACCTCTATGTGCCGGATGAGGGGTATATATTTCTCAATGTACAAATCGCCAACGCCAAACGCTGCAAGGGATTCCGCCTCTGCCGCAGAGAAAGCCTGCTCAAGCATTGACTCCTCTCTGACTATCCTCATGCCTCTGCCGCCACCTCCAGCTGAGGCTTTAATTATAACTGGATAGCCGATTTTTTTAGCTATACTCAGCGCGCTCTTTTTGTCCAAAATATTGCCGTCACTGCCGGGAATAACCGGAATGCCGTGTTTGCGGAGGATTTGCTTGGCTCGTGACTTATTTCCGCCAAGCCGGATGTTTTCAGGCGTTGGGCCAATAAAGGTAATTCTGGATTTTTTACAGGCCTCGGCAAAATGCGGATTTTCAGAAAGAAATCCGTATCCGGGATGGATGGCTCCGGCATCGGTTATCTCCGCTGCACTCAGTATTGAGGGAATGTTAAGATAGCTGTCTGCCGCTCGTGGAGGCCCAACACACACAGACTCATCCGCCAACGTAACGTGCATAGCGTCTTTTTCTATTTCCGAGTAGATTGCCACAGTTTTAATCCCCAACTCCTTACACGCACGGATTACACGTATGGCTATCTCACCTCTGTTAGCAATCAGTATTTTCTTTATAAGGGACATTTCTCTCTCACCTTCTAACGGAGACTGCCGTTAAAGCGGATTTATATGAAAAAGCGGTTCGCCATACTCTACAGACGTTTCGCTTTCATGGAATATTTTAACTATTTCGCCGTCGCATTCGCTTTCTATTTCATTCATTAGTTTCATGGCCTCAACGATACAAAGCACCTGTCCGCTTTTGACCTTATCGCCAAGCTCTACAAAGTTTGTTGCTCCCGGTGATGGACAGCGATAAAAAGTGCCTACAATTGGAGATTTTACCACGATATATTTGTCCTCATGCGCAGTGTCTGTGTGGAGTGTATTTGAGGTATCTGCTACGGCCTCAGAATGCAAATGTGCCGCTCTTGTAGCCGATATGCAATGCCCTCGCCGTATTTTTATTTTAAGTCCACCCTCTTCGTAAAAAAACTCTGTTATATCGGTTTCTTTCAAAAAATCCGACAGCTCTTTTATCTTTTCCAAATCCATATTATTTCACCCTCTCTATGTACTCAAAGGTTCGTGTGTCAACCTTAATGACATCGCCCTCATTTATGTGAAACGGCACCTTTACAGTTGCTCCGGTTTCAAGCACGGCTGGTTTATTACCGCCTGAGGCTGTGTCTCCCTTAAACCCTGGGTCGGTTTCAGTAACAGCAAGCTCCACAAAGATGGGAAGCTCTACGGCGAGCGATTTTTCCTTGTGAAAAAGCACTGTCACCATCATGTTTTCCTTTAGAAACTGCTTACTGTCACCGAGTTGCTCTTCTGTCATAGGCAGCTGCTCGTAACTTTCCATATCCATCAGGTAATAGTAACCGTCCTGAAAATAGAGATACTGCATCTGTCTTGCATCAAGATTGGCTTTAGGAAATTTATCTCCAGAGTTAAACGTATCCTCAATAACCTTGCCGCTTTTAAGGCCCTTCATCTTAGCCCTAACAAAGGCCCCGCCACGTCCCATCTTCACATGCTGAAACTCTATAACCTCATAGGGCTCACCCTTATACTCTATCTTGGTTCCCCTTCTAAAATCATTCGTTGCTATCACACAGACCTCCCGTGTTTTTTGTTGTAAAGTTCCCAGTCACTATATAGCATTAGCTCATCTTGCATATAATACATCACACACGCACTGTTTGTATAGAGGCTGTTGACAAAAATATGGTCTTATGGTAGTATTAATGAGAGTGGACATCATGGAGGCTGTTATGATGAAAAGTGTTAAGAGTACCCTAATATGCTGGGTTGTGTTTGTTAGTTTTTTGATGATTCCAGATATAGGCAGTGGCAGCAGCACTGTGTACTATTACATCCCATATTTATCAACAAACGGCAGTGGTGCAACATATTGCGTAGTATCTAACTCATCCACTTATGATGTGACAACGATGACGTTTGCCGTGATGGCGTCTCAGTCTGTTGAAGCATCGCAAACTGCACAAACATTTTCCTCTTCTTTGAATTTAGGTAAAGCCAAGACGTCTCTTATTGCTTTTGATGGACAGACAGTATCGGTAGATGGTACAACCGGCCTTGACATTTCCTCATACACGCAAACAAGCAGCATGTACGGCGGCACTTTAAAATTCCTCTCTACAAGCTCTGGCAGCATAAATTGCAAGAACATACTGATGTCATGCTTTCAGGGAACTACGTCGCCAAAACGCAATCTTATAGGGTATCTCTGTGAAGACGACAGTACATCGGGTCCAGGCAGCTACTTTAACCTCATAGGTTATTGAAAGCCTCCTATGAACAATAAGCAAAAAAAGGGGAGAGGCTTAATACTAACAATTATAAATTCGGTAGTTATCATTTGTTTGGTGGCATCAGTAACCGAGTTGGTTGTGGATGCGGCTACTTATACTTTACTGATTTATAAGGCGGGAACCGGCGCTGCAAATGGCACTGTAACCTCAGACAACGGCACCATAACATGGTCAGGAAATACGGGGACGTTTTCTTTCTCTGATAATGTCACATCTAATGTGTATTTTAAACCCTCAGCAACAGCTGGTGCAGAGTTTGCAAGCTGGAGCGGCTGTACTTCTGTTTCAAACAGCATCTGCGCACTAACTCCAACAGACAACAAATCAATTACTGCCACATTTAACGGCGTTGACGCTTACACTTTATCGGTTAAAATAACCGGTATCGGAAGAGGTACAGTAAGGGACTCTACAGGCGGTATATATTTAAGCACTGACAACGTCACCACAAACGACAATGCTACCACAAGCGACAATTCCTCCACTACTTCGTCTAATTTCAGCGTAAACAAAATCGTTTACCTTACTGCAACTCCAAAAAGCAGCAATTATATACTATCATTTTGGAGCGGCTGTGACAGTATTTACGACAACGGAACATGTGCAGTTACAATGTCGTCAAGCAGGACTGTAACTGCCAGATTTTCAGGTGCATATAACATCACCTACAGCCTCCCTTTTATCTCTCCAAATACAAATGGTGTTATTTATTGTGTTATTTCCAATTTTTCTCTGGATAATGCTACAACGGATGGGTTTGCCGTAATGAGTTTGCAAGGGAGTGTGGCGTCTCAGAAATATTATTATTTTCCATCTAATCTTTCTATTAAAAGAAAAAAAAGCACATTTCTGATGTTTTATGCCAACAATGCAGTTATTGGCGATAACCTAACAATATATGATAACTCAACACATATTGATTACTCATCAGAGATAAACGGTGGTTATCTATATGGCGTTAAATTAAAATTCACATCAACAGGTGGAACGGGAATTTCCGGTATAACCTGCAAAAATATCCTCATGGCTTGTTTTCAGGGTAATACGAATCCCAGAAGAAATCTTGTCGGATACACTTGTGAGGATAACAGCACAGCAGGTCCTGGTGGAAAGCCTATTGTTATAGGATATTAACGTTGTAGGGTAGTTAGTGAGTAAAATTTTGTTAAAATAGTTCAACATTTCGTGTTTAAGGAGCAGCAGATGGAGATAAAAGTGAGCTTTGGAGAGGGGAAAATAGTGAAGGCTGAGTTTGGTGACTTTTTAGTGCAAACAGACCAGTCGGTAAAAAACGGAGGAACAGGGACGGCACCAGAGCCGTTTATGTACTTTTTGTCGTCGATAGGTACCTGTGCAGGGATATATGTGCTTGGTTTTTGCCAAAAAAACCACATCCCAACAGATAACATTACACTTATGCAGAGAAACGAATTTGCTCCCGATGAAAGCGGTAAAATAAGGCTATCCAGGGTATCCATAGACATACAGGTACCACCGGATTTCCCTGAAAAGTATTATGATGCAATAATTAGGGTGGCAGATCAGTGCGCCGTTAAAAAAACCATCATGTCACCGCCTGAGTTTGATATTAAGACTGTTGTATCTTAAACAGTTTGACATTTAGTTAAAATAAGCGTAAAATCTAAGAGTATCAGGGCGATTAGCTCAGAGGTGGAGCGCTGCCTTCACACGGCAGAGGTCGCAGGTTCGAGCCCTGCATCGCCCACCATATTAGGTGTTTATTTACTGAGGGATTTTTAACCACGAAAATCACGAAAATTCAAGAAGTCACTATCGCAAATGAATTTGAGTAACCGGACAGCGCATACACATAGTGTCACAGGTTAATTTTTTATTAGCAGGGTCTTTAATTAGCATTCTGCTTTTCAAGTAGTTGTCGTTATTCCAGATTGTTCTAAACCCATCCCTAAAGACGTTTCCAAAATCGTTTGAGAGCAATCTGGTGTCTTTGCAGCATGGGAGCAGTCCGCCGTCATAGTTTATATAGACGGAGCGGTATGGCCATGAGCAGCCTGGGTAATCCTGATTGCTTAGCTCAAGACGCTCACGAGGGAAAATGTCAGATATGAAATCCTCCTCAGCGCTTACCGGAAAGAAGGGCTTAATAAAGCGCACATTGTCTATGCCAAGCTCTGCGGACTTCTTTTGTGCCAAAGGGATTTCTCCCTGATTAAATTTAGTCACACAAAACTGCCAGTCAATAAAGGGGGTTTTGAGGCCGAGCGCTTTACGCTCTTTTAAAATACCGGTTACGTTTTTAAAGGCAAGCTCCATGTCGCCATTGCCCATGAATTTTGAGTAGCTTTCCTGGGTGACGCCGTGGCAGGAAAATATCAGCACTTCAAGACCGGATTCTACAATCCTGCGGGGAAGCGAGTCATCCTTTATGTTAAGGTTTGAAGAGACGCCAACGCCGATGTTTTTTTCTGTGGCATAAGCAATCATATCAAGAGTTTCAGGGAAGAGAAACGGTTCGCCAAAACCGTAAAGATTAATTTTAAAAAGGGTTGAACCTATATCGTCTATGAGTTTTTTAAAGTTGTCGTAAGACATTCTGCCAAAGGCGCGTTCGCCGTCAACTGGCGGCCTGCGTCCATCATAACAGTAGGCGCATTTAAAATTACAAATATTAGAGGTCTCAAGTTTTAAAATATAGGGTAGTGAATTAAGTCTGATTTTTTTAGTTATAAGGTTATACTCTGTCTTTAAAAAGTTAAACAGTTTTTTAATTGTAAGATGCTTAATAAAAGCATATATATGCCGTTTAAGTATTTTAAACCTTGTTTCTTCGTTTAGTCCGTGGGTAGCAAGCCCTAAGTCCATTCAGTTTTCCTCCAAAATCAATTTTTGCATTTGTATATCATACACTAAATGGATAAAGGATTCCATCAGATGTCCTTAAAGTCAAACGGGCAACTTTCAAGTTGCCCGTTTGGATACGTTATAGTCGCATTGCGATTTACTTGGTTTTCTTAATGTAGAGTTCCCAGTGGCCCTTATCTTCTACCTTAACGGAGTCAAAACCAAAACCCTGTTTTTCGGCGTACTTTGGAATAGAGTCCTCAGCGGATGCCGGGGCATCGCACAGAACTTTAAGAAGCGTGTCTTTTTCCATCTTTTCTAATTTTTTCTTTGTTAACACTAACGGATATGGACAAACCCTGCCAAGTACATCAAGGACTTCAGTGGGCTCATCCGCTCTTAAATCACCCATATAGTTCTACCTCCAAAAGCAATTTTTTTAGAAATACATCAAGTGTACAGACGACTCCATTTCAGCCATTATTTCGCTAAAAGGAACAATCTGGCTTGTCATGTCAGCGCCCAAATCCTCGGCGTCCATAATCAACGCATCCTCTGAAAGTCCAAGCCTCTTAACATCCTCCTCACAGATCAACACCTTAATATCGGTAAGGAGTGCGTTTTTAATGTGAGACTCCAGCGTTGAAACGCCATAAGCCGCTGCGTCCTGATTTTTCAAACAATTTAAAACGCCGTCGCCGACAAATGCCAGCACAGGTTCCACGTTTTCGTCATCTTCAAGGTGTATCTCCACCGTCTGACTTGCTATGCAGTGGGTCAGTGCCAGCCTTGAACTTTCTCCCTTATACGGTAACTTATCAACAATGAAAGAAATCTTTTTGATAGCCATACCTTACTCACCTCCTATGTGAAGCACCCTGTCGGCGCCAAAGCAACTGGCCAAATACCAATCCATACTCTTTCTGCCAAAGCCGTCAATCAGATCCTCTTTGTGGAAACCTCTTGCCTCAGCACATGCCTCACATGCTACGACGGTCATTCCGCCTGCCACAAGTTCAGTCATGGTTTTTTCAAGCGATGAGTAATCTTTAAAAGAGCGCTGTCCTTTCTTTGAAAGCATGGTGCCGTTACCGGAAAGCCACATGTCAACATCGTGTCCTTTTTTCCTTGCAGCCTCTGCAAGCTTCACGGCAAAATCCAGCGTCATAGACCCCACAAGGGATGAAAAACATCCTATCGTTAATTTGCTCATTTTTTCCTGTCCCCCTTTACAGCCATATTAATTTTTCAAAATTGTTAAAAATCAAATCCACCAATCCGCCGTAATCCACGACTGTCACCCTCTTGTCCACCTTTGACGGATCAAACCCTCTTACCAGCAAATCCTCCGAAAGAGCATACACTTTCGTACCTTTTCCAAGAACTGGCGACGCCTGGCTGTTTTCACTGACCACTGCGTTGTAAACACCGTTTTGCACTAACACTATTCCCAGAAAATCCGCTTTCAGCCTTCCGAGGGTATCGTTCGTTGTGCCGTATTCACTTACAAATACTCCTAACTTCATAAATACACCCCCCTTACATTTAGGTTTTATTCAACTGCTTAAATTCTATTCAAACAAGTTATTAATTAAAACAATTAAAGCATAATATTGTCAACTCTTTTACGGAGATTTGTTTAAGCATGCAGGATAGAGCAGCACATAGTTTACGTTTCATATTTAAAATAATACTTAATAGGGATTTAAAAGCCTGACGGAAATGTCATTGTACCATTTTAGGATAATTTCCCCAAACGTTTCGGAGCAGTCTGAAAGACTGCTCCAACGCAGGGGAGACTTTAAAGTTCTACAAAAGTTTGAAGTTGATAGTAATCGTCCCGTTTTTGCCTTTAGGAAGATATCTTGTCAGTATTTCCTCTTTTCCACCGCCAACTACATCTCCACCACCTGCACTTCCTTCTCTTGTTTCTTTTATTTCGTTTTCAACGTTTAAATCAAGTGGTACATTCCCGGGTGTTATGGAACCCGCGCCCACCCCTAAAGTAACCTGACCTATCGAATAGACTCTTTTTTCTCCAACTTTAATCTCACCTAAATAATCACTAAGAAGAGTTTTTGCTACTGGAAGCGCAATCCATCCGCCCGAAAAGAGTCCAATTCCTGCTGTAGCAATACCTTTGAATAAACTTATAAAAAACTTCTCTAAATCGGATATTTTTACCTCTTCAAAAAGTTCAAAGGTGATTTTAGAGTCGCCAGCCATATCTTCTTTAAATAGAAATTTCTCATTAAAATAGTCAGTTAATGTTGCATCGAATCCTTTCTTTGTACTGTCAGGAGTAAATTTAAGTTGTATTGTTCTTTCTCTATAAAGCTGATCCATTCCACAACTTGGAGCATACCACTTAACGTGTAACACATTTTTCGCATCGTCACTTGCTCCGGCTACGTCAGTTGTAGTGTTTTTAACGTTTATAGCGCTGATACTAACCTCTACACTCTTTTTTCCAGCCATTGTTCTTTCCCCCAAATACAGCAATTTATATACATGGTAAAACCACGTGCAAAGTAAAACTTCTTGTTATACCACGCCAACCCTACATTATGAGGCAATATACACAACAATTAAAATAAAAGTCAAGCATTTTTTAGAAATTAATCTATGTCTTTTATTTAATGAGTTTTTTTATTAAAATGAGGGTGTATTCCGATGGAGCAACCTTGTAAGACTGCTCCAACGCAGGGGATAGCAACGTGGCAAATCTATTTTATTTCCGGTATTGATAACTTTTTACATATCTTATGGCCAGCGCATTTGGAATTTCTATGTGCCTTGGGACAGCCTCAACAGCGCCTGTTAACGGATTTATCCACAATGAATGCGCCCCTCCTTCCAGCTTTAGATAACATTCATTCATGCGCAGGTGCCTAAGTAATGCACTACGCTTCATGAAACAGTGATTACCTCATACAACGCATCTTCAGGAACGCCGCGGAGAGCATCCTCCCTTCTATCTTGTAGTATCAGCGAGATAGCATCCGCAAGGTTTTGTTTGCATTGCTCTACAGTCTTTCCCTGCCCGTTAGCGCCTGGAACCTCAGGACAATAACCAATATACCACTTACCGTCTTTTTCTATAATTGCTGAAAATTCGTTACGCATGATTCCAACCCCTGTTAAATTATTTTTGGTTTATTAATTATATCTCAATGCTTAAACAATCGCTGTCCAGTAAAGACCATAGCGACTTTCGGGTTAGCCTCATTGCAGGCCTCTATGCACTCAAAGTCACGCTCAGAGCCTCCGGCATGAACTATTGCCGAGACCCCCTCCTTAATTCCAGCATCAACGCCGTCTCTGAAAGGGAAAAACGCATCCGAAACCATAACAGAGCCAATCAGTCCGCCTTTGCTGCGCTTTGTCTCATCGTCTATCTCTCTAAGCAGAGCGATGTCTCTGCTGCCCTTTTCTGCCTCAAGCTCAAATGTCTTGTATGGTACGCCGTGTTTTTTAAAGCACAGCGCATCGGCGTATTTTACATATGCCTTAAAGGCGGCAATCTCAGCCACTCCAACCCTGTCCTGCTCTCCTGTGCCAATTCCAACCGTTACGCCATCTTTAACGTATATCACTGAGTTAGAGCTGATTCCAGTCTCAACGTGCCAGCCAAAGAGCATGTCCTCATATTCTCTCTCTGTGGGCAGACGGTCTATTGAATACTCTTTCCCTTTAAATGTAGCGCGGGCCGGAATGAAATCTTCTTTTATACGGATTTTGTTTTTTTGCGATTGCTGAAGTATAACTCCGCCATCTATCAACGATTTAAATTCAAGGTGCCTAAAATCACGGTATTTTGCAAGCTCATCAATTTTTTTAAGCCGGACGATTCGCAAATTCTTACGCTTAGATAGAATTTCAACTGTGCGCTCTCCAAATTCGGGGGCAGCTACAAGCTCAAGATAATTGGCGCTGACAAGCTCTGCCGTTTGAATATCCATTGGGCGGTTAAGCGCAAGACAGCCTCCAAAAGCAGCTATTCGGTCTGCCATGTTTGCTCTGTCATATGCCTCAGCTATGGTGCTGCCGGTTGCCACTCCGCAAGGATTGTTGTGTTTCATTATTGCTGCCACTGGTTTTTCCATCAGGTGCTTTAAGATGTTCAGGGCGTTGTCTAAATCGGTCAGATTGGTTTTACCCGGGTGTTTTCCCACCTGAAGCATATCCTCTTCTGTGATGGCACTGACAAGTGCCTCGCCGGGGCTTATAAACTCCACGCCAGAAATGTTAAGATTCCCCTCTTTAAGCTCATATATAGCCGCCTGCTGGTCTGGGTTTTCTCCATAACGAAGACTTTTTATACATGGCACACCGGTTTTCTCATCGGGAAATGTCCATGTGCGTTTTTTGTAAACAAGCCTCAGCTGCCCAAAACTTATCACCATCTCAAGAGGAAAAGTATCCCCTGTAATGGTTTTATACATATCCTTAAGCTCTGCCATTTGTTTGTACCCCCTGCTTGTTTCGGCACATAAGGAGCATAGCGCCGGTTTGAAGTTTAAGCGCACGCGCTATTACATCACATTTTGCCTGAAACAGAAAAAAGTTATTTTTATCGGTATCTATCAGGGTTTCAAAGTTTCCCTGTCCTTTGCTTATAACCAGGTTGTGGCGGTTAAATTCCTCTGTAAATGTATCGCTGCAAAACTCAAGCACCGTGCCTACGGCATCCGTGCCGTTATCAATTACCCTGCAAAGATCGGTTAGCCCCACGTCGATGGCATCTGTCATTGTAACATCATTTATAACCGGTGAGCCTTTAACAACTGCTGTCACAGTTTTCCCCATGCAGGTCAGCACTTCAATAAGCATTAAATCAAACACTATCTCACCGGCATTATCAAGCAGATATAGTATCTCCTCATGCTTTTGTAGTTCTTTGTAAAAACACTGAAAATGATCTACTTCTATTTGCTCCTGTAAAGCTCTTTCCACTGTGCCCTCAATGTCAACACCGTGGTCATATATACCAAAGTCAATGATGTTGCCGGCTATTGCCAGCCGAGAGGCTGTCAAGAGTGGGTTAGAACTTAAGATAACTCTTTCCCTGTATTTTGGGTACAGTGACAGCGCTATCTGGTTGTATTGTTTTTTTAGGGTACGGAATGGATCTTCGCCTGTCATTGCCATAATTTTTCTGTAAATAAACGTGGTTGTATAAGCCGGGGGCTTGTTTAAGTTTGCCTCTTGAATCTCCTCAGTGACAGATTTCTGTATTTCAAACATTTTTGCATCTTCAATATTGAGGCGGCTAAGAGCCTTAAAGGTCTGCTTCATAAAACACGGTAAACACTCAGGATGCAGGTTCATAGGCGCTTATATATTAAACCCTGACAGATACTTGTATATGGCGGCGTCATAAGCAGAGGTCACAGAAAACACCTTTGCGCCAAGCGTCAGGCGTGTTTTAAGGGTCAACTGCCCGTCATTTTCACCCATTTCCTTAAGAAGAGCTGGGTAGTCGGCGGGGTCTGTGACAACAGCAACGTTTTTTAAATTCTTAGCCGCAGCCCTCAGTAAAGTGGGGCCTCCTATGTCTATATTTTCAACCGCCTCGGCAAAAGTAACGCCCTCTTTTTCAATGGTTTTTTCAAAGGCATACAGATTAACCACAACCATGTCTATGCTTTTTATGCCGTGAGCCTTAATCGTATCAACGTGAGAGGGATTGTCTCTTAAAGCTAAAATACCGCCATATATCTTAGGATGCAGAGTTTTAACCCTGCCATCAAGAATTTCTGGGAACCCCGTATAATCTGAAACCTCAGTCACGCTTAATCCGCCGTCTCTCAGTGATTTGGCAGTGCCTCCGGTTGAGAGAATATCATAGCCCAGATTTTTTAATCCTTTAGCAAAATCTACAATTCCCGTTTTATCTGTCACACTTATAATTGCCGTTTTTGACACAAACACACCTCCCTAGATATAACGATGTTGTATAGAGTACCATACTTTGTAATGGAAAAACACATGTTTAGTTAAATATCATTATAACGGCATTGTAGGTAACTTCACTAATAGAACTGGATTCCTGCTTTCGCAGGAATGACAAACGAAAAAAAATGACAAAAAGAGAGAGTACCCTAAAAAGCATCCACCCTTTGTCATTCCCGCCTCCGAGCGGGAATCCAGTCCTTTTTTATGTCCTTATGTGTTAGAATTAGAGCGGTTTATGTTTAAGATGAGTATATCACTTATGACATTGTTGATATGTCTGTTTTCCATTAGCTCTGTTTCAGCCAAAACTATAACAGCTGACAAGCTTGAGTATGATGGAAAGACAAAGGTCTATTATATGTATGGAAATGTGGTGCTAAAGCAAGACAACACAACACTTACCGCCGATTTCGGCAACTATGACGAAAACACATCCTATGCGTACTTTTCAGGGAATGTGTTTTACGAAGACACTGACGTTAAAGTACAAGCCGATGAGGCCGCCATGTTTACCGACAATAAAACTGGAACACTCACCCGCGCCAATATGGTTTTTAAAAAGGACGGCTACTTCATCAAAGGAGAGACTATCATAAAACGGGGTGAAAATACCTATTATGCCGAAAAAAGCTCCTTCACAAGCTGCGACACTCCAATTCCTGCATGGTGTTTTCAATCGGATACGGTTGATATTGATACTGAGGATAAAATTGTTGCCAAAGGTGTGTCTTTTAAGATTAATGACACCTCTGTGTTATATACACCTGTTTTTCAGATGGGACTTAAGAGAAAAACAGGATTTTTGATGCCTACCTATGGCTATAAAAAAGGAATGGGAACTTATGTTAATGTTCCTTTTTATTATGTTATCTCGGAAAACCGCGATATGACGATAGTCGTTGATACCTACACAAAACGCGGTGTCGGAGAGGGACTTGAGTACAGGTATGTCGAAAAAGACAATGTCACAGGGTCGTGGTACATCTACCACCTTAAAGACAGATTTCTCAAGGAGGATTTTTTACAGGTCAGAGGAGAACATAAACAATTTCAAGAAAATTTTTATACAAATTTTAATGTGCATTATCTCAACAATGAGGATTATTATAAATACTACACACCAAGTATTCAACTAAATATATCCCGTTTTCTTCAGTCATCCGGCGATATCGGCTATGCTACAGATAAGACCCGCGCGTACATGCTTTCTGAGTACTGGGTAGATTTGAAATATTACACGAGAAATGTATCGCAAAAGCTGCCCGAAATTGGCTTTACCGTACATCCAACTGAGTTTTTGCACTCAACTCCGCTTAAAACATCTTTATTTTTAATGGATTCATCCGTTTCCAATTTTATATCTGAGCAATCCGTTAAGGGAAAGCGTTTTGACCTGTATCCAAAAGTATTATATTCCTTTGGCGACAAACTAAGATTTACGCAATCGGCAGGCGTAAGAAGTACCTTTTACGATGTCTATCTTAACAGACAGCCTGACTCTGAAAACAACTATAATAGCACTGCTCTTACCTATAGCGGCTCTTTAGATACTACGCTTGTCAAAAACTACGGCTCTGTTACACATGTCTTGCAGCCGTCACTTTCATATAATTATGTATCAAATGGACTTGATAACTTAACTACAGTGAACTTCACTCCCGCTTCAAATTGGCTTGACACCAGAAATAAGCTTACACTTGATTCAACCGAGTACTTTAAAAAGACCTCTATTGCCGAGCTGTCACTTATGAACTACTTAAGAGACGGACGCGGCACTTTTTTGTACGCCAAGCTCTCTGAAGGATATGACACGTCTTTAGAGACAAACAAACTGCAGCCGTTAAAGTTTCAACTTGGCACGTTACGCCCGATTGAAGCAAAGGCTGAGGCACTATACGACCTCAATAGCGACAAGTTAAAGGGAATTAACTCCGAAATAACATTTAAATTCAAGTCTCACAACACTATTCTTAATTTTGCTGAGAGATACAATAGAGAAATGAACATTATGTATCTAACCAACGTGTTCGGTTTTAATGTAACACCAAAGCTTCGGGTTAAAACGACAACATGGTATGACGCCACATTAAGCAGATTTGGCTACTTTGGTCTAAACTTGATTTACACACAGCAGTGCTGGAGTGTAGGACTGCTTTACAGCCAGACACCTGGCACCCCTCAAACGCCCACCTCCGCCCAAACACCCAGCCAGTACGGCTTCTACCTTACGGTTGAACTTAAAGGCGTTGGGAAATATGATATACTAGGTAGCGGACAATCAACCATGTAATGCCGAATTACGTCACAATCGAAACCTTATGCTTAAAAAAATTATCATAGTCAGTTACTTATTTTTGCTGATTTTGGCAGTGTTTTTGTCATTTTATGCTCTTGGCGACCGGCCTCTCTGGGGTGATGAGGCTGAGACGGCTCTATTGTCAGCAAATATTGTTAAATTCGGTGTTCCAAAAATATTTGATGGCAAAAATCTGATTTCCCTCTTTAATCCGGCTATCGAGGCAAACCAAAACGGTGTGTGGATATGGAGACCGTGGCTGGGTGAATACCTCACAGCTCTTTCTTTTGCCATTTTAGGGAAAAGTACTTTTGCCGCACGATTGCCGTTTGCTCTTTTTGGCCTTATGACTTTATTGCTGCTTGCATACACGGCCTTTTACATATACAAAAGCCATAAAGTCTCTGTTTTATCAATCTTTTTTTTGCTGACCTCAGAGCTGTTTGTTCTTCATGTGAGACAGTGCAGATACTATTCAATAGTTATGTTCACAGAGGTCTGGATTATACTGTCACTGTTTATGGTCTTTAAGAGAAAAAAATCTGCGCCTATACAACTTGCCATAGCGCTTACACTACAGTTTTATTCTAACTATATTGTGGTCTTGGGAAATGTTATTGCACTTGTAATTTTAGCTTGTCTTTTTTACAAAAAAATCCCAAACCTGCTGCGTAGTTTGGCTGTGTCAGCCCTGATATTTACAGCGTTTGTATTGCCATGGATTCTTTATGCAAAGCCATGGCAGCAGCAGGCCTTCTTGGTTTATAGCGAGGATATAGCCTTTAAAATTTTATACTATATATCGGAAATTCATTTTCATCTTTTTCCTATCCCGTTGCTGCTTGTTGTTCCGATATATCTATTGACACGGAAATCTAAAGAAACTGACCCTGCAGAGTCAACGTTGTATGTGTTTATCTGTATCCTCATTCCCGTCACTATGCTTACAGTGGCAAGAGCGCCGGGTATCTATCTGCGATACAATGCACCACTTTTCCCTGTGTTTGCTCTGATAGCGGCGGTTATCACTGGAGAGCTTATAAGAAATAATCTTATTTCTGTGGCTTTGGCAATTTTGCTTGGACTTACAAATCTGCTTTCTATCTATACGCTTTATCCGTTGAAAATCTTTTTAGAGGGATTTCAACACACTGGAGTACTCCTTAAAATTCATACCCCTGAAATGCCTGTTTTTAGGATGGTTAAATCCATTACAACCCACTATGAAAATAAACTAACAGCAGTTGTTACGTTTATAAATCAGGAAAGTAACGGGAAAATCGGCAGCATATATGTGGCTGACCCTGAGTTCCCCCTGATTTTTTACACAAACATGGCAATCATTGACGCAAGACTTTTCCAGATTAATATTTCAAACCTTAACCCCCAAAATCTCCCTGACTGGATACTGCCGGTATCAGCATCAGGGATAGTCAAAACCAGTATCGGTAACATTCCTGATGCACTCAACGCCTTTTATGAGAAACTAAACATTGAGGTCTATGACTCAAAAGCCGACTGCTCTGTCCCAGAGCCGGACGGTTACGAATACTTTACAGCGGAGCGTAAGATCAGCTTTATTCTCTATAAGAAAAGAAATTTATCAACTTTTTGAGCAGATTCTTACTCAGCGGGTTGGGGTGTTTTTCCTATGCTTTCATCTGCGTCAATCTGCGACATCTGCGGATTATTCTTTATCTATTTGTCTTTTTGACTGCTGTTTGGTATTGGACGTCCGGCTTTTTTCAGGGAAAGTCCCCTGTTATGAAGTAATTGATAATTCTTTGGGTTAATGGTCAGTCCGCGGGTAAACATCTCTACCGCATCCTCAAATTTTTCTAATCCCATCAGTGCAATTCCAAGATTATTGATACACTCTATGTCATTGTCTTTGAGCCTTAACGAAAGGGAGAAAAAGTGCACAGCCTGCATATATTTTTTTTCTTTCAAATATTTAAGTCCCTCCCGTTTATAGTAGAAATCTTTGCTTATTGATAAGTTAGGAGAGCTCAATTTGAAATAATCATAAGCCTCATCAATTCTACCAAGTCTTGTAAGGGCATCGCCCATGTTGTAGTAAAGTTCTTTAGAGTTAGGATTTACCCGCAGCCCCTTTTGAGTTACTTCAAGAGCCTCTTTATACCTTCCCAGAGCAATTAACTCCGCCCCGTAGTTATTGTATGCCTGAAAACTCTGCGGCGATACTTTCACAGCGTAACTAAACAGAGTCAGGGAGTCTTTCCAGCGTTGAACCTGTTTAAACGTCATAATAGAAAAAAGCGCTAATATCAAAAGTGAAAGATATGGCAGCAATTGTTTAACTTTAAGCAAAGCCGGGCGCTTAAGTAAATCCGATACTCCAACAGATACAATAATAAAAAGCCCTATATTTGCAATGTAAACATGGCGGTCTGACATGGGGTCACGACCGGAAAAGAAAAACCTCATAACGGGTAAAAGCAATCCAAGGTACCAGGCCCAGCTAAAAAGAAAATATGGATGGGTTTTTCTCAATCTTACGGCAAACAATGTGACTAATAGAAGCAATACAGAGGAAAGAATAAACTTCATAATAAGGGAATTCTCAGGGTAAGGGTAAAACAGAACCAGGTTAACCGGATATATCGTATTTATAATGTAATTTACGTATGAAACCAGCGAATACCCAATGCGAAAGGACAGTGGAAATGCGTTTAACGAGCTAATTGCAGCGCCATGCGTATGTAAATTGAAGGTTATAAAACTTTCTGAAAAAGAAAGAATGAAAAAGGGTATTTTCTCAAGTATTGTAAGTATAGAAAGTCGTCTAAGAGGCCAAAAATCCAACAAAAGCAATACAAAAGGCAAAGTTACAGCCATTGGTTTTGAAAGCAAACTAAGAATGAAAAAAATAAGACACAAAAAGTAGTCCTTCTTTTTTTTGTATTTTCCATAGTTTATATAGGCAACAAGAGATGGAAACCAAAAGACAGTGTATAAAAGATTTTTCTTTTCCGATACCCATGCTACTGTCTCAACATTTATTGGATGGAGAGCAAAGAGCGCTGTCACAAACAATGACTGATAAAGCCCTATCGGCATTTTCCTAAGAAACCAAAGTAATAACAGAGTATTTAGAACGTGCATAATAAGACTTGTCATATGATGACCTGCCGGGTTCAGAGCAAACATCTGAACATCTGACATGTGAGCAAGCCATGTCAAAGGATGGTAGTTAAAAAAAAAGTTGGTCTTAAATGCCCACTTAAACCCCTCCCACGTAAGTCCTTCTAAAACATAAGAGTTCTCGGTAACATACTGTGGATCGTCACAGTTTATAAACCCGTTTTCCCTAAGTGGAAAGTAAGCTGCTAAAACAGCAACCACTATAAGTAAAATCAGGGATAGTTTATTTGAGCGGTTTTGTACACTTGTCCCTGCTAATGAATCATGGAAAAACACAACAGACTATTTTACACCAGCAAATATGTTATAATAAAGCCTGTGGATGAAATCTTATGAAACAGGTATTTAAGCGGCCCGAGAGCCTGAAATCGGCGGCATTCCGGTTTTGCCCCGGCTGCGGTCACAGTCTTGTGCACAGGATGATAGCAGAGGCGGTAGATGAGCTCCAAATCCGCGAACGTGTCATTGGCATTGCTCCAGTAGGCTGCGCTGTGTTTGCCTACGACTACTTTAACTTTGACGTGATAGAGTGCGCCCACGGCAGACCACCTGCAGTAGCAACTGCGCTTAAGCGCGTAAATCCTGATTCAATCGTGTTTTCGTATCAAGGGGATGGCGACCTTGCCGCAATTGGTACTGGAGAGATAATACACGCCGCAAACCGTGGGGAAAATCTCTCTGTGTTTTTCATAAATAACGCTACCTACGGAATGACAGGCGGGCAAGCTGCCCCAACAACCCTGCTCAAACAAAAAACCACAACTACTCCTAAAGGAAAAACCATATCCTCCGAGGGCTACCCTCTTAAGGTAAGCGAACTTATAGCCACTTTGGATGGTGCTGCTTTTGTTGCCAGAACCGCTCTTGACGGTATAAAAGGCATTACTGCCACAAAATCCTTGATTGTAAAAGTGCTTTCCAATCAAATGCAAGGCATGGGTTTTAGTTTTCTGGAAATCCTTTCGCCGTGTCCCACAGATTGGCATCTCAGTAGTGTTGACTCTTTTAAGTGGATAAGCACTGAAATGTCCAAAGTGTTTAAACCAGGGATACTAAAAGATGTTGACAATGGTAACGGAAAACATTAAATGGAAAGAAGATTTCTTATAGGCGGCTCAGGCGGTCAGGGGATACTGTTTATGGGTAAACTTATGGCTGCAGCCGCCATGATTAGCGGCAAAAATGTAACGTGGTTTCCCTCATACGGAGCTGAGATAAGATGCGGTACGGCAAATTGTACGGTTATTGCGTCGGATGAGCCGATTGGTTCGCCGGTTATTAAACATATAGACGTGCTGATTGTTTTTAATGACATGTCATTAAAAAAATTCATACACAGATTAAAACCTGACGGTATATTGTTTTATGACTCATCACTGCTTTTTTATGAAAATGGCACATCTGGAATAAAAGCTGTCGGGATTCCCGCCACAACGCTTGCCTCAGAGCTTGGCAGCAAGAAGTCTGCAAATATGCTTATGCTTGGGGCTGTTGCTTCAGTGACAGATATGCTGTTTTTGAAAAAGGATGCGCTGCTGTCAGTTATGGAAAATGATTCCATGAAGTTACCCTCTGAGACGCTACTACTTAACAAGATTGCGATTGCTAAAGGTTTTGATATAGTTGAAAATCAGAAACGCTCTAATCTCTGATATAAAACCAGCCCAAAAGCTGGTAAACGAGTTTGCTGCACGTGGAGTGATGCTGTCGCGTTCTCTTAATGAATTCTATGAGCATGTCAGGGATTATTTCGTGTGTGAGGATGATGCCGGAGATATTATCGGCGTCTGTGCGTTGCATGTTCTGTGGGAGGATTTGGCTGAAATAAAGTCGCTTGCAGTAAAAGAAAGTGCTCAGAAAAAATCTATCGGAGCGGAGCTTTTAAAGCGCTGCATAAAAGATGCCGGAGCGCTTGGCATAAGCCGGGTCTTTGCCTTGACGTATGTGCCCGGGTTTTTCATAAAACACGGTTTTTCAGAGACGGATAAATCCGGGCTGCCTCAGAAAATCTGGGGAGACTGTTTAAAATGCCCGAAATTTCCGGACTGCGACGAGCAGGCAGTCATTTTAGACTTACAAGAGGAACGCTCTTATGGAATCATTCCTGTGTATGAGCAAGACAGTGAGCCGCTTTTTCTTCTGATACAGCATAATGCCGGCCACTGGGCATTTCCCAAAGGACACGCAAATGCGGGTGAAACTCCAGTTGAAACAGCTAAAAGAGAAATGGAGGAGGAAACCGCCATAACTGATTATAAACTATATGAACACCCGCCATTTATTGAGCACTATATAGTCACAAGGCAAGGAAAGCCGGTTAATAAGACCGTCACGTATTTCTTAGCATTTGTGAAAGAGAAAACCGTTAAGATTCAGGAATCTGAAATTGCAGATTACAAATGGGCTGACTACAGCGAGGCATTGGCAACAATTACGTTTAGGGAAGGGAAAGAGTTGTTATTTAAAGTCAACAACTGTTTAGTTAATTTCTCACAGAACGAAAGGGGTTTATGACTTACCTATATTCCGTATCTACTGGTTTAATTTTTTTTGGTTTTAAAAATGTTTTGAGACTTATGTTATTAGTGTTTGCTATGTGTTTTATGATAAGTTACTGTCCTCAAAGCAAATCTTATGCAGCAAATCAGACAGCAGATTCACATTTTGGCTATCTGGGAAACTACTATGGGCTGGTCGGTAACGAGGATGACGATGTCTTCTGGTACTATGCCCTGACTAACCTGCCTTATTTTGAACCATTTGCGGATGTAGGCTTCAAATATGACAGGCCGCATCCAGGGCCCTTTGTCTGGGGCTTAATAGAGCATCAGAAGGGTACATATGACTTCAGTATTCCTGATGCATATATCAGACAGGCACAGGAGCGCGGCATACTAGTGATGCCAACCATATGGCCTTATGCAGTTTGGGATCAGGCAAACAATGATATATCCATGTGTCTTGGCTCAAGGTGGGAGGCAGACTTGCCTATGTCCCGATGTAAGCCTTATGACGTGGATTCTTACACTCACTTTGTTAAAGCGCTTGTGGAAAGATATGGCACAAGAGGAGCAAACAGTATGCCTGGATTGACAACTCCCATAAAACATTGGGAGGTGTTAAATGAGCCGGAAACATCCTTTCAAACTACTCATATAGGTCTTCGGCCTATGGTTTTTTTCAGAGGTAGTCAGGATGACTATTACGAGGTGCTGACAAACACAGCCGCAGCCATTAAAGAAATAGATCCTGACGCTCAGGTTCTAAACGGCGGAGCCACATCCATAGCAGCAGCTTCCTTTTATTGGGAGAAAGTGTTTAGTTACGGACTTCCAAATGTGGACATAGGGAATTACCACTATGATCCCTACTTTGATGACGGCATGGAGGCAGCGTCCTCTTCATGGTACAATTTCTTTACCTCTTACGGTAAAAAAACTCCATGGTTGACTGAGTACCGCGTTTTTAATATACAAGTTTCAGAAACATCCCCCTGCGGCACTCCCTTTACGGCGGACAATTACTGTCAGGCACAACAACTTGTAAAGGGTTATGTAAAAATTTTCAATAACGGTACCGATAAAATTTTCTATACGTATTATATGATGCAAAACCAGGGCCTGGTAGCAATAGACGGGGTAAAAAGACCGGCCTTTTACGCTCTAAGGCTGCTTATACAAAAGATAGATTACTTCACCTCAGTAACCACCGTTGCACCGCATGATAATGTAAACTATTTTGCTTACAAGTTTACTGTAAGTGATAAGCCTGTGTATGTTATATGGTCATCTGAGGACAACAAGACTGTTTCTCTAAGTTTAGATAATTCCACTGTCACAAGTGTTAAAATAACAAATTCCGTGCCGGATAACGATACCTTGCAACAACAGTACGTAAGTGTTAGCAACTCAACGGCAACGTTTGATGTGTCCACCACGCCTGTTTACGTAGAGGAGTAGGCTCTATGCGGTAGTGTGGAACAGGTTGCTTGAAATTTCCTTAAGAACCTTAGACATTTTAATATATTCCTCAGGCGGTATCTGGCTGACAACATTGCCCTTTGAGTCTTCCACCTTGATGACAACATTTCTGTTGTCATCAACGGCAAAATAAGCCTTGCCCGCAGCCTGCTGTATAGCAGAACTTTTATCTTTACTCTTACCGGCGCTATCCTCTATCTTTCTTACTACCGCTGAGATACCCTTGTCAGTGCTTTTAACCTGAGCGTCAGGAAGAACCCCTCTATTAGGAGAAGTAGAGGTATCCTGCTGGTTGGCAGCGCTGCCGCTTGTAGCGGCAGTCTTATCCGCAACAGGAACCTGCCTGCGGTTGCCGTCCGTCTCAGCCGTGTTTTGCACCGGCTGGGAATAACCCGGTATGTTAGTATTGTATGCTTTTATGTCCATAATGCCATCCTTGACAAAAAGACAATTGTCTCATAACAACCACCTTTTAACAATTTCAGCGTCCACGGGCAACCAGCCAAAAACGCTGTTCCACATGCAATTACCATGTGGACGCCTGCCCTTTGCCATAATTCCCTCTACCCTGTAATAGAAGCCTGAGCTTTTCTCGCTGTTTCCTCAGGTTTCTTAGTCGGTGTTGCTGCGTTTGCCTGGGCATTTTTTGCCTCTTGAGACAAATTCACCACTGCTGCACCACCTGCTGCCTCAGTTGCCTTTGTTCCGGCTGACTCTGTTGCCTCATCTTTACTGCCGGCATTTGCTGCCTTAGCTGCATCAGATATCTTTACAACAGCCGCTGCGTTTGTCTTTTGGGAATTCTGCTCTTTCTCATTGTTCTGCTGTACCTGTCGTTTGTTTTGCTGTGCTGCCTGATCATACGCATTTACCTTGCCCTGCGTCACTCCCTGTGTCTGATTATTGACGTTTCCTACCATTTTACTCACCCCCCTTGCTATTACTAATAGTATTACTTCTTATATCGGTTAATATTGTAAAAACTTTAGCCCATTTAAAATTTTTTTTATTGCCTATGCAGTTAGCTCCGCAAACAAAAAAATGGATTCCTGCCTTCGCAGGAATGACAAGAAAAAAAGGAATGACAAAAAAAAGAAATTGCCCCCCCTTTGTCATTCCCGCCTACGAGCGGGAATCCAGTCCTTTTAACTGTATCATTTGCAGACTGAAAGAAATTTACAGGAGTTAACTCAATAAACATTTTTTTTAATCCCCGCTTGCACTATGAATAAGGATAGCCACACCCATGTTTCTTTTACTCTCATCGGTAATTGAAATAGCGCTGAAGTCTATCTTAAGCTGTGCTCCTTTTTTATTGGTTAGCAAACTGTTTTTGGAAATAACCATGCCCTCCTGAAGAACTTTCTTTACAGGATGCTCATGTGATACATTAAAAACTTCTGTTATCTCCTCCCCTATCGCCTCTTTCATAGTCCAACCGGTGATAGTGGCAGCCTCAGCATTCATAAACGTGACCGTACCGTTTATATCAGTTGTTATCAGAGCTGCCGACATAAGTTTCAAAGTGGCCAGTAGCCAATTTTCGCTTGCTTTTAATTTTCTCTCCAGCTCGTGCTTATACACGGCTATCTCGATTGCTATTAAAAGCTCCCTCTGTTCAAACGGTTTTAGGATATAGCCGTAGGGTTCGGTTATTTTGGCGCGTCTTAGCGTATCATTGTCTGAGTATGCTGTAAGAAATATCACCGGTATGTCGTGGGCGTTGCGAATTTTATCGGCTGTCTCCACCCCGTCCATATCGCCCTTTAACACTATGTCCATAAGCACAAGGTCTGGGTCAAGCTCCCCAGCTCTTTTTATCGCATCTACCCCAGTTGAGACCACATCTGCCACATCATACCCCAAGTCTTTCAGCCGCTCGCATATGTTCATAGCCACGATGCTTTCGTCCTCTACAACCAGAATTCTTGATTGTGAAAAGTTTCCCGGATTTTCAACCATAATATGTCTCCTCTTTGTCAGGTGTCACCTATCTTCTCTTATCATATTTTAATTCCTTAAATTTTATCAAATATTTAGCGCCGCCATCTCCCTCATAATCTATGGAACCCTCCAACTGATCGACCACAAGGGCGTTAACAAGCCTAAGTCCCAGTGATTTAACGCTTTTTGGATCAAACCCATCCGGCAGTCCTACGCCATTGTCGCCTATTGTCAGGGAAAAACCGTCATCCTCGTCCCTTTTCAGATAAACACTCAGAATACCATCCACGCCGTTTTTAAAAGCATATTTAAGCGAATTTGATACCAGTTCGTTTATTATCAGCCCGCATGGCACGGCAGTATCCACCCCTATTGATATATCCTCTATGTCGGTATCCAAAAATATGACTGATGTGCTGAGGTTATATGACTGGTAAAGATGGTTTAGCAGGCTTGGAATGTATCGTGAGAAATTTATAATAGACAAATCATCAGACTGATATAGTTTTTCATGTATCAGGGCCATGGTTTTAAGACGGTTCTGACTGTCTTTAAACATGTCAAGAAGTTCAGTGCTATTGATATACTTTGACTGTAAGTCAAGAAGTGACGACACTATCTGAAGATTATTTTTTACCCTGTGATGGATTTCCTTAAGCAAGACCTCTTTTTCCCTGAGTGAGAGACTGATTTTCTCCTCAGCCTTTTTCCGTTGTACAATCTCAACCTGCAGCTGCTCATTTGAAAGCTCAAGCTCCGCTGTGCGCTTGTGCACAAGTTCTTCTAAATGGTACCGGTATATGCGGAGTTCGTCCTCCATTTTTGTACGCTCAAGGAGCTCGCATCTCAAATTTTCTCCAACCTGCTTAAGGGCTATTGAGTGCTTTACCAGCCCCTTTAGTTCATAGACGTTAAACGGCTTGTGCAAAAAAGCGCCAATTCCCAGATCAAAACACCGCTGCATATCCTCATCGCTGCCATGCCCGGTAAGTACAATTACGGAGGCCGGGTCATCCGGAGAAAGCTGCAGGTTCTCTAAAAACTCAATACCGTCCATAACCGGCATCTTTAAATCCAGGATTACCAGCATAGGTTTGACTTCAGAGTACAAACGAAGTCCCTCTTTGCCGTTTTTTGCAGAATAGATTTTATATCCGGAGTCTCTCAGATGCTTCTTTATCGCCTCTATCACGACCTGTTCGTCATCCAGCACCAGTATTCTGACATCTTCTGTCCCGGACGTGTTGACCTCAGATGCGGCTATTCTACTCTCCAACAGTTTCCTCACAAGCTGGAATTTTAATTGTAAACACAGTTCCTTTATTTTTTACGGATTCACAGGCGATAGTTCCATTGTGTTCGCTTATTATGCCATAAACAATGGAAAGCCCAAGTCCTGTGCCTTTGCCTACCTCTTTTGTAGTAAAAAAGGGTTCAAATATTTTATCCAGATTTTCGGGGTCTATCCCTGATGCATTATCGGAAATCTTAATAACTACCCACTTGCGCTTCTCAGAGCTAAGAGACACGTTAACTTTAATTGTGGGGTTGGCAGTGCCTTTAGGGAAAGCATCCATAGCGTTTTGAAGCAGGTTGATAAACACCTGTTCCAGTTGGTTAGCGCTTCCTGGCACACAGGGAAGCTCGTTTTTTTCCAGAGTTCTCTGTAATTTAATGTTTTTAAGACGTATCCTCTCCCCGATAAGCAACATGGTGTTATTCAGCACAGTTTCTATATTTACAGGCGTTAGTTCAAGGTCGTCACGCCGGCCAAAAGTTCTTAGATGCTGAATTATATCGACAATTCGTCCGACCTGCTTGTAGGCAGTCCCGGCATCCTTTTGAACTTCTTTTTCATCAAGCCGCTGTTTTCTTATATCAAGCAAGAGCCCCTGTATGAAACTGCTTATGTAGGTTAGGGGTTGGTTTATTTCATGCGCTATGCCTGTTGCTATCTCACCGAGGGTTGCCATTTTTGAGGCAGATAGCATCTTTAACTGTATCCGCTGGGTCTCTTCCTCGAGCTTTTTTATATCGCGCATATCATGAACCACTATTATAGTCTCTTCATTTTTTTTGCCCAGTCTTGACAAGTTAACCAACACTGGAATCGTCTGTCCGGTTTTTGTCCTGACAGTCATAAACTCATCCTTTGCTTTTTCATGTGTCCTGACCTCATTTATGACTGTCTCAAGATTCTCTGAAAAGACACTTTTTATGTCCTTTCCGACAAGTTCTTTTTCCTTGTATTCAAGCATTATACACGCAGAGAGATTAACTCTCCTTATTGTGAAAGAAGAATTTATAACAAACAGGGCGTCTGTCAGCGATGTAAGCACACTTTCAAGATATGAAGCAGCATGGTAAAGCTGAGCAGTACGCTCTTTTACTCGCAGTTCAAGGTCGTCATTGAGGCGTTTCAGGGTATCTTCGGCTTTCTTTATTTCCGTAAGATCATGGAAAATACCACGTGCTGCAGATGGTTTCCCATGCTCGTAGCTATAGCTTACGCTGCCAAGCACCGATATATGCCGCCCATGTTTTGTGATAAACACGGTTTCAAACCTGTTTGCATGGCCTGTTGTAAGGATTTCATGAAGTACAGCATCGTATTCACTGAGGAAGTCGGGATGAATTATCTCTGACATGTTAAGCGTTTCAACCTCCTGTGTGTCGTAACCAAGAGTGATAAGCCACGAGCGGTTGACGTACTTAAACCTACCCTGCATATCAACAATCTGAATCATATCGTATGCGTTATCAAAGAAATCTGCCAGTCGCTCTTTGTTTTTTCTAAGAGCCTCCTCGGCAAGTTTTCGTTCCGTTATGTCCGTTATAAGGCCGTCGTACGCTATCATGACGCCATCTTTATCGTGTCTTGGAACAGGAGTGTTTCTCACCCACCGGATTGAGCCGTCTTTGTGAATAATCCTATGCTCCACAGGCTGCACCTGTTCGCCTCTTAGTGTTTTTCCAGCCATATCTGAGGCATTGTGACGGTCCTCGGGGTGAATCATCCGATACCAGAGGAAGGAATCTTGTGCATACTCCTCCGATGTGTAGCCGGTAACGGCAAGACAGCCCGGACCGTGACCGGTTGATACGGCTCTGCCCTCACTGACATCCACTGTGTATATGTAGTCGGTAGTGGCATTAAGCAGGTGTTTGTACCGCTGTTCGCTAAGCTTTAAAGCCTCATCGGTACGGCGGCGTTCGGTTATATCAGAGATAAGTCCATCGTATGCAATTAAGGCGCCTTCTTTGTCACGGCGAGGAACTATGGTGTTTCTTACCCATCGGATGGTGCCGTCTTTGTTGGTGATCCGGTGCTCGATGGAGGGCATTATATCGCCTGCCAGAACCCGGCGAGTCATCTCCATAACAGAGTGGCGATCCTCGGCATGTATCATCTGATACCACAGGAAGGGGTCACGGACGTACTCCTCAGAGGTATAGCCGGTGACTGCCACACAGCCCGGCCCGTGGCTGGTTGATACGGCCTCGCCATCCACAACATCGACGGTATAAATATAATCCGTAATAGCGCCCAGTAGATGTTTGTAGCGATGTTCACTAAGTCTTAGCGCCTCTTCTATTTGTTTACGTTCAGTAATTTCAAGTTGAAGTTTTTTATTTATGTTGTCAAGCTCTATGGTTCGCTGGTAGATTCGCTCCTGGAGTGCGATGTTACTTTCAAAAAGAGAAGTTATATTGCTCTCAACGCGGTCTTTCAGGGATTTTCTCAGATTTTCCACAAACGAGAGTTTATTCCTTATTGTTTTTATCTTATCATCCAGCTCTTCACTTATCATCGCTCTTACCTGCTGTGTAACTCCTTTTCTGCTATCTACTACACCAGTATCTATTATAACACATATATATTTTGGTTTTTTGTCAAATTTCGCGGGATAGAAAAAAAGTAGAAGCCGCAGTCATCTTTATTTGAAAGATATTATGTGCGTGATGAGCAGGTTGCCATAAGGGCGCTCATTACGGCAAACTCAATAGCCTGTTTGTGATGCAGTGTTGTATCAAAAAATCCGCCTGCAAAGATAACCAGGAAAGCGCCCATAGCGCCATACTTAACAGTTTTCTCAAACCCTGAGACAGCATCAAAGATACACCATGTTTTTATAAAGCCATACATAATCAGCATCAAAGAAATTAATCCAAATATTCCTGTTTGTGCAGCGGTGTTTAAATACAAACTGTGGGCGTCACAGACAAGACGTCCGCCGTCCATCGTGATGGGCAGCGTAAAACGAAAATTATTTAATCCGACTCCGGTTAAGAAGTTACAATTAAATTCGGTGAGAGCAAATTCCCAGATTTCTATCCGGTAGGGAATGGACGCCGTAGATAGAAGTTTGTCCCACATGGGTTTATACAAATACAGTGCCGTAAAGAGTACAGCAACAAACGTAAAGATTATCAAAACGTTTTTGCTGGCGGCTTTTTTCCCTGTTAACAGAATGACAAGAAACAGGGCAAGAGCGATAAATGAGGTTCTCATGGTTGTCATAACAGATGCTGCAAGGGTAATAGTTAGTAAAGAAAAAAGAACAGCCGTTGTGATTTTGCTTTTTCTATCGTTGTGAACAATCATACTAAGCATGATACAGGCAGAAATTATAAGATACATGGCAGTGTAGTTATAGTGACCAAGGGTTGGCACTGACAGGGCTGAGTGAGCGGACAGGGAGTTATATATTCCATAAATTACGGCAGCTCCGGTTGAGGTAAAAAAAGCCCAAAGCAGGAGATTTACCTCTCTTTCTTTACGAAATACTTGGAAAACAAAAAAAGTAACACTATAACGCAGGACATCATGTATTCCCTTAATGGCTTCAGTTTTATCTTGTGCAAAAAATGCAGTAGCACATGAAACAAGAAAAAACAGTAGGAAACCATAATGCAGAGACGTAATTTTAATGCGAATATTTCCTGCGTATAGGTTATATAAAAAAACGGGCAGCAAAAGTGCATAAAGCGAGATATTCTTTATACTTTCAGAAAGCGGCAGAGCAAGCAATAAAATCACTGCTGCTATGAGATTAATACTGTTTATCTTGCCATCAAAATTTAACTTAGAATTATTGGTCATCTGCAAATCCAGTTTTTGTATTGTAACACAAAGCGGTGTTTAATCGGATAATTATAAAACAACTAATTTTCACTCAATTTTTTAAAAATACATTCTATATGATTTCTAAAATCCAGTGACCTGTAGCCGGTAAGACTAAAAGCACGGGCACTAAAACACAATTTATTGTTACAATACTTACCATGCGATTAAGTCTAATTGATTGGCTTATTGTAGCCGCCTATATGTTGATATCTTTGGTGCTGGGGCTTTATTTTACCAAAAAAGCATCCTCATCAACGGAGGAGTTTTTTCTCTCAGGCCGCAAACTTCCGTGGTGGCTGGCAGGGACTTCAATGGTTGCAACAACATTTTCCTCCGACACTCCCCTTTATATCACAGCTCTGGTGAGAACCAAAGGGATATACGAAAACTGGCAGTGGTGGTGTTTTCTTATGACAGGGATGCTATCGGTCATCGTGTTTGCACAGTTTTGGAAACGAGCCGGTGTTATGACCGATGTGGAACTAACCGAGATGCGGTACTCCGGAAAAGCCGCCTCAACTTTGCGGGCATGGAAAGCGCTGTATTTCTCCCTGTTATTACACACCATCATCAAAGCTCAGGTAATACTTGCAATGGCTAAAATACTTGACGCCACACTTGGATGGGGTAAGTGGACTGCTATCTTAATTTCAAGCTCTGTGACAATTGTCTATTCACTGCTTTCTGGGTACTGGGGAGTTATCGTCACGGATTTTTTTCAATTTGTGCTTGCTCAGGCTGGAGCCATCTTAGTTGCCGTATATGCTGTCAATAAAATTGGCGGACTAAGCCAACTAAAACCTCAAATAGACGCTATCTACGGAGACAACCATTTTATGGATTTTATGCCGCCAATAGACGGCGGGTTTCTCTCCCTGCCAATTCTTACATTTATTGCCTACATGGGGATGAGCTGGTGGTCTAAGTACTCATCGGATGGCGGCGGTGTGGTTGTTCAACGTATGGCATCCTGTAAAAGTGAAAAAGACGCTATCGGCGCCACGTTTTTCTTTAACGTGATAAATTATGCGCTAAGGAGCTGGCCGTGGATAATTGCGGCTCTGGCCTCTTTGATTTTATATCCGGCAATTAAAGACCACGAATCGGTGTATCCGATTATGGCTCTGAATATTCTTCCAAATGGACTGAAAGGCATTGTGTTTGCCTCGTTTTTTGCCGCCTTTATGTCCACAGTCGGTGTCTATCTAAATCTCTCCAGCGCCTACTTTATGAAAGATTTTTACATGCGATTTGTTAAACAAAACGCTACGGAAAAACACTATATATTTGTAACACGGCTCTCTATGCTTGCAATAAGCGGAGTTACCGCAGTGGTCACCTACTACGCAACCTCAATAGAGGGAACGTTTAAGTTTCTGATAGCCTTTGGAAGCGGCACAGGACTTGTGTTTATCATGCGGTGGTACTGGTGGCGCGTAAACGCTTGGAGTGAAATATCAGCCATGACGGCATCCACAATTTCTGCCTCCGCTATATACATATTCTACGGAGACATCCCATTTTACCAGAAACTGTTTTTCATAATATTCTCTTCAACCGTAGTGTGGGTGGCTGTAACGCTTTTAACAAAACCAACTGATGAAAGCACTCTGATAGAGTTTTATAAACGCGTGCCGGTTGGTGGTTTTGGCTGGAGGCCAGTTGAGGAAAAGTTAACGAGAGCTGGTATTAAACTAAATAAAGTGGAAACATCGGTCTTTGATTGGCTGCTTGGAATAGTGTTTGTATATGGACTGACCCTTTCAACCGGAATGCTTCTATTGAGCAGATATACAGAAGGACTGATTTGTTTGATAACTGGTATAATATGTTTTACTATGCTAAAAAAGAGGATTTTTACCGCATGAGAGTGGTTGACATTCACACGCATGGAATTGGCGGGTTTGACACCTCAACTGCCTCCCGCAAACAGATTATCCGTATGGCTGAGGTTCATTTCCAGCACGGAGTCACTGAAATCCTGCCTACAATTTATAGTGACGAGACAGCGGTCATGCGCCTTCACATAGAGACGGTTAAGCGTGCAATGGAAATTCAGGCACAATCGGAAAACAAAATAACAACTCAGGCTAAAATAATTGGTATAAATCTTGAGGGGCCATTTCTTAACCCCACCAAGTGCGGCGCATTAAACAGGCAGTCGTTTACTACGCCTGATGTTAAAGTCTTTGACCGGCTGGTTGAGGGGTTTGAAGATATTGTAAAAATTATAACGATAGCTCCGGAGCTGGATGGCGCAATTGAGTTAATAAAACACGTTGTAAAACGTGGGATTATAGTAAGCATGGGGCACTCTGAGGCAACGTACTCACAGGCTGAGGCGGGGTTTTATGCAGGGGCCACCGGAGTCACTCATTTATTCAACGCTATGCCTGTGTTTCACCACAGAGAGCCGGGGCTTACCGGTTTTGCTCTTACAAATAAAGATATTTACATAGAGGTCATTGGGGATTCGTATCACCTTCATCCAAAAACCATAGAACTCATTTTTAACCTAAAACCGCCCGAAAAAATAATCCTTATCTCAGACTCCGTCAAGGAGGCTAAAACCACCCTTGCCACAGGCCGCATTGTTGATTCTAAGGGGACACTGATGGGCGGCTCAATGACTCTTATGGAGGCCGCTAAAAGACTGATTAGTCTGGGGTTTGACGAGCAGTTGGTCATGAGGACTGTTACCGACAATCCCCAAAGATACCTTAGTGTTTTAACATCTAAAATGGTGTAAATGAAGTAAACACAACCGGCCACACCGATAAAACAGCAAAAACTATCAGAAAAATGATTGAAAGCGCTGCCCATTTCTTTTGTGCATTTTCTACTACTGCGGTAGTGCCAGGCAGTCGTTTAAAAAACTCTGCAATACCCGTTCCCATTGCAAAAGCCACTGTGCCAAAAAGCCCTGCATACAGCGGGTATCCGACATAATTATACTGTCCTTGCAATAGGTCAAATGGGCAGTGATGGGTGGGAAGCTCATAGTAGTATATTGAGATAAAGGATATGACAGATGCCAAAGATATTAGGAGATATGGTATTGAAAACGCAAAGAGTAAATACTTAAACACAGCTGACTTTGTTCTAAGTGAGATGATTAACGAAACAAGCATGATACATGTAGAAATATAAAACACATACATCATTTGCTTTACAGGGAGAGCGGCAAGGGCAGAGGCGACGGTTTTTTCCTCAGCGCTAAAAAGTGAGCTGCAACAGGTGGTAACCATTTGAGGTTTAAGAGCGCTAAAGTAGTTAAGTGTCAAAATGAAATCAAACAGTATCAATGGAGCAATCAAAAGCAGGAGTTTATACTTAAACTTAACCAGTGGGTAGTTTTCGCACCTTTGATCTATGTGATTAATAAAAAGCCAAGCGGATGAGACCACAAAGGTCAGGATTTTGGCGTATAAGACATACCAACCGGTGGGTTCAGCGTTAAGCGAACCGGTAGCGCACATAGCGCCCACAAACAGCTTGTGTATGTCATCGGCAGTAAACACAAAAAGAAAAAGCGACAGAACCTCAATAATCAAAGCAGTGTTGATAATTGTTGCAACGAGATAGGTTTTTTTTTCAAGTGTCAGCTGAAGCTCAGAACTGCTGGTAATGTCCCAGTGTCTTGATATTGATAAACCAACAAAAGCTGCAAAAAGTGCCATAACAGACACAATGGCAGATGCAAGCAGGAGGGCAAGCACTCCGGGGTGAAGAATCACCTTATTACAACCTCTTTGAGTAATCCATCTCTCATTTCCACTGTTTTCATCACATGCGGTGAATCATAGACAAGGGGATCATGGGAGGCGATTATAATAGTTTTCCCCTGATGGTTAAGAGTGTGTATGATTTCAAGAAAATCATTGGATAGTTTAGTGTCAAGGTGAGCAGTTGGCTCATCGGCAAGGATGATTTCTGGGTTATTTATTAATGCCCGAGCAATGGCTACCCGCTGCTGCTCACCGCCTGAGAGTTGTTTTGTTTTAAAGTCCTTTTTGTGAATTATATTTAGCTGCTCTAACACATTATTAGCGCGCTCTTTTATCTCAGAGTATGGCATGATGAGAGGATACAGAGGAAGCATCACATTTTCAAGCACAGTGATACCTTTTATAAGGTTAAATTGCTGGAATATAAAACCGAAAGTACTTCGCCGTATCTCTGTAAGAAACCGCTCAGGGAGTTTTGCCACATCTCTTTGTCCCACTATGATTTTCCCTGAAGTTGGACGGGACATGCAGCCGATTTGACCTAAAAGCGTAGTCTTACCTGAGCCGCTCGGGCCCTTAAACACTACAAACTCTCCTCTGAATACCTCAAAAGATACATCCGTAAGCGCCCTCATCTCATCAGGAAGCCCTGAGTTATACACTTTAGAGACATTCTCTACTTTTACTAAAATATCCAATCGCCTACATCCTCATAATTGTATCGGGGTCAGTTATCGCAGCTTTCCATGAGGGCACCACAGTGCTTACCACATAGGGGACAACTGTCAGAAAGAAAATTGAAAACACATGATAGATGTTAATATACGGAATTGGTTGAAAAGGCGGAAATAGAACCGACCATCCTTTAAGCACCGGGCCAAAAAGTACCGCTCCAAATAAAAACACATGAATGTAGGCAAATATAAGCCCTGTAAGAAATGACACAAGGGAGACCACCGTGCCCTCCCAGAATTTTAACTTAAGCACGTCAGAGGTTTCCCAGCCGATAGCTTTAAGAATACCTATCTCCTGTTTTTCTCGAGCACTTAGACCGGTTGCCTTATCCCACACAAATATAGCAAACGCAAGCAGCGCTCCAAAAAACATCGTGACAATCATTCCCCCGCGCCAGTTAAACACGCTGTCATAGGTACGAATTATGTCGCCTTTGAGTATAATTCGAGTGTCAGGAAAGGCTCTTGCTATTTTCCGGGCGACCGTTTGAATTTCCGTATCGTTATAGACCTCCACGACTAAATCTGTGGCACGGTCTTTGGGAATATCAAAGAAAGTAATCAGATCGTCTTTGTCCATAATTATCAGGTCATTGGTAAGCATTGCCGATGTGCTGTCAAAAATCCCAACGGTTTTAAGCGAGATACTCTTACCCTCGCCTATAGCAAGAAACATGGTGTCGTTAAAGTTTAATTTTCTAAGCTCTGCCACACCTTTACCCACGGCACACTCTCCCGTTCCCTGCGGAAGTTTACCGTTTAGAAGTTTAAGAGTTGGCAGCTCCTTTGTAAGACCCATGACTGTATAATTAGCACGAGTAAGTGAGTCATAGTAGTAACCCCAGTATCGGGGTAGCACCTTACCAACGCCGGCAATTGAGGAAATTGTATCAACATAACTGAGCGGTATTAAATCATGTCTGCCCACAGAAAGTCTTTGAACAATTATCTCAGGTGATTCGTAAAAAACGTTCATTGCCTCCACTTTAAACGCATTGGTAAGAAACAGTATGGAGCTTATTATGGCAATTATTATACTAAAGACTACAATTATGGCGAGGTTTTTATATTTTTTCCTAATCAAGGAGGAAATTGCATATTCAAGTATCTTATTGTGTCCCCAGTCTGCCATAAAAATAATTGTAACTCCTCTTGCATTTAAGCAATTGCAAAACACCATACTCCAAAATAGAGCCCATCTGCTTTCTAATGTCAGTATAACAACTGCCCACTCTCTGCGTCAACTTTGTTGTTCCGCCCTTTTTTTACAATTAGACGCTTACTCTTTATCACTTTTTACACAGTTATATGTAACATTTAAAAAATATGATAATTACTGGTAATATTATGAGATAATGATAAATGCTTATTGAGTTAACTCCGGTAGAGTGTTTTCATGGTTCTAAGGAGGTAGGTTTCTATGTTTTTTAAAGTGGAAAAAAGGACTGGATTCCCGCTCGTAGGCGGGAATGACAAGAAAAACGGCGGGAATGACAAGGATGGGAGCGATTTTACAGGGAATCCCCTTTAGGGGAGGTCATTCCTGCGAAGGCAGGAATCCAGTTTTTTTGTTAATGGAGTTAACTGCATAGTCAATTAATGATAATTCATTTAAGATATAAATATTTTTTTCTGTTATCTTTTTTAATAGCATATTTTGTATCTGATGTTTCATTTATAATCAGAGAATATCTTCCTATCATAGACGATTACCTTTATGGCAGGCGGTTTCCAACTATGAGTAAGAGCACAACCCCGATACTCATTGTCGAAATAGATGACGAAACTGTTAAGCGATATGGTTATTTGCCATATAAGCGTTCTTCATATGGCGAGGTTATTTCAAGGATTCTTGAAGGGAAACCAAAAGTCCTTGGTATAGATATTTTTTTCTATAAGATTAGAGACCTTAATGACGATATCAAACTTGTTAAAATACTTGAAAATGCAAAATCTAACGTAGTACTTGCCTATGAAAAAGATGAATTGGACAGATTACTATTAAATCAGCTTAGCTATAAAACAGCCTATAGAAACAATGACAACGTTACCCTTGCAAACGCTAAAGTAACACATGTTTCCTATAATAACGAATCTTTTGCTATAGATGTGAATACCGATACTTACAAAGGTAAAGACTATCTGCCATTTCCTTTTGAGGTAGTAAGTAAATATCTTGGCGGCAAAGCTATCCATTCGTTTTATAAAAATCTTTCATACCATTATACATTAATTAATTATACCGACAGGAAATTCCCCTCGATACCATTTTGGAAAGTTAAAGACACAGAGCCAGCAGTTTTTAAAGATAAAATAGTGTTGATTGCGGCAACTTCACTCCCTTTAGGCGATATACACCAAACTCCAATCTCAAAAAAGACGCCCGGCACGTACATTCTTGCTTATACAATAGATATGCTGCTTAACGGAAATTTCATCGTCCCGATAGATGAAAATCACCAGAAAGCTCTGACATTTTTAGCAGCTTTCGTAACTTCATTAATAGCGCTAACTTTAAAAAGATTACCGGCTTTTTTTGTAACAATTTTTTCCATCATAGCGATAAAGCTTGTAACGGATATGTTGTTTCATGATTACCTGATATACATGTATTTTGTGCCTTTTTTGTTTGCCCTTCTAATTACACATCTAATTGTTATAGTTTATACAAACACCTTGAAATCAGTATGTTGAGCCTCTATTTGGCGGCACTATGGAGCCTGCAGGAAAGTGGTCTATTGAGGAGGGAAAATCCTGAAAAGCGGTGAAAAAATCCGCTTGTGACGGATGCCTCGTATAACGGGCCTCCGTCCAAACCGCAACATCTGTAAGAGTAAGCTCACGCACCAACTGTCGTTTGGCGTCAAGCTGCACCTGCATGTGAGTCAGAGAATAAACCGAAAACACTGAAAACACCAACAACAGCAGCGTTTCAAAAAACACCAAAAGTATAAAGGTTTTTGTTTTTATCATTAGTTACATATTCTTAATGTTTTTTCATACTGTCATCGTGCATTGACATACCAGGTATATCAGCCGCTGTTATCTCGCTAAATTTAAGCGTCTTATCACCCTTATGGTCAAGCATAAACCCTTTTACTTTACCCTCAGAAACAGGCACTACCTCAGTTCCCATAGGGCCCTCGACGTTGCTTCCAATCACAAAGACTACCGAGTCTGCCTTCACGGTCTTTGCACTATAGTACTCGGTCACGTATATGTCGGATATATCAGCCTGAGTCTTGTGCTTGTTGTATTTAGCAACATCAAAGTAGAATTTGAGCATATCCTTTGGACCGTCAAAATACACATAGGTTCCGTCTTTAAACACTATCTGAGCTGCCCATTTTGGGAACGGCTTAACGAGCATACCGCATACAGCACACTTATCGTTAGCGCCTGGTTTTTTAGCATCATGCGCCCAAACAGGCATAGTTATTCCAAAAACTAAAAGAAACACTGCAGCATACATAACCTTTCTTAACATTAACCCCTCCTTTAGTGAAATATCACAGTAGTCACTCTTATGATAACACCTGAGACATGAAAAATACTACAGAAGGCAACTTGCTTAAACTGTTCTGTTTGGTAAATATATATTAAAAGTGCTTCCCTTACCAATTTCCGAGAGCACCTCAATACGTCCTCCGTTTTCAGAAACAATCTTCTGTGTTACAGAAAGCCCCAGACCTGTTCCTTTAGAGCCTTTGGTGCTGAAAAAAGGCTTGAAAATGTTTTCCAACGTTTTTTTATCCATACCGCACCCTTCATCTTTTATGCCTATCAGGATTTCTTTTCCACAGTCTTTTGTAGTGATTTCCACAGTTGCATCTTTTTTGTGAGCGCTTGCCTCAAGTGCGTTTGATACCAGATTTAAAACTGAGCGATATATACCTTTTTGATCTATTCGAATATCTTGCATCCTGTCCCCAGGTTGAAATACTATCTTTAGACCCAGCTCTTGTGCCTTTCCCTCCATCAAATGAACGATAGACTCTGCAATATCGTTTACATTTGCCGATGTGTACTCTGGATGTCTATCTTTCGAATATGTAAGCATGTCGTTTACAAGGTCAGTTAATCTGCTTATATTTTTTTCCAGCATATTGTAGCCTTTTAAGCCAGAGGTGGCGTCAAGTTTTTTAATTTCTGAATTGAGAATATACAAGCCGCCCTTAAGACCATTCAGCATATTTTTCACACAGTGGGAAATTCCTGTTATCGCCTGCCCTATGCTTGCCATTCGCTCAGCCTGCAGTGATTCCTCTATCAGTTGAAAATTATGCATCGCAACAGCCACCTGACTGCTGATTGAAGTTGAAAGGAGTTTATCATAATCGTCAAAACCGCCGGGATTTTTCTTGTTAACCATTTGAAGCGCTCCCAGGCACTTATCCTCCACCATAAGAGGCACACACAACGTGGAACGGGTGATGAAGCCGCTTGTGTCGTCAGCGCTGCTGCAAAAATTCGCATCCATTATGACATTGTTTACAATTATCGGTTTCTCATTGACTATACACTTTCCGACTATCCCCTCAGCCCACTTTATCCTGAAATTAATCAGCTTGGTGGACTTATTTCCACAGACGGAGTGAAACACCAACTCTTTAGTTCCAGGTTCTACTAAAACAATACTGGTTCCCTCCACAGCCATCATGGCATTAGTAACCTTTACAATCATAAGAAGAAGTTTTTTCAGGTCGCGTGTTGAGGAGTGAATAATATGAGATGTCTCTATAAGTCCTTGGAGTTCCATATCTTTAAGGTGAAGTTTTTGATCGGATTTGCGTCTGCCGTGATATTCTTTTTTTTGGTTTTGGACTTCTATCATGGCTTTGCCGCAATTACAGTACACCTCCGTACCAAGACGATATTTTTGCAACTCATGCGTATGACCGCACTCGGGACAGTTCATCACCTGAGGCTCTGATGTAATCTTACGTAAAAAAATGGAAGGTTGTATAACAAAAGTTTTACCGCATAAACAACAAAATTCCTTAGCCACAGCTGACTTTTCAACTTCAAACTTTACATTACATTGCGGACATATAATTAACATTGAACTAAGTCACAGCCTCCAGCGGCAATAGTAGTATTAGTAAACAAAAATTTTAGAGTTTTGTCAATAAAAATAATTTCAAAACAATGTTGACATTTTTTCTATAATAATTTACACTTACTTTAAGTTTATGCAGAATCTGGGGGTACGAATATGAGCAAGCACATTTTGGTTGTGGACGATGAGGAGGACACGAGGGATTATTTGTCCGCTGTTCTTATAGAAAACGGCTATAGTGTTACTGTTGCTGAAAACGGCAATGAGGGATTTCAGAAGGCAAAAGCTGAGAAACCGTCTCTTGTCGTAAGTGATATAATGATGCCCGAGAAAACCGGCATTGGTTTGCTGCAAGAGTTACGTAACGATAAAGATTTAAAAGACATTCCAATTATAATGCTAAGCGCAATTAAACGATTTATGGAACAAGCGCGCGAGGAAACCAACAATGTGGAAATTTTAAAACAAATGGAAACTCTGTTGGATAACCCCGGCAGCAAGTTAGAGAAGTTCTTTTTACGTTTCCACTCATTCCGCAAAATGCTGCTTATTGACAGAGACGGAATGATAGAACAGTTCCGTAAGGGAAACTTGCCATTAATGGGTATTCCGGTGCTTCCTGACGTGTTTTTGGATAAACCCGTAGATCCGGAGGAGTTTATTCATGCAGTGACTAAACTGATTGGGCAAGCCTCGTAAGAAATTTTTGTAAGTATTCGTTTTTAAAGACTGCTCTTTCCCGAATTAGATGAGTAATGTAAGAAGCGCTTGCAGCCATAAAATTGCCTTACGCTAAACAGAAATACTTGACATCACCCCTCAACCCGTTATATAATTTTAATAAGGTAAGTATAAACTGCTGTTAACTAGAACATTAACTAATTGGGGGTAACTGTATGGACATTAAAATTAATTCTGATTCGAGTCAACGACGTCCCATCGATCAACCGGGAAAAACATTCGTCAAACTGAGCTCAGGCTTGAGACTACACAACAAAACTACGCAAGACACCAATAACAACGATGCGACGAAGGTGAAGTTGTCCCAGGCAGCCAAAGACGCCTTTGCAATGAATACTCAAACCAATACAACCAGCACTGAAACAGCCGCCAAAAGGACACCTCAAACATAAGCGATGGGGATATAGAGAGACAAGTGAATGAGGCAATGGCGAAAATGGCTGTGAAAGAGGCGAATAGGGGTTCATTAGAAGATATTAATCGTGGTGCTCAGGGTTCTGTTAGATTACTAGGTTAAGAGATGGGTCTTAGGCGTCTCTAAGCAGATGCGTAAGGGGCGGCACGTATCTTTTGGAAGAGTGGGGGGGATAACGAGATTGTTGTGCACGTATGAATAGCGTTAAGGTCAGATCATGAATATAAAAGGATATGTCATAAACCCAACTGCGTTGGCACAGACGGCAGTGAGGATGGCCGCAAATCTTTCAGGGACGAACACTGCGGGCAGCGGTGCAGCCGAAGTCAGCAATGCCTCACCTCCGTCACTAAACAACAATACCATCGTAGATACTGTCAATATCTCACCGGCCGGCAAGACATCCGGGGACTCCACCGGTGACACAAAGCCACTGAAGAAACAACAGGATGCAAAGGGGAAGGATGTGCAGGAATCCCTTGCCACAGCCAGCAAGGCATACTATTCCGTGGAAAACGATACCAACAGAGTTGTCATCAAGATAGTGGACAACAAGGGTAATGTTGTTAAGCAGATACCCCCTGAGGATTATCTCAAGGCGGCCAAACTCATGAATATGACGACTCAGGAGCTCTTTTACACGAAGGCATGAAGCATAGGCCAGAAGTCAATAGAGGCGGCAACGACGGGACGCAGAGAGGGACAGGTTTCCCGTATGTGCATTGGGGTAACGTTTTCACTCATCGGTCAACTATAATCATAAGGGAAACACATTTCAACATAGGTTGAGTTTCTTCTGCTCTGCCCGCCCGTTGCTGTTAAATACCTTTTAGTTGTAAACTATCGGACATATGTTTAAATATTTATCAAAGAAAACTTTTGAGATATTGATTACTTTTTTAGGGATAACGGTAATCAGTTTTTTTATAATTCATTTGGCTCCAGGTAAGCCTACAGACGTGCTGGCCGAGCTAAACCCAAAGATTACGCCTGAGGCAAGGGCACGCCTTGAGAAATTTTATGGACTGGATAAACCAATCTATACTCAATATGTGCTTTGGCTTAAACGTATCGTAAAGCTTGACTTCGGTAACTCCTTTTCCTCAGATCGCCGCCCAGTGTGGGACAAAATCCGTCAGCGCCTTCCGGTTACACTTTCCATAAACATAATCTCACTTTTAATAATATTTATAATTGCGCTCCCTACGGGAATTTACTCCGCTATTGCCAGATATTCACTCTACGATAAGGTGATGACACTTATTGTGTTTACCGGGTTTGCAATGCCCGGGTTTTGGCTTGCGCTTTTGCTTATGATGTTTTTTGGAGTACATCTTGGAATTTTGCCAATATCCGGCCTAAAGTCTGTAAACTATGATTTTTTAACCACCTCAGGCAAGCTTGCCGATATGGGTAGGCATCTGATAATGCCCATATTTGTATCTGCCTTCGGAGGGGTTGCCTCTATCTCACGTTACATGAGAAGCTCCATGCTTGAGGTAATCAGGGAGGACTATATGGTAACGGCTAAGGCAAAGGGGTTAACCGACAATCGTATAACATACATTCATGGCGCACGGAATGCGCTTTTGCCGATAGTCACCATACTTGGACTATCAGTGCCCGGGCTTATTGGCGGTAGTGTTATATTTGAACAGGTGTTTTCAATTCCCGGAATGGGACAGCTATTTTACATGGCAGTAATGACCCGCGACTATCCGCTTGTCATGGGAGTGCTGACTATCGGCGCTGTGTTGACACTGCTTGGCAATCTGCTTGCAGACACTGGCTACGCTTTGGTTGATCCACGAATCAGAAAGTAATACCGACCACACACACAGTGTTTCCAGCTACACATCCGTAACATCCTCTTTAAGCAGTCTCCACAGGCTGGTGCGCGAAATCCCGAGGGCATCTGCCGCAAGGGATTTATTGCCATCATACATTTCTATCACTCGCTGCGTGTAGTCTTTGGTAAGCTGCTCTATGGTAAGGATTTTACCCGGAGTCAGCGTCTCTATCTGGAAAAAGGATAGTCCCTGAGGAAGACTCCCTGCAGTTATAGCATCAGTACTCTCTATGATTACTCCCCGCTCGATTATGTTTTCAAGCTCCCGCACGTTTCCCGGGAAATCATAACTCATCAGAGTTCTCATCGCCTTCTCACTTATAGCAGTAATGTTTTTTTTGTATTTTGCGGCATACTTATGAAGAAAAAACGTTGCAAGCGGTTTAATGTCATCTTTTCGCTCCTTAAGCGGTGGGATATTGACCTCCATTACGTTAAGCCGGTAGTAGAGGTCTTCTCTAAATTTACCCGTTGTTATAAGAGTTTTGATGTTATGATTTGTTGCGGCAATAAACCGCACATCGACCTTGATTAACTTTGTCCCTCCTACCCTGTAAAACTCCCCGTCCTCAATTGCTTTTAAAAGGCGCGCTTGCAGATTTGTCGGCATCTCCGCTATCTCATCCAAAAACAACGTGCCGTCATGACTAAGCTCTATCAGCCCTTTTTTTGTCGCAACTGCTCCAGTGAATGCTCCCCTTTCGTGACCAAATAGCTCACTTGCTAAAAGCTCTTCTGTCAGCACAGCACAGTTGATTCCTATAAACGGTTTTTCAGCTCTTACGCTTAAGTGATGTATTAGTTTTGCCGCCTGCCCTTTTCCTGAACCGGTTGCTCCCGTAATTGTCACATTGCAGTCGGAGTCTTTTAGTTTATCAATCATATCCATAACCAGCCGCATTCCGGCGCTTTTATAAATAAATGGGATTTTGCCGCTTAATCCAGCCGATGCCTTCAGCGCCTCTATCTCGCTTTTGAGTGAGTTTCGTTCTTTGATTTTTGACAGTTTGACAAGGAGATCATCCATATTAAAGGGCTTTGTGATATAATCCTCAGCGCCTTTTTTTATAGCCTCTACCGCTGTCTGAACCGTTCCATAGCCGGTTATGATGATAACACTGATTTCCGGGTACTTTTCCCTCATGATAGCAAAGAGTTCAAGACCATCCATACCCGGCATTTTTATATCCGTTATGAGCACTTGATATTGCCGTTTCTCCATCTCTTGTAATGCCAAAAGACCGTTTGTTACGCCTCGTGCGCTGTATCCCTCATCCTCTAAGGCATAGATAAGGTGCTTCCTTGATACATCCTCGTCTTCTGCTATCAGTATGTTCATGCCCCATCCTCCGATGTGTTCCTAAGCGGCAATGTTATTGTGAAAGTTGTACCGGTGCCGGGTGCGCTCTCTATGGTTATATCCCCTTTGTAGTTTTTGACTATGTTATATGTTATAAAAAGCCCAAGCCCTGTGCCCTTGCCTTTTTTTGTGAAAAACGGTTCAAACACACGCTCTACATCATCAGGGTCCATTCCCTTACCGGTGTCTGAGACCTTCACTATTGCCTCATGGTCAGTTGTGGCGATGTTTACTTTAAGAGCGCCCTGACCCTCCATTGCATCCACCGCATTGATAAACAAATTGGTAAACACCTGCTCCAACTGTTGATGGCCAGCACTTATAAATCCCTCTCCTTCTACAGAAAACGCTATGCCGCTAAGGTCTGCCGAAGCGTTGAGTCTTTTGTAGGTGTCAGTGATGAGGCTATAAAGCTCAAACTGTTCATACTGAGGCTTTTTACTTCTGACAAATTCCAACAGATCACTCACGATTTTTTTCATACGCATGGTTTGGGAGAGGATATCCAGCACTGAGTCAGATATTATCTCAGGATAGGCGCCTTTGGTAACTGCTCTTGTCAGGGTTTGTGCTGCAAGGTGGATATTATTTAACGGGTTATTTAACTCGTGAGCCACTCCTGAGGCAAGAGTGCCAAGGGCGGCAAGCTGCTTACTTTGGTGCAGCTGTTCATCCTTGCTGTTAATCTGCTCCTGACGATGCCTCAAGTCCTCTGCCATTTTATTGAATGTGGTTTTAAGATGCTCAACCTCATCTCCGCTTCCTCTTATGTGAACCGACGGGAAATACCCGTGTGCCGCTTTTTCCATCGTTGTTTCCAGCTCCTTCAGGCGGTTAACTACCTTTTGGGTAATTTTTAAAAGCAGTACAAGTCCAAGAGCAAACGATATAGGTAAAAATATAAGACCACTTATCTGTACGACTTTGATAAGACGCTCTATCCTGTCTCTTGCCGTTCTGTCGAGGTCTTTAGATGCCGAGATTAGCTCATCCCCGAGTTTTCTTAACACTGTGACGTCATAAGATATATCATTGAGGAGTGTAATCATCTCGCGGGTGCTCTCTTCTGAAAACGTTTGTTTAAGCACCTCTATGTTTTCAATGGGATGTTCACGGTATGTGGCGTTAATCAACGGCATTAAGGCAAAATGCGGCGAGTCCTTGCGGATTATCTTGTTGTTAATTTTTTGAAATTCCAGTGACTTGCTAAGTATATCACTAAATATGGCTGAATATTTATCTAAATTCCCACAAAGGTCATTTATAGACGACTCAGTCCTTGTATTAAAATCCCCTGTCCGAATAATACCCTTAATATCCGCTGCAAAGGTCTGAACCCTAAGTGCTGCAGAGTCGTCGCCATTTAGAAAGTTTTTTTCGTATCTCCGCATTTCAAGGGTTTTGCTGCGTACTCTGTCTGTGGTCTCAAGAGAGCGGACATCCTCCATGATTTTAATAAAAGCACTGTAGGCTAATATGACAAGAATGAGCATAAGAGAAAAACTTACCATAAAACTAAGTATAATCTTTCTCTTTATGGACATACGTAGTTTTGCTTTAGGATTATTCAACTTGTGCCGTCCCTTTAGTCAGCGTGACGCCTTAGTATTTCTCTGTTATATGCCGATATTACAATGCTTCTTTTTAGTATTCCAATAATCTTACGTTTATTAAGCGGATTTACCACGGGGAGTTCCTCAAAGTCAGCGCTTGAGAAGCATTCAAACGCTTTTCGCAAGTTATCGTAACCTGTAATAACAGGAATATCCTCGGTAGCAAGCTCTCCAACCGTAACCACCTCCTGAATATAGTCTTCAGAAAACACAGCTCTTATGTCGTCAACCGATATAATACCCTTAAGATTGTCATTCTCATCTACCACAGGATAACATAATCCCTTGCCCTCTACAATGAGATCCAGAACCAGCTTTAATGGCTCACTTTCCTTTATTGTAACAAATTCCTTCAACATTATATCCTTAACTTTAAGCGATTCAAGGACACTGACCTCTTTGCCGGTCACAAGTTCTATGCCATGCCGGGAAAGGGCAAAGGTATCAATGGAATCTTTCATAAGTGTTTTTGCCACAAACACGCCGGTAATACTGGTTAACATAACAGGGATTATAACTTTGTAGTCGCCTGTCATCTCAAGCATGAGAAACATGCCGGTAAGGGGAGCGTGTGTTACGGCAGCTAAAAATGCCCCCACACCAAGCGTTGCGTATGCTTCAGGCATAGAGGTAAAATTTGGCAGCATACGATGTGCCACAGCGCCAAATGTCCTGCCTGCCATAGCGCCTATAAAAAGCGACGGTGCAAAGATTCCTCCGGCAGAACCCGAGCCAAGCGTCACACTTGTTGCAAACATCTTTAAAAACACAAGAGCAAGACAAAGCAAAACTGCATATCGCCCTATTAATACGTTTGTAATGTGCTCATAGCCGTCACTCATTATCTGTGGGAAAAAAATTGCAATCATTCCGACCACTAATCCGCCAAGCACCGGTTTTAAATATTGATTTACACGACAACCCGCACAAAAGTCCTGAATTTTATAAAATATCTTTATAAAAAACACGGCAAGCGCTCCGATAAATATACCAAAAACGAGAAAAACCGGTGTTTCCGTAAGACCTATAAAGACATGTTGAGGAACTATAAAAATGTTAGAATCACCAAAATGAGCCTGAGATACGGCTGTTGCCATTCCGGCTGATATTACGATTGCTCCAAAGGAAATCATTTCATAGTTGCCAAGCAGGATTATTTCCATAGCAAACATAACGCCTGCTATGGGAGCATTAAAGATGGCTGCTATGGCGCCTGCCGCCCCTGAGGCGATAAAAAGCGTTACCCTTTTTTCAGAAATCCCTAACCACCTGCCAACTATTGAACCAATACCGCCGCCAATTACCGCAGCCGGCCCCTCCACTCCAGCAGACCCCCCGGAGCCTATCGTTATAGCGGGAGCCACAATACGCAATAACACTGTTTTTATGCCGATTACACCGCCTTTTACATTTACCTGTGCAAGAAAATTGGGGAATGTGTAACCATTGACCTCTCCGGGAAATTTCTTTATAAATATAATCATCAAAGCCCCGCCAATGGCTGGAATTAGAGGAAGCAAAAGCCTGCTGCTTAAGCTTTCCCCTATTCCAAGAAGCTGCTCTCCATTAACAAGTAAAAGCTCTTTTAGCGTATCCAATATGCTGCGAAATAAAATTACCGCCGTGGCGCTTAATATCCCAATAAACATCGATATCAGAATTGTTGAGGTGTGTTTGTCCAGTAAAAAACGTAAAATACCTCTGCTTAGAAATCTTCTTACCTTGTGGTTCATGTACCGGAATTTTCTTAATAGTGCGATTGAGGCTTCTTTCATCTAAATATAGTTAGCTCTTATGTTACTGTATCTGGACACTTTTCATCAATGCAGCAAATCAAAAACTGTATCTACTTTGTCAGTTAACTCCGGAGAACCTTTTAATAATTTGCCAAGTTTTTTAAGGAATGGTTTGTCAGTGTCAAGGTTATGAGTTTTCAGCGACAGACTCCAGAGCCGCCTTTATCAAGGTTTTGGAATTATTAAAGGTAACCTTTTCAGGGTTGACGGCAGCGGCAAGAGTTTCTTCAACGAAGATTTTATGTTTAAGCTCTCTCTCGGCAAGATAATCTATAAAATCAGCGGCCTCTTTAATACGCTCAGGAGACAGCGCCAGCAGCATCTCAATGATACGTTCGATATCAGGAGTCTTTACAACGGCCTCTGGGGGCTTCTCAATAATCATTTCGCTCATAATGATATTGTAGCATAAGGGCGGTTTTAATGGCTATATCAAAGAAAATAAAGTTACCCCACCTGCAGTGTGTCCCGTTATTAGAATTAATCTTTTTAATCTCCGATCTCATTCAGTAAATTAGTAAAGGACTATAAGTTTGACAGATAGATTCATCAAGTATTATAGTTTTTCTGTATTTATGAAACAGAAACTAAAGTTATATTTATTAATGAACAGCTTGAATAACCGGCTGATACTTTTTCTTTTTTTAGTTTTGTACTTTCTGCTGTTTGGTGCGCTATTCAACCATTTGAATGAGTATTCAATGACCTGCAAGATTTTTGGCATTTACTCATCGAAACCGGCAGATGATTTGCGCGTGATAGCCTGCAGCATGGAATGTCTCAGAAAAGGCATGGATATCAAAAGTAAAGAGGTATCTGACATCTGCGGCGGGTACTTTAACTACACAAAGTTTGCGCGTTTTTTAGTCTATACCGGTATTAAAGCAAGCCACACTAAAACAATAGCCATTGTTTTAATCATTTTGTATTTTTTTGTACTTTTCAGGTTTATTGGCGAAATAGACTCATTCGGGCTTGTTGTCTATGTTCTTTTGCTTTATTCACCTGCTCTGATGCTGCTTGTTGAACGAGTTAATATTGATATGCCGATATTTATAGCATTATATACATCGCTCTATTTTCTAAGAAGGAATAGGGCAGCAATATCAGCCTCAATAATATTGTTTCTTTCACTTATGAAATTATATCCAATATGTGCACTTTCTATTTTTTTGAAAAGAAATGTTGGAAACAGCATCAAAATATCTGCAGTCACGTTATTGTTGTATTTGCTTTACATTTTTTTAATCAGAGGGGAGTTTCCTGATATCTATAATCTTACCGGACGAGGAATCGGATTTTCGTATGGCGCTCAGATTTTTATAGATAGTATTTATCCTTTTCTTGGTTATTGGGGGATTACAAGATATGTCCCATTTAGTATAGGTCAGTTTCATGTTTTGTTTTTTCTGATTGCGTTGCTTATAGTATCATTAGGGGTATCAAAGGGTCTGTGTGAGAAAAGTGAAGATACAGATAGTCTACACATTGATGGCCTGAGACTTGGAGCTGGAATTTACATAGGAACCTTTCTTATAGGCAATAACTGGATTTACAGGTTATGTTTTATTTTATTCACAATACCGCAAATTCTTAACTGGTGTAAAAAAAGAAAAGCCATGAGGATTCTTTCGCATTTAGCATTAATGTGTATTACTGTCTATATTTACAATGATTTTTGGGCAATAAGAAAGCTTGTTAACTTCACATTATTATTTTATGCCAAAGAGTTTGCTGCATGGTTTTTGCTGTTTTATTACAGTTATGCCTTAGCACTGACAGTCCCTATATCCCTCCGATTTCTATACCCCTGTAACCACTTGAAAATAAAGACAGCCGGGGAAGGGATTTGAACCCTCGACCTGCTGATTACGAATCAGCTGCACTACCACTGTGCTACCCCGGCAACACGTTATCCTAACATAAATTACATCGTTTATTTAACCCTGAAAAGTATTTTGATATTTTTGCTTGACAATTATTTATAGGTGTGTTAAGTTAAGCGTGTTTTAATGATTGTAGTTGTTAAAAACTTGTGTGTTTGGAGAGATGCTTAAGTGGTAGAATTTAACGCACTGTGGTTTTTCGTACTTGTTACCAACTTTATCGTGCTGGCAGTTCTTCTTAATTTCATATTGTTTAAGCCGCTCATATTTCTGCTAAAAGAACGGCAGCGTTTAAAAGATGAGTCTGCTAATGAGGTTAAAGCCCTGAACGAAAAGCGGGATGTTGCCTTTGCACAGTTAAAAGAAGAGATGACTGCGGCCTCCGAAAAGGCTAAAGAGGAATTTTCCAGATTAAAAAAAGAAGGGCTTACTGTTCAGGCTGAAATGATCTCAAAAGCCCAAGCTGAGGCCATAGAAAGACTTAGTGCCGCTCTTAAAGAAATCTCATCAGAAGCGGCAGCAGCTAAGGGAAAACTAAAAGCAGGAATAGCGCTCCTTTCTGCTACTATTGTCAACAAACTAATGTATGACCATATTAAGCAAAATTAAACTAATTAAAGAACTTGCAGCGGCAATGTGCCTCGTGTTTATTGCAGCGGTTAATGTTTCAGCCTCTGAGGAGGCGGCTCATTCATCCGGCGCATCGCATTGGTTTTGGATGATAGTCAATTTTGCCGTGTTTCTTTCTGTCATCATATTTTTCCTAAAAAAACCTCTGTCAGAGTACTTTGCAAACCGGACACGTATGATCGAGCAGACCCTTGAAGAGGCGAAGGAAACCAAAATCCTTGCTCAAAAAGCTCTTGATGAAATAGAAAAACAGCTTAAAATGAAAGACAGCGAAATAGAAAGAATAATCCACATAGCCAAAACATCCGGTGAGGCAGAGCGTGACAAGTTGATTGAAAACGCTAAGCGTATGGCCGAAAAAATCAAAGAAATAACAGAACAAAATATAGATTTTGAAAAGCGGAGAGCTATTTCAGATATTAAGAAAAGTGCTGTGGAAAGCGCAATGGAAATGGCTGAAAACTCCATTAAAGAAAACATCTCACCAAAGATTAAAGACAAACTCTTTGATGATGCCATTTTACAAATAGGCGGTAAGAATTGAAGGTTAACAGCAAGGTGGCTAAAAGATTCGCTAAAGCTCTTTTTGATTCCCAAGGGCTTGAAAAAACAGAACAAGCCCTCAAAGATTTAGATTTGTTTAATAAGGTGCTGTTGTCTGATTTAGTTATAGCCTCAATTTTTACTAATCCCTCTTTTAACCTTGATGAGCGTACCAAAGCTGTGTCTGTCATTGCAAATAAGCTGAAACTCACCGAGACTGTTGAAAAGTTTTTAAAAAATTTAACGCAGCGAAATTATATTACAGGTCTTGCCATGATTATTGAGACACTCAGAGCGCTATACATGGAAAAAACCAAAAAGGGAAGGGTAACCGTAATAACCGCCTCAGCGCTTGGTAAGGATAAAGAAGAAAAGTTAAAAAATGCACTGCTTAAGCGTTTAAATAAAAAGGTTGAAATAGACTACGTTATAGAGGAATCCATATTGGGCGGATTAGTTGTAAAGGTGGAGGGTTATGTGCTTGAGACCAGCATTAAGGGCCAGTTGAGGCTTTTAAAAGAAGCTCTATTGAAGGAGTAGCAAAATGCAAATTAACATTGAAGAGATTGGTGAGTCTATAAAAAAGGGGATTTACGGGTTCGAGGAAAAGATAGATGTAAGTGAAATCGGAACCGTTGTCAGTGTCGGTGACGGTATTGCAAAAATATATGGCCTCACAGATGTTATGGCTGGAGAGTTGCTGAGTTTCCCAAGCGGTATCTATGGTATGACGTTAAACCTTGAAACCGACTCCGTGGGTGCGGTGCTCTTTGGCGACTCAAAGAGCGTTAAAGAGACAGACGTCGTAAAACGCACAGGGCGTATCATGGATGTGCCGGTAGGGGATGCCCTTTTAGGACGCGTTGTCAACGCAATAGGAATGCCTATTGACGGCAAGGGACCTATTAACACCACAGAGCGCAGAATGGTTGATGTTATTGCTCCCGGTATCATTGAAAGAAAGCCTGTTCATGAACCGCTTCAGACTGGTATTAAGGCTATTGACGCTATGATTCCTATTGGGCGCGGGCAAAGAGAGCTTATCATCGGCGACCGTCAAACCGGTAAAACATCCATTGCAGTTGATGCCATAATTAACCAAAAAGACTCAGGAGTTTTTTGCATATATGTGGCTGTAGGACAGAAAAACGCTAACGTTGTCCGTGTCGCTAAAAAACTTGAAGAATATGGAGCGCTTGATCACACTATAATAGTTAACGCAACGGCAAGTGAGCCGGCTCCCCTCCAATATCTTGCCCCATATACAGGGTGTGCGATGGGCGAATACTTTAGAGACAAGGGAAAACACGCTCTCATTATATATGACGATCTAAGTAAACAAGCGGTTGCTTACAGGCAGTTATCACTTCTGTTAAGACGGCCTCCCGGACGTGAAGCGTTTCCCGGAGACGTATTTTTCTTACACTCAAGACTACTTGAAAGGGCCTGTAAACTCTCCGACGCCCTTGGGGCAGGTTCCCTTACAGCGCTCCCAATCATAGAAACACAGGCCGGAGACGTTTCCGCCTTTATTCCAACTAATGTTATCTCAATTACTGACGGGCAGATATATCTTGAACCAGACCTCTTTTACGCCGGCATTAGACCTGCCGTTAACGTAGGACTTTCTGTTAGCCGTGTCGGAAGCGCCGCTCAGACCAAAGCAATGAAACAGGTGGCTGGAACCCTTAGACTTGATTTGGCACAGTTTAGAGAGCTTGCCGCTTTTGCTCAGTTTGGCACAGACCTTGACAAGGCTACGATTGCTCAGATAGAGCGCGGCAAACGAATGGTTGAAATTCTAAAACAGTCACAGTACGCCCCTATGCCGTTTGAAGAACAGGTGCTTGTGCTTTTTGCAGGCGCTCAGGGACATCTTGACGATATACCGGTTGCTCAGTTAAAGGAATTTGAAACCAGTTTGCTTGCCTTTATGAAGTCACAAAAACCTGCAGTACTTAAGGCTGTTGCTGAAAAGAAGGCTCTTGATGACGAGTTGAAACAAAACCTTACTGATGCCATTAAGGATTTTAAAAAATCGTTCGTTGTGAATAGTTAATAGAGAAAATATGGGCAATTTAAGAGAAATAAGAAATCGTATAGAGTCGGTTAAAAATACCGGCAAGATTACAAGAGCTATGCAGATGATATCTGCCGCAAAGCTCAGGAAAGCTCAGAGCGCTATGCTTGCCACAAGACCATACTCTGACGAGCTGGACAGGCTTATCACTGAGGTTATCCCTAATGTGCAGAAAGAAAGCTACCCGCTTTTAAATCCACGGGAAAAGAAGTCCGTAGAGGTCATGGTACTTACAAGCGACAGGGGACTTTGTGGTGCTTTTAACACGAACGTTTTAAAGGAGACGTTGAAACTCACCAAAGAGCTATCCTATCAGCAGTTGTCAGTCAGTGTGCTGGCTATGGGAAAAAAAGCGCGGGATGGTTTGCGCCGTTGTGATATAAAACCGCGGCTTTCGTGGGTGGATTTTTGTAAAAAAGTTACTTTTGACGATGCTAAAGCAGTTGCTGATGAGATAATAGAAAGATACTTAAATGGAGAGATTGATGAGTTTGTGCTTGTCTATAACGAGTTTAAGTCTATGATGGTACAGTCAGTAAAGTGCCTTAAAATGCTGCCGATTGAAGCTGTTGACACTGCCTCAGATTATGACAATTCAGCAGCTCAGGTTATCTCAAAATATCTGTATGAACCTTCTGAGGAGGAGTTTCTTAAAAATCTGCTTCCAAAATATGTGGAAAACCTGCTGTTTAAGGCTATTTTAGAGTCCCGGGTTTCAGAGGAGGCATCACGTATGATGGCGATGGAAAATGCCACGAAAAACACCAAAGAGCTTCTGACCTCACTGACACTTCAGTACAATAAGGCGCGTCAGGCCTCTATCACATCCGAGCTTATGGACATTGTGGGCGGCGCTGAGGCTATCAGCAAATAGAGATTAACAACTTGATACCAAGCAGCAGTCTGAAGGATAACAAGGCGGCAAGGAGAAAGCGACGCAGGCGTACTTCAGTACGTTGAGGAGCTTTTGACGCAAGCCAACGATGTTAGGCGATAGAATGCGGCTTGGGTGAGTTTATAATAAGTTTAGGAGGATTATAGATGAAAAAGGGAAAGGTGGCGCAGGTAATTGGGGCGGTTGTTGATATACAATTTGACGGACCTTTGCCCGAAATCCTGAATGCCTTATTGGTACAGAGACCGGCGGAGCCTGAAAAGAACCTGCCGGAGATAAATTTAACGCTTGAGGTAGCATCCCACATAGGCGACAGCATGGTCAGAACCATAGCCATGTCTTCAACCGATGGTCTTGTCCGAGGGATGGAGGCCGTTGACACAGGACAGCCGATTACAGTACCGGTTGGTAATGAGGTATTAGGGCGAATCATAAACGTAATAGGTGAGCCGATAGACCAAAAAGGCCCAATAAATGCGAAAGAAAAGTGGGCAATCCACAGAGATGCTCCGGCTTTTGTTGAGCAGGAGCCTACCACACAGGTGTTTGAGACCGGAGTTAAAGTGTTTGACCTTATGGTACCGTTTGTACGAGGCGGTAAGGTTGGAATGTTTGGCGGCGCCGGAGTTGGTAAGACTGTTGTTATCATGGAAATGATTCATAACATAGCGATGGTGCACGGAGGTGTTTCCGTGTTTGCCGGTGTTGGTGAGAGAACCAGAGAGGGAAACGATCTGTACCGCGAAATGAACGAGTCAGGTGTTATCAGTAAAGCTGCGCTTGTTTATGGGCAGATGAATGAGCCACCCGGAGCAAGACTTAGAGTAGCACTAACGGCGCTTACCTCAGCGGAGTATTTCAGAGAACAGGGGCAGGATGTGCTGCTCTTTATAGATAATATTTTTAGATTTACACTTGCTGGAGCCGAGGTGTCGGCGCTTTTGGGTAGAATGCCATCAGCCGTTGGTTATCAGCCAAACCTTGCAACCGATATGGGTGAACTTCAGGAGCGAATCACAACCACCAAAAAGGGTTCTATCACCTCAATGCAGGCCATATATGTCCCTGCCGATGACCTCACTGACCCTGCGGTTGCTACAGCATTTACGCATCTTGACGCAACTGTTGTTTTATCAAGAAAAATTGCCGAGCTTGGCATATATCCTGCGGTGGATCCACTTGATTCCACATCAAGAATTCTTGACCCGCTTGTCTTAGGAGAAGAGCACTACACAGTTGCAAGGCGTGTACAGATGATTCTACAGCGATATAAGGAACTTCAGGACATTATAGCCATTCTTGGTATGGAAGAGCTCTCAGAAGACGACAAGATAACAGTGTCACGCGCAAGAAAACTTCAGAGATTTTTGAGTCAGCCGTTCAGTGTGGCAGAGACTTTCACCGGAACTCCCGGAAAATACGTCAAACTATTTGATACAATAAAGGGCTTTAACGCTATTGCAGAAGGCGGATATGACGATATGCCTGAGCAAGCGTTCTGGATGGTTGGTACCATAGAAGAGGCTGAGGAAAAGGCAAAAACTCTGGGCTGGTCAAGGGGTAAATAGTGGAGGAGGGTAAACTCGCACTTAAAATAATAACCCCTGACGGTTTTTCAATTACAGAGGACGTTGACGAGGTAGTAGCTCCCGGCACAGAAGGAGAGTTTGGAGTGCTCTACGGTCACACACACTTTATCACGACACTCTCAACCGGCATTCTAACATTCAGACAAGGCAAAACAGTTAAAAAAGTACAAGTGGCATCGGCATACGCAAAAGTAGAACCCGATAATGTTCTGATTCTTTCAGACAGCGCCGGGTTTGTTGAATAGATAAGGATAGAAGGAATAGATAGGTAAGGGAAAGGGCGTTGCCCTCTCCCTTAAACCCTCTCCCACAAGGGGAATGATTCCCCTTGACCCTCAGCTTTTAGATAGCGATAATCAAAGGCCGTCATTGCGAGGAGCGGTAGCGACGTAGCAATCTCCTCTTTCAATATAATGTTATGTGTTTGTACTTGTGAGTAGATAATTTTTCAATTGGCATTCTGCCACTTAAAAAGTTTCACTTGCGAGTTTCACCCGCAAAAACAGATGAAAAGATTTATCTGCGAAAATCTGCGCAATCTGCGGATAAAAATTTTTAATATACTATTCAGCGTTGGAGCAGTCTTGCAGACTGCTCCGAAACGTTTGGGATTGGAATACAAACTGTAGTATAAATTATTACTGTAAAAGAGATTAACATTACAGCTTTTTCATATTTCAAAACACTGTGTAGCAATCAACATGATTGCTCCAACGCAGAGGAAATTCTTATGATATTATTCTATTCAGATAACCTCGTTTAGCTCTTCAATTTATAATCCGGTTTGGTTTAATATAGCTTTTAGAGTTCCTTTAGCGATTTCTTTATGGTTTGGGACAACGACTCTTCTGAATGGTGGAAGGTGATTTCTAAGAATAATATGGCTTCCTGTTTGATGGTCAATAAAATATCCGAACTTCTATAATGCTTTACATAAATCTTTTACGCTCATTCTCTGATATAATAGTCAGATGAAATTACCGGAACTGCTTGCTCCTGCAGGTAACTCAGAAAAGCTCCGTGTAGCAATGCACTATGGGGCGGATGCGGTTTATCTGGGGCTTTCGGAGTTTAGTTTAAGAGCAAAATCTGGTGGATTTTCAGAGACTGAGATTCATAAAGCGATTGAGTTAACCCACAGAGCCGGTAAAAAAGCTTATGTCACTATTAACATTTTCCCTCACAACAGGGATATTGGTTTAATTTCTGATCATATCAGTTTTTTAACAGCCGCAGCTCCCGATGGCGTTATAGTTTCAGACCTCGGGGTGTTTGAATTGATGACGAAACATGCGCCACAAATCCCCATTCACATAAGCACTCAGGCCAATATTACTAATTATAAAAGCGCTAAGTTTTGGGAACGGATGGGGGCTGCCAGATTGGTGCTTTCACGAGAATTAACCATAGAGGAGATTTCTGAGATACGCGCACAGGTCAGCTTAGAGCTTGAGTGCTTTGTCCACGGCTCTATTTGTATCTCTTATTCAGGCAGATGTTATATAAGCAGTTTTTTGGCAAACCGCTCGGCTAACGAGGGGCTTTGTACTAACTCATGCAGGTGGCAATACACGCTTATGGAGGAAAAACGCCCGGGCGAATATTTTCCGGTCTATGAAAATCAACGCGGGACTTATGTGCTTAGCTCTAAGGATTTGTGTATGCTCCCGCATCTGGATAAACTCTACAAAGCCGGTATCAATTCCTTTAAGATAGAGGGCAGAATGAAGGGAATCAACTACCTTGCCGGTGTGACAGCTGTTTATAGAGATGCAATTGATTCGCTCTCTTGTTCAGATTACAAAGTTGAGGAAAGCTGGCTTCAGACTCTAAAGATGTCGTCAAACAGGGGATTTACTACAGGCATGTTTATGGGTGCGCATCCTCAAAACGATTACAATCATGATGATGGCGAAGTGTATACCGCAACACACGCGCTTGTTGGAATAGTAGCGGCTATAAATCCTGATGGCATAGGCGAGGTGTTGCTAAGAAACAATTTAAAGGTTGGAGATACCGTTGTAGTTCAAATCAAAAACCAACAAAATTCTGAATTTGAAGTGTCTCACATAAAAGACATTGAAGGAAACGAGGTAATATCGGCACATAATGAACAAACAGTAATTATCCCTTTGCCAGCCAAAGCGTCAGTAAACGACTTAATCCGCTGCAAAATAAACAAGAGCGCTATTTAAACTTTTTTGCTATAATAGCTTTGTTAGCAAAGGACAAGTACTTTCAGCTTGACAGGTGTTAAAAAGGGGGATGAAATGAAAGCTCTGGTAGCAGAGGATGACTTTACCAGCAGACAGTTATTGCAAAAACTGCTTTCAGCATACGGACAGTGTGATGTGGTTGTAAACGGTCAAGAGGCTATAGAAGCCCATGCGCTTGCTTTAGAGACTAACGAACCGTATAACCTGATATGTCTTGACATAATGATGCCTGTGGTGGATGGAATGGAGGCACTTAAGGCAATACGCACTAAGGAAATGTCCTACAGTATCAGTTTGCAGCAAGAGGTGAAGATAGTGATGACAACTGCTCTGGACTCTCCCCGGGATATTATAGAGGCGCACTATGGCGGCGGTTGTACAGACTATCTTGTTAAACCTCTTGATACCAAAAAGCTGCTAAAGCTGATTAGTAATTACGGTCTGATTACTGAGTAAAACGTGTGCGTCGGGCAGGCAGGTGGGAATAACTTCTTTAATAATAGACGGCTATAATGTAATCGGCACAATACATAAGAATCTTGAAAAAGTGCGTGAGGAACTAATTGATGACCTCAGCAAGTATAGCCGTGTAAAAGGGCATGATGTGACAGTAGTATTTGATGGTTACAAGAGTAATCAACATCAGTCCTGGGGACAGCGAGGCGGCATAGAGGTCGTCTATTCAGGGCATGGCGAGGATGCCGACACTCTCATAAAACGTACAATTAAACAGCAAAAAAAACGCTACATTGTGATTACCTCAGACAGAGATATTGCTACATTTGCGTGGGCTAATGACTGTGTGCCGGTACGTGCTGAGGTTTTTGTCAGGAAAATGGAACAGGCAATTGACCGATTGGCAGCAAAACCTGAAGCGCTGCCGGATATAAACTCCCCCTATGACAATATAACCTTCGACTATGAATGTGATGAGGATGACAGAGTATTAAAAAACAAAAAGGGTAATGCAAGGATTCTGTCAAAAAAAGACAAAATAATAAAAAATGCCCTCGATAAACTTTGATAAAGATACTAAATGAGTCTTAATTATATAAAAACAACAAACGGGGTATCGTTTAATGTGAGAGTCATACCGAGATCGTCAGTCAGTGAGGTCTGCGGCGTCATAGAAGGTAGTTTGAAGGTTAAACTTACTCCGGCTCCTGTTGACGGCAAGGCAAATAAGGAGCTTTTGGAGGTTCTATATGATTATTTTTCTAAAACAATTCCATCTATCAAAAAAAAAGACATAAAAATACTTAAAGGAATGACCTCTAAAACAAAGACCATCGAAATAGCAGGGGTTTTTGAGCTGTGACACCATCCTTTGTAAAAATGACTTGTTATATAATGCCTGATATGCTAACATAGCTCAGGTTATTTTTGAATATTAAAATCTGAGTTAGAATGCGATAAGAAAATGTTTAGACGGCTACTTTTAAAAAAAGACATAAGTTTGCTTTTATCAGGGGCATTTGATGAGTCAACGGGGCTCAGAAGAGCGCTTAGCACCTTTGAACTGGTATCTCTTGGCGTTGGTGGAATCATTGGGGCAGGGATTTTTGTGCTGACAGGTCATGCCGCCGCAGAGTTTGCCGGGCCTGCTGTGACACTGTCTTTTTTGCTTGCGCTTGTTGCCTGTGGTTTTGCAGGGTTTTGTTATGCTGAGCTTGCCTCTATGATGCCGATAGCAGGAAGCGCCTACACTTATGCGTATGCCTCTATGGGCGAATTTGTTGCATGGATTATCGGCTGGGACCTCATCCTTGAGTATTTTCTCGGCGCTACCACCGTGGCGATAGGCTGGTCAGGATACGTTGTCAGTTTTCTGAAAGACTTTGGTATCTATTTTCCAGAGAAATTAAGCGGACCTCTTATTTCTTACAACACCGACCTCCACAGTTGGCATTTAACCGGTAATATATTTAATTTACCAGCTCTTGCCATACTTTTTATAGTAACCACCATTCTGATTGTAGGAATAAGAGTTTCGTCACGGGCCAACACCGCTATTGTAGTGTTAAAGGTCACTATCTTACTTGTGTTTATCACAACCGGTGTGTTTTATATAAAACCGGAGCTTTGGCATCCATTTATACCACCAAACACGGGGACTTTTGGTTCGTTTGGAGTAAGCGGCGTATTCAGGGCGGCAGGTTTCATCTTTTTTGCATACATTGGCTTTGACAGCGTTTCCACTGCGGCATCTGAAGCTAAAAATCCTCAAAAATCACTACCTGTCGGCATATTAGGCTCTCTTGCCATATGCACCGTTCTCTACTTAGTGGTATCACTTATAATGACAGGCGTTGTGCATTATTCAAAATTAGGAGGCGCTGCCCCAATTGCCACAGCTACCGACGCTATGGGACTGACTTTTCTCTCTCCGCTTATTAAAATAGGAGCCATTGCCGGGCTTACCTCTGTAATACTTGTTCTTGCACTGGGACAGACCAGGATTTTTTATGCCATGTCTAAGGATAACCTGCTTCCCCCAATGTTTTCACGTATTCATAAAAGATACAGAACCCCGCACGTGTCAACTATGGTAGTGGGCGCTGCCGCCTCTTTAGCCGCCACCCTGCTTCCGATTGATATAGTCAGCGAGCTTGTCAGCATAGGCACTCTGCTTGCGTTTCTTATTGTCTGTGCCGGCGTGCTGATATTGAAGTACACCCGTCCGGACATAAAACGCACATTCATGGTTCCGTGGGGACCGGTTATCCCTATTGGCGGCATAATTTCTTGTCTCTATCTAATGGCCGGACTGCCTTTGGGGACGTGGTTCAGGCTGATTATCTGGCTAATTTTGGGATTAATTGTTTATTTTGCCTACAGTATAAAAAAATCATCGCTAAATAAGATAGCGTAATGTTATCATAAGAACGCTCATTATGGAATATCTCTTTAAAGCGCTTGACATGCTGATGCACCTTGATAAGCATCTTGTAGATTTAACTGCCGCCTATGGGCAGTGGACGTATGCCGTGTTGTTTTCTATTGTGTTTTGTGAAACAGGACTTGTGGTTACTCCTTTTTTGCCGGGTGATTCGTTGCTTTTTGCAACCGGTGCTATATCAGCCCTTGGCACACTGAGTCCTGTAAAATTAGCAGTTACTCTTTTTTTTGCAGCTATCATAGGGGATAATACCAACTACTGGATAGGCAGGTTTCTGGGCCCAAAGGTATTCAGCAGGGAGGACTCAATTGTTCTTAATAAAAAGCACCTTGAGCGAACCCAGAGGTTTTATGAAAAATACGGCACTAAAACTATAGTCATCGCCCGTTTTGTTCCAATAATCAGAACATTTGCTCCGTTTGTAGCTGGGATTGGCAGGATGCGCTACAGCAAATTCATCTCTTTTAGTGTCTTAGGAGGTTTGCTGTGGATTTCTCTTTTTATTTCTGGCGGATATTTTTTTGGGAACTTACCACTTGTAAAGAGAAATTTTACAATCGTTATATTTGTTATAATAATCTTGTCTGTAATGCCTGCAATTGTAGAGGTTTTACGACATAAATTTGAAAGGAAGGAGTGAGGATGAAAACTATAGTCTTGTTAGTCAATAAGGGCACTATGCCTATGATGAGTTTTTCCTTAAAAGGTTTTGAAAAGGTAGCTGATATACGGTATGTTAAGGACGTTGCTCAGCTTATGCAGGTTTTTTCTATGCAGCAAGAATGCTGTATGGCCATAATAGAAACTAAGGTAAATGAGGTGCTCATAACGGATTCATTGCCGGAAATCCGCAAGAAATTTGAAAACGTAAAGTTATTGCTTATTGACTCCGGTGACATATCTCAGGAGCAGATAATAGAGCTGATAAGAACCCACATGTGTCACAGTGTTGTGCTTAAGCCCTTTACAGCACAAAAAATCTCAGATAATATATACACACTGTGCGGGTTCCCTAAACCAGGCAAATCGTGGTATGAACACACAAAGAAAATAAACTAATACACCACAGCTTATAGTTGTTGAATTATCTGTGCGTTTTTGTTTCCATCTTACGGTTGTAATTCTCTCTTTCAAACAGAAGGTCAATCAACAGCTATTTTGTCTGTTTCAACCCCATTGGACTCATGTAACGGAGTCATCGGCAAATGAGTTTCAACTCCTGTGTCATCGGCTATACCAATATCGGTATTTATACCGTAGTCTTCACGGGTCATATCTGCTAAAGCAAGCAGATGATTGTTTGTGAGGGATGCTAAATCTATGTACGAACCATCTGATAAAACGACTTCAAGTTTTACACGGGCAATGCCTGTTCTGAGAAGACCAATATCTTTTGCAGCAAGATAGGACAAGTCTATTTCTTTTTTTCTGCCCCTGGGTCCCCTGTCATTTATAACTACCACTGTTGACTCACCATTTGAAATGTTTGTGACCTTTACAAGTGTTCCAAATGGAAGCGTTCTATGGGCGGCTGTGCGCTTGTTTTTTTGGAAAATCTGACCAGATGCAGTCCTCCTGCCGTAGTGTTTTTTCCCATACCATGAAGCTTTATATGATGCTGCCTCTGCACTAATCTCAAAAATCAGAAGCATTGAAGCAACACATAAGACTATAGATAACAAAGTTCTTGTTCTTTTCATTTTACCCCCTTGCTATTGGACGAAAATCTGTACCCCAATACAGATTTTTAATTATATTTCGCAGTGAGCTATCCTAACATATTATTTGTATTTTGTCAAGAGAAAAAAATCATCAAGCGTGTGTAGAAAATTAAGTTTTCAGAAACAATAACTTCAAAAGAAAAGCAAAGTAAAAAACATTTTATTGCCTATGCAGTTAGCTCCGCAAACAAAAAAATGGATTCCTGCCTTCGCAGGAATGACAAGAAAAAAAGGAATGACAAAAAAAAGAAATGGCCCCCCTTTGTCATTCCCGCCTACGAGCGGGAATCCAGTCCTTTTAATTGTATCATTTGCTGACTGAAAAAAATCTACAGGAGTTAACTCAATAAGCATTAACATTTTTATTAGTGATAAAAATTTTGACTTGTAAAAGAAATTAGCATTGTGTTACAATTTTTAGTTAGGAAAGACTATATTAGGAGGGCATAGAAATGCCAAAGATGAAGACTCACAGGGGTGCGGCGAAGAGGTTCAGTAAGACCGGCACCGGGAAAATAAAGAGAAACAAGGCTTATAAGAGCCATCTGCTTACTGGAAAGCCGGCAAAGCGCACTCGCAAGCTGAAAAAATCTGCCATAGTGGACAGCACTCAGCACAAAAACACGGCGAGGATGATACCGTATCTGTAGTCGGCTGTTTTATCGTAAATAATATAAATTTATATATTCATAGGAGGGGTATAGATGCCCAGAGCAAAAGGTGGATTTAAGACAAGACGCAGGAGAAAGAAGCTGCTTGAAAAGGCGCGCGGTTATTATGGCGGCAGAAGTAAGTTATACAGAGTGGCATCAGAGGCGGTTGACCACGCACTTACTCATGCCTATAATCACAGAAAACTGAAAAAGCGTGAGTTCAGAGCGCTTTGGATAATCAGAATAAACGCAGCCGTAAGAGCCATTGGGCTTACCTACAGCAAGTTTATTGCTGGCTTAAAGAAGGCTAACGTAGAGCTTGACAGAAAAGTCCTTGCCGACCTTGCGCTTAATGACATAGCCCGTTTTAATGAAATAGCAGAATCTGTAAAAGCCGGCTTAGCATAGTCCAGGTGCGTGGATTATTACGCTAAACTAGAAGAGTCATTTCAGAGTGAGCTCCAAAGTGTTTCAAACACGGTGGAGCTGCAAACACTCCTTTCAAAATACATCGGCAAAAATGGTTTTATAACTCAGAAACTTAAGGAAATGGCAGCTGCGCCTAAAGAGGAGCGGGCAGCACTTGGTAAGGCAGTAAATAAACTCAAATGCTATATAGAGGAGCAGGGAAAGGAAAAAAAAGCCTCACTTTCCAAAAAGGACAATCGCACCTATGTTGACATAACCCTTCCCGGTGCCTACGTAAAACCCGGCGGCAGACATCCGGTAAAAATCGTACTCAATGAAATCATAGATATTTTTGTTTCGATGGGGTTTGCCGTAGAAGAGGGACCTGAGGTGGAAACCGACTTCTACAATTTTGAAGCGCTCAATATACCTCTAAACCATCCTGCAAGGGATATGCAAGACACGTTTTACATAAAACCACTGGGTGCGGAAACACCTGCGAACTCATACAGGGAATCAAATATAGTGCTGAGAACTCATACATCGCCGGTTCAGATTCGTATCATGGAAAAAAAGAAACCGCCGCTTATGTTTATAGCTCCGGGCAAAGTCTATCGCTGTGATTCCGACATATCGCACACACCGATTTTTCATCAAGTGGAGGGGCTTATGGTCGATGAGGGAATAACGTTTGCCAATTTAAAGGCGGTGCTTGAAGCGTTTATTCACATAGTGTTTGGGCCTGATGTTCCGGTGCGTTTCAGGCCGAGTTTTTTCCCCTTTACCGAGCCATCGGCTGAGGTTGATATGGGATGTTTTTCCTGTAAGGGCACAGGGTGCAGGGTGTGTAAGAACTCTGGGTGGATAGAGATACTGGGAGCCGGAATGGTTGACCCTAGGGTGTTTAATAAGGCAGGTATTGACACGAATGTTTATACAGGGTTTGCTTTTGGGATCGGAATAGAAAGAATAGCAAGTTTAAAGTATGGGATAGACGATATCCGGCTTAATTATGAGGGTGATTTGAGATTTTTGAGGCAGTTCTAATCTATGCTTTTACCGATTGAATGGTTGGCGGATTTTATTGAAATAGTTGAGCCGACTGACAAACTCTCTGCTATGTTTACTATGGCAGGGCTTGAAGTAGAGGCGGTTTATGGTCAAGGACTGGACACTGTCCTTGAAATAAACGTGACTCCAAACAGAGGGGATTGCCTAAGTATATTGGGGTTAGCAAGGGAGCTTTCGGCAATAACCGGCAGACCGATTAAATTAAAAAATATAGACAATACTGTTGCCGATAAATCAGAAGAAATATCTATTGAGATAGCTGACACCGATTTGTGCAAGCGGTATTCAGGGAAAATAATACGCAGGGTGAAGGTTACTCAATCTCCCGATTGGTTAACCAAACGCCTTCAGGCTGTAGGACAACTACGTCCTATCAACAACATTGTGGACATCACAAACTATGTTTTGTTTGAATTGGGACAGCCGCTTCATGCCTTTGATTTAAACAAGCTGCGTGGAAATGCAATACGTGTAAAGAGAGCAGACAGGGATGTTAAAGTAAAATCACTTGATGGGATTGACAGAGTTGTCTCAGTCGATAGTCTCTTGATTTGGGACGGAGTTAGACCTGTTGCTATAGCAGGTGTGATGGGAGCTGAAAACTCTGAGGTAACCCCTGACACGACGGATATATTTCTTGAGAGCGCTTGGTTTTTACCTGAATCGGTGAGAAAGACTTCAAAAGTGCTTGGACTTCGTTCGGAATCGTCCTATCGGTTTGAAAGAGCTACTGATATTGATGGTACGCTGAGAGCATTAAACAGGGCAGCGGAGCTTATTGTTGAGTTATGCGGCTCTGCCACGCCATCCATAGATATTTATCCGCAAAGGTACGAGCCTATTAAGATAGTGCTGAAAAATGAAAACGTTAAAAAACTGCTTGGCATAGATATTTCAGATGATACGGTTCGGAGTATTTTGGAGCGGCTCGGGTTTATCGTCTCAGGTGATAATGGTGTCTTTAGTGTTTCAGTACCCTCTCACAGAACCGACATCGAGCTTGAAGCCGATCTCATAGAGGAAATAACAAGAATACACGGTTACAACAACATACCCAGCGTGATGCCACGCGCCTGTGTCAGTGCTAAGATAAATAAGCATAAGGAGATATTGTTAAGGCCGCTCGGAGGTCACCTAAGACAGGCAGGATTTACTGAGACAATAAACTATAGCTTTATGCCTCTAGATGCACTGGATACATTTTTAATACCAGATGGGGATGAGAGGCGAAAAACAGTTGAGGTGTTAAATCCTCTTAGTAAAGAGCAATCGGTTCTTCGGACATTTTTACTTCCCGCACTTATAGAAAACCTTAAATTAAATTTAAACACAGGGCAAAAGGAAATTCATTTGTATGAGGCAGGAACTGTGTTCATAAACGAGGGAAACACTCTTCCCACGGAGCATTTTAAACTTTCTATGGTGTCATACAATGGAACGGCTAAGAAATTATGGCAGTCTGAACACCCAATATTTTATAAATTAAGGGGAATAATAGATGCAATGAAAGAATCTCTGTGGCAGACAGACAACCGGGACAGTGAAGATGGTTGGAAACTGATATATAAGGAGTTTTTATCGGCACAACCTTCTGATCCTTTTCTTTCTAATAATAACGCCTGTGCGATACAGATTGAAAGGAGAAACGAGAAGCCTATACTTATAGGGTATATGGGGCTTCTTTCGCCTGAATTTTTAAGCAAACTTGGACTAGAAATACAGGGCACAGACGTGGGAGTTGTTGAGTTATCGCTCGATGCGGTTTTTAAAACAGAGCAACATTCATTGAGATACAGACCATTTCCAAAGTATCCCCCTATATTGCGGGATGTGGCGATTGTGGTTGATTTGGGGTTTGCCTCAGCAGATATGGTGAAATTAATCAGGGAGTTTGACCGCAATTTAATCGAATCGGTGGAGATTTTCGATGTTTATACCGGTAAATCCGTGGGTGAGAGTAAAAAGAGCATAGCGTGTCATATTGTATATAGATCAGCAGAGAGAACCCTTGTAGATGATGAGATAGATGATCTGCATGGGCGAATGGTCAGTCATTTATTGAAAGAAACCGGAGGAGCCTTAAGAAGTTAATCTTGCAATCTGACGGTTATGACGTAAGCCACCTTAATCCCCGCTTTAATATAAATTTCAAATGCTCGAAACTCTTTATTGTTTTTATTAATTGTAAGAATATCTTTGGTCTGAAATAAAACTTTAAAAAACCCTTAAATCTTAGAATTTTTATGGCGTTATAACTCATACCATCGGGAATAAAACTTATTGTGTGGAGTGAGTGGTGAGCGTTTTCAAGGTCAAAACTATATTGTTTATCGTTAAGCAGTTGTTTAAAGTCCTCGGTGCCGGGGTATGGTTGAAAGTACGAAATCCCTATTCTGTCTAATTCAAGCTCTGTTGTAAATTTTAACGTCTGCTCAATTTCTTTTCGGGTCTCTCCTGGAAATCCTATGATAAAAAAACCGCCTATATCCATTCCTGCCTGTTTAACCAGAGCAATCTTTTCTTTTATAGTTTCCTTAGTTATCTTCTTTTTAATGAGTTTGAGTCTGCTTTCGTTTCCGCTTTCCACCCCTACATTAACCGAATAACACCCGGCACGGGTCATTAGTTTTAAAACCTCAAGGTCAAGGCTGTCTAATCTTAAGCCGTTTGGTAAAGCCCATGTGATATTAAGATTTGTACGCATCAGTGATTCGCAAAAATCAACAACACGCTCCTTTTCCATGGAAAAGTTATCATCCTCGATATGAATTTCTTTAACATTAAAATTTTTATTCAGATATTTTATCTCATCTATAACATTTTCAATGCATCTGTATCTGATTTTTTTCCCTGAAATAAACCCTGCCGAGCAAAAAGTACACGGATACGGACAGCCTCTTGAGGTTATGAGCGGGGCATAAGGGAATTGCTTATAGAAAGCGCCATGAGGTGCTTTGGGGTAAGTCCCGGGGGGCATCAGATCCCAGCGTGGAAAGGGAAGTTCGTCAAGGTTTTTAGGCGGTATAAGAGCATTTTCTGTTACCTGGCCGTCTTTTAGCCATATAAGATTATCAAAGCTATCAAGATTATCACCCGGACGGGGAAGTTTATCAGTAAATTGTTTGAATGCAAGCTCGCTTTCACCTTTGAAACCATAATCTATGAGACCGTCTAAATATTTGAACGTTTCCACAGGCATTAATGTAATTTGGACGCCGCCTAATACAATTGTGGTATTTGGCAAAGAAGACCGGAGTTGTGTAACAAAGCGTTTAACAAATGATATATCCTTTGTGTAAGCAGAAAACCCCAGTATATCTGGTTTTTCATAGATTATCTTTTTAATTAAATCAGTGTCAGAATCTCTATCCCTAAGCTGATCAAAAATCAGAGTGTTTTTGTCAGAAATAGACGAGCTAAGATAACCATAATTTAGCGGCGGTATTATCTCATCGGCAGTCGTATGTAATCTTACAAACACTGTTTTCATTTTGACCTCGCAGAGAGCGGCAAATATCTCATCGCACCGGAAGTGTATCACATTTTCTGTTCTTTGTCAAATAAACTGTGAAAGCGCCTTGTTTAATAAAAACTTACTTGTACAAAAAAAAAGACAGCAACCATATAGGCTGCTGTCTTTTTCTTATTGGTGAAAGAAAACTACTTCTTCTCTTCTTTCTTCTCGTCAGCCTTTTTCTCGTCTTTCTTTGCATCATGCTTCTTTGCATCTTTCTTTGCATCCTTTGCATCAGCTGCTGGGGATGCTGCAGGGGCTGCTGCCTTTTCTTCTGCGAACGCTACTACTGAAAGTGAAAGTGCAAATACTGCTGCTACTAAGATTGATATAAGTTTCTTCATCTGTGTTCTCCTGTTAATTTCTTTAATATCTTTTTAATTAATTAAAAAGTTACTCTGCTTTCTTTGGCTCTTCTGCTGCTGCCTTTGCCTTTTTTGCCTTTTTTGCCTTTTTTGCCTTATGCTTCTTCATAGGCTTCTCTGCTGCTGGTGCTGCTGCATCTGCTGCAGGCTCCTCTGCTACTGCAAACACTGCAAATGACAGGGTAAGGGCTAATGTTGCAAGGATCGCTAATAATTTCTTCATCTGTGTCACCTCCTTTAAATTCTTTTTTTACTCATTATACTAAACAATGTTTAACACTTTTCTACCTTCTATTCCTCTACTGCCTCCGCCTACTTCAGGCGGCAACTGTGCAGTACGTTGCAAGTACCATGCCAAAGGCTAAAACAGGTGATTTGATGAAAAAAAAGAGGCTAACATGTAAAATTATATTCCTAAATAAGCAGAGTTATCCTCATATGAGGATTTCATTTTTCAGTACCTGTCAAGTAGTTGATTGCTAAAGGGATATAGTCTATGAGGTCTGATGCAATAGTGGAATAAACCCCTATCTTATCAGCTGCAATCTCACCGGCCATGCCATGTAGATAGACTCCAAGGAGGGCAGCGTATAACGGAGGCAGCCCCTGTCCTGAAAATGACGATATTATACCGGTAAGAACATCACCAGCCCCTGAGGTTGCCATAGCAGGGCTGCCGGTTGGGTTGATAAATGTGTTTCCCTCTGGATCAGCCGTTATAGTTGGTACTCCTTTAAGTATAAGGTATGATGTTGAGTGGGCAGAAAACTTTGACGCCTCTCCCACTCTGTCCTTTTCAATCTCCATGCACTTAGGGGAGAGGTTTGATGTTTTGCCCTCAAGCACAAGTCTTGCCATTTCAGCCGTATGCGGTGTTATAGTTACAGGGGTTGGAGATGTGTTTAAAATATTAATTCTGTCTTGATATTTTAACGCTGAGAGCGAATTAATGCCGTCAGCATCAAGCACAATTGGAACAGGAGAGTTAACTATCAACTCCCTGACCAGTTCCACGGTGTCAGTGTCAACTCCCATACCGGGACCTATGGCTATAATATCACATCGTTTTTCGGCAAAATCCAGTATCTCAGTAAGAGCCTTTTTAGAAAACCTTCCCTTTCCCTTATCGGCAACAGGCAGTGTCATCTCCTCGGTAACCCGTGATTGATAACTGTCCAGCAGTGAGGACGGTACTCCGATTGTGACAAGCCCTGAGCCTGATCTCATAGCGGCCTTTGCCGCCATTACAATGGCGCCAGTTTTACCCCTTGCACCGCCTATAAAAAGCACATGACCATAATTACCCTTATATGAGTAGTCAGGACGATTTGGCAAAAACATTGATACCAAATTTTTTTCTACTGTTTCGCATGTTATGCTCTCATCAGTAAGCAAAGATCTCGGGAATCCAATATCCTCTACAAACAACTCTCCGGTGTAGTCACGTCCGGGATGCAGCAGATGGCCGCGTTTTGGCAGCCCAAATGTTACCGTACATGAAGCTTTAACGGCACGCCCCAATATCTCACCCGTATCTGAGGATATTCCTGATGGAATATCGACTGAAAAAATAAAGCAGCCGCTTGAATTTATATAATCAATGGTTTTTGCCATAGTGTCTTTTACCTGTTTGGTGAGACCTGTTCCAATCATGGCGTCAACTATGATATTGCCAACAATATCACTTTCACGAACGATAGGTTTTGTAAGGATCTCTGCATTGTATTTTTTTAGAAGCTCAAGTTGAAAACGACAGGGGTCACTTAGCGAAGCAAGCTCTGCGGCCATAAACACTTGCACACAGAAACCGTTATTATAAAGCTCTCTTGCGGCAACAAGACCGTCGCCACCGTTGTTTCCCCCGCCACAGATGACTGTTATCGGCTGGGGCGAAAACTTTTCCATTATCCGCTTTGCTACAGCAAGCCCTGCTCTTTCCATAAGCACTACCTGCGGAATCCCCACATCCTCTATAGTTATGCGGTCTATTTCCATCATCTCTTTTGCCGTAACTACTTTCACTGTCTTTTGACCTCCTGACTCTCAAGTACTACCAATGCCACACTGTGGGTTGACTCATGACTTATACTTAAATGTATATGGCTTACTCCGTGCTGTCTTACAAAATCATCAGCACCTCCATAGAGTAAGATGTATGGTTTGCCCAGTTTATCATTACATACCTCAATCAGCGTAAAAGGGAAAAACACGCCAGCTGCTTTTATAAATGCCTCCTTAGCAGCAAACCTTGCTGCAAGTGAGGTCTCTGAGAAACTATGTCTCACACAGTAGTCACGCTCAGTCTTTGTATATATACGGGTTAAAAACCTGTCTCCCCATTTTTCAAAAGCTTTTCTTATACGTTGATTTATGATTATATCAACGCCGATACCAAAAATCATCCGGCCTGCCGTATTAAATCACGCATCTGCCGCACTGCCTTTTCAATGCCTGTCATTATAGCCCTGCTCATTATGCCGTGCCCGATATAAAACCCTCTGATTTCTCTTATTGCCGCTATAGGTGAAACGTTTCTGTAGTTTAAACCGTGTCCGGCATTTGCTATTAAACCAGCCTTTTGTGCCGCTTGCACTGCTTGTATAATTTTTTGCAGTTCTGCCATTTTTGCTTTGTCACCCTCAGCATTGGCATAGAGACCGGTGTGGATTTCCACCATTTCTGCCCCGGTCTCGGCACTGGCAGAAACATCAGCCTCCGATGGATTTATAAACAGACTGACCGGTATTCCCTCAGACTGGATTTTAGCTACTGCATAAATTAGGCGTTCCTTTTGTCCATGGATATTAAGACCGCCCTCAGTGGTCAACTCTTGCCGTTTTTCGGGAACCAGTGTGACCATGTCGGGTTTAACAGATCGCGCAATAGCTATCATCTCATCGGTAGCTGCCATCTCAAGATTTAAAGGAGCGGTTATAATCTGCCGGAGCAGTCCCAAATCCCTGTCTGAGATGTGTCGCCTGTCCTCTCTCAAATGCGCAGTGATACCGTCTGCGCCGCCTGAGATGGCAAGCAGAGCGCCCTCTACGGGATCAGGCTCAACCCCAAGCCGAGCCTGTCTTAAAGTTGCTATATGATCAACATTTACACTTAAAAACATAGTCCGTTTCCTGAGAATATTATACACTATCAGGTGTTTTTTTTTAAACAGCCCGAATAGGAGGATAGCAGCCTTGCTCTTTTAAATTAACTAAAAAACTCTTCAAGCACGGCATCAATTTCGCTCTGTGAAATGCCGCGTTTTTTCTCACACGCTAACTCCCTGTCAGACCTCTCAAGCCGCCCCATAAGCCTTTGTACCATAAATATCAGTATTGAAATTGATGACTTCGGGTAGTATTTAAGAAAATTTATAAATGCCGTGCGTTTGAACTTTATCAGGACTGTTTCGGTTTCAGTTATAACGTTAGCAGTGCGTCTGCCACGGTCAAATATACAGGACTCGCCAAACACATCGTTAGCCTGAATGCTCCCTACATAGCAAGAGCCGCCTTCTGTATCGTGAGTGTTTTTTGTAATTTTTAAAGAGCCGGAAACTATGCAAAAAAATTCGTCCGCCTCATCGCCTTCTTTTAAAACCGTCTCCCCGGTATCGTATTTTTCCGTTAAAGCAATATATGCCAGCGACTCAAGAGCGTTCTCATCAAGCAGTTCAAATATTTTTACTTTTTTCAGAGACTCAGCTAAATCCAGATATTTCTCTGTCTCACTTTCAAATGAACCAATAACCTCATATAGTTTCTCATGAGTAATATTTCCGGCACTGACGAGGATTTTCCCTAAAAATGGTCTTGTATCAATGATTAAGTTATTAACTCTTACCACTTGCTCTTGCGTCAGATATTTTTTCCTCAATGCAACCTCTGCAAATGTAAGATCGGAATCAGCCTGAAAGGTCAAAAGTTGGAATATCTGCTTCATATTAAGAAGCCCAAGCTCAAGCGAGACCTTTTCAAAGGCGGGACTCTCCCTCCTTTGAATTTCAAGCGCATCCACTACGTCCTCCTCCATAATTAGGCCCTTGTCTATTAAGTACTTACCTAAGAAAAAATCTTTTCCCATACACAATACCTCCCACGCATTATATCATACGGCTATTGTTCAATAATAATTTCTTGGCTTAAAGTGTCCGACTTGATCTGTGTTAATCCAAAATAGTAAGTGAAAAGGCTTGCCATAAAGATATAGGTTAAATAGATGACAACAACAGGCATCGTAATATTAAGTGTGAAGCCAAACACTATCCCGATTAAAGGGATGGCCGACATAAGCAAAGTTATGATGAGTAAAATTATCTTTGCAAAAACGAGTAGAAACAGTAAGACCAGATAGAACCAAAATGTTGAAGGGTTTTTCATCATCACTCTTATACAGTCTTTGAAAACCTCAAAGGTTTTCAAATTACCAACAGCAATGGCAGCCGAGCCGTAAAAGGTAAGAGCAATGACTGCATTAAACACAAAAAAAGCAGCTGCAAGCACAAGCAGAAAAAAAAGATATTTTAAAAAAGTAACGGCAAAACCTGCACTTTCAGAGGGTAAAACATTGTAAAAAATAAACAAAACTACAGCAGCCACTACTAATATAGCAATTGCTGCAAGACCAACTAACGATGTGTAGCTAAGCATTGGCATAAAAAGACGCTTTCCCTCAGACATAAAGAAGCTGAAGGAAAAAATATAATTCTCATCAGACAGAGTTTTTGCTAAGACCCCTGAGGATGCCCCGTAAATAAACAGCATTGCAACTGTCACAAAGATGGTATAAACAAGAGCAAAAGCGGCAAAAAACAACGCAAGCCAAAGGTACTTAGCGCTAAAGAGGGCCTCTGGGTTAATGTCTTTGATAGAACTAATTGAATCTGCCCCGATAATTATAAAAAGTATCACTAAAGGTACAATTATTATTATGGCAAAACCAATCAGCGTCACAATCATTGAGACAACATTAATAAACACCAGCATCCAGTTTTTGTTGACAATATTAATACCGGTTTTTATAGCATCAGAAAATGTCATTATCTTCTCCATAGGAAATCTCAAGCGGCTGGTAAAGGCCGCTTTTAAGCTCATTAATGAATCTTGAGGGTTTCACAGGCCCGATATTAGACATCTGTGTGCTGCAAAGATACAACTCATCACACGCCCTTGTTACAGCCACATAAAAAAGCCTTCTTTCCTCCTCCTCTTCACCTGCGGCAATGGATTTAAAAAGCGGAAACTGTCCGTCGTTTAGTCCGATTACAAAAACCCGCTTCCACTCAAGTCCCTTTGCCTGATGCACTGAGGTCAGTACGACTTTGCCCATGTAGCTGTCCTGAACCGCCTCCTCCTCATCGCTGGTTTCGCCCCCAATAGCCATATCGCTGACAAATGTAGAAATGTTGTCGTACTTAATAGCATACTCCGACATTTTGTCTATATCCTCAAGTCTGCTTTCGGCGTTGGTGTAAGCCTCGTAGATAAACTGTTCATAGCCACCCTCAGTGATAAGTTTTATTGCTCTGGCTGGTGATTTTTGCGTTTTTATTTGTTCAATCGTCTCCAGAAGCAGACGGAAACGTTCTTTGCCTTTTTGCGGCATAGAGTTGAAAAGTTTAGGCAGTGCGTCTAAGGGGGTCTCCTCATGGTCTTGAGTCAATATAACCCAAAATTTCTCTATGGTTTTATTGCCAACACCCGGGATCATTTTTAATATCCGTTTCCAGCCAATCTCATCAAAAGGATTTGCCACAACCTTAAGATATGCCATAACATCCTTAATGTGAGCGGTTTCAAAAAACTTCATACCGGAGCGTACCTCAAAGGCAATCCCATATCGCATCAATTCCAGTTGTAGCTCAAGGGACTGGTAGTGAGCGCGATACAGAACCGCAACATACGAAAATGAGCCACCCTCCTCGGCTATATCTCTGAGCTTTGAGCAGACAAACACAGCTTGTTCCTCCACGTTGTAAAGTTCCACCAGATATGGGAGCGGACATGGTTTGCCCTCATTTGTTACATCGTTTCGGCTGGATTGCAGGTCTTTTTTGTACTGGCGCCGGTTACCTCTTATTATGGCATTAGCAAGATTTAGGATTTGAGGAGTGCTGCGGTAGTTATATGTAAGGCGGAATATTTTGGTGTTTGGATAATAATTATGAAATTTTAAAATGTTATCAATATTTGCTCCACGAAATGAAAATATCGCTTGAGCATCGTCTCCCACAGCCATCACATTTTTGTGTACATCGGACATAAGATAGACGATTTCTGCCTGAACGGAGTTTGTATCCTGATACTCATCCACCAAAACGTGTTTAAATCTGCTGCTTAGCTGCTCCCGTACATCGGGGAAATCAGTAAGCAGCGTTTTTAAGTTTATAAGCAGGTCGTCAAAATCCATTAAATTAAGCGTGGTTTTTTTGTGTTCATAGCGTTTAAATATTTCAATTATATCGTCAGTTCCGGTGCGTAGTTTGCTGTATTTTTTTGTTATAGAGTCTTCAATGGTTTTTGAAGTGTTTTTCACATACGAATAAATATCGGAAAGTACAGCGGCTTTGGGAATGGCGGCAGAGGAATAACCTTTTGTTAGTTTAGCGCCTTCATACTCTAATTTACAGAAATCAAATAGCTCGTTAGTATCTGTTCTATCCATTATGGTAAAGTCTTTGGTGTAGCCCAGTAGCTCGGCGTATCTGCGCAAGATAGTGTTTGCAATGTGGTGAAATGTGCCGCCCCAGAGCGAGTTAATCTCACCGCCTGCCAAAATTGCCGCCCGTGACATCATTTCCCTTGAGGCTTTGTTTGTAAATGTGAGAAGTAGAATCTCAGAAGGTCTGACCCCACCATCTACAAGCCACGCTACACGATAGACCACAGTTGTGGTCTTACCGGTTCCGGCCCCTGCCAGCACAAGCATAGGCCCGCCCTTATAGGTAACCGCATCCAGTTGCGAGGGGTTAAGCTCCTCTGAAAAATTAATCCGCCTGGATGTTGTATCTCTGCGTATAGTGTATTTTTCCATGTCTCTTTTGGTTAAAGAACTCCGCTTGTTATTATAATAACAAAGAGGCGCTATTAGCAATATTTGTAAAAATGGCAGACTTAATAAAAAAACTGTTTACGCAAGGGTCATGGTTTCTGGTGCTTATCAAAGTTGAAGTCGTAGGTGTTCCATGTTTTGCAGGATGGGCAGCGTCCCTCCCAGTCTGACGTCTCATGGTTACAGTTTAAGCAGTGATACGGGATTCTCAGCGCTCTCTTAAGCCCTATAACTTTTAGAAACTCTGCGGCTGCTTTTTCACAATCGTTCCTTCGTAAGTGGAGGCTCCCCTTTATCTTATGCACCTCAGAGTATGTGGATGTGCCGTCAAAGGAGTTGAAAATATCCAGCGCTTCGTCAAGCATTTCAAGACGATAGTAGAGTTTGCCAAGAAAAAGCTTTATAGCATCAGCATCAGGCCTGTCAGAAAGGGCGTTTTTATATATTCGGATAAGCCGCGACGGTTCGCTCTCATTTATAAGTAAATCCTCAAGCCGTGCAAGGATTATCAAAGAGTTTGTTTCCTTGTGAACCTTTTCAAGATAATTTATACCAGCCTCTGTGTTGCCCTCAAGCAAAAACACCTCAGCAAGCCCAAGATGAGCAGGAATGAAAGACTTATCATACTTTATCACATCCTTAAATATCTTCCCTGCTTTTTCAATTTCGGAGTTTTCCAGAGACTGCCTGCCGTACTCATATTCATAACCATGTAGAATTCTCTGTTGAGCCTCCTTTTGGGAATCATTATCAGGCAGATTCTTAATTATTGTTTTTTGCAGACGAATAAGCTCATCCCATCGTGACTGTTGCTCAAATATCTCGTGTTTTTTGCACATGACAAGGTTGTTATTGGTCTCAAACGCTGGAATTTTATCGGTCGTTTCCACTGCTCCCTGAGACATTTCCTCTTTTTTGCGTTTCTTTTGCGCTAACTTTGATTGAATATAGTTTTTAGTGTCGCGTATAAAGAAAATCACAAACATAATGATAGCCCCGATTACAGTAGAGATTGCCATAAGGGCTATTAAGGGAAGGTCATAGGCAAGTTCTTTTGTAATGTGCAGTCTTACAGAGTGACTGTTGTAAATAGCAAGATAAAAAACACAGCACAACACAGAAAGAAACAATAACGATGTAAATCTTATCATTAGTTCAGAGACGCCGTATTGGGTTGCGAGGTATTATTAAAACTCACCCTGTGGGCGTCAAGCCAAAATCTCTCTAACTCGTAGTACGCTCTTGCCTCAGGATTAAAGATGTGAACCAGTATGTCACCGTAGTCTAAAATAATCCAACTGTTGTTCCTTTGTCCCTCTATGTGCAGAGGTTTTATTTTATTTTCCCTTAGCTTACTTTCCACGCTATCTGACAATGCCCTTATATGCGGCACTGAGTTTCCAGTACTAATAATAAAATAATCAGCTATCTGGGTTAGTCCTCTTAAATCCAACACTACGGTGTCCTCGCCCATTTTCTCTGAAAGAGCCTCCACTACTGTCTTTAAATGTGTCTCAGTTTTTTCCAAATTACCCGCCTTTTTTGTCTGCATTTAACATCACTCTGTGCTTTGCTCTCTATAGAGCCCCTTATGAATTATATACGATTGGACGTTTTCAGGCAAGAGGTATTTTACACTTTCCCCGCGGCTGATTAATTGCCTGATTTGGGTTGAGGAGATATCTATTGCGGTTACCTTTAGAAGGAATGCGTCTTTTTTGTGTTTTAGTTTAACTTTGGTTACATTTTTTGATGCGTAAAAGCTCAGAGCGTCAGCATCAACATAGGGGGACTTTAAAATTTCATTTTCATTAAGGGGCGGTCTTGTAAGAATTATAAAATTAACTGTTGAGATAACATCCAGAGCTTGATACCAGTTAGGCAGATCCAAAAATGAATCCATTCCAAGTATAAAATAAAGGACGGCGTGGTCTCCGTAATCTTGAAGTAACTCCTTTAGCGTCCATATTGTGTAGGAAAGCCCCTGCCGTTTGCTCTCGATGTCTGAGACTTCAAAGCGTACGTTACTTTCTGCGGCAAGTCTGACCATTTCAAGTCTGTCATCAGACGGGGCAAGACCCTGCTTTTTTAGAGGTGGATTACAGGAGGGAATAAAAACCACTTTTTCCAATGAAAAAGCGGTCAAAACCTCCTCTGCCGCCCTGAGATGCCCGTAGTGGACAGGATTGAAGGTGCCGCCAAATAGCCCTATACTCCTTAATTGCAAAACATTCCTTTTTAAAAATCAGTTTTTCGTGGTTAATTTTTTCAATCTCTGTATAACTCCACTATTGAGTTTTCAAAATTACCCAGACAGCTTTTTTCGTATCTGTCAGCATTCCAATCGTTTTCCCAACGCTCCCCGTCTATCAGAAACTTGTACGGATGTTCCGTTTCCGCTTCTAATTCAACAGTGACCGAAAAAATGCCGTTTTTATCTTTTTTAAGTGGTGTGGCCTCCGTATCCCAATCGTTAAAGTCACCGGTTAAAGTTACTTTTTGAGCGTTTTCCGTAGCCTCCCTTGGCAGCATAAACGTAACTTTGCAGATGTTGGTTCCCTCGATATATTGTTTTGTAAGCCGAGTTAACTCCGGCTCATTTACCTTTATTGCTTCTTTCATCAGAGACCTCCCACACACCTAAGGGTATCAAGCCTTACAGCTTCGTACTTTTATTGTAACACGATAAGAGATATAAAATATAATTAATTGCCTATGCAGTTAGCTCCGCAAATAAAAAAATGGATTCCTGCCTTCGCAGGAATGACAAGAAAAAAAGGAATGACAAAAAAAAGAAATGGCCCCCTTGTCATTCCCGCCGTTTCCATTGTCATTCCCGCCTACGAGCGGGAATCCAGTCCTTTTAACTGTATCATTTGCTGACTGAAAAAAATCTACAGGAGTTAACTCAATAAGCATTTAGAATTATTTATAAAGATTAATCCGCAGATGACACAGATAAGCGCAGATGAGAAAAATATAAATCTGCAGAAAAACCTTATTTAAAGACGCTAAATATTGTCACCCTTTATGAATATCTTTATCAGTGTCAGAAACCATAGCCTCAGCAAAAGTTGCCATCTCTCTGTAAATCTTAAGCGAGGCATCCAAAACTGTCATGGCAAGTGCTGCTCCAGTTCCCTCACCTAGTCTCATGTTAAAGTCAAAAAGCGGCTCAACTCCCATGAAATTTAAAAGAGGTCTGTGTCCACCCTCCTGAGACATGTGGCTGCCTATAAGATATGCCGACACACGCTTGTCTAACAGACAGGCTATCGCAGCTCCCGCTGACGATATAAACCCATCCACCACTACCGGTATTCCAACGGATGCCGCCCCTATGCAGAGTCCTGCAATCCCGCCTATTTCAGCTCCGCCCACTTTTGAAAGCACATCAAGGGCGTCATGTTTGTCAGGTTTATTTACTGCAATAGCAGTTTCTATGGCTTTTACTTTCTTAGCAAGCGCCGCATCGTCTATTCCCGTGCCGCGGCTTGTAACGGCCTGAGGCGATAGTCCGGTAAGCACTGAGGTTATTGCAGAAGAAGGGGTTGTGTTTCCTATTCCCATGTCGCCCGTGCCAAATAACTGATAACCTTTTTCAGCATACTCAAGAGCCAGCGCTATTCCTGCCTCAACTGTCCTTGCTGCCTCATCTTTGCTCATAGCAGGCCCCTTACACATATTCTTTGTGCCTGAGACCACCTTTTTATCTATCAGACCTGGACAGTCCTTAAAAACGTGGTTGACCCCCATGTCTATTACAAAAACATCAGCGCCGGCATGTCTGGCTAAAACATTTATACCTGCCCCTCCCCTTAAAAAATTAAACACCATCTGAGGGGTCACCTCTGAGGGATACGCCGACACTCCCTCCTCAACCACTCCGTGATCTCCGGCAAACACAAAGACGGCCTTCTTTGGCATCTCAGGCATATCCGTCTGATATATGGCACAGAGCCGTTTAGCAAAATCCTCAAGTTTCCCCAGAGAGCCTCTCGGTTTGGTTAAGCTATCGAGCCTCTCTTGTGATAATTTTATGTATTTATCATCTAATGGCTTTATTTTGGCAGTTGCTTCTGAAATTGTCATTAATGCTTAAGTCCTCCATTTTGAAGAGAATATTGTGTGAGGTTCAACTCGCAAGCTGCCCCCCTTTTAAAAGGGGGGCATGAACGAAGAATTTATTTGTTGCTATCCTGCTTTGCGGGGGCTTTCTCATCCTCATGCTTGTCAGGAGTTTTAGCAGGTGCTTGTTCCTCCGGCTCACCAAGATACTTGTTGATAAGCGGGATGTTAGCGCCTTGAACCGGTTCACCGTTAACAATCAGAAATGGGGTGCCAGAGTTTGACACTCCAACCTTGTCACCAACTTTGCGATATTCCTTTAACATCTCCTCTACTTTATCATCATTACATACAGCGATTTCTTTGTCGTCATATTTACCATCCATAACGTCGTAAAAAGTCTTAATTTTGTCCTTAGCACAGAGAATAAACTTTGCTTTCTTTTCTGCGTTAGGATGCAATTGGACTAATGGGTACAGGAAAACATAACGGGTAATATCTTTTTTAGTCCTTAAGAAGGCATCGGCGCGTCTGCAAAACGGGCAGTCAGGGTCGGTGAATTCAACAACGATATTTTTACCGTCGCCAATTTTCATACCCTTTTCAAATGGAATATTCTTTACACGATCCTTTATGACTGCCATTAAACTTGCCGATGTCAGATTCTTGCCGTCATTCATCCGCATCTCGCCTAAGATTAAAATACCAGTTGCAGGGTCAAAATAAACAATCTCAGATCCCGCCAGAATCTCGTAAACTCCCTTAACTGGGGATTCCTTTATTGAGTCGTATTTAACCTGTGGAAATGACTTTTTAAACGCCTCCTCAGGTGTTTCTGCACTGCAATATGCCGCAAGGGCTAAGAAAACACCGAGAAAAATAAGCAGTTTTTTTAACACTTTTTTCTTCTCCGTTAGTTTGTTATTTTTAAGCCTTTAAAAAGGCCATTATGTGATACAATTATACTCATACCGAGTTGCAGTCTGAAGTATAACAAGGCGGCAAGGCAAAAGCGACGCAGGCGTACTTGTAGTACGTTGAGGAGCTTTTGATGATGCCAACAAAGTTAGGCGATAGAATGTAACTTGGTATCAAGTGCTTTTCATATCCTTAACCATCAGCTCTGATACCATAGAAGCAAACAACTGGGAATCCTTCGGCCTGCTCCCTTCTAAAACCAATGCCTGATTGTAGAGCATATCAATGTACTTAGGGAGTTTCTCACTTTTCTGATCGTGCTCAAAAAGCTCATTCATTGCCTCAATAAGAGGATGTGTCGGATTAAGCTCAAAGATTTTCTTTGTGTTGGGAACATCTTTGCCCATAGAGCGGAAAAGTCGTTCCATGTTAGCATCCATAGCTCCCTCATCACCAACAAGGCAGCACGGGGAGTCTTTCAGTCTGCCAGAAAACCGCGCCTCTTTTACATCGCCCTTAAGCCGCGTGGAGATTAAATCCAACAGCTTTTTGTACTTCTTCTCACTCTCTTTCTTTTCCTCCTCTTTAGCCTTATCCAGTGTGATATCGCCTCTCAGTGCCGATTTAAAGTCTTTATCTCCGTACTGAAACCCTGTAAAAATCATATCGTCTATCTCATCAAGCAGAATCAGCACCTCATAGCCCTTCTCTTTAAAAGTCTCCAGATAAGGGGAATGGATAGCGTCTTCAAAATCCGTAGCCGTCATGTAGTAGATGTCCTTCTGGTCTTCTTTCATGTTTGCCGTGTAATCTTTAAGAGTAGTGTATTTACCGGTTTCAGTGGCGGTAGAGCTAAAAAGAAGCAGATCAGCCACAGTCTCTCGTTTTTCATAACTAAAGTGTATGCCCTCTTTAAGGATTCGTCCGAATTGCTTATAAAATCCCAGATATTTGTCAAACTCATTTTGTTTCATATCCGAGAGAGAGTCACTCACCTTTTTCGTCAGATTTTTGTTGATAACCTCAATTTGCCGGTTGTTTTGCAGGATTTCTCTGGAAACATTCAGCGGCAAATCTGAGGAATCTACCACTCCTTTTACAAATCGCAAATACTGAGGAATCAGCTCCTCGCAGTGTTCCATAATTTGAACTCGTCTTACGTAGAGCATAGGGCCGTACTTGAAATCCTTATAGAAAATATCAAACGGCATCCTTGAGGGTATAAACAAAAGGGCTGTAAACTCCGTTGTACCCTCAGCCTTATAGTGAATAACTTTTGTGGGGTCAGTAAAGTCGTGAGCAACGTGTTTGTAAAACTCGTTGTACTCGGACTCTGTTATCTCAGACTTATCCCTAAGCCAGATGGCTTTTTGGGAATTAAGTTTCTCCTCCTCAGTAACGGTATATTTCTTGCCCTTGTCAATTTCACTTTCCTTTTGCCGCTCCACGTCCATTACAACAGGATAGTCAATGTAGTCGGAGTACTTTGTAACGATACGTCTAAGTTCATACTCTGTGAGATATTTCTCTTTTTCCTCTTCTTTTATGTAGAGTATTACATCAGTTCCGCGTGTTGCTTTTTCAGTGTCTTCAACAGTAAATGTGCCGTCTGCCGTAGATTCCCAACGAACGCAGTCGTTGGTGCCGGCTTTTTTTGAAATCAGCACAACCCTGTCTGCTACCATAAACGAGGAGTAAAACCCAACGCCAAACTGCCCTATCATCTCTGTGGAGTCATCAGGGGATTTCTCTTTTAGTTTTGCCAAAAACTCCATAGTTCCTGAGCGGGCAATAGTGCCAAGCTCTCGTATGCCCTCCTCTTTATTCATGCCTATACCATTGTCGCTTATCGTAAGCGTACCGGCCGCTTTATCTATAGACAATTTAATTTTCCACTCGCCGCCGTCTTTTTGAATATCTGCATTAGTCAACGACTCGTAGCGGGCCTTATCTATAGCGTCTGAGGCATTAGAGATAAGCTCACGCAGAAAAACCTCTTTGTGTGAGTACAGCGAATGGATCATTAAATCCAACAGCTGATTTACCTCTGTTTTAAACTCTAAAATTTCCTTTGTCACTACTGCAATACCTCCTGTCACAATGTTCTCAGGGAAAGCGTTTGAAGCTGACCATATCCCCCGACAAACCCTATTCTAACTGGATTTATGGGAAAATATCAATATGTCTTTGGATTTGGTAGTGTCTCTGTTTAAAAGTTTATTACTTATTCTTTTGAATTTATAATTTTAAATTATGATACTATCGGTTGCCAAAATTCTCACTCTTTATTTCTTATAACAACTCAAATATGGTAGTTAAATCTTTATAACTTGGGTTTCTCCACATAAAAACATACAAAAGATTGTTAATATTATTGTTTTCTTGAAACGTTTCATTAATATTAACAATTGATTTACCTTCTTCCTTCCATTTAATCTCTAAACCAACTGAAAATGCAACAATTGCATTTAAAAATACATAATCACCATTATCATTTCCCTCTAAAATTTGAATAGGTTTTAATCTGTTAAACTATGAAGCTATTGAAGCCCCCTTTTTTGAAGGTGAAGGATTATTATCTTTCATATCATGAATATGGTTTGATGAATGTAAATCAATACACGCTGATGCTAATGCCGTATATAATAAATGTGCATCCAATCTTGTCTTACACGTAAGTTTACTTTCATATTCTTTGTGTGTTTTTGCACATGCCCCCATAAATAAATGTATACGATTTTTAGTTTTTTCATTTGTTAATATTTGTTTAGCTTTTTCACTGAAATATAATTTATTTATAATACTATCCATAACTATTTTTTATTATTTTCAAAAAAAGATTTATATAATCCAGTTACTACTGTTTTGATTAACTCATCGTCGGGCATCATATCTGCTACACCATTATTTACTGTAGCATGTGTCGCTGCATTATTCCCAAAATTAACTAAAGATGCAGCTATATCTCTTTCACTAGTATCTAAAAAATCAAAATCATTGGCACTATACAACTTTTCATTCATACTCCCTCCTTTTTCGTGTCTTTTTTAAAGTTATTTATAAAAATCTTTCACCTATTGCGTCCTAGTTTATTATATTTAGTCATTTTCTTATTGTCAAGTGCATCATTTTGAAATTTATAGTAATTTAGGCAACTTATCTTAATCATTTTAGTTAAATTCACTTTGTTTTTTGCTACTATTCAACGATAAGAATAATGGCAGCTTTGTGGGTTATTCTTTAGGTTGTTTAGGAGTTAACTCAATAGGCATTAAGAAAAATTATTTTTTAAATTGATACAATACATTGGATTCTTTTCACAAATAGAAAAAGGGCTTTCTATACCTTTAAGAAAAATATGTTATCATAAAATTGTCTGATAGTCAGACAGTGGTTAGGGTTATAAATAAAATTGTTACATGGCGGGAAGAAATGGCTAAAAGAGTATCAACACCGGTTACGAAGAAGATTTTCTTTATGTGTGTGTCTGAGGATGTTGACCATCCCATACGTTGGTGTCTTAAAAATGACTTCAAAAGCCTTATTACCGTGAAAGCATACAAGGCTGCAAAAGATTTAAAAAGAGCTCTGGAGGCTGACTCTTGTAATTTTATTATCATGGATTCTTTGGTGTTTGATCCTATTTTAAAGCACACTGAGGAAATCTTTGCTAAATACCCATTTTTAAAAATACTGGCAGTGCTCCCTCCTGAGTTAACGGCTGTTGAGGTCAAAAAAATTAAGGCGTCGGCATCCATTGCCGATGTAATTATAAGACCGTTTACGCCTGAGAGTCTTTATGCGGTCATGTATGATTCCTTTGGGTTTCAAAAACCGGTTGAAGTCAACATCTTCAATTTGAAAAAGGGAATGGTGGCAGCCGATGACATTTTCTCTCAGTCCGGCTCAGAGCCTCTGGTAGAGTGCGGTGTGGTGCTGGATGATGCTCTGATAGAGACACTTAAAAAGCATAATATCAAAAAAGTTAATGTTCACGATGGCATGACAAAGCTGCTGAACTGTTGGGAATATAAAAAGTGCGGATTTTCAGGTCAATGTCCTGCCTCTGTCTTTGTTGATGCTGACGGGTACCTGGGTGGAGTGTGTGCCGGGCGTGGGTGCATGTTTGTAAAGGACACTCTGGTAAATAACGAACTTATTAAAGGTAAGAATTTTGCTGAGAAGGTAACACTAATGTGCGCAAAATGCGAGTTTTGTAAAATTGTCGCTACCGACAGCAAGGGAGCCGTTTCTCATAACAATTTTGTGGAGCATATTAAAAACAATAAAGCCGATAAAAGAAATGAAAATCCTCTTATGGAAAAACCAAAGATAAACTAAGGCGTTTTTAAGGAGTGTCAGATTGTGAAAAGAGCTGTAATTTGCCTTGTTGTTTTTATTTCGATGTTGTTATCAGTTACAGAGGCTGTTTGTGCCCCGCCTGAGAATTTTACCGCTGAGATGACTGTTATGGATATGACCATGAAAATAGCCAAAATGGGCAGCAAAACCCGTATTGAAGCTCATAGTGCGCCAGGGCTTGTTACAATACTTTTGTCAGATGACAAAAAAATCATATATCTATCGACGAAAGCTAAGAAGTATGCGCTGGATTTGATGCAAAGCTCTCTTGCTCCAATGTATGAAGACGATTTAGTGTTAGAGAAAAGGCCAATCGGTACTCAGACAATAGCAGGGCACAGGTGTGAAAGATATGATGCGCTTTTTTCCAGAAAAGACAGACCTGATGAAAAGCTTGAAGCTATGATATGGGAGGCTGAGGATTTAGGAAATTTGATTATTCGCTACGAATATGAGACAAAAGACAGCGAAGGTAAATCAACCGTCGTTACAGCTCAGTTAAGAAACATTGTAATAGGAGGCGCTAAAGCCTCTATGTTTGCCATACCCAAAGGTTACAAGAAAGTATCCTCTGTCTCCAAACTGACAACCAATGCTGCAACCAGCGGCAAAGAGAAATAACAGCTGCAATTGAGCTTTGGGAAATATCAAAATGTGCTTGACACGATTCTCAGTGCCTCTGATAGATCTGTAACAGGTTTTTGGCAGGCATTCCCTGTACAAATATAAATGGCAGGTTTGCCGTCAATGCCGCTCATATCCTTTGTATAGTCTGTCGGGTTGTCTCCTCCTGTATCGGTGGATTTAAGTACAAATACAGAGTTAGGCAGAAAGTTTTGTCTAAGTGTTTTAAGTATTTTTACGGACTCATCAGTATTGCCTGCAACAACGATTTCATTTCTTTTACCATGCGCTAATCCAGCAGCAAGAACAAAAAAAGGATATGCTGCAGGGTGCTCCCTGATTTTCCCATAAAAGGCGTCTATGAATGTGAGTGCTTTTTCCTCAAGCGTATGAGAGCCGGTTATGCGGCTGAGTCTTAGCATATTATAGAGAGAAATGGAATTACCCGATGGCAGCGCACCATCATAGAGTTCCTTTTGGCGTGCTATTAAAGTCTCAGAGGTTTTACTCGTAAAGAAAAAACCTGACGCCTCATTATCCCAAAAATTATCCAAAATAAAATCCATGTATTTTACGGCTTTTGTAAGAAAGGTTGATTCAAATGTGGTTTCGTATAGCTCAATAAGTGCCCACGTTAAAGCCGCATAGTCATTAATGGTAGAGTTTATGGCGCTATGCCCATCTCTGAAACGGTGATACAGTGCGCCTGACTCAGTTGCCATTGCATTTTCTATGAATAAAACTGAGCCCTTTGCAGCCTTTATAAAACTATCATCGTTAAAAGCGCCTCCGGCTATTGCTAAAGCAGCAGCCATTAGACCGTTTAAGTCCGTTAGGATTTTATCATCCCTACCCGGGGGAATCCTTTTGGTTCGTTCGTTGTAGAGTTTCTTGAGAGCACTTTCAAGCAGCTCAGATTCTGCCTGTGTGCCGGCAGTTTTTACCATATAAAGAATATTCATACCACTTAGAGAGCCAGTTATTTCATCGTGGAAATTCCCTTCTGCTTTAATATTAAAAATCGCTGTAACGATTTTAGACTCATCGGGGCTTAACAACTTTACAATATCATCATAACGCCAAAGGTAAAACAAGCCCTCCTGTCCCTGACTTTCAGCATCCTCGGCACAGTAAAAAGCGCCCTCGTAGCTCCGCATATCTCTTAATACATAGGTCAGGATTTCTCGGGCTGTTTTTTCGTAAAATGGATTTCTGGTTACCTGATAAGCCTCCGTATAGGCTATCGCTAAAAGTGCCTGGTCATAGAGCATTTTTTCAAAGTGAGGCACATGCCAGCGGCTGTCTGTGCTGTAGCGGTGGAAACCATGCCCAATGTGATCGTAAGTCCCACCCATGCGCATAGCGTACAGAGTTTTTTCCGCCATATGAAGTGCAAACTTAGTGCCGGTCTCAAAATAGTATCTTAATAAAAATAAAACGTTGTGAGGAGTAGGAAATTTAGGTGCATGAGAAAATCCGCCGTTGTCATTGTCATAACTTGCAGCAAGTGCCTGATATGTTTTATCGGTTAATTCACTGCTTACAGTGTTGTCTTCATGTGGATGATATGCAGGTTCGTTGAGTTTTTCAGTGATTTTTTCAGCTACTTGCATAAGCTCAGAGCGTTTTTGCCTCCAGATGCTTTTAATTTGCGGTATTAACTCTAACATTCCCGGCATTGAGCCTCTCCCTATTTTTGGAATGTATGTAGCGGCAAAAAACGGTCTGCCGTCAGGGAACATGATAATTGTAAGCGGCCAGCCTCCTTTTCCGGTTATCATCTGACATACTGTCATATAAATGTTGTCTATGTCGGGGCGCTCCTCCCTGTCTAATTTAATGGAAATAAACGTATCGTTAAGAAGCTCTGCCACTTCGGTATCCTCAAAACTCTCACGTTTCATCACATGGCACCAGTGGCAGGTGGAGTACCCAATCGATAGAAAAACGGGCTTATCCTCCTCCTTTGCCCTATTGAAAGCCTCATCAGACCAAGGGTACCAGTTAACAGGGTTTTCAGCATGTTGGAGCAAGTAGGGACTCTTCTCATCTTTTAATTTATTCATTTCCCCTTCTCCTAACTCATCCTTTAAGTATCTTTGGTTGATTCCAATAAATTCAATATACTATAATAGTATAAAACAATAAAGGAGGGGTAAAAGAATGAAGAAATTTACTTGTACCGTGTGTGGCTATACGCATGAGGGCTCAGCGGCGCCGGATAAATGTCCACACTGTGGGGCCTCAGCAGATAAATTTATAGAGAAAAGCTCTGAGGGGTTACAGTGGGCAGATGAGCATAGAATTGGGGTTGCAAAAAGTGTGGACAAGGAGATTATAGAAGGTCTTAAAGCTAATTTCATGGGAGAGTGCACTGAGGTCGGCATGTACCTGGCTATGAGCCGTCAGGCTGATAGAGAGGGATTGCCTGAAGTAGCTGAGGCCTATAAAAGAATAGCATTTGAAGAGGCTGAACACGCAGCTAAATTTGCAGAGCTTTTAGGAGACGTATTGGTTGCGAGCACTAAGGAAAATCTAAAAGCACGGGTAGATGCTGAATATGGCGCATGTAAAGGCAAAAAAGAGCTTGCAACAAAAGCAAAACAATTAAACCTCGATGCCATTCATGATACAGTGCATGAAATGTGCAAAGATGAGGCCAGACACGGACAGGCTTTTGAGGGATTGCTAAAGAGATATTTCTAATAATTAGCGCCAACGGCCACGTCCTTGTCCGTGCCACAGTGGCCGTTGTGTGCTTGAATCCCTAAATAGATATGTTTTAGACTCAGCCGGTATTTCAATAGAATACGCTGCTATGCTTAACTGTCCCTTTCTGTCATAAAACTTTGAGCCTGTGACTACGAGTTTCATACCGGTCTTTATGTCAAGTCCTATTTGATTCAGATACCACCTTGGGCCGGTCATTACCTCAAACGTCTTATCAGCTGAGTGAATCGTAAAAACGCAGGGCCCCATCATTGACATGCCAGCTTCGGCAACAACTCCGTTAACTGTTACCTCAGTGTTTGAGTCGTAACCACCTGTCTCCTCAGCTCGTACATTTTGCATTAATAACATTGTTATTATAACGGTTAAAAAAAATATTCTTCGCATGTTGTTTCCGCCTTTACGCAGCGCTGCACGGTATGTGTCGTGCAGCGCAGATATTCTACTGTTCATTATGTTAGTTTGCTCTGTAAGGGCAGTTTGTGCCATATCCCATACCTCTACCCATTCCTCTGCCTCTGCCCATACCTCTGCCAGCCAATGCCGGTCTGCTTGAAAACTCCTTCTTCTGCTCTGTGGTCATCTCAGGAACTCTCTTGGTAAGCTCAGTGTGTAATGCCGCTCTGTCTTCAACTGTGGCATTCCACATCGTGCCCCTGAGCCCCAAAAGCTCGTCTGTTGTGTATGTGCTGAAATCCGTTGCATACGCAGCACCCGCCAAAAGTGTAAGGGCTAATATTATAACTATCATCGTCCTCATATCCTTTCACCTCCTTTTTGATTGTTCATGCCTATAACACTGCATAGAACATGCCAGAGGTAAAAATCCTTTAATATCAAGCTGTTAACGATATGATTACAAATTAAATACGAATTTTTGCATGTGTAAGTGCAATTATTGCATCTCTGGGTATTTATAATTATCTTAATTGCTTATTCCCTTAGCTCCGCAAAGAAAAAAACTGGATTCCTGCCTTCGCAGGAATGACAAAAAAAGGAATGTCAAGAAACAAAGGAATGACAGAAAAAAGAAACGCACTCTCCTTTGTCATTCCCGCCCCCGAGCGGGAATCCAGTCCTTTTTAATGTATTTTTAGCTGACATAAAACTATGTACCTGAGTTAAGTACATAAGCATTTTATCTTAGACCGTACTCTTTAATCTTATACTGAAGTGTTCTCATAGAAATTCCTAAAATTTCAGCGGCGTCTTTTCGGCTGCCTCGTGTGTGCTTTAAGGCGTTTTCTATAGTGTTACGCTCTAACTCTATCAGGTTAAACGTGTCTTTTAGCTCAGGCAACTCAACAGGAATAGCTTTTGTAAACTCAACTATGCCGCCCTTTGACATTATTATAGAGCGTTCAATGACGTTTTGCAGTTCTCTCACATTACCTGGCCATTCGTATGACAAGAGTTTTGCAATTGATGCCTCAGTAATATCTCCAACTTCTTTTCCTATTCTTTTTGATATGGATGAAGCCATAAAACGGCAAAGCTCTGGAATAAACTTCTGTCTTGCTCTTAGGGGAGGAATATTAATAGGAAACACGTTTAAGCGAAAATAGAGATCTTGCCGAAATTTTCCATTGGCTGTCTCTTTTTGAAGGTCTCTGTTAGTAGCGCATATTATCCGAGCATCTACTTTTTGAGAAACCGTGCCCCCCAAGCGTTCAAAAGAGCTGCCCTCAAGAACTTTTAAAAACTTTGCCTGCAGGGCTTGTGACATCTCTGAGACCTCATCAAGTAAAATACTGCCACATGAGGCCAGTTCAAACTTGCCCCGCTTAGCTGAAACGGCTCCCGTAAAGGCCCCCTTTTCGTAACCAAACAACTCGCTTTCCATCAGGTTTTCCGGTATGGCGGCACAGTTTAACTCTATAAATGGTCCATGTCTTTTACTTAAGGCATGGATAACACGAGCAATCAGCGTCTTTCCGGTACCGGTCTCACCGGTTAGAAGTACCGCCGAATTTGTGCCGGATACAGCTGTTACCTCCTCTAAAACGTCCTCCATTCCGCCAAAAATTATCTCAATAGGAGGCAGACCCTTAAGCTGCTCAGCTCTTAGAGCTTCGTTTTCCGTAAGCAGCCTTCGTCTTTCATATGCCTTTTTAACGGCAAACCTAAGCACATTAGGGTCACTAAGCGGTTTTGTGATAAAATCCATTGCTCCAAGTTTCATTGCAGTTACAGCGCTATCCACAGTGCCGTATGCCGTTAACACGATAAAATCGGTTTCATGGTGAGACAAGTCACTCTGCTTGTACTTTTCAATAAACGTAAGACCATCCATTTGCGGCATCTTAAGGTCTAATAAGATGAGATGCGGCCTGAAGTTTTCACAGATTGATAAAGCCTCTTTACCGTTTGAAGCCGACTTAATCGCATATCCGTCGTCCTCCAAAATGCGTAACAGTAGCAGTCTTATGGACTCCTCATCGTCAACAATCATCACTCTGTAGTTGTCTTTACTCATTGTCGTCTCTCACACATGGGATCGTTATAGTAACCGTAGTGCCATGTGAAGGCTGACTTTCTATTAATAATTTTCCTTCCATTACATTAACCAGATTATCAACTATAGAAAGCCCAAGCCCTGTTCCCTTGGTCTTTGTTGTAAAAAACGGTCTGCTTGCGTCTTTAAGCGCTGAGGCGTCCATCCCCTTACCGGTGTCTTTTATCGTAAATGTGATCATCCTCTTGCTTTCTGTAACGGTTATATATATTTTACCACTTTTTTCGATTGAATCCACAGCGTTAGAAATAATATTTATCAGAATCTGTTTTAATTTCTCCCTGTCAGAATTTATAGTGTCGTTACTCACAACGATGTTTGTTTCAATTTCATCAGTGAGTGTAAACACTCCTATCACCTCATCTATCAGCTGCCTAAGCGACAGAGACTGGATTTTTATCTCAGGCGGCTTAGCGTAAACAAGCAGATCGTTTGTAAGGTTTTCAAGGCGGCTTGATTCGTTAACGATAACAGAAAGACCCTCAGCCGCTCTGTCGTTATCTTTGAGCTTTTCGCTTAAGTATTGAGCAAAACCTTTGATGGAACTAAGAGGAGTTCTGATTTCATGAGCTAGGACGGCAGCCATCTCGCCGACTGCCGCAAACCGTTCCTTTACAAGAGCCTTCTTTTCCATCAAGTCGGTTTTTTTAAGATAATAGATAAACATAAACGCAAGAGTCCACATAGCAGTGACAATCCCTATTAGAATGAGCATATGCACCTTTGCGCTTCTTACCGCCTCCATTGAAGGATATGTGTGAAGAGCTATTGAAAGTACCATTGGCGCAAAGGAATGTATATGCACAGGTATGTTCATGACATATACCTGCTCTCCGGTTTTCAGAGTTACATAGGCAAATTGAGGAACATTTTCAATAAACGGTTCTGTGACTGTTTGGCCTGTCATTCTGGGGTTAGAGTGTAAGACTATTTTTCGGTCTTTGTCATACAGGCTTATATAAGCTATTTGTTCTGAACGCTGCTTTTTTATTATCTCGGAGATTAGACCCTCATCTATCCCGGTTCGGTTGAGAGCCTGGTCAAGAGTTATCCCAATAAAATAAGCTGTTGACTTAAGAGATTCCTCAGATGAGCGCTTTGCTATCTCATAAGTAGAAATCGCACTAAAAGCCGACAAGGCTGTAAATATCAGTACTGCAGAGATAACAACAACTCTTTGATTATGCGTTTTTAACTTCATTTGCATTATAGACTATTTTACTATAAATTCCGACATGCTGTTTTGTTGACAACTGTGTTATACTTTATATAAAATGAGGCAGTTGCAGTGTGACTTTTGTACGATTCTATTAATTTGCTTTTTTTGACAGGAGGTATGAATGCCGGAAATAGGAATGGATTTAAACAGGTTTATACTTGAAGAGGAGAGAAAATTTCCGTCAGCTACGGGCTCTCTATCAATAGCTCTCACATCCCTTGAGACATCCGTTAAAATCATCGCCTCGCATGTGAGAATGGCAGGCCTTGCAGAGATATTCGGTAAAGCCCAGAAGACAAACATTCAGGGGGAGGAGGTACAAAAGCTGGATGAGTTTTCTAACAATGTGCTTGTCAGGGTGCTATCGGACAGTGGGCAGTTTTATGCAATAGCTTCAGAAGAACTTGACGATGTAATCTACCCAGAGAAGGGTAAAGACGGAAAGTATATAATTGCCTTTGATCCCCTTGACGGCTCAACCAATATAGAGGTAAATATTTCAATAGGCACGATATTTTCTATCTATAAGAGAAGCAAAGGTACGGATGCTGATTTTATGTGTGGCGGAACTAATCAGATAGCGGCAGGGTATGCTATGTACGGCTCATCGTCAGTTTTTGTATATACCACAGGAATGGGACTTAACGGTTTTACTCTTGATCCGTCCTCAGGGCTTTTTCTTCTTTCACATCCCAGTATGAGAATTCCTGAAAGCGGTAAAATATATTCCTTTAACGAGTCCAACTATCCCGGCTGGGACGATAAAACCAAGAAATATCTTGATACACTGAAATCCTCCGGTTACACCCAGCGCTTTATAGGCACCATGGTGGCCGATGTTCACAGAACACTTTTGAAAGGAGGCGTATTTGCGTATCCCTCCGATAAAAAAAGTAAAAATGGAAAACTCCGAATATTGTACGAGGTTTTTCCCATGTCAATGATTGTAGAGGAGTCCGGTGGGCTTGCTGTGGATGGTAAAGGCGATAGAATTCTTGACATAGTACCGACGGAGATTCATCAAAGAGTGCCTGTGTTTCTTGGCAGCAGAGCCGAAATAGAAATGTTTTTATCTATACAATAACTTTCATGCACTCTCAGCAGGCAGCTCTGTTGCATCGTGTGAGTTATTCAGAATATTTGGAACTACCTGCGTAAGTTCTGTAATTTTTTCAATAGCATTTATTGGTTGTTTCCACGGGTTAGCTGTTAATCCAAGCAAGCACTTAAATGGTGGAGGCGGCGGGAATCGAACCCGCGTCCGAAAGCACTACTCTTAAGCCGCTACATGCTTAGTCTGTTTTTTAGCTCTTGGGTATTTTAGCGCCAACAGACAGGCTCACCGTACCCGTATTCCCTATGATCTCACGCCTGATGCAGGGACCTCATCAGCCGCCAGCCCGCTTTATGACGCATATCCAAGGTAGCAGACCTCCCCAGGAATGCGTGCCGCTTATTTAAGCGGCAAGTGCCAGTTCGTCGTTGGCTTTTGTAAGTTTTTCCGCTTTTTTACGTGACCGCGGAAACACGACATGCTGCCTAAGCCTCATAACCCCCGTCGAATCCATACGCCCCCATGTGCTTTACTAACTAAACTCTCTGTCCATCTCTCTTTTTATATCACGCTCCTTTATTTTTTCTCGTTTTTCATATTCTCGTTTGCCCTTAGCAAGCCCCACCTCAACTTTCACGTAAGGACCCTTAAAATACACCTTAAGCGGAATCAGCGAATACCCGCGCTGTGCCGTTTTGCCCACCAGCTTCAGTATCTCCTTTATGTGAAAAAGCAGTTTCCGTGTCCTTAGCGGCTCGTGGTTCATAATGTTACCGTGACTATATGGGCTTATGTGACAATTAAGCATAAACGCTTCCTTGTCTTTGATTATAACATAACTATCCCGCAAGTTTATCCTGCCCTCACGAATGGCCTTTACCTCAGTGCCCTTTAAACTAACGCCGGCCTCCAGAGTCTCCTCTATCGTGTAGTCATGGTACGCCTTCTTATTTTGAGCCGCCAATCTCATGTCTTTATTATAGCACATTTTTTGCTTTAACTTAATGCTGTTATTTTAATTAATGATAGATGAGACGGCGGTTTTAATCAGAAACGTGTTTTTTGCTTCACTATAAGCTAATAAGCAACTGAACCTTGTTTACAATATCACGTATAACTTTTTCGGAAAGCTTGCATATATAAACTGCGCGTCTTGCTTGCCAGTCAAGACTTTTTATTTGATCAGTCAAGACGGCTCCACTGACAGCTTCTGTACCGCTAATTACTACTTCAAATGGATATCCCTTTATTTGATTTGTGATTGGGCAGCATAATGCTAATCCGGCTTTTTTATTATATATTTTTGAAGACAGAACAAATGCCGGACGCCGTCCCGTTTGCTCATGACCGCACTGAGGGTCAAAGGAAAGCCTTACGCAATCAACGCGGTCAGTGTTTATTTCCTACGGGACGTCCAAAGTCTAACTCCTTGTGTTGGTTATCGGCAGTTATACCGCTTACAAGTCCCTCCAGTGTGTGTACAGACTGTTGAGAAAGTCTTCTTAATCTTTCTATCTTAACTGCCCTTCGCTCTATTAAGGAGTCGCCGTTTTTTACTTTATCTATTGTATCTTTACAACGTTCTATGAAAGCCAGCTTGGGTAATCTTTCTGGTGTGGCATAAGACGTGGCAAAAATAACTCCTGTTTTTGGAACTTTCTTGTTCGCAACATTAATAGCTTCATCAAGGTATTTGAAAGAGAGTTTTTTAAGAGTGGTATCTTCTTCTGAGGCAAAACTGTATTCATTTAAGAGAGTAGCCGCACAAAGAAGCACATTAGCCTTGTAGTGTGGTACAAGCGATAAGCCAAGGTATTCGTCTATCGTTTTCTTTACCATTACAGATTGGTTTTCCCTTTTATTTTCTAACTTTTTCCCTAGAAGTAAATGTAAAAGAAAAGTTATATTTAATTGATTGGGTTTAGTTTCCTCTATATTCATTATGCTTAACCAATATTTTGCTCTTGCCTTGGAAGCACCAAATGATGTTCCTTTATGGAATTCCGCATAAGCTTTTTTACGTAAATCATTGGATTTGTCTACCAATTTGTCAAATGTTTCACCTATATCTACATGGTACAATAGCCAATTATCTATAAAATTTGACCAAAAATAGTATAGTAAGCCCGTTTCGGCATATACCTCCTCATTATAAGTATCAAGTTTTATAGCCTGTAACATTATCTGCTCTGCTTGATGCAGTAACAACTCACAAGTAAGATAGAGCCCTTTTATGTCAGTTTTATCAAAGGGACAAGAATGTTTAAACGCTTTTTGTATATAAGAATGTCCTAAAATAATCCAGGCAACTGAAATATCTTTGTTTATCCAAATGACTTTTTCAATAATATCTATAGCCTTGTCAATGTTATCATTCAAGAAATTATCAGTTGCAACTTTGACACCAAGCCATGAATTGGAGTAATCTTTAAGAAAAAGTTTTTCATGCATGATATCTTGTTTACGCTTGTCCTTTTTTACTGAATAATCATTTCTACTCCAATATATCCATTCATAAAAACTCAAAATCTCATAAACAAATTCGTCCTGTGACATGCCTTTAAGTTTTAACCTTTCACCTTTTGAAAATTGTACCTTGATATCTTTTTCAATTGCTTTTTGGTATGCACTTCCGCTTAACATGATTCTTGTCTGATGACCATGTTCTCTTGCTGTACTTTCAATTCTCTTGGCAAGGCTTATTGAGTAGCCCTCGTATGATATATTACTTGCGTTCAATTCGTGTGACCATATATACCCAAAATTTATACCTATTGCTAAGTCTATCGGTCGTTTTCTTTCTTTCAGTCTTATCTTATTATAATTAGAGGCAAGCCATTTAAGTTTTAAATTTCTCGCTATAGATATAGTTTCTGAAAGTTCTTTTCCGCCTAAAACTGAAGATTTTGATTTAACGCATTTTTTGATAAACAATAACTCATCACCACTAATTCTAAAATAATCTTTTCCTTTGACGACAGTTTGTGCTATTTCTTGATAATTATTTAACATTTTTTTATATATTTCTGGTGGCAGGGTATCAGCAAATTCTACGGAGCCTATAATATCTGCAAACATTATTATTGCTGGAAATCTTTCGTCTTTTTGAAATTTATTTTCCCTCCCTGTGCTGTTACATCAGCGTGAGTCATCTACGAACAATACCGCTACCGTTTGTTTGTGAGCATGAGTTTTAAAGGTATGAAGGGTTTGTCACTAAGTATATCTCATGGACACATCAAACCAGATGTCCACCTAAGCGCCTGCTGACTACTCTCCCAAACCAGCCGCTTTCACCTCAGATAAAAACCAGCATCACGCTCATTCCTGTCCTTTTTCCACTATATTAATTATTTCTGTGAAATGTCAACAGGGTTAACAGGGCAAACGCATTTCATTGGAAAAGATTAAACAGCTTGCGAGCGATTAACACACATTCTTAAAATAAGGTACTTTTGATGAGAAGGAGGCTGAATTTTAACGTTTTGTAGGTTTGACGAGATTGCTTCGCTACGCTCGCAATGACAAACTTGGCTGTTTCTCTTATCTGTCATTGCGAGGAGCGATAGCGACGTGGCAATCTCGCCTAAGAAACAAAGCGATAATAACAATATTTTTTCTAATGCGTTTGCCCTGACAGGGTTAAGCATAAGTTTTTCTTATAAACATATCAACTCAAGCTATACGCTAAATATGCTTCAACTTCTCTGTATTATTTTAATTACTTATTTTGATATAATAGACTCTTTAAAATTCTAAAGGAGAATTGATACATGGAAATAATAACCCCGGGCACTCCTCAAACCGAGTGCAGAAGATGCGGCGACTGCTGCACAAAAGGCTCCCCCACGCTGCATGTTACCGACGAGGTGTTGCTAATTGAGGGAACTCTCAACTACAAGGACATATACACTATCAGAGCCGGCGAGCTTGTATATAACAACATTGACGACGAGTTTATCACAATAGAAGAAGAACTGATTAAAATAAAAGAAAAACCGGGAAGCAGAGAATGTATCTTCTTTAGCAAAGACGACAATTCCTGCAAGATTTACGAAAAACGCCCCACTCAGTGCCAGGCGTTTGAGTGCTGGAATACAGAAAAATTTCTTAGTGTGTTTGGTGAGGAAAAAATCACTCGTGAAAGGCTTTTAAAGTCCAGCCCCGCACTTCTAAACATAGTGGATACCCACGAGCTAAAGTGCTCATATTCCGTGCTAAATAACCTCTTTGAAGAGATTCGCTCCGGTAACGATCTGGTTAATGACGTGTTTGCTATCTTAAATTACGATATGACGCTTCGCCCTATGCTCTCCGATAAGATGGGCGTGCCTAATGATTACATGAATCTTCTTCTGGGGCGTCCGCTTACCGAGACCATCATAATGTTTGGATATAAAATTGAAACCGAAGAAGGCGGATATTTTACACTGGTTAATATCTGAGATAAAAAAAATTTTTAAACACAAATGGGCACAGATAATTTATCAATAGCTATAATCTGTGTTAATCCGTGGTTAATAATCCTTTTTTAGGAGGCCGATTATGCCCATGATAAGTATAAATGTGCCAAAAAAGGCATAAAGAGGCATACCCCACTCAGTTTTTTCAAACGTTGCGATGAGAAACTCGCGTTTGTAGATATATCCCCAGAAAAAAACAAATATATACGTCACAACAAGACCAATACGGAATCTCCCCATTAGCAGACAAATTGAATTTGCCACCACAAAAAGCAACATCTGTGCAAGCGGGATTGAAAATTCCTTGTCGGTCAAAAATCCAATAAGCGTGCTGTCTGTCGCTACCTTTGTTGCAATATCTGCTGCCATACTTTCCCTACAGTATCACAAGTTATAAAAATATGCAAATAAAAAAAATGCTTATTGAGTTAACTCCTGTAAATTTTTTTCAGTCAGCAAATGATACAGTAAAAAGGACTGGATTCCCGCTCGTAGGCGGGAATGACAAAGGGGGGCAATTTTACAGGGGAATCCCCTTTAGGGGAGGTCATTCCTTTTTTTCTTGTCATTCCTGCGAAGGCAGGAATCCATTTTTTTGTTTGCGGAGCTAACTGCATAGGCAAATAAATTTTTTAGTTTAATTAAACTGTAAAAAAATGCTAAACTACTTTGGGAGTGCTTTATATTCTGTCTGTCGGCAGGCGGACGCTTTGAGACTACCTTAAACTATAGTAAGTGATGAAAGGACAATTTGTGCAGGTAAAAAGAAATGGATAAAGTTGCAGCAGAGCGCATAGACAAGTACCGCAACCTCGTTGAAAATATGCACGACTTTGTGCTTGAGATTGATACCAACTGGCGGATTGTTTTTGCCAATAACTCATTTGCTTTTAATACCGGCTACTCCATTGACTCTCTCCTAAATACCGACATCATGGCGTATATTCACCCTGATGATATCAGTACGTGTATGCAGATTGCTGAAAAAAACACACTGCTTCGGACTACGTTAGAGTACAGGTTTAGAAAAGCTGATGACTCATACATGGTGCTTTCCACAAACACTAATCAACTCTATGATTCTTACGGAAAATTGACATCTTACCTGTTGGTTTCATTTGATATAACTGAAAGAAAACATGCTGAGGATCAGCTTAAGACCGATAAAGAGACGGCAGAGGCCGCAAATGTTGCCAAAAGCGACTTCATAGCCAATATCAGTCACGAGCTTAGAACCCCTATGAATGGAATAATCGGCATGACTGAGCTTACTTTGGAAACCGAGCTGTCTTCTGAACAGAGGCGGAACCTTGAAATGGTCAGGGACTCGGCTCACTCGCTTTTGCACTTATTAAACAGCGTGCTGGATTACTCTAAGATGGAGGCAGGTAAGTTTGAACTTGACAGCGTGGATTTCAATATCTATGATGTTGTAGAATCAGCACTTGATCCCCTCGGCGTTCAGTTTCAAAAAAAGGGCATTAAGCTCCACTGCATCATAGAGCCGGATGTTCCTGTGACAGTAGTAGGCGACCCTGCAAGACTGAGGCAGATTATAATAAACATTTGCGGTAATGCTATAAAGTTTACAGAAAAAGGCTCTGTTACACTTAAACTTCGCAAAGATGGAACATCCGTTGGGCTGGATGGCACCGTTATGCTTAATTTCACAATAACCGATACCGGTATAGGGATACCAAAAAACAGAGTGGGCGCCATTTTTGACAGTTTCACACAGGTTGACCGCTCAACGGCAAGAAAATACGGCGGCACAGGACTTGGTCTTACTATAACGAAAAAACTCATTGTCTTAATGGGAGGCGACATAACAGTAAGCAGCACCATTAACGTTGGCACCACTTTTAATTTCACTATCCAATGTCGTGCCTTAACAGACAGAGGGGTGGAGCTTAAACCAGCTCTGGCAAAAATCTTTTCCGGTAAATCCATAATAGTAGCGGACTCTAACGACTCAGGCAGGGCTGCTTTAGTAAACATGTCAAAGTGGTGCGGATTTAATGTGTATGAGGCAGAGAGTGTCTCTGAAATAGAGGAGGCTTATAAACAGGCCGCTGCCAAAGGTACTCCGATAGCGCTTGCTATAATATCTCCAGAGTTAAAAGATACAGACGGTTTTAGCGTTGTGTTGGATATAAAATCTGAAAACCGCCAGCCTGAGCCGGAAATCGTCATGCTAAATTACGGTGCTTCACCGGGATTTGCCGAAAAATGCCGACAGCTTGGTGTTTTGGCAACTCTTTCAATGCCTGCCAAATATATGGCGTTTGCCGATACTATGTGCATTGTTCTTAGCGGCTCAACAGGTGAAGCAAAAACAGCTAAAGCAGTTACCAGCGCTGATAAACAAAAGACATTGAAAATACTCCTTGCCGAGGACAACATAGTAAACCGTGAATTGGCTGTAAGATTAATGAAAAAGAAGGGGCACTCTATAGTGACCGCAGTGACAGGCAAAGAGGCTCTGGAAAAGCTAAGTGCTGAGAGTTTTGATCTTGTATTTATGGACGTTCAGATGCCGGAGATGGACGGCTTTGAAGCAACAGGCATTATAAGAAGCGGAAAAGATAAAAATATAAATAAGGAAATAACGATAATAGCAATGACGGCTCATGCGATGAAAGGCGACAGAGAGAGATGTATTGAGGCCGGAATGAACGACTTCATATCTAAACCAATTGCGGCAAGCTCTCTTTACGAAATAATTGCAAAATACACTCCGGTTGACTCTGAAGAACACACCGTGACTGTATCAGAAGCAGCCAAGACCGAGAGACCGAAACTTGTTGCGTTTGACATAGAGGATTCACTGGATAGACTTGACAATGACGTGGAGCTGTTTAAAAAACTCTGCGAGGCATTCTTAGAGGATGCGCCACGACAGATTGAAAAACTCAAGGAGCTCCTTAAAGGCTCCGATGCTCATGCCATTGAAGCTCAAGCACATACGATAAAAGGAATGTCTTCAAACATAGGAGGCTCATTTGTAAGAAATGAGGCTCTGAGGATGGAATTAGCAGCAAGGAAGCCTGACTTTGAAAAGGTTCGGACAATTTATACAAAAATGGAAACAGAGATGACTGCGTTAATATCCATAGTGAAAGAGTATGCTTTGGGGAAATAGAGATTTTCAGATAAAATGAAAGGAGGCATGATTAAATGAGAATACTGATAGCAGAGGATGACTTTACAAGCCGCACACTGTTGCAGCATTTTTTGACTCCCTTTGGGGATGTGGATGTTACCGTAAATGGGGCGGAGGCAGTTGAGGCCTTTATGCTTGCTATGGATGAGGGACTTGGGTATGATCTTATTTGCCTTGACATCATGATGCCTGAGCTGGACGGGTTAAAGGCATTAAAAAACATTCGTGACAAGGAAAAGGCTATGGGAATTACACCCAACGAAGAGGTTAAAATTGTGATGACTACCGCTCTTGATTCGGCTAAAGACGTGCTTGATGCCTATTACCGAGGCGGTTGTAACGATTATCTTACTAAACCTATAGATACAAAAAAGCTGCAAACATTGCTTAAAAATTACGGTTTTATCACTGAATAGGCGCTTCTGCAAGAGACGTTGATGGGCGCCTTTGATTTTATTGGTCGTCTGATAAATGGGTTATTATTACCAGGCTCTGGAGGGGCGGCGTTTCCCACGGATTTTTTACAAATAGAGCCGCTAAAGACCGACTTTGAAAAGGCATGGATAGAGATTAATCCCGCAAGAGGGACTTCTTACCGTGTCTATGCTCATGTGCACAGACCATCGGGCGGCGAATGTGGAACAAAATATCCGGCAGTGGTGATTGTACCAGGCGGGGGCAGCTGCGGAACCGATTATGACGGTAACACCGAGGTAACGGCAGAGGATGTCGCCTCGCTGGGGTTTGTTGTGCTTCATTATGACCCGTGTGGGCGGGGTAAAACCAGAAGCGCTGAGGATTTTTGGGGGCCAAAGCATCGTGAGGAATTATCGCAGGTTGTTGACTATCTTTCAACCTTAACGGATGTTGACTCTAAGGACGTTGGAATTCTGTCTTTTTCTATTGGGATAACCACAGCAACAGGAATGCTCTCAGAATGCCCGCCTAAAAACTGCAAGGTCAAATATTTGTTTGATTGGGAGGGGCCATCAAACAGGATAAATATAACAAAAAACGATACTCATAAACCTTTAAAGGACTATCCGTGCTCGGATGACGCCTTTTGGAAAGAGCGTGAGGCCGTACGTTTTATCGGGCAAATTGAGTGCGGATATTTCAGGTATCAGGCTGAGAATGAACATATGCAGGGAACATTTAAGGGTCATGCGGTGGAGCTTCTAAATGAAGCCGCAGCAGGGAAAGCTCTCTGGAGCCGCTGCAATGATAACCCCCCTGATATACAATATGATATTGATAAACAGAACTCATACTACTGGATACCGGAGCACCTTAACCATAAAGGACAAATACTTAAGTATCTACTTGAAATTCATAAGTATTAAATCCTTTTTGCGAGCAAAGCTCGCATTGAAACTTTTTAAGCGGCGACACGCCGGTTAAAAAATATTTAAAAAAATGGAATTCCAGCAAAACATAATAATAAACAAACAGACCTCTGCTACAAAACCTGGGGTCAAGGGGACAAGTCCCCTTGCAGGAGGGTCTAAGGGAGGACAGAGTCCTCCCTTAAAATCAGTAATCATCGGAATGAGCGGGGGGGTGGATTCCTCTGTGGCGGCGTATTTGCTTAAGGAGCGCGGGTTTGACGTACATGGGGTGAGCTTCATCCTATGGGAGACACGGCAACGGAGCGGTCATGCGGCGTGCTGCTCTTTGGATGCAATTAGGGACGCTTCATTAACCTCTGCGGCACTTGGCATAACTCACAGGGAAATTGACGTAAGGGATATTTTTATAGAAAAGGTAATAGAGCCGTTCATTTCAGATTACGGCAGGGGGTTAACCCCAAATCCTTGTATCCTATGTAATAAACACATAAAATTTCCGATACTGATGGCAGAGGCAGAGCATCTTGGGTTTGAGTATATTTCAACCGGTCATTATGCAAAAATTGAAGACAACACGTTGAAAGCCGGTGTTGACGATAAAAAGGATCAATCGTATTTTTTATATGTTTTAGAACGAGATATGTTGAAAAAGATTATCTTTCCACTTGGAGACTTGACGAAAGAGGCGGTGCGGGAGCTTGCCGCAAGACTTAATCTGGCGTCGGCACATAGAGCGGAAAGTCAGGATATTTGCTTTATAGAGGGCGGTAACTATCGCAAGTTTATAAAAGATTATCTTGGCTCTCAGGGGGATTCACACGGCAAAATAGTTGACATTGACGGCAAGACTCTTGGAATGCACGATGGGCTTTATGCTTACACGTTAGGTCAGAGAAGGGCAACAGGGGTGGCAGCGGGTGTGCCGCTTTATGTGGTTGAAATTGACACGGTAAACAACATGCTGGTGTTAGGGCCACAGGAGTTTGTAATGAAACGTGAAATAAACGTCTCTGACATTAATATGTTGAGTAAAGTAAATGAGGATTTAGAGTTTCCGATAAGAGCTAACGTAAAATTTCGTTCAACTATGAAAGGGGCATCCTGTGTCTTATCTAAAAACAACAGAGGCGGAATAACCGTAACATTTGATGAGCCGCAATATGCACCGGCAAGAGGGCAGAGCGCTGTTTTTTATGTTGGAGAGCGTGTTATCGGAGGCGGCATTATTGTATAAATTGTATGTATTTTTTTATAATAGTGCCGGATCACAAGTTACTATAAGACAACTATAGACCTCGGAGGGCATTATGAAGACAGCTATTACCGTGCATATGGCAGACAGAGTGAAAAACCTGCCGCCGTATCTTTTTGAGCGTATAGACAAGCTAAAACGAGAAGCTCTAAAGCGTGGGGCTGATCTCATAGACCTAAGCATTGGCGACCCTGATATACCCACACCGGAACATATAGTTAAGGCGCTGCAGGGTGCTGCGCAAAATCCTGCCCATCACCGTTATCCCTCATACGAGGGGATGTTATCGTTTCGTAAGGCGGTGGCAGACTGGTATAGCAGGCGGTTTCAGGTAAATATAAAACCGGAAAACGAGGTGCTGTCTCTGATAGGCTCAAAAGAGGGAATAGGGCATATCCCGCTAGCGTTTGTAAATCCCGGAGATGTTGTGCTGTGCCCATCCCCTGGGTATCCGGTTTATTCGGTAGGGACGCTTTTTGCCGGAGGTTTTCCGTATTTTATGCCGCTTAGGGCTGAAAATGATTTCAAACCGGATTTTACCCAGATACCGGAGGAAATCTATAAACGCGCAAAGCTGATGTTTTTAAATTATCCTAACAATCCGACAAGTGCCTGTGCAAGCCGTGAGTTTTTTGGCGATGCCATAGACATAGCGTATAAATATAACATCATCATATGCCATGACGCAGCCTACAGTGAAATCTACTATGACGGAAATAAGCCGTTGAGTTTTCTTGAGGTGGACGGAGCTAAAGACGTTGGTATTGAGTTTCACTCGCTCTCTAAGACATACAACATGACAGGCTGGCGTGTTGGGTTTGCCGTTGGCAATAAGGACGTCATATTTGGACTTGGCAAGATTAAGACCAATCTGGACTCAGGCGTGTTTCAGGCAATACAGGAGGCGGCTATCTGTGCGCTTGAGACTGATGACTCAGTGCTTTGTGGAATCAGAGACACATACCAGTCAAGGCGCGATGCCCTTTATGACGGACTGTCGTCAATCGGGCTTACTGCAAATAAGCCTGACGCAACTTTCTACCTTTGGAGTATAGTGCCGGAGGGTTTTACATCTGAGACATTCTCAGCATACCTGCTTGAAAAGGCAGCAGTGATGGCAACCCCTGGAAACGGCTTTGGAGATAGCGCAGAGGGATACATTCGCTTTGCCCTCACCGTGCCCGTAGCACGAATAAAAGAGGCCGTTGAGCGTATAAAAAAGATTCTTTGATAGGGAATTATTAGAAAGGGGAAGGCGCTGCCTACCCCTTAGACCTCCACCGCAAGGGGTTTTGAACCCCTTGACCCCATGTTTTTTGTCAGCTCTGATGTCTTGTTGTGGTGATTGTGATAAAAGAATTTTTTCAACCGGCGTTCCGCCGCTTAAAAAGTTTCAATGCGGACTTTGTCCGCAAAACAAATGAACAAATAAAAAGAGGTTCTTTCACAAAATGAGAGGGTAAGTATATATAAGAAGTAGCCACTGTTGCCTTAAAAAGAGCAGCCGACTTACCGTCGGCTGCTGCGAATTTATGCACTCAAATTAACATAGCTTCCAAAGTACGCTGATTTTGCACTGTATCCATTCTGGTTATAGCTGGTAAAACTTTTCTCCGTGCTTGCTGTCTCAGGGTGTTTGAGAGCATATGCAAATTCCTCAGCGGCACTAACCGTCCCGTCTTGATTGGTATCCTTCTTGTCATAAGATGTGGAATCGCTGCTCTTTGCCGTGCTGCCTGACTTTGCTGCACCGCCTGCTGGTGGTGCACCCTTTCCTCCTGACGTCTTGAGGGAGGTTTCGATGTCGCTCTGAGTGATCTTCCCTGTGCCCTTAGTGTCTATTTTGTCGAAGAGTTTTGCTGCATCATCGGCGGAAACACCCTTTGCAGTCAACCCAGCAGTGAATTCCGACTTGTCGAGAGTATTGTCTCCATTTTTGTCAAAGTCTTTCATCATACGAGTGGCCATTTTAGACGGGTCAAAACCTCCTGCGCTTCCCATTCCGCTAACGCTTCTCATTGCGCTTCCTCCAGATGCCTTGAGAGAGGTTTCGATGTCGCTCTGAGTGATCTTCCCTGTGCCTTTAGTGTCTATTTTGTCGAAGAGTTTTGCTGCATCATCGGCGGAAACACCCTTTGCAGTCAACCCAGCAGTGAATTCCGACTTGTCGATATTTTTGTCTCCGTTTTTGTCGAGGTCTTTCATCATACGAGTGGCCATGTTAGACGGGTCAAAACCTCCTGTACTTCCCATTCCGCTAATAGTCATGTCGATCTCCTTTCATCATTTAATGTAAACTCTCTGTGCTTTTACGTTCTTTGTGGCACTTTACCTTTAAAGCTTTAAAATAGGTGGTTTAAAACTAAGCTCCCTTACAAACACAAATCAGCTATTCCATTAGTCTCATTAACGAATCACCTCCATTTTTGAGTTAAATTTGTGTGTTAGTTTTCATTAAAGAAGTCGTGCTTGCGCCGCTGTTCTATAATTTTTTCAAATTTTTCCTTTTGGTCAACACTTAAAATTGACATTGTGTTATTGTCTGCCTCTTCTATAATTATTTTTATCTGTGGAAACGACTGTTTATGAATCACTCTCATTTTTTTATGCATGGATTCCATGATCAAACTTAATTTTTTTTTCTGTTCCTGATTGAGATTCAGATCTGTGGCAATATGTTTAATAATTGCTTCTTTCATGTTTACCGGACCGCCTCTCCACATCTGATCCATCCTCATAGTACATATATAATGGACTGTGATAGCCCCGACAGAGCAACCTATAATAAAAATAATAATTGTACCTGCAAGTCTTTTTCTGTTGTTCACCTTTGTTGTCCTCCCACATAGGTTGAGAGCACGCTTTGCTCAAAATCGGTATATGCGGCAAAACAATAATACTCTCTCTGCTTATGCGTTATTATGCCAAATTCTAATATACTTAATAATATAATTAGTGTCACGAAATATGGTATAAGTCTCCATGACCATGCGTATAGATGAACATCATCGTCATTATTTACGTATAGACGCTTTGCCAGGCGTACCTCAAAATTCCGTTCCAAATGAGAAGTATCCGGTCTCACTTGCCGGACATTTTGAAATAATTCTTCAAGTTTTCTGTTTTTCATTTTTATCCCCCAAATATCCCCTTAGTTTCATTCGCGCTCTAAAGGCACGAACTTTTACATTAGTCTCACTCCATCCGGTTAGCTGTGCTACTTCACGAACCGATTTTTCCTCCAGTTCAAGAAGTATAATTATCATTTTATCTTTTACGGAAAGTTTATCCAATGCTGCATAAAGCTCTCTGTAAGAGTCATCTTTGTCAGAAATCGGAATTGTCGCAAATCCGTCCACAGGTTGTTCTACGTCATCCAGTGCAACGTTGTCGGTTCTTCTTTTTTGCTTTCTTAGAGCATCGTAACAACAATTTATAGTGATTTTTATCAGCCAATGTTCAAACGGAGCATCTGCTCTATACTTGTTAAGATTGGTGTACGCCCTGATAAATGCCTCCTGGCATATGTCATCAAGTTCACAACTATTCAGAGTAAAGCGTGTCGTTATTGCAAATACTTTCCGTTTATAGCGTCTGACTAATTCGTTAAATGCCTCCTTATCGCCAGATAGTACAGCTTCTATGTAAATCATATCATTAGACTTTTCTTGTATACAAGAAATTTCATTAATTTCGTTAAATAAGATACCCTTTACTTGTGTATGTAAACCAGAGTAAGAATTACTTATCATGGCCGTAACACCTTTATTGATTCAACGTTAAAACACAGCTTATGCAATCTCATCTTTACCTGTTCTGTTATTAAATTTATCATATCTATAATTATAGACGCATTGCCGGCAAAAAGGTTACAAAATTAAAACAATAACCGTAAGACGATGTGTCAATAGGCATTGAAAAGTGACCAATCCCTTGTATGTTAAGCTCTGAGTGAGGGAAAAAATAAACTTGAAGAATTTGTAATAATTGAACCAAAGAGTGCAGATGCAACAGAGCGCATTCCCAGGGGGCGTAGTAGCCCGTGGTGCAGTTATGGTCGTTGTTTATCAGAAAAAAATATTACTTTTGAACACGACTATAGAATTGGAATAACTGTGTCTTTCCGGGGGGCGTGCTTGGAATAAGTAGAAAATAGTGTTTATAATCGGCTACCAAAAATTTAGGAGGTTAGCCGATGGACGTAGAGCCAGTAGTAAAGCCAACATTAAGTGATGTAGTAGAAAGATTTATACCTTTTATCGTTTAGATTGATGCGCCTGATGTGCTAGTGAGACTTCTATTTTTCAAAATAGCCCTGAAATATGTTAATATCAATCGGATGGTGCAGCAAAGGAATCTACGCCGGTTACTCATTGTAACTTTGGCTCTCACCTCGGTCTTTCTGGTTTTTTCATGGATTAGGATAATCTTTCTTTTTCCAATTAACCCCGACGGCGGGTGTTATCTTTCAGTTACAGAGCGAATTTACGATGGGCTAAGACCATACACCGATATTTCTATAAATTATCCTCCGGTCAGTTATTACTGCTACCTAATTGTTAGAAAACTCTTTGGTGGAGGCGACGCTCTCTACAGGTTAGTCCTTTTGATAGTTGAGGCCGCATCGGCTTTTGTGTTGGCTGCAATCGTTAAGAGGTTCTTTAAGAGTACGACTGTTGCAACATGCAGCGGAGTTGTGTTTTTATTTTTCTATTTGGCTTATGACGGGCCATGGTTTGTCATGGAGCCGTTTGTTAATTTGTTTTCTCTTTCAGCGGTGTATTTTCTGCTTAATCCGACTCTTATCGGTGCTTTTGCCTCTGGCGTGTGTCTTATGCTTTCTGTCATGTCCAAACAGTACGGTTTTTTGATACTCCCTGTGCTGTCGGCGATGCTTTTCATAAAAGATACTGGTTTTGATAAAAAAGGCGGACTGCTGAGAACTCTGTTTTTTGCTTTCGGCTTTTTTACTGCCGCTTTAACTCTGGTTTATTTTCTACATCTTAACGTTACATCATTTATTTCACAAATAAGCGGTCAAGGGTATGTGAAGGCTGGAGTATTAAACATGCTAACAGGTATTTTCAGTGTCAGGGGGGTATGGATTATAGGTGTGCTTGCTCTGTCGGTTATTATGTTATTGAAAAAATATGATTTTTATCTGCTGATTTTTTCCGTTCTTTGTCTTTTTCATATCACTCCCCTCTATGTCAGAACCTATGCTCATTACTTTCAGCTGTGCCTGCCATACGCTGTAATCCTGTTAGCGTATATAGTTAAACGACTCTTTTTTGATGAGCATTTTCAGGGTAAACGTAGAGAAGCACTGGCTGCTGTCCTTGTCGTGACACTTATGGGGCCTGTGTCGGCTGCTGTCTATGTGCCTCTTCGTTACGCCATGAGCATAACTGAGAAAAATGAAATACTTCTCATAGCTAAAGAAATAAACACAATTGTACCGCAAAGGTCGCCAGCTCTTGTTGTAAATGCCACGGAGTTTTATTACTACTGTAACCTCTATCCGCCGACAAAAGAAGAGGGCTATCACGTCATATATAAAAGCGGCGATTTTGGTAACCCGTTTAATTATAAAATGGAGACTATCCATTATGTTTTGTGGTTTGACGGGGATATGATAAAGCTCCAGGACTCACGATTTGAAAACTATTTAAGGTTAACCCATAAAAGACTAAAGTTGCTGAAGTTTCACGATGGAAAACGCACTGTGGAAATATGGGGGAAATTAGATATTAAGACAGAGCCTTAAACACCATAAACTCCTAAACCACACCCTTTAATTTAGCGGCATCCGCTGGGCCAAAAACCGTAAAGGCTTTAGGCACGTTGTCTATAAAACCCTCTATGATTTCATAAACATGTTTCATCTTCACGCGCTCAATGCCCCTTATAATCTGAGCAGGGCTGTAGTACCTGCCGTAGTAGATTTCCTGCCGCGCTATGTTTTGCATACGACCGGATGTGGACTCAAGACTCATCAGAAGGTTACCCTTTAACTGATTCTTTGCCCTCTGCAGCTCATCTTCTTTTAAATTATTTTTTAACGAATCCATTTCTTTTATTATAGTATCAATGACCTCAACATATTTTTTCTTACCTGTTGCAGCATACACCCCAAAGACTCCGGTATCGCTGTAAGAGGATAGAAACGAAAATATGGAGTACGCAAGCCCGCGCTTTTCACGTACCTCCTGAAACAAACGAGAGCTGACCCCGGCTCCGTATATTGTGTTAAGAATAAGAAACGGATACCTAAGCGTACTGTTTTGCTTTACCCCCTCTATGCCCATACATATATGTACCTCGGAAAAGTCCTTCTTATACACTTTTAATGAGGCAGAAAATGGAGGTTTTTCATAGACTTTACCTTCAGCAGCTTGATTAGAATCAGCACGCACGGCGCCGATTTTGCTGTTAAGCAGTGCCAGCATCGCCTCGTGGTTGATGTTTCCGGCACAGGATATGACTACATCCTGAGTTCCATAGTGAGCACTTAAGTGTGAGGTAATATCGTTTCTTGTTATTTCCCGCACTGTTTCCTGAGTGCCAAGCACAGGCAGCCCAAGCCCGCTCTGTCCCCATATGTCGGTATAAAATAGGTCGTGAATATAGTCGTCCGGGGTATCTTCCACCATTTTTATTTCTTCAGAGATTATCTCCTGTTCTTTATGAATGTCTTGCTCCCTAAACAATGAATTCATATATATATCCGCAAGAATCTCAACAGCCTCATTGACGTGTTCTTTCAGCACTTTTACGTAATAGGTAGTGTTTTCTCTGGTGGTGAATGCGTTTAAATCGCCTCCAAGATAGTCTATCTCTGAGGCGATTTGTTCCTGAGTCCGTTTTTGTGTGCCTTTAAAAAACATATGCTCTATGAAGTGAGATATCCCGTTTTTTTCACGCCTTTCAAAGCGGGCGCCTACTTTCACCCATATCCCTATGCTTACAGACCTCACCCCTGCCACTTTTTCAGTAACTATCGGAGTTCCATTTTCAAGATACCCTTTTTTGTACATTTCCCACATCCCCCACCGGCTTATTCTTAGTATTATCTGTTCAATATTGAAATTAAAAAAAGGGATAATTTACTATCCCTCCTTTCGTCAATATGACAGCACATAGCAACACTCAGGTTTTAGAACTATTGCTGCTGGTCCAGTAATACCTCTTTCCGGCTGAGTTTAATCTTTCCGGCTCTGTCAACCTCTATAACCTTAACATCTATCTCGTCGCCCTCCTGAAGCACATCTGTGACCTTGTTTATCCGTTCCTTTGCTATCTGAGAAATATGCAAAAGCCCGTCTGTGCCCGGTAGTATCTCAACAAATGCGCCAAAGTCCATGATTTTTTTGACCTTGCCGTGATAAACGCGTCCGACCTCGGCATCCTCAACAATACCCAGAATTATTTCCTTTGTTCTTTTGAGGGATTCCTCGTCACTTGAGGCAATTGTAATGATACCATCGTCATTAATATCAATCTTTGCCCCGGTCTGTTCTACTATGCTCTTAATCACCTTACCGCCTGAGCCGATTACGTCTTTTATCTTATCCATCCGTATCTGCATCTGGTGAATTCGTGGAGCATTTGGTGAAAGATTTTCTCTTGGGGTAGCAATAGCCTCAGTGATTTTTCCTAAGATATGCAAACGTCCGTTTTTAGCCCTCTGAAGCGCATCAACTAAAATCTCTCTGGTAACGCCCTGTATCTTAACGTCCATTTGAAAGGCTGTAATTCCATGCTGAGTACCCGCTACCTTAAAGTCCATATCGCCAAGATGATCCTCAAGACCAAGAATATCCGTAAGCACTGCCACTTTGTCGCCTTCTTTAACCAATCCCATAGCAATACCTGCCACTGGATTTGAGATAGGAACTCCGGCATCCATAAGCGCAAGCGTTGCTCCGCACACGGAGGCCATAGAGGATGACCCGTTTGACTCCAGAATGTCTGATACCACCCTTATCGTGTAAGGAAAATTATCGGATGAGGGAATTACCGGCTTAATTGACCGTTCGGCAAGCGCTCCGTGACCAATTTCTCTTCTGCCGGGTGATTTTAATGGTTTTACCTCGCCAACACTAAACGGAGGGAAATTGTAGTGAAGCATAAAGGACTTATACGAATCCCCCTCAAGCGCATCAACACGCTGCTCGTCTGAGGACGTTCCCAGAGTTACGGCAACAAGGGCCTGAGTTTCACCTCTTACAAACAGAGCTGAGCCGTGCACTTTTGGTAAAAACCCGATCAAACAGTCTATACTTCTAACTGTGTGAAGGTCACGTCCGTCTGCGCGTATCCCTTTGTTTAGGATCATATCTCTGATGAGATCTTTTTCAATGTCTTCAAAAATGGCTGCGATTAGCCGTTCTTTACCCTCGTTATCACCGGTGCAGAGCGCCTTGATAGTATCATCAAGCAGCACGTCAAGCGCCTTCTGTCGTATGAGTTTACCGGGAATAGAAATCATACCCTTCATCTTCTCAAGGCAGAAATTTTTGACGGCAGCAATCAACACGTCATTGGTTTTAACCTCGTGTACGTCGCGTTTGGGTTTACCAACCAACTTGCGGAGTTCTTCTTGAGCCGCACATATTTTTTTGATTTCCTGATGAGCATAGTCAATAGCCTCTATCAGCACCTCTTCTGAGACCTCAAGGGCGCCGCCCTCAACCATCGTTACGGCATCTTTGGTGCCGGCTACGACAAGACTCATGTCAAGCCCCTCAAGTTCTGACAAAGAGGGATTAATCACAAGCTCACCTTCTATGCGTCCTACACGTACTGAGGCCACAGGCCCCTCAAACGGAATATCCGATATTGTTAAAGCGGCTGATATTGCAGTTATCCCCAGCACGTCGGATACGTTTTCATCTCCAAAAGACAAAAGCGACACCACTCCCTGGGTTTCCGAGTTAAACCCCTTTGGAAACAGAGGTCTCAGAGGTCTGTCTGTCAGACGGGAGGTCAGAACCTCTTTTTCAGACGGTCTGCCCTCTCTTTTTAAAAATCCGCCAGGAATTTTTCCTGCTGCATACGCCTTTTCCTGATAATCTATCGTAAGAGGGAAAAAATCCTTACCTTCAACTATCCGCTTGTCGGCAACCGCCGTAGCAAGCACCATCGTGTTACCATACTTTGCAACCACTGCCCCATCTGATTGTTTGGCCAATAGGCCGGTTTCAAGCACTAACTTCTTTCCGCGTATCTCCACCTCTGTTGATTTCAAATAGTCATCTCCTACTTTCTGATACCAAGACGCTCTATCAATGTCTTGTATCGCTTGATATCTTTTGATTTTAAGTATTCAAGAAGTTTTTTCCTTCTTGCCACGATTTTTAACAGACCCCTGCGTGAATGGTGGTCTTTGGTATGAAACCTGAAATGCTCAGAAAGATACTTCATCCTGTCATTCAAAAGTGCTATCTGAACCTCCGGAGAGCCTGTATCTTTCTCGTGAACCCTGAACTCCGTTATCATTGCCAGTTTGCTCTCTTTAGTCTGAATCAATTTATCACCCCCCTTTTTTCATAGTGTTCTATATTTATTTATAATAACCTGTGTGATGTTAACATAATATTTAATCCCTTGTAAAGGAGAAATTGGGATTGTCATTAATGCTGTTATTTTGAAAAAAAGTCAAGTAATTTGCTGTAATGTTTTTTTAATATGAAACTACGCCATTTTGAAAAAACAATTACTTAACATACTCAAGACGGAACCCTATGTTGTAGCTCCTGTAGCCGGCGCTGTTGAATCGACGGTTGTAGCAACGTATATAGACAGGGTGCCGGCTCCAACAACCACCACGAATTACACGGTTTTCACCATCTCCGGTATATATAGGATTATCATGAGAGTGTTTGCTATACGCATCCTCATCATATACATCATCAACCCACTCCCAAACATTACCACTCATATCAAAAAGCCCTAACCCATTAGGCAATTTCTCCCCAACAGGATGTGTTTTACCGTCTGAATTTCCGCTATGCCAGGCATAATCATCTAATCTTGCCCCATCACTAGTCCCTGCCCATTTTTCTTTTTTCCCTCCACTCCTTGCTGCATATTCCCACTTAGCCTCGCTTGGTAAACGATATTTCATGCCTGTCTTTGCGTTTAACTGATTGATAAATTCCATTGCATCATTCCAACTCACAGTCTCTACAGGATAATTGTCTCCACATTTAAAGTGTGCTGGATTGCTCCCCATTATTTTAGTCCATTGCCCTTGAGTTACTTCATATTTCCCTATATAAAAATCATCAACGTATACCTCGTGTACAGGTGTTTCATCCTCATATTTATCGTCAAATGTATCTCCCATTTGATAACACCCGCCTTTTACAAACACAAACTCCATCCCTGTCACTAGACATGTATAATCTTTAGCACTCATATGTTAGTAATTTTAGAAGATTTTACTATGTTTTGGCAATAACAGCTTTATGTTTTTAATGATAATCCCTCCTTTACGTCAACTCCGAAATACAGCAGGACAACACACTGTTTGATTTTCAATCAGGCAATCAACTTTTTAAATCCTGTTGAATCAAGCATACGTTTTATTTTGTTTTTTATTTTGTTGTCTGCTATCAGTATAGCCTCAATATGTGCAAAGCATTTCTCTGTACATTTATTGACATCATACAGAGGAAGCCCGTTAAATTCGTCAGTCTCAACAGATATATCTATGAAAAACTTAACATCCACGCCATTTTCTCTGCACTTTATAAGAGACTTCTCACCCTCTGCAGATGCTCCGAATATAGCAACGCTTTTGACAAAATTAAGAATATAGAATCTTTCCATAAAGTCCTTAATATCTATGATTTTAAACTTCAAAAAATATACTAAACGTGCCGCCATGCCGACAAACCGGTTAAAACGTAAAATGTCTATGCAGTTAAATTCTACAAATATCTTTAAACGTTCAATAGCAGATATGTGTTTCCAGTAAACTTTTGAAAACGCAAAAAGATTCTTCTCAAAACATATGCTTTCTTTGGACTTTGTGCCTTCAAAGCGGCGATAGGTTGCAAGTAAGCTGTCAATTTTACAAAATTTGTAACATAAGGCAGACCTTAACAGAAAATCCCAGTCCATAGTGTATTGGTTTTGTTCATCAAAGAGTCCAACAGTATTGAGCACTTCTTTTAAAAAGAAATACCCACCAGGGTTATAGCAAAATGAGTTAAACCTCCACCATCTGAGCATTGAACTGAAGTCAACATGAGGATTATTTATCCAAAATGTTCCATTTTCACTGAGTACCCGCACATTGCCTACGACAAATTTTTCGCCTTTTTCAAAATACGTCAGCACTGCGCTAAATGCTCCCGGCTCTAAATAGTCATCGCTGTTTAAATAAACGATAACGTCACCTTTTGACATAGAAAACCCTTTGTTCATCGCATCAGACTGCCCGCGGTCAGGCTCTGATATCCATTTAAGGTGGGGATAGCTTTTCAGTATTTCTATGGTCTCATCGGTTGAGCCGCCATCCACTACGATGTGTTCAAAATTCGGATACCCCTGTGAAAGCACACTTTCTACTGCATCTTTTATGTATCTTGCACTGTTTAAAGACGGCGTTATAACTGATATGAGCAAATCAGGCATTGCTGCTAACCCTTTGTCAAACCGAACTGGTCTTTCCACTTTTGCATGGTCTCTGGGTTATCGGTTACTTTAAAAACATGAAAATTCATTGTGTGAAAGTCTCCGGGTTCAATCTCTAACACATAACGCCAGTTTGACAAAAGCTCAGGATTGGGGTTTCTTAATAAAACCGTAGTAAAGTTGTATTTTTTTAAAAACTCTCCCATCTCAGTGGTGTACTTTTCTCGCAGCATAAAACCTTTTCTGTTTGAGTAGTATATAATTCTTGGATTCCAGTCAAAATCTGCAATCACTAAGTATTCGTTGCTCTGGGTTATAGTTTGCAGAAAATCAGGAAGGGTTATCTTAGGCGGATATTTGTTTTGAAGCAGCGGGAATGTCAGAGTTGTTGACAGAGCAGGAAGGGTAGTCAGTGTGATAATGATAATGGCTGTGAAAAGAACAATTTTATTTCCCCTTGTAAACTTGCAAAAAAACGCATAAAGAGAGATTCCAATCACTGTTGAAACCACAGGGCTTACTGCCATCAGGTAATAGTTATGAATTACGTATAAATTGAAAAATGAGGATATTTCAAAAAGCACTCCTATCAGGCTAAAGAGGAAAAACAGTGCAATTTTTTTATTTTCTTTCAGAGCGTACCAAAAACCAAACGGTAATAAAAGAGCTAAAAACCCCGGCACTAAGACGTGTAAATGATCAGCAATTTTTAACCAGTTAGTGCCGTCAAGCCTCTGTTTAAAAGTTCCGTAGTTCCAGTCAGTGAGATTTTTTGAGCTTAGCCATGCCGTAAAAGGCGATGAGTTTTTAATATAGTCAGTATAGAGCACCCATGCGTAACCACAAATAAAAGGAATTGCGATAATAATCAGAGCGATAAGTTTTTTCTCTGATAATAAACCTTTGCGGTTATCGGTTCTGTCCCAAAGCTGATATACTGAAAAAGCAGCCATCAAAGGAATAAAAACAAACACCGTAGTGATTTTGGTTAAATAGGCAAGTATTCCAAAACCTAATGAAAGATACATGGAAAAAGGTTTTTCTTTGGTTTCAAGCCACCTAATGAGAAAAAAAAGATACCCCGTAGAAAATGCAACCGAGCAGTAGTCAATCATACACGTGCGGCTCCAAAGTATTGTGTAGGGATTAAAAAGATAGTAAAACAAAATGAAAAGAGGCGGTTGTTTTTCCTTGAAAAAACGGGTTGAAATTAGATATAAAAACAGCGCCGATATGTAAAAGTAAAAAATATTGGTGATACGGCCTGCAGCATCAATATTTTTAATGCCTGCTTTAGCAAGGAGAGCTGCCGATATTTGAAACGTAGGAAACTCAAACGGCACCCTCCACGGGGGGCCAAAAAGCGGAGTTTCGTATTCAAAAAACTTAATCCCCTCCTCCGCAAAATTCCTTATGGTTAAAGCGGTTTGAGTCTGCCTGAAACTATGACTTTCAAGAATTGGCGAATCTATATTAATAAGCCTGAGTGCTGCGGATAAGACTGTGACCACAATTACTGTTTGTGTTTTAAGTTTAAGATTATTATGCACAGCTTAGTTTCTCACCTCCTTTCATGCACTTATACTATCTCTTTAAGAGGAGGGGCAGGCTTTTAGTTAATATTAGCGCTGTAAGGGAACATTTAGGGCTATAGCGTAACACCCTGCACATACGATATGAGGTTACTCAAACACCTCGGTAATGTTAACCTGTAACCCTTCGATGACTTTAGATGTAACAAATCCTTCAATTGCCGCAACAGAGTGTAGTTTATACTTATCGTTTTCAACTGTTAAAATCTGAACACTCATAAATTCAGGCAAGACTATCCAGTACTCAGGTACTTTATATCTTTCATAGATATCTCTCTTAACCAATGTATCCCTTTCGTAACTCCACGGAGAAACAATTTCGCAAACCATGTCCGGCACTCCTCGCACCCACCCCCGTACAATAGACAAATTCTCTTTTCTGACAAATAATATGTCGGGTTGAACACGGTTAATTCCTTCCTCAAAGATTACGTCAAGGGGTGACAAATAAACTTTTCCTAATTTATTACTCCTTACATGGCGGCGTATTATATCTGCTAAATTAAAAACAACATCCTGATGTTTGTCAAATGGACTAGGCCCCATACTCTCCTCTCCGTTGATGATTTCAGTTAAATCGAAGTCTGTCTCTAAGGTTTCAGTAATCATGGTTTATCTTAGCGTCAAACTAACGGTTTTGTCAATTATGAGAAGAACTATATATCCAATAACATGGTGAATAAAGTGGGAAGATTTATTTCAAATTCTCTATTGGTACAACTTAGTTTCATGGGTTACTCAAACACCTCAGTGATGTTAAGCTGTAACCCTTCGATGACTTTAGATGTAACAAATCCTTCAATTGCCGCAACAGAGTGTAGTTTGTACTTATCGCCTACGATAGTTAATACCTCAATAGTCTGCGGCTCCGGCATAACTATCCAGTACTCCGGCACCCTGTATTTCTCATAGATTGCCTTTTTTACTGCCGTATCCATCTCATAACTGCCTGATGATATTATCTCGCAAACCATATCCGGCACACCCCTTATCCAATCCTGTGCGATACTCAGGTTTTCTTTTCTGATAAACAGTATATCCGGTTGTAGCCTATTAATTCCTTCTTCAAAGATAATGTCAAGAGGGGAAAAAAACAATTTCCCAAGCTTATTTTTTCTGATATGTTGGTTAAGTATATTATACAAATTAGCCGCTATATCCTGATGCTTAAAAAATGGACTTGGCCCCATCATTTCTTCTCCGTTAATAATTTCAGTTAAGTCTAAATCTGTTAATACGGTTTCTGTCAGCATGGTTTATCTTAGTATCAAACTCACGATTTTGTCAATTACAGTGTAAGAAGAACCTAACCGCTGCACCATCCTACAAACGAGTTACTCAAACACCTCATAGTGCAGGAGTAGCTCTAGTCATCAGTCCCTTTGTCCTCTACCTTTTCATGAGCAACAGGGAGACTTATGGTAAACACCGTGCCCTTGCCAAGAGCGCTATCCACAGCAATTGTGCCGCCGTGCCGCTGCACTATTTTTTCGCATATTGCAAGTCCCATCCCTGTTCCCTCATATTGGCTTTTAGCGTGAAGCCTCTGAAACGGCTTAAATATCTTATCCACATACTTCATATCAAACCCAGCTCCGTTGTCCTCAACACGCAAGCGGCAAACCCCATCGGCACCGCTGAAACTGCTTATCTTCACAACCGGAGGCACGCCATCTCTGTGAAACTTAAGCCCATTGGCAATCAGATTCATAAGCAGTTGCTGCAGCTGAAAACGGTCGGCATCTATCACACATAGCGAGGCAGCCTCGATTTTCCCTTTGCTTTTCATAAGCCGCACTTCAAGGTCGGTCTTAATATCCTCTACTATGTTATTTAGGTCGGTGGGAGCAAATGGTTTAGCGCGTGTGGTTCGTGAGTAATTTAACAGGTCATCAATAAGCCGCTGCATTCTATCTGCCGCAGATTCCATTCGGGTAAGATAGTCAACAGCATCAGCGCTTAAAGTGTCAGCAGACACTTCACGTAATCTTTCGCCAAAGGCAACTATTTTCCGAAGCGGCTCTTGTAAGTCATGAGAGGCAACGTTGGCAAAGTCCTGAAGATCCTGGTTGCTTCGCTTAAGCTCTGCCGCATAGTGAGTGACCGAGTCCTTTATCTCGATTATTTCTGTAATATCTGCAATCAGCGCAAATGCCCCCGTGACCGCCCCTGTCCCATCCTTAACAGGGGTTGCGTTAATCCTTGTATGTATCAATTCGCCGTCAGTTGCCTTTAGGGTTAAATTTGCCGCTACCCCAATACCAGTCATTAATTCTCTGATTAGCTCAACATACTGCTCTCTGTCCTCTTTATCTATGAAATACAATATCCCTTTGTCTTTTATCTCATTAAACGATGCCTTAACCATCGTACAGGTTGAGTCGTTTACCCGTACAACCTGCATCGCTTTGTTTATCTCAATAAATCCCTCAGATGTGCTGTTTATTATGTTTAGGTACTTCTCCTCAGACTTTTTAAGCGTTTCCTCTACTCTCTTATGCTCTGTGGTGTCTATTCCCATGCCGGCAAGCAGTCTTTGTCCTGTGACGTCCTTATATGGAAACTTGATAATAAGCCACTGATGGATGCCGTCAGCCTCTGGGATGTTTTCCATAGTGTCAATGGTTTTCTCTACGGCAAGCGCCATAGAGTCGTGCGCTCTCATGGCTGTAGCAGTTTCTTGTGGAAAGATATCAAAGTCGCTTTTGCCTATTACCTCATTTTCTTTATGGTTAGTTACCCTGTTGAATTTATCGTTAACAAAAACGTATTTTCCGTCCTCATCTTTTATGAAGGCCATCATGGGGCTTTTGCTCATAAAGCTCTGAAACAGTGTTTGACTTAATTCAAGATTTTTCTGCGCCCTCTTTCGCTCCATGATTCCGGCAAGGGTGTTTGAAATTGCTGTCAGAAATTCCATCTCAGTGTTGTCTTGCTTATGTCCCTCTTTAACGTACAGGTTTATTATGCCCATTACGCTTCTTTCACCGGAAAGTATCGGCACGCAGTAGTGCCCATGAGGAGCGATGCCGTCAAAAGTTATATCGTGCTCATCATCAAGGTGGTCGGTAAAAATAATCTCTTTTGCCACTGCCGCCTTTCCGCATATACACGTGCCAAAAGGTACCCATTTACAAAGCGTCATGATTTCATTAGAAAGTCCTCTGTTAGCTTTCATTTCAAGCACTTCTCCTGCACCCTCCTCAGCTATAAATATGCAGCCCTTTGATTCAAGAGCAAGCCATTTTATATTGAGAATGAGGTCAATTACCTCCTCAAGCTGATGCTCAAAAGGAGTCGGCTCCATGGATATAGATAAAATGGCGCTCGTTACGCGCTGGATGTCGTAATGGCGTCTGTTTTCATCCTCTAAACGTACACGCTGTGTTATGTCACGTATAAACGCAAAGAGAATTTTCTCATCATTTAAAATATTTATACTGGCCTCAACATATATAGTGGAGCCGTCCTTATTTTTTAGTTTACCATCTAAACGGCCGCCGCCCATTTTAATTATTTCTGAGATGTCTTGCTTTATATTATCTTGTGTTTTCAATATTTCTATATCTGATACATACATTTTTAATAGCTCGTCTCTCTCGTATCCTTTCATTTTACAATAAGCATCGTTTACAAAAGTAAAACTGCCGTACAAATCCGTCATCACAAAACCATCAAGCGATGTACTGAGAATTGCTCTGTTTTGCTCCTCGGAGCGTTTCCTTTCGAGCATTTCTATTGAGAGTCTGTCGTTTATCAGTCTTAACTCATAAGTTCTCTCTTGCACCTTTAATTCAAGCTCATCTTTGCTGCGTTTGATTTCCTCCTCATAGAGCTTGCGCTGTGTTATATCCCTCACCATGACTATAGTCATTGGACTACCTATGAACTCTAAGATATTAGTCCTGAACTCCATAGGAAACACACTGCCATCCTTACGCTTGCCAACCATCTCCAATGTTTCTATCCTACGCTCAAAAGCGCTCAGGGAGTCATGTATTTCTCTGAACTCATCCGGCAGAAGAAGCATAAAGGTATGTCCAATAACCTCGGAAACACTGTAACCAAATATTCGCTCAGCTGAGCTATTAAACATGGTAATTGCCTTGTTGTCATCAAGGGCTATCATGCCGTCGGGCACGTTTTCTATTATGGCTCTTATACTTTTTTCACTGTTTTGCAGCTCTTGAGATTTTTCAAGGAGAGCGTTTCTTGAAAATACAATTTCCTCAAAAAGCCTCTTGAACCTAAACTCAAGAGATGAAAGCTGATCCGCAACTCCGCCGGTCTGTTCCAGATTTAAACCGATTTCTTCTGCAAATCCGGTAATCCCGTGATTAAGATGAATTATTCTTTTCACTATATATACCATTATGAGTATGAAGGAAAATATCATGAAAAAAGCCGCTGCCGTACTGAGCAGTCTGCTCTTGTGTCTGATATCAGCGCCTAACTTATCAGCGTCTGCATTAGATATTAAAGAGGCGAACATTATCGCATTTTCAGCATCGCCATAATCTAAAAAGGATTTGCCCACAAAAGTAAAATTATCCTTCAAAGTCTCAAGTCTAACTCCTTGCCGTAACACAGCTGGCTTATTGCTTGCGACAACTTTTAAATTAGTTCCAGTGGCAAGCGCAACTGTGGTTTGCCCGACAGTGCCAAAAATTTCCTCAAGAAGTTCTGAGTTTATACGGTGGGCTATCATAAGCGTTGCAACAGTGTTTCCGCTGCTGTCTTTAACCGCCTCAGAGGCCAGTATGAAAAGCTCCCCGTCAATCGTTGTTTGAAACGTTTGGTTGTAAGTCATCTGTAAAATTGTACCTGTTGGTTTTAATAGGCCTGCCGGCGGTTCTTTAGCAGAGTTTTGAAAAAACTCCCTCAAATTTCCATCAGCATCAAAGAGCAGCGCATAGTCAAAATGAGGAAATACTCTCAGAACAGATGGCGAAGGAACCCATGGCGGAGCTTCTTTTAAGATAGTGACTGTTTTGGTGGAGTTGTCCCATTTTGCTTTTGAAACATAACTTGTAAAGTTAGGAAGGGAGGCAAACAATTTGACAAACTGATGGTAGCCAAGATAAAACTTGTCAAAAACACGCCTGTTATCAACTGCCCGCTTTGAAAGTCTGTCGGTAAGTTGAGCGTGCAGGAGTTCCCGCAGATTTTTATCAAGAATGTAACCGCCTACTGCGCTTACGGCAAAGCCGACAAGCACCGTAACAACGGCCGTCTTAAGGGTCAGAGATATACGGTTAAGGTTCATGGTGATGTCTCTTAGAGTTTTATACACTATTTCCCAAAAACTCTTTTAGTTCATCTGTTGAAACAGCCTTCTTGATAAGATTTTTAAACTCCTCTAATTTGTCAATGGAATTCATAGTTCTGACCATATTCATCAGCTCAAGGCCAGCTAAACCAAATTTAAGTTCAAGCATACCTTCAATCCCTTCAAACAACCCTTTACGTTCACCCTCTATCAGCCCCTTCTCCATACCTTCCAAATAAAATATATCCGTACTCATATCAACAGTTACTGGCATTTTTTCAACCTCCCTTTTTACGGATTCCGTTAACCCCTTTCTTAGTCTTGCCAAGGTTATTAATTTTATAATATAGTTTCGTCTTTCCTCAATCGGTAGTTCAGATAATTTTGCAATAATTACCCTTACTGTTCTATCGGCATCGTCTGTTTTGCACAATATTGCCAAAATATTATCAGCAGGATCATCACTTTCAAGTAACTCATGGCAGTCGATATCTCGGATGTCTATTATCCTAAAAGTGAAATGCAATCCTGGCAATATAATTTCGTTTTTCATGTCCAGCTTCTCATCACCGACATAGAGAACCAATTGGTGAACAGGTTTTCTAAAATCACAATATATCAGATATAAATATTCAAACTCCCTGCATTCCATATTACGATCATTTTGCGCCTGCATCTCTACATGAAATAACGAGTCATCGGGAAGTTCCAGCAACAAATCGGGCTGTCTGTACGTAACGCTTGGAAATTGAACATCCAAAAATTTTGCCGTCTCAAATCCAGTCAGCAGCTTCATGAATTTTTGTGGCAGCTCTTTCAAAATACTCTTTAATGAAATGTCAAAGTACTGAGGCACCTAAAACTCCCCCTTCATTTTCTCCCTGTAAATATTTTGTATGCTGCCCAATTTATAAAGCGTGTGGGTCAGAGATATACTGTTAAAATTAATTGGGCTCTCCGACAAGCTCATTGCCGTCAAATTTCCAGCCTGCTTTTCTTAACTGAGTGGCTGGCACTATGTAGTAGCTTTTGTCAATTTTTTCAAGATTTTTCATGATGTAGTCGGCAAGTTTTTTTGCTTTTTCATTAGAAAGGTTAGGAGCATCCCACACTGTAATGTTAAACGTCCGGTAGATGTTGTATTTGCCGCTGATTAAGGCAGTGTTGTCGTATGGAGAGAGTCCATCTATAGAGAGCGCCTTAAGCACAGACTTTTTATTGTGGTGGTCAACCATCCACAGTGTTTCATACCCGACAGCGCCCTTAACCGAGGCAACCTGTGTAAGCATATCCGCTATTGAGCCGACATCCATGGCCCGTGGGCTGAATAGGTCCTCAGAACCCAGAATCAAGCACCAGTGACCGGGACGATTTTTGCAATGGAGCCGTACTATGGGCTTTATCTCAATATCCTGTCCTTTTTTATCAGCCTTTAACTGTGACCACTTATCAATTTTACCTCTAAAAATAGTTCTTAGTTCCTCTTTTGTGATGTTTTCAACGGGATTTTCCTTGTTGACCAGTATAGCAAGTGAACCGATGCCGAGGTTAAAATACTTAAGACCCGGAAGTCTGTCTATTTCACCTGGAGGACAGCACATGCCGGAGATGTCAACAGTTTTTTTGGACACCGCACCTGCAGCTATTCCGCACGTTCCCTCTTCAACGGCAATCTTTAGTCCGTTTTGTTTTTCATACTCCCGAATAAGCGGCAGAAGGGCAGGATAAATTTGCTGATCAAGCGCTACAGCGATGTCAGCCCCTTTTGCCCATGATTCGTACTTTATGGGAGCTTTCATCCATTCATCAGACATCTTGAAAATCTTTTTGTTGTCAGAAAACGGTGCGCCCCTGAGCGGGTCCTTGTCAGCCGCATTTACTGCATAGTTAACACACACCGCACATAAAAGCGCCGTCAATAAAACACTTACTGTGATAAAAATTTTTTGTTTCATAAAGTCCTCCATTTTGTAAAACACATTACTACGCCCGTTTATACCGCTTAATGCCTCAATTAAACGAGTCAAACACTTTTGCCGGTATTTTAACATATTTTGAGAGTGAATTTAAGCTAATGTCTGAACTATGATTTCAATGATTTAAGGAATACTATGATTAAGGGATACAAATAAATGCTTGCGAGTTTACCCAATCAGATTGTTTTGTGTCAACTAAGGACATATAAGAACGGACTGGATTCCCGCTCGGAGGCGGGAATGACCTCCCCTAAAGTGGATTCCCCTATGACACCCTCTCTCTGTCATTCCTTTTCTGTCATTCCTTTTCCTTTTTTGTCATTCCTGCGAAAGCAGGAATCCAGTTTTTTATTTATATCTTTGAACGCAACTCAATGTATGATTATAAAGAATTCCTTAATAACCCCGCAATGAAGGACAACGTTTCATTTGCGGTGCGCTGCCATGTGTAGCTCTCTGAAAGTTCATAGCTTCGCTGTGCATTTTTGAGCCTCAACTCCGGCGTATCCATAAGGGTTTTAAGCGCAGCGGCAATACTTTTCGTGTCTTCAGGGTTAAAATAAACGCCGCCGTCTTTTAAAGTCTCTGTCATTGAACCCATGTTTGAACACGCTAAGGGCAGCCCCGATGACATCGCCTCAAGCAAAATGTTGGAAATCGTTTCACAACTGGATGCAAAGACAAATCCATCAGCCTCCTTGTATATCTGGGAAAGTTGCTCGTATGGGATAAATTCTTTGTACGTGATAAACTCACCCTTGGGGTCACCTTTCTTTATTTCTTTCATAAGTTTATGCAGAGCCGGTTTGTAGTATGACCCCACAAGAGAAAGAGTGACCGGATACCCGGCGGCTCTTAATACTGCAACTGCTCTGACAACATTATCCTGATGCTTGTACACATCGACAATGGACACGTATAGCCATTTAAACGGGCTTGGTGTGACCAGTATTTTATTGCTGTCAGGCGCACTTCTAAAAACCGGCGAGACCCCGTGAGGAATGACTACTGTGCTGCATGGGAGTTTTCCTGAAAGCTCAAAAACCTTGTTTCTGGTATATTCAGTTAGAAAAATCACTCCGTCAGCTCTCCTAAACGTGGTTTTTTGGGACTTACGAAGAGCCAAAAGCCGGAAAGTCATAAATGAGGGTCCATATCTTAACAACTCCCGTGTCTCAAACGGCAAAAGGTTTCTTGCCATAGTGACAAAGGGTTTAAAATCACCGTTAAAATTACCGCCTGGCACAAACAAAATATCCGCAAACTTTGCTGCAAGTTTAGGGAGCACCATGTTTTGCCAGTAAAGCCTATATGGAAGCGGTTTATCAAGCATCGGCTCATGACAAAGACTTATGCCGTCTTTGGGAGTTATTTTGCTAAGCGTATCTTTGCCTCCCCAAAGCGTTACATTACTAAATCCATGCGCTCTAAAGTCAGCCGCCTTAAAAAGCTCAATTAAATGTGTAAGGCCGCCGCCGGCTCTTAAGTTGGAGCAATCAACGCCAAGTCTCATCGCAATTGGTCTCTCCTGTAGAAATCTACCAGCACTGCCACTGCCCACAAAATTGAGGCGGCGTTTCTCTTGCCGCTTAAGTGTAAGTCGTAGAGCTTTAGAATTTCATTGTGATTAAGGTAAAGTGCTCTTAGGGATTCCTTATCGTTAAACCTCTCCATTGCCCAGTCTTTAAGCCCCCCCCTAAGCCATATAGCAACAGGAACTGAAAACCCCTGCTTTGGCCTGTCAAGAATCTCACGGGGAATGTATCTGTAGGCAAGTTTCCTTAACAGATATTTATTGGTAAGTCCTCGCACTTTCCATGTCTCAGGAAGTCTCATAGCAAACGATACGACATCGGGGTCAAGAAGTGGAGCGCGCGCCTCCAGTGAATAAGCCATAGATGAGACATCAACCTTTTGCAAATAATCATCCGGCAGCGTAAACAGAGTGTCAAGACGCATGGCAGCCTCAGTTGCGGTTAAACTTTTTGGAAATTCTCTTGCAGCAGTAGTAAAGCAATCGGCAATGCCCACTGTGCAACTGGTTAAGTCAGGAAGCATAATGCTTGAGAAATCTTTGATAATACTTCGTGTAAAAGCAAAAGCGCTTATAGCATCAGATTTTGTGAGCATCTGCGAAAGCAGTTTTCCCTTATGGCTCGGCACCATTGAAAGAATATTTGAGGCTAATTTTCTGAAAGCAGCCGGTATCTTAAACAGCGCCTCAAGCCGTTTCAGAAGCACATAGTAGTGATATCCGCCAAATAGCTCATCGCCGCCGTCTCCAGTTAACACAACCGTCACAAACCCTCTCGCAAGCTCAGAGACCGCCATTGAGGGCAGTGCCGAGTAGTCAAAAAACGGTTTATCAAACGCTTCTGTAAAGCGAGGAATCAGATTAAGCAAGTCATTGACACTCATTATTTGTTGATGATGGTCTGTATCAAGGTGTCTTGAAACTCTGAGAGCATGAGTGCTTTCGTCATATTGTGCCTCTTTAAATCCAATTGTAAATGTCTTAACGCTGCCAGTTGAGAGTTTTCTCATCATAGCCACAACAAGCGAGCTGTCTATGCCTCCTGAAAGAAACGCTCCAAGCGGAACATCGCTTATCATTTGCAGTTTTACAGCTCTTAAAAGTATCTCATCAAGTTCGTCAAGTAAGTCATTTTCTTTAGTATGCTTGAGGCTTCTATCCGGCACTCTTTGTCTAAAATCATAGTACCTTTTAACTGTGACGCCGTCAGTATTTACGATAAGGTAATGGCCCTGCGGAAGTTTTTTGATTTTCTCATAAATAGTAAGAGGAGCTGGAAAATAGCCGATTTCTATGTAGTATCTAAGCCCCTGCATGTCTATATCGCGGGAGAGTCCTTGAAGCAGTTCATAGATAGCTTTTGAACGTGATGCAAAGGCAAACAAGCCGCCATCGTAGTGATAGTAAAAGGGTTTTTCTCCCATTCTATCGCGTGCGGCAAAGAGTGTTTTCTCGTGTCTATCCCAAATGGCAAAGGAAAACATCCCGCGCAGACGGTTAAGGCAATATGCCCCCCATATTCTGTACGCCTCAAGGAGCACCTCAGTATCGCTGCCACCTTTCCATGTGATATTAAATTCAGTTTCAAGGGCTGCTCGTAGCTCCTGAAAATTATAAATTTCCCCGTTATAGACGATAACAAAACGCCCGCAGTGTGACGCCATAGGCTGATGCCCCTCTGATGTAATATCAATAACGGAAAGCCGTCTGTGAGCAAGCCCTGTGTGTCCCTCAGTCCAGATTCCGGCATCATCAGGACCGCGCTCAGAGAGTTGTTCACATGCTCTTTTTAACCTTTCGGTATTGACCCAAGCTCCTTTAAAACTCACCATGCCAGCTATCCCGCACATAGTATCAGCGCGCCCCTTTGCCAAAGAGAACCGTCTTAACGGTTTCAAACATAATCAGCAAATCCAACATAGAGGAGAGCCGCTTAATGTAGAAAAGATCGTACTGCAGCTTTATTACGGTATCGTCGTAGGATGCCCCATAGCGGTACTTTATCTGCGCCCAGCCGGTAATTCCGGGTCGTACGCTGTGTCTGAGGGAGTAGTACGGAATGCTTATGTTAAACCCCTGCACAAAGTCAGGTCTTTCCGGGCGCGGCCCAATAAAACTCATCTCCCCTCTTAGAACATTTATAAGCTGCGGGAGCTCATCTATCCGAAATTTCCGTATAAACTTTCCAACTCTTGTCACTCTGGGGTCGTTGCTGCTTGCCCACACGGCGCCGTTTGTTTCGGCGTCAACTTTCATAGAGCGAAATTTTATGATTTTAAAAATTTGACCGTTAAACCCAACCCGATCCTGAGTAAAAAACACAGGGCCTCTTGAGTCAAGTTTAATCAGCACGGCTGTCAGCGCGCCAATAGGCAGTGAAATTATAAGAATGACAACAGAGATGATTTTATCCGCAATGTGTTTTAATTTTGCGTTATAGATGTTGTTATTGATTCCGTAAAATGAGGCGTAACTAAGCCATATATCATCAAGGCTAAATACAGGCATCATTGTGGTGAGCTCTTCATACATCTGAGGCATATCGTAGATTTCAATACCTTTAAACTTTGCCTCTACAATTGCGGCAAATGTTTCAGCTGTGTGCGTGAGGTCAGAGGCTATGACAATTC